>JBBNGO010000018.1:0-53849 GCA_040095065.1 Hominicoprocola fusiformis
CCCCCCCCCCCCCCCCCCCCCCCCCCGTTCTCTTGGGGGTCAAAGGGGGCCATTCTCTCACGCGAGAGAATGGCCCCCTTATCCGCATCCCCTGCACGGTGCAGGGAAAAACGCCCCCCCTGCGAGTACGCAGGGAACAATACAACACAGTGTGTTAAAACAATGTTAACTGGCTCGTTTCAGGCAATCCCGCAAACGCGCCCAGCGCGCGCAGCTGGTCGATATGCGTCTGCGACAGCTTGTTGCAGCAGAGGGAAAACTCCTCCACCGATGTAAAGTCCTTCCCCTTGCGCTTCTCGACGGTGTCGAGCGCTGCGGTCTCGCCGAGTCCGCGGACGGACGTGAACGGCGGCAGCAGGCCGTTTTCCGTGACGACGAACTTCGTCGCATCGCTGCGGTAGATATCGATGGGCTCAAAGTGGAAGCCGCGCAGGCAGAATTCGTAGCAGACTTCAAGCGTCGTCATCAAGTCCTGCTCCACGGCGGTCGCATCCTTGTTGTTTTCAATCTCGCGGATGCGGCGGCGCAGCGCGTCGGCGTCCTTGCAGCACTCGGCGGCGTCGAATGCCTTGGCGCGGATGGAGAAGAACGTCGCGTAGAACGCGAGCGGCTCGTGCACCTTGAACCACGCGATACGAAACGCCATCATAACGTATGCGACCGCGTGCGCTTTCGGGAAGAGGTAACCGATCTTCGCAAGCGACTCGATGTACCACTCCGGTACGTCGTGCTTGCGCATCTCTTCGACCCACATCGGCCAGTCCCCAGCCTTGCCGCCCTTGACCTTGCCCTTTCGGACGGCCTCCATGATCTTGAAGCTCATCTTCGGGTCAAGCCCCATAGAGATGAGGTAGAGCATGATATCGTCACGGCAGCCGACGGTCTCCAGAACGCTCGCCGTGCCGCTGACGATCAGATCCTTCGCGTTGCCGAGCCACACGTCCGTGCCGTGGGAGAAGCCTGAAAGGCGCAGCAGCGTGTTGAAGTCCTTCGGCTGCGTGTCGACGAGCATCTGGCGCGTGAAGCGCGTGTTGAACTCGGGGATTGCGACGGCACCCGTGGGGCCGAGCACTTCGTCGTTCTCATAGCCGAGCACCTTGGACGAGATGAAGATCGACATCGTGTCGGGGTCGTCGAGCGGGATAGCGCGGGCGTTCACGCCCGTCAGATTTTCGAGCATGCGGATCATCGTCGGGTCATCGTGGCCGAGCATGTCGAGCTTTAAGAGGTTGTCCTCCATGCAGTGATATTCGAAATGCGTGGTGATCGTGTCGCTGTCGGGGTCGTCCGCGGGGTGCTGTACGGGGCAGAAATCCTCGATATCCATGTCGTCCGGCACGACGACGAGTCCGCCGGGATGCTGGCCAGTCGTGCGTCGTACGCCGACGCAGCCCGCCGTCAGGCGGTCGATCTCGGCGTTGCCCGCGGCGATGCCGTTTTCCTCAAGGTATTTTTTGACGAAGCCGTAGGCCGTCTTCTCCGCGAGCGTACCGATCGTACCCGCGCGGAACACCTGCGTCTTGCCGAACATCTCGACCGCGTGCGCGTGGGCGCGCGCCTGATATTCGCCTGAGAAGTTGAGGTCGATATCCGGCACCTTGCCGCCGCCGTAGCCGAGGAAAGTTTCAAACGGGATGTCGAAGCCGTCCTTGACGTACTTCGTGCCGCAGACGGGACACATTTTATCGGGCATGTCCGCGCCGCAGCCGTACTCGCCCGCATGGAACTCGACGTTGCGGCACTTGGGGCAGCGGTAGTGCGGCGGCAGGGCGTTGACCTCGGTGATGCCGGCCATGTACGCGACAAGCGACGAGCCGACCGACCCTCGCGAGCCGACGAGGTAGCCGCACTCGAGCGAGCGCTGCACGAGCTTCTGCGCCGACATGTAGACGACGTCGTACTTGCCCAGAATGCTGCCGAGCTCGACGTTCAGCCGGTCGACGATCAGCTGCGGCAGATCGTCGCCGTAAAGCTCGTGCGCTTTCCCCCACACCATGCGGTTAAGGTCTTCCTCCGAATTTTCAAGCCGCGGCGGGAACAGCTTGCCCTTGGGCAGAAGCTCGATATCCTCCACCTGCTCGGCGATGGCGCGGGGGTTCGTCACGACGACCTCGTAGGCTTTCTCCTTGCCGAGGTAGTCAAATTCCTTGAGCATTTCGTCCGTCGTGCGGAAGTAGAGCGGAACGGGCTCGTTCGCGTCGGCGAATTTCTTTGACGCGAGCAGGATATGGCGATAGACCTCGTCTTCGGGGTCGAGGAAGTGGACGTCGCCCGTTGCGCAGACGGGCTTGCCAAGCTCTTCGCCAAGCTTGACAACAGTGCGGTTGAAGTCCTTGAGGTCTTCGTCGTCGCGCACCGTGCCGTCGCGCACCATGAAGCGGTTATTGCCGAGCGGCTGAATTTCAAGATAGTCGTAGAACGAGGCGATGCGCTTGAGCTCATTCCAGTCCTTGTGGTCGACGATGGCGCGGAACAGCTCGCCCGCCTCGCAGGCAGAGCCGATGATTAAGCCCTCGCGATGCGCGACAAGCTCGCTTTTCGGAATGATCGGCACGCGCTTAAAGTATTTGAGGTTCGACGCCGAGATGAGCTGGTAGAGGTTCTTGAGGCCCACCTTGTTCTTGGCGATCAGAATGATGTGCTTTGGGAAACGGTTGCGCTTGACGCCGAGCGGGCGGAGCTTCGTCATCTCGTCGTTGATTTGCTGGAGGCGCGTGACGCCGCGCTCTTCGAGCATGACGAAAAACTTCGCGAGCATCTGCGCGACCGGTACCGCATCGTCGGACGCGCGGTGGTGGTTGAACTGCGGGAGCTGTAAGTGATCGGCGACAATGTCGAGCTTATACTTGCCGAGCTCGGGCAGGAGATTCTGCGCGAAAATCAGCGAGTCGAGATACGTCGGCTCGAACGGGATGCCGCACTTTTTGCAGCCTGCGCGGATGAAGCTGATATCAAACTCCGCATTGTGCGCAGCGAGCGGACGGCCGCCCGCAAAGGCCAAAAACGCGTGCAGCGCGTCCTCCAGCTTCGGCGCGCCGCGCAGCATGTCGTCTGTGATGCCGGTCAGGCCGATGATCTCAGGCGAAAGCCGGCGCTCGGGGTCGACAAAGGTCTGGAACGTGTCGACGATCTCGCCGTCTTTCAGAATGACTGCACCGATCTCGGTGATGGCATCGTGCGCGACCTTCAGACCCGTCGTTTCAATGTCGAAGCAGCAGATCTCAGTCGAAAAATCGCCGTCCTGCGGGCCGTGCACACAGATACGGTCGTCGATGTTGTTGAGAAAATAGCCCTCACAGCCGTAAAGGAGTTTTATTTTACCCTCGCCGGTGTGCCAGGCGTCCGGGAAGCTCTGCGCTACGCCGTGATCCGTGATGGCGATGGCGGGCATCCCCCACTTGATCGCGCGCTTGACGACCGCGGCGGTGTCGGTCAGCGCGTCCATGTTGGACATACGGGTATGTAAGTGCAGCTCGACGCGCTTTTCCTCCGCCGTGTCCGTGCGCTCGGCGTGGTCGATCTGCATGATGTCCTGCGGGTTGAGCTGCATATCCTTACCATCGTAGGAGAGCTCCATGCGGCCGCTGACGCGCAGCCACATGCCGACGCTGATCTTGCCAAGAAGCTCCGTCGCCTCGCGCTCGGGCATGCTGCGGCGGATGAAGAGCGAGCCTTCGTAGTCCGTCATTTCGAGCAACATCGTCCAGACGCCGGCGCGGCGCGTCTCGTGGCAGTCGAACTTGAAGACCTTGCCCTCAACGACAACGTGACCGGCCTTTGGCGTCAGCTCGCTGATGGGGAGCACTCTCCCCTTTGCAATCTCGCGGCCCATGATGACACTGCCGCTGCCGCTCACCTTGCGGCCAGCGTTCTTCAACATGTCGGGAAAGGCCTCCGCCGTTGATTTGACGTGGATGTCCACGCGCTTTAAGTCGTAATTGCGCGCAAGAAGCTGCTCGACCGTTTCGCGCGTCGAGTCGTTCATCTCCGCGCGCACGGTCATGTCGAGCGTCATCGTGCGCTTTTCCGGCTCGAGCACCATGTTCGTGACCATCGCGGCGTTGAGCGGGACACGCAGGTCAAAATCCGGCGAAAAGTCGGTGAATAATTCAAAAAAAGGAATCTTTTGTGCCATAGCCACAACCTTATCTCAGTATCGTTTCCGCTCGGTCAGAGTTTTTTGATTTCCTCCATCAAAGCGTCGACAAGCTTTTCCTGCGGCACTTTGTAAAGGATTTTTCCTTTTCGGAAAATCATGCCCTCACCTTTGCCGCCGGCCACGCCGATGTCGGCGGCCGAGGCTTCACCGGGCCCGTTGACGACGCAGCCCATCACGGCGACCGTGATATTCTTCTTGCAGTCGGCAAGACGGCGTTCGAGTTCTTCGGCAATCGGGATCATGTCGTACGCCGTGCGGCCGCACGTCGGGCAGGAGACGAGGTTCACGCCGCTGCGGCGGATGCCGCAGGCCTGCAAAATGCGCTTGGCGGCGTAGACCTCTTCCACGGGGTCCGCCGTGAGCGAGACGCGCATCGTGTCGCCGATGCCCTCGCACAGAAGGCCGCCGATGCCGATGGCGGACTTCAAAAGCCCCATCGTGGGCGTGCCCGCCTCGGTCACGCCGAGGTGGAGCGGATAGTCTACCTTTTCGTGCAGAAGGCGATAGGCCGCCATGTTGAGCGGTACATCAGAGCTCTTGACCGAGATGCAGATCTCGGTAAAATCGAACTTTTCAAGCAGCCGCACATGTCTGAGCGCGCTCTCGACGAGCGCTTCGGGCGTCACGCGGCCATATTTTGCGAGCAGCTCCTTTTCAAGCGAACCGCCGTTCACGCCGATGCGGATGGGAACCTTGTGTTCACGGCAGGCGTCAACGACCGCCTTGACGCGGTCGTCTCCCCCGATGTTGCCGGGGTTGATGCGAATTTTGTCCGCGCCGCGCGCCGCCGCTTCGACGGCGAGACGGTAGTCGAAGTGGATGTCCGCGACGAGCGGGATGGAGATATTCTCCTTAATTTCACTCAGCGCGTGCGCGGCCTCCATATTCGGCACCGTGACGCGCACGATCTCGCAGCCCGCCTCTTCGAGCGCGTGGATCTGCGCGATGGTGGCCTTGGCATCCTCAGTGTGCGTGTTGCACATCGACTGGATCGTGACCGGCGCGCCGCCGCCGATAGCGACGCCGCCTGCGATAATTTGCTTGCTCATAAGATCATCCTCCTCACAGGAGCTTGACAATGTCGTGGAACGTGACAAACAGCATCAGCGCCATTAAAAGCGCAAAGCCGATGCCGTTGATGACGTTCAGATATTTGGACGGAATTTCCTTTTTGAACAGCGCCACGGCGATGCCGTTGACGAGCAGGAACAGCACGTGTCCGCCGTCGAGCGCGGGCAGCGGCAGCAGGTTCATCACGGCGAGGTTCACCGCGATCATCGCGGCGAAGTAGAGGATGCTCTCAAGCGCCGCGCCAAAGCCCGCCTCGGCCTCGGTCTCCTTGCCGACCTCCGTGATGGTCGAGACGATGCCGACCGGGCCGCTCAGATCGTTCACGCCCGCCGCGCCCGAAAGCAGCATTTGCAGGCTCAGTCTCACGATGCGGACATAGTCCATCGTCTGGTACCAGCTGTATTGCAGGCGCAGAAGCGGCGTCGCCTCGACGATCCCGCCGTAGGTAAAGCCGTAGGCCTCGTACTCCTTACCGTTTTCGTCGGTGTAGACTTGCCTGGTGAGCGTGCGGTCGAGCTTTTTGCCGTCGCGCAGGACGGTCATGTCGATCGTGCCCGTGTCGCCAAGGCCCATGATGAGCGACACGTCGCTCTTTAAATAAATGCGCTCGCCGTTGATGGCGTAGATCATGTCGCCGGGCATCAGGCCGTCCTCTCCCTGCTGCGGAAAATCGGGGTTCAGCTCGACGATCTCCGTCGTGTAGAATGCCTGCGCACCCGCATACAGACAGATGACGATGATGAGGCCTGTCAGGAAGTTCATGAACGCGCCCGCGACGAAGATGATGAACTTCTTCCACCAGACCTGGCGGCCCAGCGCGCGGTCGTCGTCCGAATCCTCGTCCTCGCCCTCCATGGCGCAGTAGCCTCCGATGGGCAGGAGCCGCAGGGAGTATTCGGTGTCCCCTTTCGTCTTATGGAAAAGCTGCGGGCCCATGCCGATGGAAAATTCATTGACGCGCACGCCGCAGGCCTTGGCCGCCAAAAAGTGGCCAAGCTCATGCACGGCGATGAGCACGCCGAAAATCAGGATCGCAATGAGAATATAAACCATGGTCTCTCCTAAATTTGGTCAGTTGAGCTTTTCGCGCACGACCTCGCGCGCGAGCCGGTCTGCTTCCAGAATATCCGAAAGCTGCGGCTGATATACCGTCTCGGTTTTATCGAGCGCCGCTTCGATGAGGTCAGGGATGGCACAGATGCCGATCTCGTCGCGCAGAAACGCCGCGACGGCCTCTTCATTTGCGCCGTTCATCGCCGCGCAGTAGACGTTCCCGACGGCGGCGCATTGCTTGGCGATCTTCAGGCAGCGGAAGACCTCTTCATCGGGCTCGGCGAACGTCAGCGGCGGGCACTTGAGAAGGTCAAGCGGCTCCGCGGGCGAAACGGCCCTGTTGGGGTACGTCATCGCGTAGCGGATGGGCAGCTTCATGTCCGGTGTGCCGAGCTGGGCGAGCATCGCCCCGTCGTGAAACTCGACGAGCGAGTGCACGATGCTCTGGCGATGGATGACCGCGTCGACCTGACGCAGCGGCAGACGGTAGAGGCGCATGGCCTCGATGATCTCAAGGCCTTTGTTCATCAGGGTCGCGGAGTCGATGGTGATCTTCGCACCCATTGTCCAGTTCGGGTGCTTGAGCGCGTCGGCCTTCGTCTTAGTCGCAAGCTCCTGCAGGCTCAGGCCGTAGAACGGCCCGCCCGAGCAGGTCAGAATGAGGCGCTTGATCTCGCCGCGGTCGCGGCAGCCCTGCAAGCACTGGAAGATCGCGCTGTGCTCGCTGTCGACGGGGACGATCTCCGCGCCGCAGCGCTCCGCCGCAGCCACGACAAGCTCGCCCGCGCAGACGAGCGTTTCCTTGTTCGCAAGCGCGATGCGTTTTTTCTTCTCGATGGCGGCAAGCGTCGGCTGGAGGCCGATCATACCCATCACAGCGGTGACGACCGTGTCAGCGTCGTCCGCCATGGCCGCGGCCAAAAGGCCCTCCATGCCGGAGAGCACCTCGGTGTTTGTGTCGGAAAGCCGCGCGCGGAGCTCATTTGCCGCGTCCTCGTCATAAAGCACGGCAAGACGCGGGCAAAATTCCCGCGCCTGCTGTTCAATGAGGTCAACGCTCTTATTCGCCGTCAGCGCGGCGACGGAAAGCCCCAGCTCGCGCGCCACCTCAAGCGTCTGGCGGCCGATGGAGCCGGTGGAACCGAGTAAAGCAATACTCCTTGTCATAATAGGCCTCCGCAGACCGCGGCCCATACGACCGGCGCGATGAAGAGCGTCGAGTCAAAGCGGTCGAGCATGCCGCCGTGCGTCAGGAAGAGGTGGCTGTAGTCCTTGATGCCCGCCTCGCGCTTGACGAGCGACATCGAGAGGTCGCCGAGCTGACCGAAGATATTGGCCACCACGCCCACGAGGATCAGCATGAGGTAGTTCGGCGCATAGCCGAGCCACGCCTTGCCGACAACGCCGAGCAGCACCAGCGCAAGCGCGCTGCCGATGGGCCCGCCGATTGCGCCCGCCCAGGTCTTGTGCGGGCTGACGTGCGGCGCCATCTTGCGCTTGCCGAACCAAATGCCAAAGTACATCGAGAGTGCATCGCCCGCAAACGCGACGCAGAACGGCGCGAGCACATAGACCTTGCCAAACTCCCCGTCCATACGCAGCAGGAAGATGCAGCTGTACATCGCCGGAAACACAATGCCACCGATGATGGCCACCGCCACATCGTGGAACGTGAACGGTTTTTCCTTTCCGTAAGAGATAACCGCAAAGAGGAACGCCATCATCACAAGAATCCAGCGGAAGATCGTAACGGTCGAAATCGGAAGATCGTATGTGCCGCTCATCTCTTCCTTAAAGAGCCATATCTCCTGCATGATGACCGTTGTGACAAGTCCCCAGTAGAAATTCGCCGGGACGTTCTCTCCCGCCGTGTGCAGCAGCTCATAGGCCGCGATGCCCGCGATGCCGCAGACGACGATCATCGTCGCCCATGCGGGGCAGGCAAGCAGCACGGCGAGCAGCGCTGGCAGGCCGACGATCACCACCAACCATCTTTGTTTCATTTCTGTTTCTCCTGTTTCAGTCCGCCAAAGCGGCGCTCGCGATGCTGATACGCGATGAGCGCCTTGTCGAATTCTTTCTCCGTAAAGTCGGGCCAGAGCGTGTCGCAAAAGTAGAACTCGCTGTACGCGCACTGCCACAAAAGGTAGTTGCTGATGCGCTTCTCCCCGCCGGGACGGATGAGAAGGTCGGGATCGGGAAGTCCGCTTGAATAGAGGTAGCGCGAAAAGCCCTCCTCGGTCAAAGCGTCCGCGTCCTGCTCCCCTGCCGCGCAGTCACGCGCAAACGCGCGGGCGGCGTGCAGAATCTCGTCGCGTCCGCCGTAGTTGAGGCAGACATTCGCCTGAAAGCCCTCGATGCGGGATGAAATCTCATTCGTCTCATCGATGAGTTCCCGAAGTTCCGGCGTCAGGACGCTTAAATCACCCAGAAAGTGCAGGCGGTTGCCGTCCTTTTCCATCGTGTCGATGCACTCGTGCAGATATTGCTCAAGTAAGTGCATGATGCCGTCGACCTCGTCCTTCGGGCGCTTCCAGTTTTCGGTCGAAAAGGCGTAGACCGTCAGATAATCGATACCCAAATTTTTGCAGTAGGTGCCGAGCTTTCGAAACGTCTCCGCCCCCGCCTTGTGACCGGCCGAGCGCGGGAGGCCGCGCTTTTGCGCCCAGCGGCCGTTGCCGTCCATAATGACGGCAACATGACAAGGCAGGTTGTTCAAATCAACCTGCCCTGCCTTGTTCTCTTTGGAAAAGAGCCCCATATCAGACCGCCATGAGCTCCTTCTCTTTCTTCTCGAGAAGGGCGTCGACCTCTTTGCACATGTCGTCGGTCAGCTTCTGCAGGTCCTTTTCGGCGACCTTCAGGTCATCCTCGGTGATCTCGCTGGCCTTCTGCTTTTTCTTGAAGGCCTCCATCGCGTCGCGGCGGATGTTGCGGATGGCGACCTTGCCGGTCTCGGAATACTTATGGATCTGCTTGACGAGCTCCTTACGGCGCTCCTCCGTGAGCTGCGGGAAGTTCAGGCGGATGGACTTGCCGTCGTTCTGCGGGTTGATGCCAAGGTCAGACTCCTGAATGGCGCGCTCGATGGGCTTGAGGGCCGTGCCGTCCCACGGGGTGATGACGAGCTGGCGCGGATCGGGAGAAGCGATGGCCGCGATCTGCTGGATGGGCGTGGGAGAGCCGTAGTAGTCGACGCTGATGCGGTCGAGCACAGAGGCGTTGGCGCGGCCTGCGCGCACAGAGGCAAAGTCCGCGTTCACCGCGTCGATGCTCTTTCTCATTTTGTCGGAATAAACCTTGTAATCTTCTTTATTCATGGGGATACCTCCTCAAAAATTTTTATCGTAAAACCGCAGATGCGGGGTCGCTCAGTTTTCGCCGACGATGGTACCGATCTTCTCGCCCTCGACCGCACGAATGATGTTCTCGGGATCCTTGAGGGCAAAGACAAGCACAGGAATGTGGTTGTCCATCGAAAGCGACGTGGCCGTGGAGTCCATGACCGCAAGGTGCTGGGCCAGCACGTCCTCATAGGAGATAGCGTCGTACTTGATCGCGTTTGCATCCTTGGCGGGGTCGGCGTTGTAAACGCCGTCGATGTTCTTGGCGAGCAGGATGACATCGGCGTTGATCTCCGCCGCGCGCAGCACCGCTGCCGTATCGGTCGAGAAGAACGGAGAGCCGATGCCGCAGCCAAAGAGCACTACGCGGCCCTTTTCCAAATGCCGGATGGCGCGGGCTCGGATGTAGGGTTCGGCGACTTCTTTGATCTCCAGCGCCGTCTGCACGCGCACGTCGACGCCCTTCTGCTCGAGCACATCGGCGACCGCCATGCAGTTCATCGCCGTGGCCAGCATGCCCATGTGGTCGGCACGGGTGCGCTCGATGTAGCCCTCGCCGTTTTTCACGCCGCGCCAGAAGTTGCCGCCGCCGATGACGACGCCCATCTGCACGCCCATGTCCGTGCACTTTTTGATGACGTCGCACACCTTGGAAACGACGTCGAAGTCGAAGCCGAAGTGCTTGTCGCCTGCCAGCGCCTCGCCGCTGATCTTGAGCAGCACGCGCTTATACTTGAGTTGAGCCATGCTCATAATCTCCCCTTTCAGGAACAAGTTCAAATTTTCACAGCTACTATTTTAGCGTATTTTTGCTCTTTTGCATAGGGGGAAAGCGTAAACTTTTTTCACAAATTCGCTCTTTCCTTTTTCGTCAAGTTGAACCGCCGTGAATAGCGGAAAAAAGCAGCCGTTTCATACGGCTGCTTTTTTAGATATTTCGTTTACTTGATGCCCTTGATGCGGATAAGGTCCTTCAAAAGCTCGACCGTGCCATCGATGCCGAGCAGGCTCGAATCGATGCAGAGGTCATAGCTCTTGGCATCGCCCCAGTCCTTGGCGGAATAGTAGTTATAGTAGGAAGCGCGGGACTTATCCGTCTTCTTGATGCGGTCTTTCGCCTCGTTCTCGCTGATGCCGTTACGGGCGGCAACGCGCTTGATGCGGTTTTCGAGCGGAGCCGTGATGAAGAGATTGATGACGTCGTCGCGATCCTTGAGCGCGTAGTCCGCGCAGCGGCCGATCAGGACGCAGGGGCCCTTGTCGGCAAGCTTTTTGATCGTGTCGTAGGTCGCCAGGTACACCTGCTGTTCGATGGAGCCCTTGGGCGTCACATGGTTCATCGAGAAGGAATAGGGGTCCATCGCGATGGAATAGAGAAAGCTCTTCGGGCGTTCGTCAAAGGAACGGAACAGCTCTTCGCAAAGTCCGCTCTCCTCTGCCGCCTCCTTGAGCAGCATGTCGTCGTAATAGTCGATGCCGAGCTGCTTGGCAAGCATCGTGCCGATCTCGCGTCCGCCGCTGCCGTATTGTCTGCCAACCGTAATGACCATAAAGATTCCTCCTTTTTCGCGCCTTGAAACAAAATCGGTGCTATTTGGATTATAGCACCGATTTCGTAAGAAGACAATATTTTTTCCTGTTGCTTACACTCTACAACAATAATCAAATCTCTATTTTTGTCTCGTATGGTAAATTCAGGCTTACCCTCACCATTTTTCCCCTTTCTTTTGCTTGCATGCTTAAATGCAGACTCAAGATACTTATCCTCACCCTTAAACTCTGTCTGAGACCAAACCTTTACATCATCTTTGCCTATATCCGCCTTTGGGTACTTACATTCTTCTAATCTATTCAAAAATAAACTCTCAGTCTTTTTCTCTGCCATACAGAACTCCCCCTTAAGTATTTTTCAGTTTCTTCATACTTAAAGTAGGTTTTTCTGTCATAAATTTTTGTATTTATGTCTTTTGTATAGAAATATGTGCTGAAAAATTTCTATACAGTTCTCAAAATTTTTCAACTGCTAAAAGGATAATAAGCACATTGAAAACTCAAAGCAAAAGAAAAGACCCTTGAACCATTAGGCTCAAGGGTCTGAACTGTTTAAATTTACTTTTACTTCAAAGGAAATTCCAAATCTACCCTCAAATCAGAAGTTCCCCAAGAAAGTTCTTTGGAAGGCACATAGGTAATGCTTACACCATTGAAATCATAGTCCTCTACGAGATAACCTGACTCGTGAAGTGCATTCCATGCAGACTGAATATCCTCGTCTGCTGTGTCTGCACTCATAGCCTTGATAGTATCTCTGAAGATAGCATACAAAGTAGTTGCCTCATTCTCAACAGAAGAACTCATAGAAACAGAAAGGAAATCACTTGCATTGATAATCTCTAAACTCAAATCATCAATGTAGACCAATGCTTTTGTTCTGATATTGCCTTTCTCAATTTCTTCTGCGGGAATTACCACTTCTGCAATAGCATTATAGTCAGTAAAGAACTTATCAACAATTTCATCTGATTCAAAATAAAGAGGTTCAGGGTCAGGAGTCACTTCTTCCTGTTGCTGATTATCTTCAACTTCTGGAGTTTCTTCAATAGATTCTTCTGCATTAGTTGAAGTATCTGAATTCCCGCCACAAGCAGAAAGAATAAGGCATAATGATAAAATCAAAAGTAAGCAAAACTTCTTCATAAAATCTCCTCCTTTGAAATCAATAGTATCACAACAACCCCAATATTGAAAGTAGGAGAATAAAATTATCTACAGTTGTCTTTTTGAATTCAACGATAACCCCTAATATCAAAGCCTAAAATTAAATTTCTGTCCAACCAAAATCAACGAAATTTCACTACATTTGGGGGATTAAAAAAGGACTCCTTCCCGTTATGCTGGGAAGGAGTCGATATCCTATTATCTAGAGTATATAACCTGTTTCGATTTTGTAAAGGCTCGGCCTTATTCCGGAAGCGGCAGGCCGAGGCGGCGATACATCGTCTTTTTCACCGCGCGCAGAATATTTTCATAGCCCGTGCAGCGGCACAGATGGCCGGAGAGGAGCTTTCTGAGCTCGTCATCGGTGTAGAGGCGGTTCGTCTCCAAGATCTCGACCGCAGTCATGATGAAGCCCGGCGTGCAGAAGCCGCACTGGACAGCGGTCTCTTCAATGAACGCCTGCTGGATGTCGCTCAGCTCGCCGTCGGGCCCCATCAGGCTTTCGAGCGTGCGGATGTGCTTGCCGTCCGCCCAGACGGCGAGGTAGATGCACGAGTTGAATGCCTCGCCGTCGACGATGACGTTGCAGGCGCCGCACTCGCCGACCTCGCAGCCCTTCTTCACGGACGTCATATGGTAATCGTTTCGCAGCATATCGGTCAGCGACGCACGCACGTCGACCATTTTCTCAACGTCCTTGCCGTTTAAGTTGAATCGCACCAGCTTGTACTGACTCATTTGATGACACCTCCCGCCCGTTTGATAGACTCGATCAGGCAGCGCTTGGCCATTTCGACCGCGATGTGTTCGCGGAACGCCTTGGAGGCGCGCCAGCTGTCACGCGCGCGGATATCGTTGAGCACGGCGAGTGAGAACTCTTCCGCCGTCGTAAGTGTCAAGGGTTTATCCTTGGCAGCTGCCTCCGCGCTCGGGCAGCGCATCGGCACAGGACCGGCAACGCCGTAGGCGATGCGGGCGCGCTCAATAGTCTGCTTGTCGGGCGACAGGCGCACGTTCACGCTGCACCCGAGCGTCGCGATGTCCATCGCGTTTCTCATGGCGTACTTGATGTAGTAGCCATAGCAGTTTTCGTAGCTCGCCTTTGGGATGAGGATGGCGGTCTGGATCTCGCCATCCTCCACGCGGATGTCGACCTGACCGGCCTTGATGTAAAAGTCTTTGATGGGCAGGCGGCGGATGCCGTCCTTCCC
The DNA here is from genome assembly GCA_040095065.1 of Hominicoprocola fusiformis. GTDB lineage: Bacteria > Bacillota > Clostridia > Oscillospirales > Oscillospiraceae > Hominicoprocola. Next base: position 13,557 of record JBBNGO010000018.1, read on the forward strand.
CGTCAGCTCCACGATGGCCTCCCACGCATGCAGTGTGGAGGCGGAGTCCGCGCTCGTCACGCCGTTGCAGGTGTTGCCGCCGATGGTTCCGATGTTTCGGATCTGCGGGCCGCCGACCATGTCGACCGCCTCGCCGAGGACATTGATGTACTTCTGGATGATGGGGTCGCGCGTGATGTGCGAGAAACTCGAAAGCGAGCCGATGCGGATGTTCTCCTCCTCGTCGATGCTCACGCCGCGCAGCTCGTCGAGGCCGTAGATCGAGATGAGCTCCTTCCCGGCGCGCTTGCCCTCGCGCATCTGCACGAGCACGTCGCTGCCGCCGGCGATGATCTGCGCCTCGGGATGCTCCAAGCGGAGGGCGACGGCGTTTTCGACGCTTTCCGCCTCATAGAGTGCTTTCATGTCATACATGGCTCACTTCTCCTCCTTCCAGCTGTCGTGGATGAGCCCCGCCTTGCTGAACTCGGCGTACAGAACGTGCGGGGTGATGGGAACGGTGTCGATGGCGACGCCGGTGGCGTTGTAGATGGCGTTGCGGATGGCGGGCGCGCCCGAGCACGCGGGCGGTTCGCCGAGCGCCTTCGTGCCGAACGGCGACGTCGGCTCGGGATTTTCGATAAACTGTGCCTCGAGATGCGGGTGGTCCATGAACGTCGAGAGCTTGTAGTCGAGAAGATTATTGTTGAGGGGGCGGCCCGTCTTCTCGTCGAATAAAAGCTGCTCGCTCATGCCAAATCCGATGGCCATGGACATGCCGCCGTGGACCTGCGCCTCGGCAAGCGCGGGGTTGATGAGCTTGCCGCAGTCGTGGACGTTGATGATCTTCTTGAGCGTCACCTTGCACATCGGGATATCCACCTCGACGTCGGCAAAGGTGCAGCCAAACGAATAGGCGTTGTTGCGGATGGTGTAGGTCGACTCGGCGGTGATGTGCTCGGAGTCCGCGGCGTTGTACTGCGCGGTCATCGCAAGGTCTTTCAGCGACATGAGCACCATGCCGTCGCCAATGCGGATGATGTTTCCGTCGACAATGTCCATATTCGAAACTGCCTGACGGGTGAGCTTTGCCGCATAAGCTAAGATCTTCTCGCGCAGGAGCGTCGCCGTCTGGCGGATGGAGAAGCCCGCGACGTAGGTCTGGCGGCTCGCGTAAGCGCCGAGGCCTGTGGGCGTGATGTCCGTGTCCTGACAGGAGACGACGTGTACATCACGGTAGCTCGCAAGGCCGACGGCCTCGGCCGTCATCTGCGCATAGGCCGTGTCCGCGCCCTGCCCGATCTCCGTCTCACCGCACTGCATCGTCACCGTGCCGTCGAGATTCAGGAGCATGCGGTTCGAGGACGTTTCAAGCGAGATGGGATACACCGCCGTGTTGTACCAGAAGGCCGCCACGCCGATGCCGCGGCGGACGGGGCCGATGTCCTTGGCATACTCCTCGCGCTTTTTGTCGTATTCGATGTACTCCTTCCCCTTTTCCAGACATTCGCGGAAGGAATCGTAGTAGTTCGTGTTACCGGAGAAGCCGTCGTGGAAGCCCTTGGGCATGATGTACTTCATGCGGTATTCGAGCGGCTCCATGTCAACGGCCTTCGCGCACTCGTCGATGTTCGCGTCGTCCGCGAACGACGCCTGCGGCATGCCGTAGCCGCGCATCGCGCCCGCGGCGGGGCGGTTTGTGTACACGGTGTAAGCGTCGCCCTCGAAATTGTCGCAGGGATAGATCTGCGGGAATGAGCCCATAGCCTTGGCGACGATCGAGTGGCCGTGCGAGGCGTAAGCGCCCTGATTGGAGAAGCACTCGACCTTGCGCGCGGCAATCGAGCCGTCCTTATGGAGCCACGTGATGATATGGAAGCGGATCGAGTGGCGCACACGGTTACTGACGAATGTCTCTTCACGCGAGCAGTCGATGCGCACGCATTTTCCGTGCACCTGCGTAGAGCACCACGCGCACAGCGGCTCATAGAGCGCATCCTGCTTGTTGCCAAAGCCTCCGCCGATGTAGGGCTTGATGACGCGGATATCCGCCCACGGACGTCCGAGTGCCTGACCGACGATGCGGCGGATGATGTGCGGGATCTGCGTGGAGGACACGACGACAATGCGGCCATTTTCCTCGTAAGCGTAGCAGCCGTGGTTTTCAATGTGGCTGTGCTGCACGGTGGGGGTATCGTACCAGCCCTCGACCTTGATGAGGCCGGGCTCTTTGATCGCCTGCTGATAATTGCCCTTGCGGATATCGGTGTGCTTCAGGATATTCCCCGGGAAATTTTCGTGGATGCAGGGCGCGTCGGGCTCCATGGCCTTCTGCACGTCGAGCACAAACGGGAGTTCCTCATATTCGACCTTCAGCGCGCGCACGCCCTGCATGGCCGAGACCTCATCCTCCGCAATGACGACCGCGACGTCGTCGCCGTAGTAGCGCACATGGCGGTTCAAAAGATTGCGGTCGGCCACGTCCTGATGCCCCGGGTCCATCGACCAGGGATGGCCCGCCGTCGGGAAGCAGTGCTCCGGCACGTCGAAGCAGGTCAGCACCTTCACAACGCCGGGGATGGCCTCCGCCGCGGACTTGTCGACTGATTTGACAAATCCGTGCGCGATGGTGGAATGTTTGATGCGCGCATAGAGCGCACCGGCCGGCATCCGATCCTCATAGTATTTCGTGCGTCCGGTGACCTTGTCGAACGCATCGACGCGGATCTCGCTTTTTCCTACCTTGCTCATCTGTCTACCTCCTGTTCCAAGCAGCCGCTTTGTCGGTTTTGCTCGAAATCTGCAACTCCTTTGCTATTATTTTAGCACATTTCGCACAGCGTGTACAGTGCTGCATGCGTGATATAATACAAATGATCGCGGATGTACCATTTTGTCCGCTTTTTTCTGCCGATTGGTGAAAAAGAAACGAATGACTGGTGATTTTAGATGGATAACACGTTGAAAATAGGATGCGTGGTCATGGCGGCGGGCAATGCCGCGCGCTTTGGCGAGAACAAGCTCGCCGCGACGGTAAACGGAAAGCCTCTTATCGAGCATGCGCTCGATGCGATCCCGCGGGAGAGCTTTTCCCGCGTGCTGGTCGTGACGCAGCACGAAAACGTGGAAGCGGCCGCCAAAAAGTTTGGCTTTGAAACGCTGCGGAACGAACATCCCGAGCGCGGCCAGAGCGAGACGATCCGCCTCGGCACGGCAGCGCTGTCAGACTGTGACGCGCTCTGCTTCATGGTGGCCGACCAGCCGATGCTCAAGCGCAAGACCGTCGCGCAGGAGCTTGAGTTCTTCCGCGCGCACAGCGAAAACATCGTCGGATTGGGCCACAACGGCGTGCGGGGCAACCCCTGCCTCTTCCCTGCCCGCTTCTTTTCTGAGCTTTTATCGCTTGAGGGCGATGTCGGCGGCAGCGCAGTCATCAAGAGGCATTTAGATGATCTGCTGCTCTTTGAAGCGCCGGAGACGGAGCTTTGCGACGTTGACACGAAGGAAGCGCTCGAAGCGCTTAAGAAACGCTGATCTCGCCGCGGAGATCCTCCTCCATCGCCTGCTTGATCTTCTCCTTGTCGTAGCCGCAGGAGAAGAGATAGTAGAGCTTAGCGACGGCGGCCTCGGTCGTCATGTCAAGTCCGCTGACCGCGCCCGCCTTTTTGAGCGCGCTGGACGTTTCGTAGGTGCCGAGCGACACCGCGCCCTGCGGACACTGCGAGCAGACCGTGAGCACCGTGCCGTTCTGAAACGCCTTGCGGATGATGGGCAGCAGCGCGTTCCCGTCGCCGGGGATGTTGCCCGCGCCGAACGTCTCGATGACGATGCCGCGGAGCTTTTCGGTCATAATGGCCTCGAACAGCGAAAACTGAATCCCCGGAAATACCTTGATGACGCCGATGGGGATGTTGTCAAGCGTCTGGAGCTTGAGCCCGCCTTTCTGCCTCGGCAGGAGGGCGGCTTCGTTATATTTGATGGAAATGCCCGCCTCGGCAAGGCTGGAGTAGTTGGGCGAAACGAAAGCGATGAGTCCGTCGGCGGAGTATTTTGTCGCGCGGTTGCCGCGCAGCAGCTTTCCGCCGAAGTACAGGCACACCTCGCGCACGATGCCTTCCCCCGCAATCAGCAGCGCGGTGATGAGGTTGTCGCGCCCGTCGCTGCGAATTTCGCACAGCGGGATCTGCGAGCCCGTGAGCACCACGGGCTTGTTGAGCCCATCGAGCATGAACGACAGTGCCGAAGCCGTGTAGGCCATCGTGTCCGTGCCGTGCAGGACGACGAAGCCGTCGTAATCGTCATATTTCTGCGCGATCAGCTCTGCGATGCAGTTCCATTCGCGCACGGTCATGTTGGATGAATCCAGCAGCGGCGAGAGTTCATAGAATTCCCACTCCGGCATCTCCGGTGCGCGGAGGTCTGGAATGGCATCGAGCGCGGCGCGGAAGTAGCCCGCGCGCGGCGCGTAGCCGTTTTCCGTGCGCGTCATACCGATGGTGCCGCCGGTATAGATGATGAGAACTCGTTTCATAACTCTCTCCTGATTGTATTACTTTTTGTACGGCGTATGGTCGAGCGGCAGGCTGCGGCGGCGCTCGCCGTCGTAGCGGTAATACGCCTGCGCGATGGCCGGCGCCGTGGGGATGGACGTGATCTCACCGATGCCGATGGCGCCGTTGGCGAGGTTTAATCCCGGCTTGTCGATGACGATCGCCTTGATCTCGGGGATCTGATGCGAGCGGAACAGGCCGAGCGTGCCGTATTTTGCCGTGGGCTTGCCGTGGTCGAGCGGGTACTGCTCTGTCAAGGCGTAGCCCATGCTCATCACAACGCCGCCCTCGATCTGCCCCTCGCAGGACAGCGGGTTGATGGCCTTGCCAACATCGTGCGCGGCGACTATCTTTTTAATTTTGCCCGTTTCTTTGTCGACGACGCACATCTGCGTCGCGTAGCCATAGGCGACGTGGCTGACGGGATTCGGCACGTCCGCACCGAGCGGGTTCGTCTTGGCGTAGTATTCGCCGTAAAACTCCTGCCCCTTCAAATCGCTCAGCGAGCGGTACTCCATCGCGTCGCGCAACAGCAGGCATGCGCGGCGGCAGGCCTCGCCGGTGACGAGCGTCTGGCGCGAGCCGGAGGTATCGCCGCTGTCAGGCGTTATGAACGTGCTGTTGCCGTCGTAGACGACCTGATCGCGCGTGAGCTTTGCGTTTGTCACGACGAGCTGCACCAGCACCGTGCCGAGACCCTGACCGATGCAGGACGCGCCCGCGCGGATGTGGACCTTGCCATCATCGCCGATGACGAGCTTGCAGCGCCCATAGTCGGGAAGACCGACGCCGACGCCCGCGTTTTTCATCGCGCAGGCAAGGCCGACCGGCTCGCCGTTTTTGACCGCTTCGTCATAGTAGGGCTTGATGGCCTCGAGCGTTTCGACAAGGCCCGTTTCGGGGCCGACGATCTGGCCGTTCGGCAGCACCTCGCCCGGGCGGATGGCGTTGCGGTAGCGAATTTCCCACGGGGAGATGCCGACAAGGTCGGCCATCTCGTTGAGTAGCGTTTCAGTCGCAAAGCAGGTCTGCGTCACGCCGAAGCCGCGGAACGCGCCCGCGGGCGGATTGTTCGTATAGTAGGCGTGGCCCTCGATTTCAAAATTCTCATAGTGATACGGGCCCGCGGCGTGCGTACACGCGCGCTCGAGCACGGGGCCGCCGAGTGAGGCAAAGCCGCCCGTGTCGGACACGACGCTCGCCTTTACGCCCTGAATGATGCCGTTTTCGTCGCAGCCCATCGTGAAGTCCATCCACATCGGATGGCGCTTGGGATGGACGAGCAGCGATTCCTGCCGTGTGAGCTTCACCTTGACCGGCACGCGCGCGATGTATGCGATCAGCGCCGCGTGGTGCTGCACGGACATGTCCTCTTTCCCGCCGAAGCCGCCGCCGACAAGCATATTTTCGACCTGACAGTGCGCAAAGTCGACGCCAAGCATCGCCGCGCACTCGTGCTGGGTGGTGTGCGCGCTCTGGTCGGTTGTCAGCAGCTTCACGCCGCCGTTTTCAAGCGGGAGCGCCACGCAGCACTCGGGTTCCAAAAAGGCGTGCTCCGTCCACGGGGTCTGAAACTTTTCATGTAAGACGTATTTGGAATGTTTGATGGCCTCGTCTGCATTGCCGCGCACAACGTGGCGGTGCGCCTGCAAATTGCCGCGGTTGCCCATGATGACCTCGGGCGCACCGGGGGCGGATGCCTCCTCGGGCCCGTAGACCGCGGGGAGCTCTTCGTAGACGACACGCACGAGCTTTTTCGCCTGCTCGAGTGTTTCTAAGTCGCGCGCACAGACAAGCGCCACCGCGTCGCCAAGGTACTGCGTGATCTCCCCCTCGCCGATGAGCGTCGGCTGGTCCTTCTGGATGTGGCCGACGTTTTGCTGACCCGGAATATCCTTTGCCGTCAGTACGCAGACGACGCCGGGGAGCTCTTCCGCTTCTTTCGTGCGGATGTAGAGCACGCGGGCGCGTGGGTACTGGCTGCGCACCGCGCCGCCATAGCACATGCCGTCAACATAGATGTCATCGGGGTACTTGCCATAGCCCTGTACCTTTTCGGCGACGTCGATACGGTGCACGCGCGAGCCGACCTGAAAGTCTTCCTTCTTTTCGGGAATTTTCCCCTCGCGTAAAATCTTCGCCGCAAGCAGGATGCCGTCGATGATCTTGACATAGCCCGTGCAGCGGCAGATATTGTTGCGGATGGCAAAGGCCGCCTCTTCGCGTGTCGGGTCGGGGTTCTGGTCGATGAGCCCCTTGGCCGAGATGACCATGCCCGGGATGCAGAAGCCGCACTGCACGGCTCCGGCCTCGCCGAAGGCGTAGGTAAAGGCCTCCTTTTCAAAGTCGGAAAGGCCCTCGACCGTGACGATATGTTTCCCCTCCAGCTTGTCTGTCTGAGGGATGCAGGCTTTCGTCGGCTTGCCGTCGATGAGGACATGGCACGTGCCGCACGCACCCTCACTGCACCCGTCCTTGACGCTGGTCAGATGCAGCTCGTCGCGAAGATAGCGGATGAGTTTTTGATTTTTCTCCACCGTGACCGGTGTACCGTTGACAACGAATGCAGCCATTTCAGATCTCCTGTTCGCAAGAAAATCACAAATATCACAATTATTTTGGTTGCCTAACTAATTTTATTGTAGCACAAGCACAACAAAGACGCAACACAAATTCTAAATTCCGATATTCTATTTTCGGAATCACGCTTTTTACCTCAAATCCTTGACAAATTTTGAACATTGGACTAAGATATCGCCATACCTGCAAGGGGCGCTGGCGCAAGCCGGCTGTGATGCGGCGTATCGCCGTCGCTGTCCCTCGGACCTGATCCGGGTAATGCCGGCGTAGGAATGCAAAGAGTATCTTGCCTGAACTTTGCACCGTGACGTCGACGCCGCGGTGCTTTTTTGCGCCGCGGCGCGGTCAGGGATCATATTTTTAGGAGGAATCCCTTATGAGCAACACGTCCCCCCATTCCACCACCCGCCGCCTGACCGAAGGCGGCATCTGCATCGCGCTCGCCCTTGTGCTGAGCTATCTCAAAATTCCCATCGGTCTGTCGTTTGGCGGCTTCGGCGGCTCGATCACCCTTGTGATGGTCCCGCTCATCCTCTTCGCCGTGCGCTATGGCGCGCCCTGGGGCATCCTCGCGGGCGTCGCGTTCGGCACGCTCAAGTATTTCTTCGCCGAAGGCTTCGCCGTGAGCTGGGTGTCCATCATCTTCGACTATTCCGTCGCCTACGGCGCGGTCGGCCTTGCGGGCCTTTTCCGCGTGAAGAGCAACGACTATTCCAAGCTCCCGCTCGCAGCCTTCGTCGGCTGCCTCGGCCGCTTTGTCATCCACTTCATCTCGGGCGTGACGGTCTACGCGCAGTATATGCCCGAGGAATTCATGGGCATGATCATGACGTCTCCCGTGTTCTACTCCGTGCTGTACAACGGCACGTATATGCTGCCGAACACGATCCTCGCGATCATCATCTGCGCGCTGCTGATGAAGCCCGCAGCGAAGCTGCCGAGCGCAGAGTAAAAAATAATATGGCAGCGCGACAGCGCTGCGGTTGTTCCCTGCGCCGCGCAGGGGTGCGATAATAAGGGAGGGGTATCTCTTTTTGAAAAAGAGATACCCCTCCCTTACACTCTCCCAGAGAAAATTTTCATTGCAAGCGAGCAGCTCGAAGAGGTGCGATGCTTGCCGATTGCACTTCCCTGAGAGCGGCGAAGCCGCGTTAGTATTGCTATACGATTTGGCCTACTTCTATCATCCGCTGCCGCTCTGCTCATCTTGTTTTGGTGCAGCCTAATCATCTGACAATGCATATCGTCTTGGTAGTGCGTACTGCGGCGAGCGCCAGCAAAGCCGCCTCGGCAGGCAATAGCAAATCTGTACAAGTCCAAAGTAGGCGGAAATTGCGTAAGGCTACCGAATCGCAGGCAAAGTGACAGCGAAGATAGAAGCAAACCAAGTCGTTTAGATACAACACCCGGCAGGCACCTGATTCCGCAGGCCGCGCAGCTCTTCAAGTGCCAATCTGCCAATGCAAAGCCTTTCTCTTGGGGTTCCAAAGGGGCCATTCTCTTTTGCGAAAGAGAATGACCCCTTTGTCCCGTTCCCCTGCGGAGTGCAGGGGAAACATCGCACCCCCGCGCAGCGGGAATGTTGTATTTACTTCTTGCGCTCCACCAATTTCTGGTATTGTTCCGAGATCTTTTTTCGAATATTTTCGATCTCGCGGCTTCCTTCCTCCTGCGTGTCGAGGACGAAGTTCTTCGTGCCGAGTTTGAAAAACAGCATGAACGCCTCAGTCACCATGCGGCGGGTCTCGCGGTCGAGGTTTTTATAGGTCTTGAGCATCGCTGCGGCGCTTTTGAGCTTTTCCTCGGTGAGCTCGCTGAGCGTTTTTGCGCCCGAGGCGGTGAAGACGCTGTACAGCGCGTCGGCCAGCGCTTCGCGCTGCTGGGTGTTGAGCGAATCGGCCCAGGACGAGAGCGTTTCATCGACGAGCTTTCCCTCGCGGGAGAAGTCGTCGAGGTGGACAAACTGCGTGCCGAGCACCTGCCAGGAAAACCCGTCGTGCTGGTAAAGGCCGTCATAGGTCGAATGCACGACCTGATAGCGCTTTTCATGCTCCATCAGCATGCCGACGACAGACGTCTGCGGCAGGATGGTATGGATGCGGCTTGCGATGCGCTTGTGGCCCGGCGTCTCGCTGATGTCCCAGGCGAAGCCGGGGCCGTCGTTATTATGGACGGCGACGATACGCTCTTGGATCTCGCCGCTGCTCTTGGCCGCGCTGTAAACGGCGAGGTTGCCGCCCTTGGAGTGTCCGCCGATGCGGATGGTCTTGTCGCCATACTGCCGCGCGACGCGCGCGACGTATTCGACCGCCTGCTTCTGCGAGGGGATCTCCTCCAAAAAGCCCATGTTGAGGTCTTCCTTCCACCCGACGATTGTATCGTCCGTGCCGCGGAACGAGATATAGATGCTGCCGTTGCCAAGGTCGATCGTCAGCGCCGCGAACTGCTGCTCGATGGAATCGTCAAGCAGCGCTGTGTAGCCGTTAAGCGTCATATTGCGAAAGCGCGGGCTCGTCATCAGCTTGCGCAGCATTTTCGAGATCGTGTCCGGCACGAGGACACCCATGGGAACGTCCTTCCCGCCGTGGCGGGCGAAAAACGCCTCCGCCGCCTCGTTCAGCGGCAGGCCGCGCCCGAGCGCGGGCGGCGGCACGATGCCGTCAAAGTCGACAAAGCTCAGCTCTGCCAGAATCAGCGCGTCCACCTCGTTGAACGGCGAAATTTCGAGCGTCAGATCCCCGCGCCAGTCCAGATAATCCATCAGATTTGCCATATCGTTATCCTCCGTCAATGGGTCTCGTTTTCTTTCATCGTATGGCGCGCATAGCCGCTGCGCCACAGCCGCACGGCGCGCGCTTGCAGCGCCTCGGGCTTGTTGGGGAGTTTTTCCGCCGCGACCTCGTCTAAAAGCCGCGCAAGCACCGCACCGATCTCGCGCCCGCGATAGCCGAGGGCGGCGAGGTCTTCCCCGCTGATCTTGAGCTCGTGGATCGAGCAGCACGCGCCCTCTGAGATCAGCTCGTCGTAGATTTTCTGTGCTTCGTGCCACGGTGCCTGCGCCCGCTCCAATCCCGCGGGCGTTTTGGCGGCGTTGTCCGCCTGCTTGGTGTAAAGCAAATTCTGTACCGTTTCCACGCCGAGACGCGCCATCTCCTTATGGATGGCCGCCCGCTCGGGACGGAACATGTCGTCGAAACAGACGAGCTGCGCGCGTATTCTGTCGCGCAGCGCCTTTTCAAAGTGCAGCCGCGCCATGATCTCCTCCGCCATTTGAGCGGAAATCGCCGTGTGGCCGTAAAAATGTCCGATACCTTGCTCGTCAAACGTCCGGCACAGGGGCTTGCCGAGGTCGTGGAAGAGCATCGTCCACCTCAGTTCGCGCTTTGGCGGCACGGCGGCGACAGCGCGCGCCGTGTGACCCCAGACGTCGAAGCAGTGGTGGTAATTGCACTGGTCAAAGCCGACGCAGGGTGAAATCTCCGGAATCGGCACGCCCAGAATGTCGGGAAAGGTCAAAAGCGTCTCCCCCACGTTTTCGCCGAGCAGGAGCTTGTTCATCTCCGCATACACGCGCTCGTGCGCGACATGGGCGAGTAGGCCGCGCGCCTCATGCGCGGCGCGGGCGGTCTCCTTCTCCGCCAAAAAACCGAGCACGGAGCAGAAGCGCACGAGCCGTAAAATGCGCAGCGCGTCTTCCTCAAACCGCCGCTTCGGCTCGCCGACGCAACGCAGGACGCCTGCTTTCAGGTCTTCCTGCCCGCCGTAGGGGTCGACGAGCGTGCCGTCCGGCGACAAAGCGATGGCGTTGACCGTGAAGTCGCGGCGGGCAAGGTCCTCTTCAATGCTCGTGCCGAACGTGACGGAATCTGGGTGGCGGTTATCCCTGTACGCGCCGTCGCGGCGCATCGTCGTGAGCTCAATGGGCAGTCCTCCGCTCACAACTGTCACCGTGCCGTGCTGCAAGCCCGTCGGATGCGCGCTTTCGCTGAAAAGGCGCAGCACCTCCTGCGGTGGAGCGTCGGATGTCATGTCGTAGTCGGACGGCGCTTTGCCTCGCAGCATTTCGCGCACGCAGCCGCCAACCAGGTACGGCGAATAACCCGCGCCTTGCAGCGTGGTGATGACCGTTTCGACTTCCTTCGGTAAAAAGAGCATGGAACCCTCACAAAAAATCAAATTTTTAGCATTGCACTCCGTTCGCCGCTATATTATAATAGAAAATCCATAAAAAGTAAATCTCCTGTGCTTCGCACAAGGAAAGGATTTGATACAATGACTAATCAGAAGGATATTTTCTCCTATCTCGTCCCCGGCAAGTGCGCGCATCTGGCCGGTATCGGCGGCGTTTCGATGAGCCCGCTGGCAGAGGTGCTGCACGGCATGGGCCTCAAGGTCCAGGGCAGCGACATGAACGACGGCCCGTCCGTCGAGCATCTGCGTTCGCTCGGCATCCCCGTGGCCATCGGCCACGCAGCGGATAACCTTGGCGAGTGCGACTTTGTCATCCGCACCGCCGCCATCCACGACGATAATCCCGAGATCTCCGGCGCGGTGACGCGCGGCATCCCCGTTTTCGAGCGCGCGCAGGCCTGGGGTGCTATCATGAAGGGCTATAAAAACGCTCTCTGCATCTCCGGCACGCACGGCAAGACCACGACGACCAGCATGGCGACGCACATCTTCATGGCCGCGCAGAAAGACCCGACCGTCATGATTGGCGGCACGTTACAGCTGCTTCATTCCGGTTATCGCGTCGGCAAGGGCGATACGATCATTGCCGAGAGCTGCGAATACTGCAACTCGTTTTTGAGCTTCTTCCCCACCGTCGCGGTCATTTTGAACGTGGAGGCCGACCATCTCGATTTCTTCAAGGACTTAGCGGATGTGGAGCACTCGTTCCGCCACTTTGCCGAGCTCGTCCCCATCGGCGGACATGTGGTCGCCAACATGGATGATCAGGGTGCGCGCGATGCGCTCAGGGGCATTTCCCAGCCGATCTTCTGGTTCAGCTATGACGATCCCGCCGCGCAGTGCCGCGCGGAAAACGTCGTCTGGACGGACGGGCTTCCGAGCTTTGACATCTATATCCGCGGCAGTTACTACGCTCATGTTTCCCTGCGCGTGGGCGGCAAGCACAACGTGATGAACGCACTGGCCGCGGCGAGCGCCGCATATCTTCTCGGCGTCAGCGGCGAGGCCGTCGGCCTCGGCCTTGCGACGTTCACCGGCGCGGGCCGCCGCTTTGAGTACAAGGGCAGCTATCACGGCGCGGACGTCTACGACGACTACGCCCACCACCCCGGCGAGCTGCACGCGCTGCTCGAAATGGCGAAGACGCTGCCCTACAAGCGCATCATCTGCGCCTTCCAGCCGCACACCTACACGCGCACGAAGGCGCTGTTTAACGATTTTGTCAAAGAGCTGCGCGTACCCGACGTCGTCGTGCTGGCAGAGATCTACGCCGCGCGCGAGCAGAATGACATCGGCATTTCGTCTATGGACCTGAGCCGCGAGATCCCCGGATCTGTTTACTGCCCTACGCTCGACAAGGTGACTGCCGCGCTCGCGCGCATCGCCTGCCCGGGCGACCTTATTTTGACCGTCGGCGCGGGCGATATATTCAAGGCCGGCGAAAAACTGCTGAAAGAAGAGAAATAAAGCAACATGGAAATCTCCCCGATCTATCACAACTCCCGCCCCGAGGGTGAGCTGCCCGCGCAGGAAGCGGCAGCGTTCGATTTTCTGGATTCCCTCGGCATCGACTATGAGCGCGTGACGCACGAGCTGGCCGACACGATGGAAAAGTGCGACGATGTGTCCGCCGTGCTCGGCGTGGACGTCTGCAAAAACCTCTTCCTCTGCAACCGGCAGAAGACGAGCTTCTATCTTTTATGTATGCCGCCGCACAAGGCGTTTCATACGAAGGATCTGAGCCACCAGATCGGTTCGGCCCGCCTGTCGTTCGCGCCGGAGGAGCAACTCTGGGAGCTGCTGCACTGCACGCCGGGTTCAGCGACGATCCTCGGCCTGATGAACGACGATGAGAACCGCGTGCAGCTGCTCATCGACAAGGAGACCTATGAGGCGGAGTATTTCTCCTGCCACCCGTGCCTCTGCACCTCGACCATCAAGCTCAAAACGAGCGACGTCAAAAACGTCCTGCTGCCGAAGGTGCACCATGAGCCCATCGTCGTGGAGCTGTAAGAGGAAAGATCAAGCAAAAAAGGTTCCGAAGAGACTTCTTCGGAACCTTTTATATGAGCTCTTTTACTGTAAGGTATATCGGCTTGTCAACGTCCGCGTCAGAGCAGGTACAGACGCCGGCGGTGTAGTCGGAGAACGGTTCGAGCGCGAAAACGCGCTCATTCGGGAAGCTCGGCACTTCCCTGTCCCGCAATGCGACGGCGCTGATCCCCGCGCGCTTGCAGCGGCTCTCCCGCTGCACCCAGAGGCGCCAGAAATTGGCGTCATTTGCCGCATAAAAGCGCGTGCGCATCGCGCCGCTCACAGGGCGAAGACACTCGATATCCGCGCCGATTGGCTCGTTGTGAACAGCCAGCAGCACAGCGCCGCGCGTGTGGCTCAGGCTGAAATGAACGTCCGGATGCGAAGCAAAGTACGGCTTGCCGTGCTCGCCGTAGGAAAGCTGCGGTAAGTCCTCCAAGCCGTAAAGTTCATGCAGTGCACGACAGAGCAGCGCGTAGGCGCAGAGGGGTTCCGATGTTTTGATGCGGTTTTGCCGCTCAGGTGGCAGAAAACACGCGAGCGTGGACCGTTCCGCTTCTGAGAGCGGTCGATCTAATTTTACCGCATACAACCGGATATTCACGATGTTCCGCCCCCTTTGCGCAGCGATTCCTGCGGAAATTATAGGAGAAATGGCACGGTCTGTCAAATTTTCTCCGCACACGGAAAAATTTTTTGAAATTTTTCCGTCAAAAAAGAGGAAAGCAATCATTTTCGGCGTACATATACCATAGGCAGAAAAATGTTCCGTGCGCAGAAGTGAGAAAGGAGGACGCCATGGCCTTTGACCGTCAGTTTTTGGACGAGCTCGTCGCCCGCAACGACATTGTCGACGTTGTCAGCAATTATGTCTCGCTCCAGCCGCGCGGCGGGAGTCTGTGGGGCTGCTGCCCCTTTCACAGCGAAAAGACGCCGTCGTTCCACGTGCTGCCGGACAAGCAGCTGTGCTACTGCTTCGGCTGCAAAAAAGGCGGCGGCGTCATCAACTTCATCATGGAGGAGGAGAATCTCTCCTTCCCCGATGCGGTGCGCTTTCTCGCACGGCGCGCGAACATGCCCGTGCCGGAAGAAGAGCACAGCGACGAGAGCCGGCTGCGTTCGCGCATCCTGTCGCTCAACCGCGACGCGGCCCGCTTTTACTACGATCAGCTCTACTCGCCCAAGGGTGCGCCGGTGCTCGAGTATATGAAAAACCGCAAGATCACGCGGCGCAATGCAACGAACTTCGGCCTCGGCGCATCGGCGGACGAGTGGGACGGCTTACTGACCGCGATGCGGAAAAAGGGCTATGGCGACGGCGAGCTGCTTGCCTCGGGTCTTGCCATCCGCGGCAAAAACGGCGGGCTGTACGACAAATTCCGCAAGCGCCTCATCTTCCCCATCATCGACGTGCGCGGCGATGTGCTGGGCTTTGGCGGGCGCATCATCAGCAAGGACGATCCTGGCGCGAAATACATGAACACGCCCGAGACCATCGTTTACAGCAAGCGGCGCGTTTTATACGGGCTGAACCTGGCCAAAAAGAGCAAGCGCAGCAACATTATTTTGGTCGAGGGCAACATCGACGTCGTGATGCTGCATCAGGCGGGCTTCGACAATGCTTGCGCCTCGATGGGCACAGCGCTGACGACGGAGCAGCTGCAATTACTCAGTCGCTACACGAAGGAGATCGTGCTCTGCTACGACAACGACGACGCGGGCAAGGTCGCGACGCAGAAGGTGCTGACGCTTCTCAATAACACCGACTTTCAGGTCAAGGTGCTCGAGCTCCCCAAGCGGCTCGTCGACGGAGAGTACATCAAACAGGACGCGGACGACTTCATCAAGTTCCAGGGTAAGGACGCCTTTGAGCATCTGCTTTCCGGCAGCGAGAGCGGGATGGACTTCCGCATGGCGCAGCTCAAGTCAAAGTTCGACCTCAAAAGCGACGAGGGACGTATCGGCTTTGCCGAAGCGGCAGCAGGTCTGCTCTCCACAGTGCCGAACGCGGTTGAGCGCGAAATTTACACCGTGCGCGCGTCCGAGGCCGCAGGCATCACGCCCGACGCGATGAAGCTCGAGGTCGAGCGCGCGCGAAAACGCGCCCGCTACAAGGAAAAGCGCGAGCAGGAGCGGCGGGACCTGAATCCCGCGGCGTCCGCCCAGCCGCGCGAGCGGTCGATCCGCTATACAGACCTTCGCTCGGCGCTCGCGGAAGAAGGCGTGCTGCGGCTTTTGACGCTGGACGACTCGCTCTTTGGCGAGAATCCGCCGATCCGGGAAGAGGACTTCTCCTCTCCCCTGCTTGGCCGGTTCTTCACGGCGCTGCGCGCGCAGCTGCGCGAGAGCGGGCAGGTGAACATCCCCGCGCTGGCGGAATTTTTCACGTCGGAGGAGATCAGCCACTTGATCGGTATCCTGCAAAAGCCGGAATCGCTCAAAAACGGCGCGCAGGCGCTGAAAGACTACTGCAATATCATTTTAGACGAAGCGCACAAGCGCGCGGCCGTCAATGAAGACCCCCTGATGGCCGCGATGGAAAAGAATAAATACAAGGGTAACGGAGGAAAGCAAACATGGAAGAAAAACAGCTGACCAGCAGAGAGCTGGAGGAACAGGCCAACGCGCTGCTCGCCGAGGCGGATTTTGAGGAGATCAAGCTGCCGAAGAAGGCGAAAAAGGCCGCAGCGGCCAAGAAAGCGAACGAGGATGCCGCGCAGGCGGAAAGGCCCGCGGAGAAGTATCCCCCGCTGGATGAAAAGCTGGTCGCCTCCCTGCCCGCGGCGGCGCTGCTGCAGGGCAACGAAAAGCTCATGGAGATCTTTGCCAAGGGCAAGGCCAAGGGCAAGCTCAGCTCCAGCGACCTGATGGAGACCATCGACGAGATGAACCTTGAGAGCGAGCAGCTCGACCAGATCTACGACTCGCTCGAAACGCTCGGCATCGACATCGGCACCGCCGAGGCCATCGACAGCAGCATCGACGATGTAGAGCCGCCGATGGAGGAGATCGCCGAGATCGAAGAGGAAGAGCTTGTCGACCCGAACGAGCTGGTCGACAGCTTCTCGACCGACGACCCCGTGCGCATGTACCTCAAGGAGATTGGTAAGGTGTCGCTGCTGTCGGCAGACGAGGAAATTTCGCTCGCGACCGCGATGTCCGCGGGCGTCGAGGCCAAGCAGAAGCTCGAAGAGGCCGAAAAGAACGGCACAGAGCTGAGCGAAGAGGAAATGAAGGAGCTCAAGGCTGCCGTCAAAAAGGGTGAGCGCTCCAAGCAGCGCTTGGCCGAGGCAAACCTGCGTCTCGTCGTGTCCATCGCCAAGCGCTATGTGGGCCGCGGCATGCTGTTCCTCGACCTCATTCAGGAGGGCAACCTCGGTCTCATCAAGGCCGTCGAAAAGTTCGACTACACCAAGGGCTACAAGTTCTCGACCTACGCGACGTGGTGGATCCGTCAGGCCATCACCCGCGCCATCGCCGACCAGGCGCGCACCATCCGCATCCCCGTTCATATGGTCGAGACCATCAACAAGGTCATCCGTGTGTCCCGTCAGCTTTTGCAGGAGCTCGGCCACGACCCCTCTCCTGAAGAGATCGCCGCCGAGATGGACATGCCCGTCGACAAGGTGCGCGAGATCCTGAAGATCGCGCAGGAGCCCGTCTCCCTCGAAACGCCGATCGGCGAAGAGGAAGACAGCCACCTTGGCGACTTCATCCCCGACGAGGGTGCGAGCGAGCCGAGCGAGGCCGCGTCGTTCACGCTGCTGCAGGAGCAGCTCGTCGACGTGCTCTCCACCCTCACCCCGCGTGAGGAGAAAGTCTTGAAGCTGCGCTTCGGCATCGAGGACGGCCGTCCCCGCACGCTCGAAGAGGTCGGCAAGGAGTTCAACGTCACGCGCGAGCGCATCCGCCAGATCGAAGCCAAGGCGCTGCGCAAGCTCCGTCACCCCAGCCGCAGCAAGAAGCTCAAGGACTTCCTGAACTGAGCCGATAACGACAAATAGAAGGCACACCCTTCAGGCGTTTACAGCGTCTGGATGGTGTGCCCTTTTTGCTGCAAAGCGACGTGCCGTGCATTGCACATACGACATAGCCAGCGGACAGAATGTAAGCTATTCTGTTCAATAATTAAGCCAAAATTAAACCCACAAAACAGAATTTCATTGAGATGTTTATGCCTGCTTCAACGCACAAATCATAGAATCGATACCTAATAGTGTCGTATAGCTATTGTTGGTTTTTCTGAAAGCAGGCGTGTAATAAACATTATTTTCAGCATCAAAGCAGAATTTTTCAGCAGTTAGTTTTTCCATCTTACGTGCCAATAGATTACTTCCATAGAAGCGGCGGAGAAAGTCGATTCCCGCACACATGGCAGCGACAGGTTTCTTTTCGCTAATAAAATGTGTGACGCACGTTTTTATCACATTGGAAGCTCTATAATTGTTCAATAAACCGATTCCACCGGGTATGATTAATGCATCGTATTCTGCAAAATCGACCTCACGAATATCTTTAATGCGTCCCCTGCCGATGCGGGCTGCTTCTATCAGGATATTCCGCTTTTCTGCTATCTGCTCTGTCAGGTGGTTCACAGACTGAACGGAAACATCTTCTGCGACAGGCGTGTAATCACACCCATATTTATCAAGCGCTACATACGTCAGAATCACTTCTTCTATACATGAACCATCACCGAGGCCACAGCCTGCTAATAAAACTAAATACTTCATTTGTTCTCACCTTCACAACTCACGGTTTGCCAACGACTTCTCACTGATAAGCATAGCATATAAGGTGACTTACATCAACGTCTTCTTCATGGCAAATCAGCGACCTTTTTATGAATACCGTTCTGTTTTGCCTGTTTACTCGCCGCGCTGCGTGGTTCTCGATAAAGTGGAATGCGATCTCTACCAGTACCTCTCCGGCGAAGAGAAGTATTCTCAACTCTTCGAATGTTTTGGTCGCGACTGCGACGTCGGTTCACAGCTTTCTCAATGCGGAAGGTCTGCCGATCCCGGTATGGTGAAAGTTCTATGGCATTAAGTTTTTATTCGCCGTCGGCGAGGAACTTCTCTTCCAGCACGAGCTGATAGGCCTTGTTGATGTCGTCATAGACACTGCGGTTGCTCTCCATCTCGGGAACGACGGCTCGCAGCACATCGTAGGCCTTCTGCGTACCCTTGCCGAGGTGGACGTAGTCGCCGTTGCCGTCGCTCTTACGCAGATCGACGGCCTGAGAGGCGAACAGCGCCTCCATACCGACGAGGTAACGCAGATTGTCGACCATCTGGCGGCACTTGGTCACGGCCAGCGGCAGGTTGCTCGCGTGGTCCTCAATGGAGCCCTGCATGGGATAGAAGTCGACGGACGACGGGGTCGTGAGATAGCGGTTCTCCGCGTCGAGGCAGGAGAGCACGTTCTGCACCTCGTCATAGCCGTGGGCGCTGCCGTTGCGCGGAGCAAGGAAGCGCGGCAGGTGTGTGAACTCGGGCATGCACATGCGGATCAGGCGGTAGTTGACCGCGCGGGACAGGTGCGCCAGCGCGATAGCCAGCATCTCGACGCCGATGACGAGCGATGTCGTCTCGAAGTTCGAGTTGACGAAGACGTCCTTCTTGTCGAGCATGATGCAGGGGTTGTCCGAGGGGGAGTTGATCTGGATGCTCAGGAACTTCTTGACGTAGTCCAGCGCATCCTCGACCGCGCCCGTGATGATAAAGCCGCCGCGGAAAGTCAGCGGGTCCTGCAGCGCGTGCTCAGGGCGATTTTCGCTGTAGAGGTAGCTGCCCTCGAGATCCTCGCGGCAGCGGGCGGCGCAGCGGATCTGGCCGGGCAGGCCGCGCAGCTCGTTCACGTCCTCGCGCATCGGCTCGATGTTGCCGTTGAGGCCTTCATAATCGAGGCAGAAGATGCGGTCGGACATCTTGACGAGATTCTCGACCTCGTGAACAAGGATGGCCGCGGTGCCCTCGCCCTGGCTGTTGGAGAGCATGATGGTGTGCGTGTCCTTGAGCTGGAGATGCAGGGGCTTGAGGCCCTCCTTCTCCATAGCTTCCTTGGCGCTCACGACCTTACCCTTGTAGTTGACGTCCTCCTCGCCGATGAAGGCAAGGCCGATGTGGGTAATGGTGGTGATGTCTGCCTCGCCGACGGCGCCGCGGCGCGGGATGCGCGGCGTGATGCCGTGGTTCAGAAAATCGCGGTAGCTGTTTGCCAGGTCATCGGACGCGCAGGACGCGCCGATAAGCATGTTGTTGAGGCGGATGACCATCATCGCGCGCACTTCCTCGTCCGTGTTGAACGGCGGAAGGCCGAGGGAGTGGGAACGCAGCATCATGCGGTTCTGCGTCTCCATAAAGTCCTCGTCGATGGTGACGTCCTTGTTCTGGCCGACGCCGCGGTTGAAGCCGTAAATGGCCTTGCCACCCTTGGAGAGCTCCTGCATGATCTCGCGGCCCTTGGCAAGGCGCGCGTAAGCATCGGCTGCGATCTCGACCTTGCGGCCGTCGTAAGCGACGTCATAGACGTCCTGCAAGGTCAGGTCGTGGCCGTTCAAAATCAAAGTGTCCATACTGCTTGTCCTTTCGTAATTTTCATTCAGTCGTTATGTTTAAGCATCGTGACCGCGGCCAGTTCTTCACTGGCGTTGATCTCGATTTGATCTCCGGTTTTTACTGCATTGTAAAATTCATCCTCCACGTGGTCGACCATCGGGATCTCCATGATGATGGCCGTGGAGACGAGCACAGTGTCGGGCTCGCGCACAATAAAGCCAAGCGGCGCGGCACCGTTGAGTTCGAGCTTGTAGAGCCCGTCCATCTGCACGACGGAGCTGCCCTTCCCGCCTGGGAAGACAAGAATTTTATCCTTAACGCTCACACCCTCGAGCGCGTGGCCGACTTCGGTCACGACGCCGGTCTTCGGGTCGGTGTGGTAAAAGAGGATCTGGTCGGTGCAGGTGAGCACCTCGCCTCTCACCTTGCCCGCGGCGATCTGGCGGCAGGAAAATGTCTTTTTCATCAGCACACCCTCCCCTGCTTTGCCCAGTGGATGCAGGTGGCCGTGTCGCGCACGGCCATGCGGATGCCCGCCGTTTCCATGTAGTATGCGCCCTTGGGCGAATCCGTCACGCCGGGCTTTCCGGCAAGATAGCCCCAGCAACATGCCTCGTCCACGCAGGTGTCGGCGATCAGGTCCGCGCCAAGGTCCAGAAGCCGATCCTCGAGGCCGCTTTCCTTCGCCTCGCGCTTGATGGCGGCGGACGTCAGGATATGGATGTCGGCCTTCGCCTTCTCGCCGCCGAGCTGTCGCTCGACTTCTTCGATCTGCGCATACGTGTAGTGCGGGCAGCCAAGAATGCAGTATTCGATGCTGCCGTCCGCCGAGGGAGAGAACGCCTCAAGCGTCTGCTCCAAGTCAGGCTGTGTGATGGTGACCTCCCTTTTCGGCGCTTTGCCGCCAAAAAGGTCGAACCCGTGCGCGGCCTCCGCCGTGACATTTGGAATGTGGTAGAGGTCGTAGCTGCCCGAAACGTTCAGCTCCGCGCCGAGCGCGACGAGCGCCTCGGTGCTGATCTTCTCGGGAAGGCCAAGGAACGCCGGAATACCCTTGCCGATCTTCTTTCCGCAAAGGCCGAGGACGGCGTAGTCAAAGTCCGACTCCATCTTCGCGTCCACGCGGACGGCGATGTCGGCGAAGCGATTCTCGCTCAGAAGCATCCCGTATTCGGGCGCGTAGCCTGTCACGGCAGCGCAGAGGGCGCTGGCCGCGCTCTCGCGGTTCGTGCGCGCGCCGAGAACAGCGTTAGCATAGATCGTAGCGTTCGTCTCGGAAAAGGCGATGATCTCGCCATACGACGGGACGTTATCGGCAAGATACGGCGTGCAGCAGTACGTCAAACGCGCGCCGAGGCCGCGGTAGATACGCTCGGTCTTTCGCATGTTTTCGACGGCGGCATCAGTCAGCCGAGAACGAAAATAGTCGACAGAATAGCCGGGGTTGACAGTCGGCGCGATGGCGCAGGAAGCCCCCGCGTCCAGGAGCTTGCCCGCAAACCAGATGTCGGCCTCCTGCGCGCTGAGGGATACGTGCGCGCGGCTGACGGGAACCAGGCGCTCCGCATCAAAGCACTTGCCCACGCCGATCTGGATCTGCATCGCCATGGCCTTGCCCCTGCCGAACGCGCCATCCAGCATTTTCTGCTGGTGATCCGTGAGTTTCATGGACCTCTCCCCTGCTTACTTCTTGCCGACGTCCAGGTTGCCGGCCTCGGTGTCGTAGCCGGAGTAGAAGCCCTGGCCGGTCTTCATGCCGAGGTGGCCCGCGTCGATCATTTCCTTGAGCTTTGCGGGCGGCTTGTCGCGCTCATCGCCGCTGGCGGCGTAGTAGGAATTTTCGATGTTGTAGATGGTCTGAAGGCCAATGAGGTCCATCAGCTTGAACGGGCCAATGTTGCTGTGCCACTCGGTCATCCAGCCGCGGTCGAACTCGGCGACGTCGGTGACATAGCCGTTGGCCCACAGGTACAGGCACTCGCGCTTGACAGCGCGCCACACGCGATTGATGGAATAGCCCTTGATCTCGCGCTCGGTGATGACGGGCTCAAAGCCGAGGGTGTGATAGTGCGCGATAGCGGCCTTCTTCGTCTCCTCAGACGTGCTGGGGTTCCACATCATCTCCAGATAGCTGTTGCGGATGGGGTCGTCGTGGTCGACGGAGAAGGTCATGGCCTTGCGCTCGTCGCTCACATCCTTATAGATATCGCTCATCAGGAGCGAGGAGGTGTTCGAGTTCAGATAGCAGTGCTTCGGGCAGACCTCGTCGAGCTGCTTGAAGACCGCCTGCTTGACTTCGATCTTCTCCGGCACGTTCTCAACGACGAGGTCAGCGTCCTTGCAGGCCTCTTCGAGCGTCGTCGCGTAATGGATGCGGTCGCGGACAGCGTCGGCCTCGTCCTTTGTCAGCTTCCCCTCTTCGATGAAGTGAGCGAGCCACTTGTCGATCTTATTCTTGCAGGTGTCGATCGACGGCTGCGTGCGGCTGTAACCGGTCACGTTCTTGCCGTAGAGCGCGTTGCGGAAAGCGATCATCGACCCCTGCGTGCCGATGCCGACGATGGTGACGTTTTTGATGTGATCTACTTCAGACATATTGCACCTCTTAAATCCCAGAGGGATGTGTCTCCGCGCCTCCGTTGTGATGATGGCAGTATAACACGCCATCGTTGAATTTGCGTTTATCTTTCAACGCTATCAATAAAAATTTTTTAGGTGCCGCTTTCGGCCCGTTTTTAAGGGAATGACCTGCTCTATCGCCCGCCAGATCAGCGAACGATAGAGCAAGAGAAGGCAAACCCGGAAAGGTCTGCCTTCTCTTGGAGCATTTGAATTACTTCTTCTGAGCGGGAGTCTTACCGAAGGTGAAGACCTGATACAGATAGCGCAGGAAGATTGCGGTGGTGGAGATACCGGCAACCAGCGGGGCGACCCAACCGATGATCCAGTCGATACGGTTGATGATGCCGAAGCTGTAGAACGCGGCCAGCGCCACATAGACAAGGCACAGAGCGCCGTCGATGCCGAGCCACTCGACTTTGATCTCCTTCTTGTATTCTTCCTCGCTGACGGGGCCGGAGGAGGTCATGATCATGCCCTTCTCAAGGTTCACGCCGTCGGGCTTGGCAAAGCCGGTGTTGAGAACCTTACCGAACTGGTTGCCAATGAGGAACGCTACGAAAGAAATAGGCAGAGACACGAGCATCGGATCGACGTTACCGCCGAGGGCTTCAATGCTGAGGGGATTAAAGTCAAACCAGAGCCAAGAGAGGATACCAACGATCATGGAGCAGAGGCCGGACATGTTGGTCTTCTTGCCATCGTACATGATGGCAGCCATCATGGGAACGAACAGCGCAGACATGGAGAGACTCGTGACAAGGATCATCGCATCATAGACCAGCTTGAACTTGAACGCAACGCTCAGGCCGATCACGCCGAACACCACGCAGGCAATACGGGAAATGAAGATGGACTGCTTGTCGGTAAGGGGCTTTTTGCGCAGGACGCCGATGATATCGTTGGACACGATCTCGCCGCCGACCAGATAGTAGGTATCCATCGTGGAGATGATGGCGCCGAGCATCGCGAAGACGAACAGGCCGCGGCCAACGGGAGGCAGACCGCTGAGAACGAGCTGCATGTAAGCAACCTCGGGCTGGACGGTCAGCGCGGGATCCATCGCGCGGATGACGATAGCGGTGAACATCAGGCAAACGTCCATGCTCAGCCAGATGGAGAAGCAGGTCAGCATCGCGCGCTTACCGGTCTTGGGACCGTTGGAAGCGGTGAAGCGCTGATAGAACGCGGGATCCTTATAGACGTTGATGCAGATGAGGATCAGCACGATGGCACGGCCCAGAGGGATGCCGCCGAACGGGGTCATCATCGAGGGATCAACCGTGCTGAAGATCTCGTCGAGAGCAGCGAAGCCGCCCACGCCGTAGAACGCACTGGGGAAGACAAAAGCGACAGATACGATCATCAGGAAGAAGAAGATCATATCAGTGATGGCGACGCCGAGCAGGCCGCCAACGCAGGAAAGGCCGATGGAAATGGCAATGACGATGGCCGCGGCGAGGAACTTGTTCATGTTCCACGCAGCAACGCCGACATAGCCGCAGGCGCCGATCTCAGAGATGGAGAGGCAGGTCGCCAGCAGAATGATCGCGCCGATAAAGGAAGCAATGCGGCCGTAGAAACGGTCGAGCAGCTCGGTCATCGTGGAGTTGACCTTGACGGAAATGCGGGGAGCGACCCACAGAGCCAGCGGGAAACGCACAAGGTGCGCGCCGATGGACCAGATAAAGAATGCGGAAAGGCCCATGGTGGTAACATAGCCGACCGTACCGATCGTACCGTTGCCGCCGTACCAGGATGCAGCGATCGTACCGACCGCGAGAGACCAAGGCAGAGCCTTGTTTGCGTGATAGTAGGCTTCCATATCAGTGTTCTTCTTGCTCATGAAGACGCTGATGGCGAAGATGCCGACCACGCACAGGACAATAGTAATATTGTCAATCAGTGTAAGCATTTTCTCCTCCTGTTGTTTCGCTGCGGAGTGATCTGCCGTCTCTCCGCACGGTTTTGATACGGGATACACATCTTCTGCGTCTTCCTTTCCGCAAAATCCGCTGCTTTTCCCGTGATGTCGATACTATAGCACAGTAAAGTTGGAAAAACGTTGAATCGTTTGAACGGGGTAATTTTTTTCTTTTATAATTTTCAACGCTGTTTTGACGGCTCACTATTATAATATAAACAATCAAAGTGACAACAATTTGTTTTATTTACCGCAAGGAGGTTTTTACAAAATGAGCGAAACTCTGATCTTAAACGGAAAAGACCTGACGCTGGAGGATCTTTACTCCGTCGTTTATGACCGCCGCCCCGTGCAGATCGACCCTGAGGTCATCCCCCTCGTCGACAAATCCCGCCAGGTGCTTTTTGACATGGCGGCTGACGGCAAGCCCGTCTACGGCCTGAACCACGGCGTGGGCTGGAACAAGGACCGCGAATTCAGCCAGGACTTTTTCGAGCAGTACAACCGCAACCTCATCAACAGCCACTCCCTCGGCGTTGCGCCGTTTGCCAGCGTCGAAGAAGTGCGCGCGATGATGTGCATCCGCCTCAACACCGCCCTCTGCGGCCGCACGGGTATCGCCTCGAACATTCTTAAAATGTATGAGGAGTTCTTAAATCGCGGCATCCATCCCCGCGCCATGCGCCGCGGCGCCGTCGGCGAGGGCGACGTGAGCACGATGAGCATGATCGGTCAGGCCATGATCGGTCAGGGCGAGGTCGAATATCACGGCGAGATCATTCCCGCGATCGACGCCATGCGCGCCGAGGGCATCGAGCCCGCGATCCTCGGCCCGAAGGACGGCCTTTCCATCGTCTCCTCGAACGCGCAGGGTGAATCCATGGTAGTCCTGCTCGTCAAGGAGGTCGAAGAGCTCATCAAGCTAAGCGACGCCATCTACTGCCTGCACCTCGAAGGTCTCAACGGCGGCCTCCAGCCGCTCGGCGAGCGCGTGAATGAGGTGCGTGGCCTGCCCGGTCAGATCCACTGCGCCGCAGAGTGCCGCAATTTCCTCGAAGGCAGCTATCTCGAGCATCCCGATTCCAAGCGCGCGCTGCAGGACCCCCTCTCCTTCCGCTGCGGCGCGGCCATCAACGGCTCTGTCTACGATTCTCTTGAGTACGTCAAGAATATCCTCGAGCTCCAGATCAACCGCACGGACGATAATCCCTGCATCCTCTATGAGGAGGGAACCACATCCGTCAGCCCGAACTTTGAGGTAACGACCCTCTCTCTCGGCGTCGACATGCTGGCCGCGGCGCTGTGCCACATGTCCCACGCCATTACGAACCGCCTCTACAAGATCGTCGACCCTGGCTTCACGGGGCTCAACCGCTTCCTGACCCCGCACGAGGTCAAGACCATCGCGTTCTCCACGATACAGAAGACCTTCGCCGCGCTCGACGCCGAGAACCGCTGGCTCGCCAACACCACGACGCTCGATATCACTTCGTTTGCCAACGGCATTGAAGATCACGCCAGCAACCTGCCGCTCGCCGGCATGCGCTCTCTCCGTATCGTCGACAATCTACGCTACATGCTCGGCATGGAGCTCATGCACGCCGCTCAGGCCGTCGAAATGCGCCGCGACCAGCGCGCTGACAACCTGCTCAAGCTCGGCAAGGTCACCGGTCCCCTCAAGGACGCCTACCGCAAGACCATCCCCTACTATGATGCCGACCGCAACCTCAGCATCGACATTGAAAAGTCCTATCAGGTCATCAAGGACGGCTCGCTGCTCAAGGTCATCGAAGAGGCCGAGCGCGCGTAACATACAATCGCAAATGAAAAAGGAC
This sequence comes from Hominicoprocola fusiformis, assembly GCA_040095065.1. Classification (GTDB taxonomy): domain Bacteria; phylum Bacillota; class Clostridia; order Oscillospirales; family Oscillospiraceae; genus Hominicoprocola. The sequence goes on from JBBNGO010000018.1 coordinate 39,829, forward strand.
GCATCCGACCGGATGCGTCCTTTTTCTATGCTGTTTTTCGCGTTACAGGCGGCTCATCAGCTTGGCGAAGGTATCCGCCGTCAGGCCGCGGGCGGCCTCAGTCTTATAGAGGCGGTTTGCCGGGCGGCAGTTGTTGTGGATGGTCTCGGCAACCATCGGCGTGATCTCTTCGACGAGCTTTTCATCGAGCACGCGGCCGCGCATATACTCCTCTGCGTCCGTCACGCGGATCGGCGTGCCGCCGACCGCGCCGAGCGACAGTCTCGCCTGTTCGACCTTACCGTTTTCGTCGAGCCTGACGGCGGCGGCCAGTCCCTCGCGGGAGATGGACACGCGCTCGCGCGAACCGATCTTATGGAACGCGCTGACAAAGCCCTCAAACTGCTTCAAGTCGATCAGAATGGCCGTAACGGCCTGATCCGGCCGCAAGATCGTCTTCTGCGGGCCGGTGATAAAGCCGTTCACCGGCGTCACGCTCGCCGTGCCGTCGGCGTTCATCAGCTCAAGCTGCGCATCATACAGCCACGAGACCGGAAGCATGTCACCCGCGGGCGAGGCGTTGCAGAGGTTGCCCGCCATCGTACCCTTGGCGCGGATCTGCGGCGAGCCGACGTCGGACGCCGCGTCCGCGATGGCGCAGAACGCCTTGTCGTCCTTGAGTGCGGCGGTGATGCCGTTCATCGGCACGGCCGCGCCGATGCGCAGTACGCCGTTTTCTTTCGTGACGGTGTTCAGCTCGGGAATGAAGCCGGGGTAGATCAAAAGGTCGGGCGCGAACTTGCCCGCGCGCTCCTTGATGATAAAGTCTGTGCCGCCTGCGATGATCTTCGCCTTTTCCGTGGCGGCGGAAAGCGCCTGCGCGAGCTCGGCAAGCGTTTTGGGCGTTAAGCTCTGCACTGCGCTTCCCTCCTCTCCTTCGCGGCGCGCTTGACCGCGCGCACGATCTGGACATAGCCGCTGCACCGGCAGATATTGCCGGAGAGCGCCAGACGAATTTCATCTTCCGTCGGGTCAGGATTTTTGCGCAGCAGCGCCTCGGCAGACATGATCATGCCAGGCGTGCAGTAGCCGCACTGGATGGCAAGCTCTTCGACAAAGCAGGTCTGGATGATGTCGAGAGCACCCATTTCGGCAAGGCCTTCGATCGTCGTCACCTCGCGGCCTTCGAGCTGGATGGCGGCGGTCAGGCAGGAGTGGACGGCTTCGCCGTCGAGCAGCACCGTGCACGCGCCGCATTCGCCCTCCGCGCAGCCTTCCTTCGTACCCGTGAGGTGCAGCTCCTCGCGCAGGATGTCGAGCAGGCGGCGGTCAGGCTCGGTCTCGAGCGTGACGGGCTTTCCGTTTACAATAAAATTAAGCGTCATGGTTCTCTCTCACCTCCGCCAGATATTTGAGAATGCAGTCGGGATCATACGGCAGCACCGAGAGGTTCGCGTGCAGCGCGTCGTTCACCGCGCCGCACACCGCCGGAGCGACCGGCACATAGCAGACCTCGCCGATGGATTTCGCGCCGAACGGGCCCTCCTTCGAGCGTCCGTCCTGCAAAAGCTCCACGCGGATGTTCGGCAGGTCGTTTGCAAGGAACAGATGATATTTGGACAAACTCTCCGTGCAGCGGCCGTCCTTCTGCATGGTCATCTTTTCGCGCAGCGCAGCGCCGCAGCCCATCTGCACCGCGCCCTGGATCTGCGCCTCGCAGAGGCCGGGGTTGATGGCCTGACCGATATCGTGCACGGCGAGATAGTCGAGCACCTTCGTAAAGCCTGTCCAGGTGTCGACCTCGACATGGGCAAAGTGCGCGCCCGTCACGCCGGGGTTCGTCACGTTCGAATAGCTTGCGTAGGCTGTCAGGTTGCCGGCGTGGGTGTGCATACTCTTTTTGGCAAGCCCTGCAAACGAAAGAAGCGGCTCGTCCTGCCCCACGCGAAGAATATGGCTGTCGTTTAAGAACAGCTCATCCTCGGGAACGTCTAAAAGCTCCGATGCCGCGTGCAGCATCTTCTTTCTCAGGGCGTTCGCCGCATCCTGCACGGCGCGGCCGACCACATAGGTCGTGCGGCTGGCAAAGCAGCCGTAGTCGATGGGCGTGACCGCGGTGTCGCCCTCGGTCATGTAAATCTTATCCTCGGGCACCTTCAGCACCTCGGCGGCGATCATGCGCATCGCCGTCACCGTGCCGCAGCCGTGGTCGTGCAGGGTGAAATTCGCCTGCATCGAGCCGTCGGCATTTAAGCTGATGCTGCCCTCGCCGTAGTCATTGAAGCGCGGGAAGTATGTGTTGCCGTGACCGCCGATCCCGATGCCGACGCCCCTGCGGTAGCGCTGCTGAGAGGCGTTGAACGCCGCGTCCTCAGCTTTCAGCTTGTCCCAGCCGAACTTTTCGCTGCCGAGTGTGATCGCATCGCCGATGCGGATGTCTTCGAGCGACAGGTGGAGTTTCTTGTCCTCTTCCCCGCTGCGCGCCACATTCTTGAGGCGAATCGCAAGGCGGTCCATGCCGAGCTTTTCCGCCGCGGCGTCGAGCTGGCGCTCCATCATCAGCGCCTCTTCTGCCGCCGACCAGCTGCGGAACGCGCCGGAGACCGGCGAGTTCGAGCTGATGACCTGTCCATGATAGTGCATGTATGGAATGCGGTAGCAGCGCGTCGGCTTACCGGCCAGCGCGCGGACATAGTCGCCCGCGTTGCCGATGTAAGCGCCCGCGTCGAGCGTCACATCGCAGTAAATTTCCTTCATCTCGCCGTCGGGCATGTAGTAGCCGCGCGCGCTCATGCGCATCGCGCCGCGCACGATCGTGTCGGTCATCGCCTCGCCGCGGGAATAGACGAGCTTGACGGGGCGGCAGAGTTTTTTGGCGACGAGCGCCGTGACGGGCTCTAAAAACCACTCCTGCTTGGCACCGAACGAGCCGCCCATCGTCGCCTTAACGACGCGTACATGGCTCTCCGGCATCTCCAAGAAGTCCGCGAGCACGGTACGAATGCCGTGCACGGCCTGGTTCGGGCAGTAAACGGTCAGCATGTCGCTATAGGGGTCATAGTCGGCAATGCAGGCGTGTGTCTCCATCGTGGCGTGGTGCAGGCGCGGCAGCTCCATCGTGCTGCACACCTCAATGAGCCCCTCGGCGTTGCCCTGCTTCTCGCCGACATCCAGCTCATATTCGTCGCGGACGGGTGTTTCGCCCTCCAGGCAGTTCTTGCCCGCGAGCGTATCATCAAAGCCGATGGAAAACGGAAGCTCTTCATACTCGACTTCGACAAGACGCGCGGCTCTCTCCGCTGTTTCCTGGTCGCAGGCCGCGACCACGCCGATCTTGTCGCCCACAAAGCGCACGTAATCGTTGAACGCACACTCTTCGTTCGGTAAGTATGACTGGTCGAAGTTCGAGCGGTAGCGGTTATACTTGCGGTCGGTGGTGTTCAGGCAGTGATAAACGCCATAAACCCCCGGAAGCGCCAGCGCCTTTTCCGCGTGGACCGCCTTGACATAGCCGTGCGGGATCTTGCTGTGGAGCATGCAGAGATACGCCATATTCGACAGTGAAATGTCGCCGGCGTATTTGCTATACCCCGTGGCCTTGCCCTTGGCGTCGTGGATCGGCCGCGCTGTTCCAACGTAATTCAAATGGATGCCTCCTAAACTAAACGGGCAGCAAAAGGCAGACCCGTACTATTTTGATGCTGCCTTTATATCATACGCGCGTTGAATTAGCGTTGAGGTATTCGACCATAGCGTTATTTTTCGCTTAGAATATCGTATTTTCGTCGAAGTACTTGCTATTTTTCAACGGTTTGAGTATACTACCTTTGTTTACTGCACTAACGTGTTATTTCTGTTGGGAGGCCTTGACATGCCTGAGTTAAACGCAAAACTGTTCGGTACGCCCGCCGTTTCCGTCGACGGGCGGGAGATCACGCTCCCCTATAAAAAAGCCGACGCTCTTTTGTACTATTTGATCCTCAAGCGCAAAACCACCCGCAGCGAGCTCATCGGCCTGCTCTACGAGGATACCGATTCCGCCACAGCGCTCAAAAATCTACGCCACGCGATCTACACCATCCGCAAGGCGTTTGCCTTCGATCCCTTCGTCCCCGGCCAGCGCTCGATCGTTGAATTCTCCGCCGACGTTGAGATCGCCTGCGATGTCTACGATTTTGAGCGCGGCGACATGCTCAGCGCCTATCACGGGGAATTTCTGAAGGACTTCAATGTCTCCCACTCCTCCGCGTTTGACGCATGGCTGAGCGATCAGCGCAATCTCTATCAGTCGCAGTACCTCCACCAGCTTTTGGCGGCGGAAAAGGAGGCCTATTACGCCGGCAAGCTCGACCTTGCCGAAAAGTACGGCACGGAGTACATCGCCATCGACCCGCTGGAGGAAAGCGCGTTCTCCACGCTCATGCAGGTCTACCGCGACCAGAAGAAATTCCGTAAAGCACTTGGCCTTTACCATACGCTCTGCAAGAACCTTTCCGACGAATTCAGCATCTCACCGCTCAAGGAGACCTCCGCGCTCTACTATCAGATCGTCGACGCGTGGAACACCTCGACCTACAAGCTCGAGGTCGGCAGCGACCAGCAGCTCATCGGCAAGGACGCGGTGCTGCACAAGCTCGTATCGCTGTGCAACGGCTCGCGCCTTGAAAGCGACAAGATCTGCGCGCTGATTCAGGGCAAGACGGGCGTCGGCAAGACATACCTCATCAACTACATCCTGCACCAGTACGATTTTTCCGGCTGGGCGATCTGCCAGGCCTCGTGCTACCAGTCCGAGATGAACACCGTGCTCGCCCCGTGGAACACGATCATGCTCCAGCTCATCCCGAAATTCGAATCCGAAAATATCCGTATTCCGGATGTTTACATTAAGACCGCCGCAGGCCTCTTCCCCTGCTTGTCCGTTGAATGCCAGCACAATTTCTCCGGCATTTCGAGCGACTATCCCGCGGGCGCAGATTATCTCGCCGCGCTTGAGAGCACGCTGCTCATTTTGTCGACGGTCGCCAAAAAGGTGCCGGTGCTGCTCATTTTGGAGGACATCCACTGGATCGACAACAACAGCGCCGACCTCCTTTCGATGCTGCTGCACCGCCTGCGCAGCACGAACATCACGATCATCTGCACGAGCCGCGACATTTTGCAGCCCTACGCCCAGCAGGTGCTCAACAACGCCGTGCGCGACAAGCTGCTCGACGTGTACAATATCGATGCCTTTTCGCAGGAGGAGACAACGCGCTTCGTCAACTTCTACGCCCCGGGCCGCTACTCGCAGAAGGAGATCGACAACCTCTACCAGAGCACGGAGGGCAATGGCCTCTTCCTCGTGCAGCTGCTCGACTCAATGCACGAGTCGAATGGGCTCAAAAACATCCCTGCCAGCGCGGACAGCATCATTCAGATGCGCCTCGCGGGCCTTTCGTCCGACGAATTACAGGTGCTCGACGTCATCTCGGTCTTTCGCGACTGGGCGCCGTTCGACATTCTTACCTCTCTTCTGACAAAGACGCCGCTGGAGCTTCTGTACCTCTGTGACCAGCTCAAGCAGAAAAATCTGCTCACCGAATCCACGCGCGGCAAGGTGCTCGGCTATTCGTTCACGCACGAGCGCGTGAAGGCGATGCTCTCGCAGCGCCAGTCCGAGTCCGCGCGCCGCATCCTGCATCTGCGCGCCGCGCAATATCTGGAGGCGCAGCTCGGCAGCGACGGTTCGACCGACCTCTACGATCAGCTCGTGCAGCACTTCACCGCAGGCGGCGACACCTTCAAAGCCTTCAAGTATAAAGTACTTTCCCTTGACGCATTTGCCGGTATGTGCTATGAGCTCATGCCGATCCTGACCGACGGCTCGGACGCGCTGACAGTCAAGGAGGATGGTCTGACCGGCTACTTTCAGATCCTTGAGCGCGAGCTTGCCTCGCTGCGCTCCACGCAGTTCGGCGCAAACGCCAAGGAGCTCGACCAGCTCGAGCGTCAGCTCTTGTACGTCGAAAGCCGCTACTACATCCACGGCGGCGAATACGACGCGGGCCTCCCCGTTGTCGGCCAGCTCCTCAAGAGCAGTACCACCGCGGGCGACTGGCAGATGGCCGCGAACGCGCATTTGCAGTTCATCTACTATGCCATCCAGACCTATGATCTTCCCGTCATGCGTGAGCATCTGCGCCTTGGCATGCAGTATAAATCGCGTTTGAAAAATACGCCGGACTGGGGTAAGTTCCTGCGCCTACAGGGCCTCATGTACCTGATGATCGGCGAATACGACAAGTGCCGCAGTTGGCTCGACCGCTCCATCAGCTTTTTTGAATCACTCGACGCGGACGGCGAGGGCCGCTATGTCATCAGCATCGCGGGCGCGTACAACTATATTGCCGAAACGTACCGCCTTGAGCGCAACTTCGACAAGGCACTCGAATACTACGACAAGGCCATCCTCTTCAACCAGCGCCGCGGCTCGTACCCCGGCGCGGCCATCATCTACACAGACTACGGCGTCGCCGCCTATCAGAGCGGTGAAAAGGAGGTCGCGCGCGAACTGCTCTCGTACGCCGAGGAGCTCTATCAGTCCTTCCATGAATACAGCCAGATGCCGATCGCGCTGTCGTACCTCTCGCTGTTCGACGTGGAGGACGGTCAGTACGTCTCCGCCGCCGCGCGGCTGAGTAAGGCGCTTGACGTCGGACGCAAAATGGGCTCCCCGTGGTGGAATGGCATTACACTTTACATCACTTGGAAAATAAGACTCTTGCTCGAGAAGCAAGCCATCAACGTGCCGGAACTCAGCGCCCTTTGGCCGCAGGACAAGCGTAAGCACTGTATCGAATGCCTCGACTGCCTGCATCGCCTTGAGCCGCGCACCGAAACGGCCGAAATGGAGCAGGCGCTTGAAGCACTGAACGCTGAAAAGGCCGAATCGTGACAATTTACAATTGATATTGTAATAGGAAAGACCCGCCTCAGTAAGGCGGGTCTTTTTGATTGAGCTCTGTCAAAAACCGTCCCAGTGCGGGGTTCTGGTTGCCGCTCTGCCAGGCGGCGATGATCTCTTCCTCCTCCCCTTCGCCCACGAGCGGGACGAAGACGAGGTTGTCGGCATTGTAAAGGCGGTCGGTGCAGTAGTCGGGCAGGAGCGAGATACCCTCCTCCGCCGCGACCATCATCAGGATGCTTTCGGTGTCCGCCGAGCGGAAGAGAATGTTCGGCTTGTAGCCCGCCTCGGCGTAGCGCTGCATGAAAAAGGCGTCGCCATAGGAGTCGGGCGCGGCGTCGGGCGACATATATAAGATATTCTCCCCGCGCAGCTCTTGCCGCGTGAGCTGTCGGCGCTGCGCGAGCGGATGCCCCGCATAGAGTGCGACAACGAGCCGAGCCTTTTCGACCGTCTGAAACGTGACGCCCTCCTGTGTGCGCAGGTTTGTCGAGTCCCAGGTGAAGACGATGTCATACTCCTGATGGAGTAACCCCGCGGCCAGCACATCCGTCGAGCAGCGGTAGAACGAGATGAGCACGTTTCCGTTTTTCTGGTGAAAGTGGCGCATCAGGACCGAGAGGTCGCTGCGCTCATAGCCGCGCACGTAGCCGACACGCAGTGTGCCGGTCAGGCCCGTCGCCGCGTCATGCACGCGTTCCTGTGCGCGGCTCATGCGCTCTAAGATCGCTTTTGCGTCCAAAAGGAACGACTTTCCCGCGCTCGTCAGGCTTACAGGGCGTGTGCTGCGGTCGAAGAGCTCGCAGCCGAGCGTCTGCTCAAGCTGCTGGATCTGCTGCGTCACCGCGGTCTGCGAGATGTAATACTGCTCCGCCGCCTTTGTGAAGCTCCGGTGCTCCGCGGCGGAAACAAAATAGCGTAGCTGATTGCGATTCATGTACTCATTTCCTCATAACATAAGTTTTGCTTATTATATCATCCGATAATCGGTCTTGTAAAGCCCATCTTCCTGCGGTAAGATAAGCACATCGTTCATAAATCTTTTACAAATGAGGTCGATCAACATGAAACGCGAATCGTTCCGCTCCCGCCTGGGCTTCCTGCTCGTCAGCGCGGGCTGCGCCATCGGCATCGGCAATGTCTGGCGCTTCCCCTATGTGACGGGCAAAAACGGCGGCGGCTATTTTGTTCTCTTTTACATTCTGTGCCTGCTCATCATGGGCGTTCCCGTGCTGACGATGGAGCTGGCCGTCGGCCGCGCGAGCCGCAAGAGCGCGATCCTCGCCTACAAGACGCTCGAAAAGCCCAAGTCCAAGTGGCACATCCACGGCTGGTTCTGCCTGATCGGCTGCTACCTCTTGATGATGTACTACACGACGGTTTCCGGCTGGATGGTGAGCTACTTTGGCAGGTTCCTGACCGGTAAGTTCTACTCCGGCATGCCCGCGGAGGACGCGTCCGCCGTGTTCGGCGAGCTGTTGGCCAATCCTGTTGAAATGGGCATTTTGGCGGTCGCCATCGTCATCGTCGGCTTTGTCGTCTGTTCGTTTGGTCTGCAAAAGGGCCTTGAGCGCGTATCCAAGGTCATGATGATCGCGCTGCTCGCGCTCATTCTCATTCTCGCCGGCCACAGCCTGACGCTCTCCGGCGCGGCAGAGGGCATGAAGTTCTACCTGCTCCCCTCGCTCGATTCCATCCGCGAAAACGGCCTGCGCAGCCTCATCACCGATGCGATGAATCAGGCCTTCTTCACCCTCTCGCTCGGCATTGCCGCGATGGAGATCTTCGGCAGCTACATGTCCGATGACCACGCCCTCGCCGGTGAGTCCATCCGCATCTGCGCGCTCGATACGTTCGTTGCGCTCATGGCCGGCACCATCATCTTTCCCGCATGCTTTTCCTACGGCGTTGCGCCCGACAACGGCCCCTCCCTCCTCTTCGTCACGCTGCCGCAGGTGTTTGTCAACATGGCGGGCGGCCGCTTCTGGGGCACGCTGTTCTTCCTCTTCATGATGTTTGCGAGCATGTCCACGGTGCTGGCGGTGTTTGAAAATATCCTCGCCATCTGCATGGATACCTTTGGCTGGAGCCGCAAGAAGGCCGTGCTCATCAACGGCCTTATGCTGATGCTCCTGAGCCTTCCCTGCGTGTTCGGCTACAACATCTGGAGCGACTTCCACCCCATCCTCGGTAAGGACGTGCTCGACAGCGAAGACTTCCTCGTGAGCAACCTCCTGCTCCCCATCGGCTCTCTTGTCTACCTTCTGTTCTGCGTCACCAAGTGGGGCTGGGGCTTTGACAAGTACATTGCCGAGGTCAACAAGGGCGCGGGCGTCAAGCTCTCCCCCAAACTCAAGCCCTATTTCCAGTGGGTGCTGCCGATCCTGATCGTCATCATCCTGCTCCAGGGCCTGCTGTAAATTTGCTATTCTCTCATCTCTCATATCTCTCAAAAGGGAAAAGCCGCAGTGAAATTCATTGCGGCTTTTCCCTTTTTCCGCTTCCTTCGCAATTATGAACTCCGTGTAAATTCGCATATAACTCGTAAATATATTTATATAAATCTATTGACAAAGTTTGTTCTCGTGCTATGATAGCATCCAGAAAGAAAAAGGACCCCAAGGAGGCGCATGATGAAGAAAAATCTTTACAGTCTGACGCTGTCAGATGATGTGGTGCGCGAGGTCGACGCGCTGGCTCACCGGATGGGCACGAACCGTTCGGCGCTCGTCAACCAGATTTTGGCCGAGTACGTTTCCGTGCCGACGCCCGAACGCCGCTGGAACGATATCTTTGAGGCCATCGAAGAGCTGATGACGCCCACGCGCGAGTTGGTGCCGTTCTTCGCTCCCGGCTCGTCCACGATGTCGCTCAAGTCGAGCTTATCGTACAAATACCGCCCCACGGTCAAGTACGAGGTCGACCTGAGCAATGGCGACGCCCAGACGATGGGCACGCTGAACATCGTGTTCCGCACGCAGTCGGCAGCGCTGATCTCCGCAATGACGAGCTTCTTCCGGCTCTGGGTGCAGATCGAAGACAAGTGCCTCGCACCGCTTCTCGGCAGCTCCATTTCCTGCGCGCTGTACGACGGGCGCTTCGTCCGTCCGCTCGCGATGCCGCGCGGAAAGGCGCTGACTGCCGATGATGTCGCCGGTGCGATCAGCGCTTATGTCCAGCTCTTCGACCGGCTGCTCAAGGGCTATCTCGACGGCTCGCTCTCCGCGAGCGATGTTGAAATGGCTTACCGCGGCGATCTGAGAAGCAGAACGCTTCTCATCTGATCACTTAATTGTAAAAAACACGAATTTGAGGTGAACTTGAATGAATGCTGAAAAATATACGCAAAAGGCTTTGGAAGCCGTCAAGACCGCGCAGAACATGGCGCAGGAAAACGGCAACCAGTATGTAACGACCGAACATTTGCTCTATGCCCTGCTCGATCAGGACGGCGGGCTGATTGGGTCACTGTTCGGTAAGATGGGCGTCGATTGCGACGGCTTACTCTCCGAGCTCGACACGCTGATCCGCAATCTGCCCCGTATCTCCGGCGGCAGCGGCGAGGTGTACGCCTCGCCCGAGGTCGGCAAGATCCTGAACCTTGCCGAAAAGACCGCCGAAAAGCTGCACGACGAGTATCTCTCCGTTGAGCACCTGATGCTCGCCATCTTCTCCGAGGGCTCGCAGAGCGTGCGCCAGCTGCTCTCCGACCACGGCATCACGAGAAGCCGCTTCTCCGATGAGCTTGCGAAGGTCAAGACCTCCCCCGTGACGAGCGACAATCCCGAGGATTCCTACGACGCGCTCAAGAAGTACGGCACGGACCTCGTCGAGCGCGCCCGCACGAAGGAGCTTGACCCCGTCATCGGCCGTGACGCAGAGATCCGCAACGTCATCCGCATTCTGTCGCGTAAGACGAAGAACAACCCCGTGCTCATCGGCGAGCCGGGCGTTGGCAAGACGGCCATCGCCGAGGGCCTTGCCCAGCGTATCGTGCGCGGCGATGTGCCAGAAGGTCTCAAGGACCGCACGATCTTCTCGCTCGACATGGGCGCACTGATCGCGGGCGCAAAGTACCGCGGCGAGTTTGAAGAGCGCTTAAAGGCCGTTTTGAACGAGGTCAAGAAGTCCGACGGCAAGATCATCCTCTTCATCGATGAGCTGCACACCATCGTTGGCGCGGGCAAGACCGAGGGCAGCATGGACGCAGGTAACTTACTCAAGCCGATGCTCGCCCGCGGCGAGCTGCACTGCATTGGCGCGACCACGCTCGACGAGTACCGCCAGTATATCGAAAAGGACGCCGCCCTCGAGCGCCGCTTCCAGCCCGTCATGGTCAACGAGCCGACGGTCGAGGACACCATTTCCATCCTGCGCGGCCTGAAGGAGCGCTATGAGATCTATCACGGCGTTCGCATCCACGACAACGCGCTTGTCGCCGCCGCGACGCTCTCCGACCGCTATATCACCGACCGTTTCCTGCCCGACAAGGCCATCGACCTTGTCGATGAGGCCTGCGCGATGATCCGCACGGAGATCGACTCCATGCCCGCAGAGCTTGACGACCTGCGCCGCAAGATCATGCAGCAGGAAATTGAGGAGATGGCTCTCAAGAAAGAGGACGACCAGCTCTCGCGTGACCGTCTGGAAGAACTCAAGAAAGAGCTTGCCGATGAAAAGGAACAGTTCAACGCCATGAAGTCCCGCTGGGAGGCGGAAAAGAGCGGCGTGGACAGCGTGAAGCAGCTCAAGAGCCAGATCGAGCAGATGCACGGCGAGATCGAGCGCGCGCAGGCAAACCTCGAGTATGAAAAGGCCGCAAAGCTCAAATACTCTGACCTCCCTGCCCTCGAAAAGCAGCTCAAGGACGCCGAGGCCGCGGCCGAAAAGCACACGGGCGACAACTCCATGGTGCACGACACCGTAACCGAAAACGAAATCGCCGACATCGTCGGCAAGTGGACCGGCATCCCCGTCAGCCGTCTGATGGAGGGTGAGCGCGAAAAGCTGCTGCGCCTCGACGAGATCATTCACAAGCGTGTCGTCGGTCAGGACGAGGCTGTGCGCCTCGTGACCGAGGCCATCCAGCGCTCGCGTGCGGGCATCGCGGACCCGAACCGCCCGATCGGCAGCTTCCTCTTCCTCGGCCCCACGGGCGTTGGCAAGACGGAGCTTGCAAAGTCCCTCGCCGACTGCCTGTTCGATGATGAGCATAACCTCGTGCGCATCGACATGACCGAGTACATGGAGAAATTCTCCGTCTCGCGTCTCATTGGTGCCCCTCCGGGATACGTCGGCTACGACGAGGGCGGCCAGCTCACCGAGGCTGTGCGCCGCAAGCCGTACAGCGTGGTGCTGTTCGACGAGGTCGAAAAGGCGCACCCGGACGTCTTCAACATCCTGCTGCAAATTCTCGACGACGGCCGCATCACCGATTCGCAGGGCCGCACGGTGGACTTTAAGAACACGATCATCATCCTGACCTCGAACCTCGGCTCTTCCGAGCTGCTCGACGGCATCCAGCCGGACGGCAGCATTTCCGAGAGTGCCCGCGCCGCCGTCATGGGCGAGCTGCGCCGCGCGTTCCGTCCGGAGTTTTTGAACCGTCTTGACGAGATCATCATGTTCAAGCCGCTCACGAAGGAGAACCTCAGCGGCATCATCGACATCCTGATGGAAGGTCTCAAGAAGCGCCTTGCCGACAAGACTCTCAAGCTCGAAGTCACGGATGCGGCCAAGAGCCTCATCATCGAGCGCGGCTTCGACCCGATCTACGGCGCGCGTCCGCTTAAGCGCTACCTCCAGAGCGCAGCGGAGACGCTGATCGCCAAGGAGATTTTGCGCGGCGACCTCGCCGCGGGCAGCACGCTCGTGCTCGACGCCGAAAACGGCGAGCTGAGCTGCCGCAAGAAGTAAATACGCGTGAAAAGCCGCCCATTCGGGCGGCTTTTTCCGTTTCGCTACCGATAGTAGCGGAATACTTGGTGGACTTTTGCGCCAAAAACTGCTACGATAGCGCCATCAAGGCAAAGGAGGCACGATCATGGACAACGAACTCGGCGCGCGCATCCGCGCACTGCGCAAGGAGCGTAGGCTGTCACAGGAGGCGCTGGCGCAGGCACTCGAGGTCTCGCGGCAAGCCGTGACAAAGTGGGAAGACGGCTCGTCGCTGCCGAGCACGGCGAATCTCTTCGCACTCTCGGGCTTTTTCGGTGTTCCGCTCGCAGAGTTGACCGGCACGCCGGAGGTTGCCGCTCCCCCGTCGAGCGCGTCAGCCATGTCAGAAAAGGCACATGTCAAGCGCGCAAAGGCCCTGCGCATCAGTGCATGGGTTCTGCTGGCTATCAGCGTACCAACACTCATTTGGTGCGCGGTGCAGCATTTTACTGCCAAGCCATTCATTCCAGAGGAACCGGTTCCACCCAACGCGATTATCGGTTACGCTGATACCACAACTTACATCTATACCGTCAGCAAATTGCCCACTTATCTGTTTTGGGGCGCGCTGCTGCTCTTTGCCGTGGGGATTGGTGTGCTGCTCGCGCCGAAAATCAAGAAGTGGAAAGGAAAAATATATGACAGGAAAGACTAAAGTTTTACTGCCGCTGCTGCTCATTTTTCTACTCGTCGGCTGCGGCAAAACGAACGATGGCCTGACCATCGAGGGCCACGACTGGACATACGCAAACGCCATCGACAGCGAGGGGCAGTCGCTCGACCTCCCTGCCCTCACCTGCTCCGTGCAGGACGGCACGCTGACACTCACGGATTCAGACGGCAGCACGCAAAGCGGCACCTACACCCTCACCCAGCACGATGCGAACGACGTCCTCTATGATCTTACGCTGGATAGCGAGACCGGTACGGCGCTTGTCGGCGTCACGGAATACACCGATGCTGCGGGCGGGCAAAGCAGCGAATATACGCTGATCTTATCGCTGCCAGAGCAGACGGTTTATTTTCGTGCCGATATGGCACAATGAATCAAAGTCGCCCGAAAGGGCGGGGTTTTCCCTGCACCGTGCAGGGGGACGATTAAGGGGGATATTCTCTTTCCACGGAAAGAGAATATCCCCCTTTGACCCCCAAGAGAAAG
>JBBNGO010000019.1:0-53483 GCA_040095065.1 Hominicoprocola fusiformis
CTGAAAAGAGACACCCCTCCCTTACACCCTCCCAGAGAAAATTTTTCATTGCAAGCGAGCAGCTCGAAGAGCTGCAATGCTTGCCGATTGCACCTCTTGCGTGCGGCAAAGCCGCATTTACCCCTGCTATACGACTTGGCGTACTCCTATCATCCGCTGCCGCTCTGCCCATCTCGCGCTGGTACAGCCTAATTTCCGTCTACCGGAGCACTCATCAATGCGGCGAGCGAAGCAATGCCGCATTCCGCAGGCAGTCTGCCGCCAATCTAACGTCACTCGCGCCTCACGATAGTAAGGCACGGTTGCAAATCGGTCACGAATTGCAGGGATTCATGGCGAAGCCATGTACACCGCACCTACATTGCGCAGCGCGTGCAGTTCTTCAAGATTGAAACTGCCAATGTGTGGGGTCGAGGGGGAAGGCCCCTCGTCCTTTCTCTCGGGGGCTTAAGGGGGATACTCTCTTTCGAGAAAGAGAGTATCCCCCTTTAGCGCACTCCCGCACGGTGCGGGAATCCCCCGACGGCCTCAGGCCGTCATAATTTTCAAGCGCTTTGCGCATCAAAGCCTTTCAAAGATTTCTTCTCCTCGCGGAGAAACACGATCACGCTCAGAAGGAACGGGAAGAAATACGTCGCCACGCGATAAAGTACCAGCGCCGACGAGGCGATCGCCGTGTCCGCCCACGGGGCGAAGAGCAGCAAAAACGCAAACTCCATCGGGCCCACGCCCGCGACGTTCGGCAGCGCGCTTGTGATGAGCAGCATCAGCGAGGCGAGCAGCTGTGCCTGCGCAAAGTTAAGCGCCGTGCAGCCCACGAGCCGCAGCGTGGCATAGGGGATGGAATAGAGCACGAAGAGCTTCACAAGGCTCACGGCGATACCTTTGACGCGGATCGATGGCACGAGCAGGACCTTTTTGGCCTCGCGGTTGAGCTCGGTGAGACTATTCGCCCACTTTTCGCGGCGTTCATCCCACTTCGGCGTGTGCGGGAGCCCGCCGAGCAGTATCAGCACCAAATGCAGCACCTTGTCCCATGTGTAGAGCAGCGTGAGCGCGATCACGATGAGCGCGCCGATGACATAGCCGATCAGAAGATAGCGGGCAAGGCCGCTGGCGCTCTGCTCCAGCCAGTCGCCGCCGAGCAGCAGCGCGACCGTCGCGTAGATCAGCACGGATATCTTGTGCAGCACGTATTCGCTCGCCATGATGCCAAGACCGCTGCCCGCGTCCAGACCTCGCCTGTAAAGGTAAAAGCTTTGCATCGGCAGCGTGCCCGCACCCAGCGTCGCGATATTGCCGAACACGCCGAGGAATGTCACGCGCAGCGCGTCAATAAACGTGCAGTCCGGCTTTTTGTGGTGGATGATGACGAGGCACAGCACGGATTCCATCGCCTCGTAGGCAAAGCCGAGTGCGAGCAGGAGCAGCACACCCCAGAACGGCACAGTACTCAGGTCCTTGACGATATCGGGCAGCACGTCGCGGAAAACAAGGATGATGGCAACAAAGATCAGCGCCAGCGTGAGACCGCTGACGAGATAGGTTCTGCTCCGTTTGCTTTTCAATGCTGTTCCTCCCCGCCTTCGCAGATAATGTTATGATAAAATTTCCTTTTGCAGCACCTCGGCGATGTCGGTCCACTCCCACGGAAGACCCACGGCATTTTCGCCGAAGTGTCCGCCGCAGGAGACGCGGCGGTAGATCGGGCGGCGCAGTTCAAAGCGCGACGTGATGCTGCCTGGGCGCATGTCGATATGCTCCATAAGCCAGCTCGCGATCTTTTCGTCGCTCACGCGCCCCGTGCCAAACGTGTCGACCATCACGCTCACAGGGTCGGCGAGGCCGATGGCATAGGCAAGCTCGATCTCGCAGCGGTCGGCCAGCTCCGCGGCCACAATGTTCTTGGCGAGATAGCGCGCCATGTAAGCGCCCGTGCGGTCGACCTTGCTCGGGTCTTCTTGTGTCAAGTAGGGACTAAAAAAAATTTGAGAATTTACAAGCCGTTCATAGGTGGACAACCACCCGTGAACGGCTTGCGTTTTCTCTACGCTCTTGTGCCGTTCTTTGTGCGACGCTTCTTATACGCCGCCGCAAATGCCTCCAACATCGGAGTGACCGGAAGCTCGTTGTCAGGCTTGGACAGATACTCGAACCGGATGCCGTTCTCCCGGAACTTTCGCTCAAACCTCATGAAAGAGGAAGTGTCCCGGCTGATTCGCGAGGTGTCGCGGGCGAGGATCGTACTGATGTCCTGACGCTTGGCTTCGTTCAGCAGGAAGTTCATGATACCTTCCGTATGGACGCCGGAGATGCCGTCTGCCGCCACAGCAGCAGCCACCTCATAGCCTTTGTCCTTCGCATAGCGTTCCAGCTCTTCCCGCTGGTCTGCTGCCGCAAGCTGATCCGCACAGGCAACGCGGATATAAAGAAATACTTTCATTTGGCTTCTCCTTCTGATGTAGTGAGGAAGTCCTTGAACTTCCAGACGATTTCTATGTTGTCAAGATCGTAAATGTAGACCGCAGAAATGAATGCGTGGGTCAGCTCATAGGTCAGAGCTTTGCAGTCGGCGTACTGTTCGCAGACCGCATCCAGCTTTTCATCTGAACAGGCGGTCTCGGAGTCAAGCTCCTTCATCCGCTCGTGACTGCGCTGGATTGCTCCATCGTTTTCAGCAATCTTCACATCCGCTGCCGCCTTCTGCTGAATGTACGCCTCCTTCGTGATGCTTCCGGCTGCATACTTCTCGTAGAGCCTCAGCTTGGACGCCTTGTTCTGCTCGTTCTGCTTTTGCAGAGTGCGGATTTTATCAGCACATTCCTTGATGGCAGATTTCCGCAGATCACCGACTTCGCGGTTCTGTATTGCTTCCTTCTGTGCCAAAGCAAGAAACTGAGTAAGGGCATGGAAGACGACCTTCTCAATATCCATTTCCGGAAAGCTCCTGCCAACCGGACAGTCTGTGTTTCCGTTGTTGACCGAGTGAATGCACTGGAAGTATCGAATGCCAGCCTTGTTCTTTCGGCGTGTCATAGCACGTTTACAGTTACCGCAGCGGACGAGTCCCTTGAGCGGATAGTCATGCTGCTTGCGCGTGGGATTCCGTCCTCCGCCTCGAATGACCTTCTGAGCAAGCTCAAAGTCTTCCTTGCTGATAATAGCTTCATGCGTTCCTTCTACGATAATCGGCTCATTGACAACACGCTTTTTTGAGCCGACACCGCAGGACTTCATTTTGCGGCTGACCAGTGTTCCGGTGTAAACAAGGTTTTTGAGGATGTTATAGACCATCACGGTTTCCCAACTGATTTTCTCGCTCATGTTACTGAACTTCTTCTTGTCGGGATGCTTGCTCTTGAAGTATTGCCCCGGCGTCGGGATGCCGTCATCATTCAGGCTGCGGGCGATCTGAGAGGTGTTGCTGCCTTCCAGCGCCTCGCGGAAAATACGACGGATCACATCAGCCGCCTCCGGGTCTACGGCAAGTTTGTTCCGAATGGTGGGATGCAGGACGTAGCCGTATGGGGCGTAGCCACCGACATACTTGCCCTGCTTCATCATCTGGATTTTTGCCGATGTGGTCTTTACGGAAAGGTCTTTGCTGTATGCGGCGTAGATGATGCTGCGCATAACCACTTCCAGACCGCCCGTTGTGCCTTTGTAATCGTCACTGTCATAGCCGTCGTTGATGGAAATAAAGCGGACGCCCATGAATGGAAAAGTGCATTCCAGATAGTTTCCCGTTTCAATGTAGTCACGAGAAAAGCGGGAAAAGTCTTTGACGCAGATCAGGTTAATCTCGCCGCGCTTGACCTTCTCCATCATCTGCGTGAACTGAGGACGGTGAAAGTTCGTGCCGGTATAACCGTCATCCGCAAACTCAGACCGCTGACAGTGAGACAGCTCCGGATGATTGTCAAGAAAGCGATTGATGAGCATACGTTGGTTGCCGATGCTGTCACTTTCCGCCTTGCTGCCATAGCCGGTATCTTCATCAGCCATTGAGAGGCGGATGTAGATGCCGATGTTGTATTCCTTGCTCATTTACATCGCCTCCTGTACTTCCTTGATACTCTGAACGGTCAGAGCGTAAATATCGCCGTATTTCATGACCAGCTCGATTGAGCCGTCCTCATGGACTTTCACAAGCTCTACGGACTCGTCAACCAACTCCTGAGAGAGCATCGTTGCACCGCTGACGGATTTCATCAGCGTTAGCCACTTGTTGTCCTCGGACATTGCCTCGGCAAACTTTACCTTCCGCTGAACCGCTTCATCCAACCGCCGTGAAAGATCGACATACTGCTCATCGTAGGCTTTCTTGGCAAAGGCGTATTCCTCTTCATCGAGAATGCCTTCCGTGAAGTCCTCATAGAGCCGAGTACGCTTCTTGGAGATGCCGCTGAGTTTCAGATTCAGGCTTGTGATGAGCGCATTCTGCTGATCGCGGATGCTGCGTTCGCCTTCGCTGTTTCTCAGCTTGGCAAGCAGCTTGTCGTAATTGAGAGCCGCCTTGACTTGAAGCTGGATCGCCGCAAGCACATCGGCTTCGAGCTTGTCCTGCCGCGTATAGTGTGGCGTACAGAGATTGCCGCGCTTGACGGATGAACTGCACTCATAGAAGGCGTACCATGCGCCGTCCTTGCGCTTGTCAACGCGCTTGCGATGGAAATAGAGCTTCCTGCCGCAGTCTGCGCAGACGATTTTGTCTTCAAAGAGATTGATCAACGTAGCGCGGATTTCTTCCGTGCGCTCCATCTTCTCATCCCTTGTCCTTGCAGCAGCGTTCCGCATTTCTCGTACCTTCTGGAAGTCCTCACGGGAGATAATCGCTTCGTGAGTATTGGGAAAAACAATCCATTCCTCGCGGTCGATATGCTGATTTTTGACGCCCTTGTAGATAGCGTTCAGCGTCCGTCCGAGAACGGTATCTCCGACGTAGTGGGGATTATCCAGAATGGTAGTGAGTGAAGACTTGTTCCAAATCTTTTTCGCCGTAGCATTGCCTGTGCGGACGCCAACCTGATACTTCTGAAACTCCGGATTGGGCGCGTTCATTGCATCAAGCCGATCTGCAATCGCAGGAAGGGACAGCCCTTCAATCTTCCATTGGAAAATCTTCCGGACAATCGGTGCGGTTTCCTCATCGAAGACCATATTGCTGTGTTCTTCATCCCAGCGATAACCATACGGGAGATTGCGCTTCTTGAACTCTCCACTTTCCATCTGTGCCTTGAGCGCAGTAGAAACCTTGCGGGAGATGTCCTTCGAGTAGAGGGTGTTGATCATGTTTTGCAGAGGGATGATGAGGCTTTCGCCGGAGCCGTCCGCATCAAAGTTATCGTAGTTTTCCTTGATGGCGATAAACCGAAGCCCGATCTGCGGAAAGACCCGTTCCAGATAGGTTCCTGCCTCGATGTAGTCTCGCCCGAACCGGCTGAGATCACGAACCACAAGGCACTTGATCCTGCCGGTGCGGATGTCGTTCATCAGACGGTTGAACTCCGGTCTGTCAAAAACCGTACCCGTTCGTCCGTTGTCCACATAGGTATCTATCAGATTCAGGTAGGGACGCTCTGCAATGTAGGACTTGCAAATCTCAATCTGATTTGCGATGACATCCACCTTTTCGGACTTGCCGCTGTTTTCAACGGAAAGACGGGCATAGATGGCTGTTGAGAAGACCTCGGAAGAGACAGATTCAACAACCGGCTCTTCGACTGCAATTTGCTTTCTGCTTTTTCTTGCCATTTGCTCATCCCTCCTTTATACGGCAATATCCAGTTCATCGGCATAGCCGAGAACGTATTCAAGCGTCTGCTGGTATTCGTCCCTGTATTTGAAGACGATTTCGATTGCATGGTTTTCGTGAATCAGAATGCGGTCAACAAGGGACATCAGCACACGGCGGTTCAGCTCTTCGACGTTTTCATACTGCTTGAAAAGCGTTACCCAGTTCCGTTCGGTCGTGCCAGTTGTCACCGTCTGCTTCATTTCTTTTTTGACCCGCAGAAGTGCCTCCTGTTTGTCCTCAATGATTTTGGTGTAGCTACTGCGGAACTCGAAGTATTCCGATTTATCAATGACGCCGCCGATGAAGTTCTCGTAAAGACCCAGCTTGAGCTTTTGATACCGCTCAATCTCTTCCTCGATTTTTGCAATCTGGGCTTCGTAATTGAAAGCCTTACGGCTCTGAGACGGAAGCCGTTCAATCATTCCAAGCGCGTGTTCCAGATTGATGACAAGCTCGATCTGGTCATGAATAGCACGGAAGACCTTCTCTTCAACCTCTTTTGCGGCGATGCTGTGCGGGCTGCACGTCCGGCTGTGCTTATTGGTGGAGCAGACGTAGTAGATATACTTTTTCGTCTTCGACGGGACGGTCTTGCGGATCATTGGCTGCTGACAGTCTCCGCAGAACAGGAAGCCGGAAAACAGATGCGCTTCGTCCTGATCGGGCGAACAGCGCATATCCCGCTGCATCATGACCTTGACTGCCATGAAGTCCTCGTAGGACACAAGAGCTTCATGCGCATTTTCTACCTTGACCCACTCGGATTCATCCTTGCTTTTCACAACGCGGACTTTGTAGTTGGGAGTGCCGCGCTTGCCTTGCGCCAGAACGCCGATATAAACCTCGTTGGTGAGAATACGCTGGACGGCTTTGTATGTCCATTTTGCGGTATCGCTGGTTTTGAAGACGGTATCAAACTTCACACCGGCGGAATGCTTGTATTCCATTGGGGACAGGACGCCCATCTGGTTCAGACGCTTTGCAATACGTCCGATGGAGAAGCCGTCCTTGTACATGGAAAAGATCATCTGCACATATTCGCTGACCGCTTCATCCACGATGAGCTGGTTTTTGTTCTCCGGCGATTTCATGTAGCCGTAAGGCGCGAACGAGCCGACGAACTCACCGCTCTTCTGCTTGACTTCCAGACTGCTTCGGATTTTCATGGAGATGTCCTTGCAGTAAGAATCGTTAATCAGGTTTTTGAACGGGATAACAAAGGAGTCGGACTGCGGATCACCGGTCAGACTGTCATACGCATCATTGATTGCGATGAAGCGAATGCCGAGCTGCGGGAAAATCTTTTCAATGTAGCGTCCGCCGTCGATGTAGTTTCTTGAGAAGCGGCTGAGATCCTTGACCACGATGCAGTCAAGCGCACCCTTGCGGATTGCCTCTTCCAGCTTTTTGAACTGAGGACGATTGAAGGAAACGCCGCTGTAACCGTCATCCACAAACGGCTCACAGACAAGCTCTAAATCATCGTGCCTTGCAATGTAGTCCTCGCAGATGGCTCTCTGGCTGGCGATGGAGTTGCTTTCTACTTTGTCTCCATCCTCACGGGACAGGCGGCAGTAGATCGCCGTGCGGTAAACCTTGTCTGGCATAAAAATAACCTCCGTTTTTCTGTTTGGTGTGGTACATCAAATCAGAAAGACGAAGGCTTACTTCAACTCTTATGAGAGGAACACGAAAACGCCACATGACCATCTAGGCAAGCGGCTTAATCCGTATTCTTCTTTTTTTGACCGATTTCATTATACCACAGGCTCAATCGCTTGTCCATAGAACCGGGTGAAAAGATTCAGACTGTTCATAAATCAAAGACCTCTCAGATAGTGTTCCAGACAATCTTCCATTGTCGTGTCCGTCGCGGCGAAGCTGATCTTCACCACAGTTTTCCCGTCCAGATAACAGTAGGGATTTCTGATCTGCTTGATGAACTCCCTCAGCCTGTCCTCGCGCGGTGCCGCAGGATCAAGCCGGATGCTGCTTCTCTGAACGAGTGTGCTTCGGTCAACCGTTTTCGGGCTGACGCTTTTCATTGTTTCAATGCCCATCATATTCTAAGCACCTCCTGTTTCGTGGAAATATTCAGGACAAAAGGATATGGCAGAGCATCTTGTGAAGACACTCTGCCACATAGTTTTCATCCTGAAACTATATAGTAAGTTTCTTTTGGGTTTGTTTCATTGTCCGGCATATTTGCAGCTCGCGCCCCTGCCAGAAGAACTTTGCAGTTCCGGGAATGCTGCGGACTACCAATGGTCAATCGGTATCATGGGACTCTCACCCCTCCGAGGATCGCTCCGAGCCGCCCATTCAAAGAAAAGACGGAAGTATCATTATACCCGGCATCTGCATCGTCGCAAGCAGCCGCACCACACGACTGTTATAGCTCTCCGGAGGTCGCTCACTCCCTTTCGGGAGGTCTTGGCGTCGGAAGCTGTGTTGCTTCGCAGAAGCGGAAAGATCCGCAGCACTGAACTATTCAGTTTTCAAGGAGCAGTGAAGTGGTCTGATTGACCCTTTCACTTTACAACGGACATCTTTTTGCCGTTTGTTGAGTACCGCTCAAAAAATTCTTTGAAATTTTTTCTGCACCGCTGCTTTGAGGTCAAATGCAGCTCTGATGCCGATGCCTTTCCTCCGGGCAAACTCTCGAAGAGTCAGCCCCTCACGGGTCATCGCAAGATACAATTCGCGCTGCTTCTCGGTCAGAATAGAAAGAAGCTCCTTCTCTTTGAGGGCGGTGATCAGTTCCTCCATGCAGTCGCGGGAGTCTGCCAGCCATGCAGCGGACTTCACATCGTCCTCCGGCATAGCGTCAAGGGACAGCACGGTATCAGAAATTTTCTCTGCGCCGTCCTCATCCTCAGAGGTGTTGTCAGAGCCATACAAGCGTCTGATCCGCTTTTCCTCTGCGCGAAGGATTCTCATAACCTTGCGGTCAACCTCGGAAACTTCGCCGGTTCGTTTCACGCGAACCATGCACTTGCCGTCCTCCGTAGTCCAGAGGTCGTAATCGAACGCGATAGGGGTTTTAGGGATTTTCATTGTTCATCCTTTCCGCTGCGCGGGAGCAGCGGGAAGGGTGAAGACAGAAAAAGAGCCGCATGACGGTGAGGTTTGAATCCCATGCCGATAAAACAGAGTAATTACACTCTGTCTCATGCGGCATTAGGATGACTTCACCTATCAGGCGGCTCCACAGCTCAGCTATGACATATATTTTATTTTAGAACAGAGGCTTGTCCTCTGGTTCTTACTTGGTACGCGGTCGCAGTCTTCTCATATTCAGCACATCAAAGACTGTGATCCGCCCGCATTTCTTGCACTTTGATTCTACATGACCTCTCGTGTCTTCGTAGACAGCAATGGCATTATGCTGACAATAGGGACATTTCAGGTATCGGGGCTTCTGCTGGGAAATGGCAACTCTTGCCCTGCGGATTTTTTCGATCAGCTCCGGCGTCGGTTCCTGAACCCGAATGGATGCTCTCTTCATTACCACACCTCCAATGGGTCAACATACTCACTGAATGGACGATCTACCATGTAGCCGAGCTGACGAAGGCGGATAGATGCCGTTGTCTTGGAGACACCGAACAACCGGCAGAAAAGGCGCAGCGTTAAGTGATCACCATACGAATACCTCCCCTCGTAATTGATCAGCGGCGTTTCTGCAAACCGACGCATTGCCAGGTCAACCTCTTTTTGAGGAAGCAGGATCGCCGCGCCCAAGACATTTGCTTGCCACTCGTTCCAGTCCTCGCGGGTTTTCAGCTCTCGCGGCGTATAGGCTGTCCGTGCGGAATATTTCATTTCGCAGGAAGCCTTTACCTCTTCCGATTCCAGTTGGAAGAGAATCTGATGGGCGCACTCGTGGGCAAGGGTAAATCTGCGCTTGGCGCAGAGCCGCTGCACGTTGCCGGATCGAATGAAGCTCTCGTCCAAGATGACCTGATTACGCTTCAAAGCCAGTGTGCGCGTAATACCAAGTTCCGTGATCTTGTACTCAGTGTCGGCATAGGCAGTGACACCGCAGATGCTTCCGTCCGGCGAGAGACGGGCGAATGATACGCGAAGACCGAGATAGTTCTTTGCAAACTGATCAATGGGTGTTGGCAAAGCTGATCGGTCGGGCTTGTCCGCCTCATCCCCGAAAAAGAACCGGTTGAAGTCCTTCGTTGTTGATGCTGCAATTTCTTCAAGTTGGCGCTGGGATAAAATCATGAGCAGTTGTCCTCCTTTGCTTCGACGAACCACTTGTCTCCTTCGTGGAAAAGAAATGACTCCTTTCCGCGAATCTGAACTGTGTAACGGATGCCTCCGCCCCCAACCTTTTTGGATGTGGCGCGGCATTTGTATAGAATCTGGTCGATTTGAAAGATTACACCGTTGTCCCACCAGATAAGGCGAGGGAGGATTGCCCCCTCCTTGTCCACATCCAGCGTAACCGGGACGTATGCTTTTCTGTACTGTGTAGCCATTTCTGTTTTTCTCACTCCTGTTCCCTCATACCGGTGTATGCCGGTACGGATGATCTTCGGCAGCATAAATGCCTGTCCATTTGAACTGCTCAAAAGATGTAACTTTTTCGTGTACAACTACTCATGCCCCTTGACAGGATGAGCAATTCAGGATATACTATGAGTAGTTGGATTGCTCAGTCATTATTATACGCACTTCAAGTGCCTTTGTCAATAGACTTGCGCAATTTGATGTCGCAAACTTTTTGTGAACAGGAGTGATTACCAAAATGACGTTTGGAGAGAAATTCAAGGCTGAACGGGAGAAGCGGAAGCTGACCCAGCAGGAAGTAGCCGATGCACTGGGGATCAACAGGCGTATGATTACCCGGTACGAGAACGGCATTTCCTTTCCCCGTACCAAGGACGCTTACAGAAAAATCGCGGAATACTTCAAGGTGGATGTGAACTATCTGCTGACCGAGGACGAAGAGTTTGTGGTTCAGGCATCCGAGCAGTACGGCTCCCGTGGCATGAAACAGGCAAAGGACCTGATTGAAGGGATGTCCGGTTTGTTTGCGGGCGGTACGCTGTCCGAGCAGGACAAGGATGCGGTGATGAAGGCGTTGCAGGATATATATTGGGAATCCAAAGCCCGTAATGTTGAGAAATACACGCCGAAGAAATACAAGAAGACCGGTACGGACGCAGAGGAATAACTGTCTACGTCTCGGTTTCTTGACGGATTTACTTTGACTGTTTTCAACATGAAAGGGGTGAAGGTCCCGTGATAATTCGCTCCGAGGAAATATACAAAAAGGCGAACAGCATTGTCAAAAGCTGTGGAACAAGAGATACCTTGAAGATTGCCCGTGAGCTGGGCATTCATCTCCATTTTCTTGACAATCTGAACGATCTGCTCGGAATGTACACCTACCGCCATAAAGAGCGGCATATTCTTCTGAACTCCAACATGGAGTATCTGATCATGCAAATGGTTTGCGGTCACGAGATCGGGCATGATACCTTTCACCGTGATCTTGCCAAAGGAAACGAACCGCTCCCGGAGTTCGTGCTGTTCGATATGCGCACAAAACACGAATATGAGGCGAATGCGTTTGCCTCACACCTGATCATTGACGATGATGAGCTGATTGACCTGATGAAGCAGGACTACGATGTGGTGCAGCTCTCGGCTGCAATGGGAACAAACATCAACCTGATGCTGATCAAGCTCAACGAACTGAACCGCATGGGCTGGCAGCTCAACTTGCCTTATGTACCGCACTCTGACTTCCTGAAAAATGTCAGACCGGAGGGGTGAATGAGGATGAAGGATAGTAATTAGATGAACAATAACGACTATAAAGAAGCCCTTTTCTATGCTGCTTCCATCTTTAACGAACGCTTGGGGACGGAGTTCAGCGAGGACAACCTTGTGTTGCGTTGCTTTCAAACGGAAAATCAGCAGGAAGTCTTTGAGCAGTTCTGCAAGCAGTATTTCCCTGACCGTCTTGAAGACCGATATACAGAGGACGGCTATTTTGACTTTCACGCCTCTGCATTCGTCGGCACAGGAGACGGCGCGGACGGAATCCTTCTGCGCACAGACATGGCACGTCATCCGGCAGAGTTGAAGCACATTCTTCTGCATGAGCTGGCGCATATCTTCTGCACCCGCAACGAGATTGACGGAGATAATTTCTTTGAGCGATACTGCATGGATGATACCATCAGCCGCGAAGAGGACGGAACCATTAACGCCGGTTATGCGGTCTGGCGGGAACTGATTGCGGAGCTGATTGCATTTGAACTGGATGACAACTGCGATGTAGTTCCGCTTCGTCGCAAGAAAGACCTACTCAGCTATTACGAAGGAGAACTCCTGACCGGCAACGGAAAAATGGGCGTCAGCATGATTCTCTGTGAGGCAATGACCAGTGCTGAGGGCGAAGCATCTATGACATGGGACGCTGCCAAAAGCAAGTTTACACGGTTCAAGCCCTTTGATGATTCACTGTACAGGGACTTGCTGGAACTGGTTTTTACACACGTTAGAGAATACTTTATCGTGATCGACCGCGACTTTATCTATGAAATTGGAGTGTTATATCTGACCATTGCCGCGCAAGCGATGATTGCGTCCCTAAAGAACAGATTTCAGGAAGAATAGGCAGACCGATAGAGAGAAAGGACGGGCAACGATATGAAATATAAGCTGTTTCGCTCCCCCGGTAATCTGGACAAGGCAGTCCGGAAGCACGAACTGGTTGCCGTGGAGACCGGCAAGAACATTGATGATGCGGCAGACGCGCTTATCCGTGCCGTTCGGGATGATCTTGCGGAAATGCCGGAGTATGCGCACTGCGAAACCGCTGCGTATGCACCGGAACCAATTCAGGAGCATCGCCGCGTAAGACGTTATCAGTATGAGATGATGGGTGTTGTTTACCCGCAGTATGCGGAGAAGAACATCCTGATTGATTATGGCGTGATTGAAGAGGCGGAGTAATGTCAAAGAGATATGCCAGACAACTACATAGTGCAGATGATTTGATTGCCGCTGTTGAAGAATACGGCTTTCTGCCCTTCTTTCGGAACGAGATTCACGGATTCTCCATCGAGGAACTTTGCCCACCTGAGTTATGGTTTGCGGACGATGTAGATGGTCCGTGGGAGTGGAAAGGTCCGGCTGCACGGAGCGGCAAATGTCTCTACGGCAAACTTTTCAACAAGAAGGCTGGCTTTGTGAGCCGGGAGTGGATACCGGACTTTGCAAACTTCCGGCGTGACGGCTATGACTTTGACGCCCGTTGGGATGACGGCTTGGCGTCCTACAAGGACAAGGAGCTATATGAAGCCATAGCCGGTGAAGGCAGGATGCTTTCCAAACGGCTGAAAGAGGCTCTGAACTACCGCAAGGGCGGCAACACCGGTTTTGAGACCTGCATCACGCGGCTGCAAATGCAGAGCTATGTCTGCATCGCGGATTTCGTCTATATGCAGGACAGATACGGAAGATCTTATGGCTGGGGTGTCGCAGAGTATGCGACGCCGGAAGAACTTTTCGGGTACGACCTTATCACATCTGCATATCAGCGAGACCCGCAGGAATCCAAAGAGCGCATGATGCAGCATCTTTCCTCCATCCTGCCGGGTGCGTCTGCACAGCAGCTTACGAAGATATTGAAAGGATAAAACACCATGAGCAAGAAACTTGTAGCGTATTTTTCTGCGTCCGGCGTGACCGCGAAGGTTGCCGAGACGCTGGCAGAGGCAATCGGCGCGGACATCTTTGAGATTGAGCCGAAGGTGCCTTACACGGAAGCTGATCTGAACTGGATGGACAAGAAAGCCCGCAGCACGATTGAGATGAACGATCCTGCCTCCCGTCCTGAGATTGCCGTCAAGCGGGACAACATGAAGGACTATGATACCATCTTTGTGGGCTTCCCGATCTGGTGGTACGTCGCGCCGACGATTATCAATACGTTCCTTGAGAGCTATGATCTGACCGGCAAGACGATCATCCCGTTTGCAACCTCCGGAGGAAGCGGCATTGGCAAGACGAACGAACGCCTTGCGCCGAGCTGCAAAGGTGCAAAACTGCTGGAAGGCAAGGTCTTCAAGAGCAGCGTCGGGCATAAAGAACTGGCAGCGTGGGTTGATGGACTGAAACTTTGAGAGTCGTACAAATCGGAAGTTGTGGAGGTGCTTTATGAACGAGAGAGAAAAAATTATCCGATTATGGTTTGATATGTGGATTAAGAAAGCAGATTTAGGAATTGACAATATTTTTACAGATGATGTTGTATATACTGAGAGTTGGAGTCCTAAATATGAAAACCGCAAAACGGTAAAGCACTGGTTTGACGAATGGAATACACGCGGAAGTGTTCTTGTCTGGGAGATTAAGCAATTTTTTCATCAAGGCAATCAAACAATCGTGGAGTGGTATTTTAAAAACAAAATGAATAATGGAAATGTTGAAGAATTTGACGGAATATCTTTAATTGTATGGACACAGGATAACAAAATAAAATCATTAAAAGAGTTTGGTTGCAATCTTCATAATTACAATCCATATCGAGATAGTGATATTCCCGTATTTCGAGAAGAAAAAGCAAATTGGTTTTGAGAGGACTATAAATTCCAGTTTAACGAACAGGAGATGATGAACGCATGAAGATCCTATATGAACTATCTTGGCTATGGGAAACGCTGGGCATTGCACTTGTGGCTGCGGCTGTCTGCATGGCTTGCGCCGCGCTGATCTGCAAGGCAACGAAGAAGAAACTCAGCAAAAAGCTGTTGGCTGTCATAGGGGCTGCGGCATTTGTGGGCGCAATTCTGGCGGTCATTCTGATTGCCCGGACGCCGATGCCGCTTTGATAGGACGGAGGATAGAATAATGCCGCTTCAAATTGTCAGAAATGACATCACAAAAATGAAGGTGGACGCCATCGTCAACGCTGCCAACGAGTCGCTGCTGGGTGGCGGCGGTGTGGACGGCTGCATTCATCGCGCTGCAGGACCGGAGCTGCTGGCAGAATGTGAAACGCTCCACGGCTGCAAAACCGGGAGCGCAAAAATCACGAAGGGCTATGAGCTGCCATGCAAATATGTCATTCACGCAGTCGGTCCGCGCTGGTACGACGGAAAGCATGGGGAACGTGAACTCCTGATCTCCTGTTATCAGACTTCGCTCATGCTGGCGAAGGAATACGGCTGCGAATCGGTTGCCTTCCCGCTGATTTCCTCCGGTATTTTCGGCTATCCGAAGGATCAGGCTCTCAAGGTTGCGATTGATACCATCAGCAGCTTCCTTCTCGAAAACGAAATGACGGTGTACATCGTCATCTTCGACCGCAAAGCCTATCAAATCAGCGGCAAGCTGTTTGCCGACATTGCTTCATACATAGATGACCGCTATGTGGACGAACATACCGATAGTCGTTCTGAGCGGCTGCGCAGAATGAGTGCCTTCCGGATGGAAGAGCCGATGCCCTGCGAGTCATCCGTCTGCGATGAAGATGCAATCGAACAGCTCATCCCTCCTGTCTCTGCGGCAGTTGCTCCTAAAAAGGCGGCGACCCTTGATGACGCACTGGGACAGATCGATGAGAGCTTTTCGGAGATGCTTCTGCGGAAGATTGACGAGCGCGGCATGACGGACTCGCAGTGCTACAAGAAGGCAAATATTGACCGGAAGCTCTTCTCGAAGATCCGCTCGGACAAATCATACAAGCCTTCCAAGCCCACCGTAATTGCATTTGCCATCGCCCTTGAGCTGCCACTTTCCGAAATGAAGGATATGCTCATGAAGGCGGGCTTCGCGCTCTCCCACTCCAACAAGTTTGACATCATCGTGGAATATTTCGTGGAGCATGGGAATTATAACGTCTTTGAGATCAACGAGGCTCTGTTTGCATTTGACCAGAGTTTAATAGGAGCATAAGGTCTATGGATAAAGTATTTCAGAAATTTTTGCGAAGTGGTATTGAACTCTCTGTCGTAGGAGTGGAGTGTCGTGAAGATAACAACCCTTACTTTTGCACGCCCAAAGGTGCATCTATTTTTGGCTGGGCTGGCGTGGATGGCATTCACTTCTGCTTTGTTCGAGGCTTCGGCAGTATGGTATTTTCCGTCAGCCCCATGAACTCGGCTCCGGATTTCGTTCATCCGCTGGCAAACAATTTTGCAGACTTTCTGAGGCTGCTCCTTGCTTGCGGTGATTCGGCAGCGTTGGAACAGGCGTGGATGTGGGATAAAGCCCAATTTGAAGCCTTTTTGCGGGACAACCCTCCGACGCATGAACAGAAAAAAGAGCTATCAGAGCTTGCCGAGAAAATGAAATTGACGCCTATGGAACAACCGTGGGCATACATCAAAAAGCTGCAAGCATCCTTTGATTATAGCAAGATCAAGTACACCGAGGACTATTATGATGTTGATATGAACCCGGAAGCAGAACCGACCATACCTGAATGGAAGGTCTACTTTGATGGAGACTTCTGGGGACATTCAGGAAAAGACCGTTCCGGAACGGAACTCCGGTTGAATAAGCAATTTGACTGGGCAGGACATCATTGGGTTATTCCTGCGGCGTATTCTTGCAGCAAGGGACTCGTCATGGACTTTTGTATGCGCACCCCAGAGGATGACATCCGCAAGTTCATGACGAAATGGGATTTGCACCCCGAAAACGACTCCTGCGAATACTTCACGCAGGAGCAGCAAATGCAAATTGATTTAGACAATCCGCTTTGCCTTGACTTTATTCCTCGTTTGGAATTGAACGGGAAAACAATGCGAACCTCCCACGGCTGCTCGGTGGTTTATAATCCGTGTTTGCCGGATGGGATGATCAATGAATTGGAAGCAAAGTGGGCGTTGGAACACTATGACTTGGATATATCCTATGGATGGATGATTTTTCGGGCAGCTTTTCCGTGGGCAAGCAAACGCCGTACTGAAATAAAATCCCTCTCCTTTACGATGGAGCAGCGGTCATGCCGTGTCCCAGGACCACATTTCAAGACACACGCTCCCGGCGATTCGTTTTCTTTCACCCATCCGGTCAGCGGCACAAAATACACATTAACCGTACAGGAATTGGAGCGGCAGACAATTTCCGAAAAGCGTTTCGGCTCTGACCGCTGGTTTTATCCGACGTATTTTACCGCCATGAGCTATACGCTTTCTCCTGAACCGGACAGCGATATTTCGATCTGTGATTGTGCTGAGGGGGACAAGCCTTTGGAAATTGCGCCATGCTCTGACCGCTATGCACCGGAGGCACGAAACGATATGGCTTGTATCGGCATTATCGGCGGCGCGGACGGTCCAACCGCAATCGTATGTGGAGGCAGCTCGAAGGAAAAACTCCATGCAGCTTGTTCCGCTCTACACTTTGAGCCGGTGGAGGGTGATATTGAATGGCGTATCGTATTCAACATCAAAAACTCCAATGAAATGTCATTAGAGCTAATCTGAGAAGAAATCGGAGGCGCAGAAGATGAAGCAGCGCATATACATTGCAATCGACCTGAAATCTTTCTATGCCTCCGTGGAATGCCGTGAGCGTGGCTTAGATCCTCTGGACACAAACCTCGTTGTCGCAGATGAGAGCCGGACGGACAAGACCATCTGCCTTGCCGTTACTCCCTCCCTCAAAAGCTACGGCATCTCCGGACGCGGACGGCTGTTTGAAGTCAAGCAGCGTGTGAAGGAATCAAATGCCGGACGGCAGCACGACGCGCCGGGACACAGGCTGGACGGCACATCACACTTCTTCTCGGAGCTGCAAGCAAACCCGTCTCTGGCGATTGACTTCATCATCGCGCCGCCTCGAATGGCGTACTACATGGAGTACAGCACCCGCATCTATCAGGTCTACCTCAAGTACATCGCGCCGGAGGACATCGTAGTCTACTCCATCGACGAGGTGTTCATGGACGTGACGGACTACCTGAACACCTACAAGCTCTCCGCCCATGATCTCGCCATGAAGATCATCCTCGATGTGCTTGAAACAACCGGCATCACAGCAACCGCAGGAATCGGCACGAATCTTTTCCTCTGCAAAGTGGCAATGGACATTGTGGCAAAGCACATCCCCGCCGATAAGAACGGCGTCCGCATTGCAGAGCTGGATGAGATGAAGTTCCGACGTGAGCTTTGGTCTCATCAGCCTCTCACGGACTTCTGGCGCGTGGGTCGGGGCATTGCCAAGAAACTTGAGCAAAATGGGATGTTTACGATGGGCGATGTTGCCCTCTGTTCAGAGCGGAACGAGGACTTGCTTTACAAGCTGTTCGGCAAGAATGCGGAGTTGCTCATCGACCATGCGTGGGGCTGGGAGCCTACGACCATTGAGGCAATCAAGGCGTACCGTCCCAGCTCCAACAGCCTCAGCTCCGGTCAGGTATTGCACTGTCCCTATGAGCCGCAGAAGGCGAAGCTGGTTGTCCGGGAAATGACGGACTTGCTTGTGCTGGACTTGGTGGACAAGGGGCTTGTCACCGATCAGATGGTTCTCACAGTTGGCTACGACATTGAGAACCTGACTGATCCGGCGCGACGGGCAAAGTATCACGGTGCGGTTGAGACAGATCATTATGGGAGGCAGATTCCGAAACAGGCGCACGGCTCTATCAACCTCGACGGTCACACATCATCTACCCGCAAAATAATGTGTGCTGTGTCAGAACTCTTCGACCGGATTGTTGACAAGAATCTGCTTGTCCGCCGTATGTATGTTGTTGCAAATCATGTGCTGCCGGAAGCTGATGTACCGAAGAAAAACGACGGTGCAGTCCAGCTCGACCTCTTTACCGACTATGCCGCCGAAGAGGAAAAACAGAAAGCCGAAGATGCCGCTTTGGAGCGTGAGCGGAAGATACAAGCCGCCACGCTTGCCATCAAGAAGAAGTATGGAAAGAACGCCATCCTCAAGGCAATGAATCTTGAAGAAGGTGCAACCGCGAAAGACCGCAATGCGCAGATTGGAGGGCATAAGGCGTGAACGGAAAATACGACGAGATCATGGGACTTCCTCACCACGTTTCCAAAACGCGACCACAAATGCCGATGTCAGATCGTGCAGCGCAGTTTGCGCCCTTTGCCGCCCTCACCGGCTATGATTCTGCAATCAAGGAAACCGGACGTCTGACCGACGAAAGGCTTGAGCTTGATGAGGGAGCCTTGACCGCTTTGAACATGAGGTATCAGCTCCTCATGGATGCCCTTGATGAAGAGCCGGAGGTTGAAATAACCTACTTCAAACCTGATGAGCGCAAAGCTGGCGGTGCGTATGTAACTGCAACCGGCGCAGTCATAAAGGTTGATGACTTTGAGCGCCTGATTACAATGCAGGACGGCACGAAGATTCCGATGGATGACATCTTAAGCATTGACGGAGAGCTGTTCTTGTCCTTAGAATAATGTCGCTTGCCATGCGACCAAATGAAGTGAATACCGAAGTACAATATGACTGTAAGGTGAGACACCAAGCAGTCATATTTTTATATACGGAGGTACAAAACATGAGAAAGAACTTGACGGAGATCGTATTCATCCTTGATCGCAGCGGCTCTATGAGCGGACTGGAAACAGACACCATCGGAGGATTCAACTCCATGATTGAAAAGCAGAAAAAAGAGAATGGCGAGGCATTGATCTCTACCGTTCTCTTTGACAACGTGAGCGAGGTTATCCATGACCGTGTGCCGGTTCAGAAGGTGGAGCCGATGACCGACAGGGACTATTCCGTTCGCGGCTGCACCGCGCTTCTGGATGCTATCGGCGGAGCGATTCATCACATTGGAAATGTCCATAAGTACGCAAGAAAAGAGGATGTCCCTGAACACACACTGTTCGTCATCACAACGGATGGCATGGAGAATGCAAGCCGCCGTTATGACAGCGAGAAGGTCAAGAAGATGATTGAACGACAGAAGAAAAAGTACGGCTGGGAGTTTCTTTTCCTCGGTGCAAACATTGATGCAGTTGAGACGGCAAAGCATTTTGGAATTGGAGCAGATCGAGCGGTCAATTACCACTCTGACCGCGAGGGAACGCAACTCAACTATGAAGTTCTGAGCGAAGCGGTTTCCGCTGTCCGATGCAGCGTACCACTGGGTACGAATTGGAAAAAACGTATTGATGAGGACTTCAATTCCAGAAAGGACGGGAGAAAGTAATGAGAACAATCACCGTAAAAGGGACAGGCAATGTCTCCGCAAGACCGGATTACATCATCCTATCCCTGAACATTGAAGTCTTATCTGAAACCTATGACCGCGCAATGTCGGAAGCTGCCGAGAGAATCGAAAGACTGCAAGGTGCCGCAGTCCGCGTTGGGTATCGCAAGGAAGACCTGAAAACCACGAGCTTTGATGTCCAGACAAGGTACGAGAATGTCAAGGATCGGCAAGGAAATTACAAGCGAGAGTTTGCCGGATATGCTTGCAGCTATCGCTTGAAACTTGCCTTTGACTTTGACAGCAAGCAGCTTGCAAAGGTCATTTCTGCGATTGCGGATTGTGGGGCGCAACCAGAACTCAGCATTGCGTTCACCGTGAAAAACCCGGCAAGAGTCAGCGAAGAGCTGCTGATCAATGCGACGGAGAACGCCAGGGCAAAGGCGGAGATTCTTTGCAAAGCATCAGGCAGTACGCTTGGGCAGTTGCTCAACATCGACTACAACTGGGGCGAACTCAATGTTTTTTCCAGAACAAGCTACGATGTTGAAGACTGCATTCAGCCTCTCATGGCGATGAGCAAGTGCGCCGCACCTGAGATTGAGCCGGTTGATATTGATGTGACAGACACAGTGGCTTTCACATGGGAAATCCAATGATTTTTTGACTTTTTTGAAATCCGGTACTCAACAAACGCCCTTTTTGTGTCCGTTGTAAAGTGAAGGGACATTTCACGGAGGAATCTTCGGGGAATACGTTTTGGGAGATTAGCAAGCAAATCCGGTGAGTACCCACCGGAGAAAAATCAGTTAAGGAGACCCTGCCCTTAACATCAGATTTTTGCTTGTTGGGATAGTCCCAAACCCTTCTAATCTTTACGACGGAGGGCGCAGCATGGTACGAAGAACACGAGACATTCAGAAGAAGATTTGGCTGACACCACAGGAAGAACGGACGATTGCAAAGAAGATGGAAATGATCGGCACAGAGAACTTCGGTGCGTATGCAAGGAAGATGCTGATTGACGGCTACATCATTGTCGTAGACTACACAGAGCAGAAAAAGCTCGCCGCCGAAATCAACAAGATCGGCGTGAACATCAATACCGTCTGCCGCAGGATCAACTCGACGGGACGATTCTATCAGGACGATATTGACGAGCTGAAAGAAAAGATGGACGCGGTATGGCAGTTACTAAAATCAAAGCAATCCGAGGAACTTTGAGCAAGGCAATCGCGTACATTCTGAATCCCGAAAAGACCGACGAGAAGCTGCTGGTCTCGTCCTACGGCTGTGCCAGCGAGACCGCAGCGCGGGAATTTGAATGGACGCGGAAAATAGCCGAGCAAAAAGGGATGACTCCGGTCAGGATCATAGCCCGTCATGTGATCCAGTCCTTTGAAATCGGAGAGGTCACGCCGGAGCTTGCCCACGAGATCGGCAAGCAGTTCGCAGATGAAATCCTCGAAGGAAAATATGAGTATGTGCTGACCACTCACATTGACAAAGACCATGTTCATAACCACCTGATTTTCAATGCGGTTGACTTCGTGGACTACCACGCATACAAGAGCTACAAGCGGATTTACTACGATATGCGCGAGGTCAGCGACCGGCTCTGTAAGGAAAACGGTCTCTCTGTTATCCCTCCCTCTCAGAACAAAGGCATGAGCTACAAGGAGTACACCGAAGCCAAACGCGGCACGAGCTGGAAGCAGAAACTCAAGCAGACCATCGACCGGCTTGTCATCACGGCGAAGGACTACGATGATTTTCTGCGGCTCATGCAGGAAGCCGGTTATGAAATTAAACCCGGCAAATACATCTCCTTCCGCGCTGAAGGTCAGGAGCGGTTTACCCGTTCTAAGACCATCGGAGAGAACTACACCGAGGAACGCATCAAGGAGCGGATTGCCGGACGGACGCCCCGAAGAAGTCAGAGACAGACCACGCCGAAGGGCATCTCTCTCATCGGAGATATTCAGGAGCGGATCAGGCTTATCGACAGCAAGGGTTATGAGCATAAATCAAAGCTCACTATCCTCAAGGAAGCGGCACGGACGCTCAACTATCTCACAGACAACAACTTGCTCCAATACGCCGATCTTGAGAAGAAGGTCGAGGATGTTCACAGCTCCTATGATCGTACCGGCAAGGAGCTGAAAGGCGTTGAAGCGCGGCTGCGGGAAGTCCAGCCGCTTATCAAAAACATCTCCAACTACCAGCGCCTAAAACCTGTATATGACGCTTTCCAGAAGGCAAAAGATAAGCCGGGTTTCAAGGCAAAGCATGAGGCAGAGCTTGTGATCTTCGAGGCGGCACGGAGTACGCTGCTTGCCATGCAGGGCGATGAAAAACTGCCGAGCTTGAAGACGCTGCAAGCGCAACAGCAGCGACTTCTCGATGAGCAACAGCGGCTCTATGATGAACGTGCGAAGCTCAAAAAAGAAGTAAAACAAATAGAGACGATCAAGTCTAATGTTGATACGTTTCTCGCTCCTTCTGCTGACCATGACCGTGATCATCTGCGCAGCACACAGCGCGAATAATCTCGTCAAAAGCAGGGCATCTCCGATCAACAGGAGATGCCCTGCATCCTTGAGAGAAGGTTCGAGAAATTGAAACTTTTTCTTTAATTTCTGCATCAACGGATTGCTTTTGAGAATGAAATCCAGTATAATATTATAAACGATGTTGAATGCAAGCAAGCGAAAGGATGGTTGCCGTGCGCATAAGCTATAAGAAACTATGGATGCTTCTTCTGGAACGCGACATAAAGAAGGCTTCTCTACGACATGAAGTAGGGCTGTCTGCCGGAACATGGACAAAACTGAATAAGGGGGAAGAAGTGTCCCTCTCTATTTTGCTGCGCATTTGTGATTACTTGAACTGTGACATCGGAGATATATGTGAGGCTGTGCGAACGGACAAGAACTGAGTCCGGTTTTTCGTACAGCTCTTTTTGTAGAATAGTAAGTGTGAAACTATAACTTTGGAGGTTGCTGAAATGGCTGAAAATAACACAAGCAATATCGGCTTTGAAAAACAAATCTGGGATGCGGCTTGCGTCCTGCGCGGAAACATCGACGCATCCGAATATAAGTCGGTCGTTCTCGGACTGATTTTCCTGAAATACATTTCAGATCGCTTTGAGGCAAAGTACAAGGAGCTGGTTGAAGAAGGCGATGGATTTGAAGAAGACCAGGACGAATACACTGCCGAAAACATCTTCTTTGTCCCTGAGAATGCACGATGGAGCGCGATTGCTGCTGCCGCTCATACGCCGGAAATTGGCACGGTGATTGATGATGCAATGCGCAGTATTGAGAAAGAAAACAAGCGTCTCAAAGATATTCTTCCTAAGAACTTCGCCCGTCCAGAGCTGGACAAGCGGCGTCTTGGTGAAGTGGTTGATCTCTTCACCAATATTCAGATGATCGAGCATGGAAACAGCAAGGACATTCTTGGTCGCACATACGAATATTGCCTCTCCAAGTTTGCCGAGCAAGAAGGCAAACTTGCCGGTGAGTTCTATACTCCCTCTTGCGTTGTGCGTACCCTTGTTGAAGTGTTGCAGCCGTTTAATGGGCGTGTTTATGACCCGTGCTGCGGCTCTGGCGGTATGTTTGTTCAGTCCGCAAAGTTCATCGAAAATCACGGCGGCAACATCAACAAGATTTCTGTTTTTGGTCAGGACTCTAACCCGACCACATGGAAGATGGCGCAGATGAATCTTGCCATTCGCGGTATTGAAGCCGACCTCGGCAAGTTTAATGCGGACACATTCTTTAACGATTGTCACCCGCAGCTCAAGGCAGACTTTATTATGGCGAATCCTCCCTTCAATCTTTCTGGCTGGGGTGCAGATAAACTCGTTGATGATGTCCGTTGGCAGTATGGTACGCCTCCTGCTGGAAATGCAAACTTCGCGTGGTTGCAGCACATGATCTGGCATCTCGCTCCGAATGGACGTATCGGTATGGTGCTTGCAAATGGTTCGCTTTCTTCGCAGTCCGGCGGTGAAGGTGAAATCCGCAAGAACATTATCAATGCTGACCTTGTGGACTGTATCGTTGCAATGCCGACGCAGCTATTCTACACGACGCAGATTCCGGTATCGCTCTGGTTCCTTGCAAAGAACAAGAAGCAAAAAGGCAAAACGCTGTTCATCGACGCACGGAAACTCGGCACTATGGTTACGCGGAAGCTGCGCGAACTGACGGATGAAGACATCAAGAAAATTGCCGACACTTATAATGCCTTCGGTGATGGAACACTCGAAGATGAAAAGGGCTTCTGTGCTGTTGTCACTACACAGGACATTGCAAAGCAGGATTACATTCTCACTCCGGGACGCTATGTTGGTATTGAGGAACAGGAAGATGACGGCGAGCCGTTTGAAGAGAAAATGGGGCGTTTGACTTCTGAACTTTCTGAGCTCTTCGCAAAGTCCCATGAACTTGAGACGCAGATCAAAGAACGACTGGGGGCGATTGGATATGGGCTATGAAACGTATCGTATTGCTGACCTAATTGATGAAATTGCGATGGGTCCATTCGGATCAAATATTAAAGTCTCGTGTTTTGTGGATAGTGGCGTACCTGTCCTAAATGGTAGTAATCTTGAGGGCTTTTCTCTATCCGAAAAGACATTCCGCTATGTCACAAGGAAAAAAGCTGACTCTCTTAACAAGGCAAATGCACATCGCGGGGATATTGTAATAACACACAGAGGAACGCTTGGGCAAATAGTGTTTATTCCTCAAGATTCAAAATATGACCGGTATGTGATTTCGCAATCTCAGTTTAGGGTGCGATGCAACGACAAGGTTTTGCCCGAATACCTTGTCTATTACTTCCACACTCCAATAGGACAGCATAAACTTCTAAGCAATGCCTCACAGGTTGGCGTCCCTGCATTGGCGAGACCATCTTCGACCTTTCAACAGATTGAGGTCGTATTGCCTGAATTAAGTATTCAGAAATGTGTTGTCGAGATTATTTCCACAATCCAAAAAAAGATTGTGAACAATCAAGAGCTAAACGATAATTTAGCAGCTTAGAGCTGGACAGCAGACACATCGATCTCGCCAGACATCAGTTTGGGCAGCAAATTATCTCTCAATGTCGCAAGCGATTGATTCTGCTCTTCCAAAATACGTTGCTGTGCAAAGATAGGAGCGCAAAAGTCGCTGAATTTGGCAAGAGTTTCAGCGTCAGGAATAACCGCCGGGACATTTTTCATAGTGCTGCCAGATACTTCTTTGAATGTTGACCCGGATGCCATGCCTTCAATGACCGGGAGAGTGTTTTTCAAAAAGAAGTAAACAAATGGTGTTCCAATTTCCGGCTTAGGCACAACCGATTTGAAACCTTGATTTGTTGTTACTTCACCAGCGGCGATAGCAATATAACCTATTGGCGCACGAGATGAGAACAACACTGTTCCTTCTGGCATGATTGCTGCGCTGCTGTTCTTCAAACCAAGTTCAGTTATGTCATTCTCACCATGAGAAACGAACTTCGACTTGTTGATAGATAAATCTTTCGGGGTTATCCATGCTATACCGGACTCCGTGTAATACTCAGGTTTAGCTTTTGAAGGTGTACTGCCTCCAACAACAGTACCAAGATCGCTAATTGTTCCGATAGCCCATTCTGGATCAGCATTATCAACAAATAATTCTTGAAAATAGGATTGAGCTTGCTGCTCTAAATTATCGTTTACCGTCTGAATAACTCTCACCAGTGGCGAGAGTTTTACAAAAGGGACTGCCACTGAATGTCGTTCTCTTACCTCGAAAGGAGACACGACAATGACAGAACAACTCATCACGGAGATACAGCGAAAAATGCTGCCGTATCTTAACAACGAACAACTCATGCACCTTCGGGATGCAATGGCTGAGACATTGGAAGGGGCAACGATCACCTATGATAGTGGCTCAATTCCAGCAGACGAAGCAGATGCAGTCGAAGCATTTATCACGGCAAAGCGGATCGAAGGCTGTTCGGAGAAAACCCTGAGCTACTACCGGAAGACGATTGAGGCTCTAATTGCCGGAGTTGGAAAGGCTGTGCGACAGATCACCACAGATGATTTGCGCCGCTATCTGACAAACTATCAAGTTCAGCGCAGGTCGAGCAAAGTGACCATAGACAACATCCGCCGGATACTGTCCAGCTTCTTCTCATGGCTTGAAGATGAGGATTTCATTGTGAAAAGCCCGGTACGCCGTATTCACAAAGTTAAGACTGCAAAGGTGGTCAAGGACACCTACACCGATGAAGTGTTAGAGCTGATGCGTGACAACTGCACAACAGCACGAGACTTGGCGATGATTGATCTTCTGGCTTCCTCTGGAATGCGTGTTGGTGAGCTGGTCACACTAAACCGCGAAGACATCAACTTCAATGAGCGCGAATGCGTTGTTATCGGCAAGGGTAATAAAGAACGATTGGTCTATTTCGACGCAAGGACGAAAATCCACCTTCAAAACTACCTTGAGGGGCGAACGGATGAAAACCCAGCTTTGTTTGTTTCCCTGAAAGCTCCCTTTGACCGATTGATGATTGGCGGAGTGGAGACACGCCTTCGGGAGCTGGGAAAGCGTCTGAATATCCCGAAGGTTCACCCTCACAAGTTCAGGCGTACACTGGCTACAACTGCCATAGACAAAGGAATGCCCATAGAGCAAGTCCAGCAGCTCTTAGGGCATCAGAAAATCGACACCACCATGCACTATGCAATGGTGAAGCAGCAGAATGTGAAGCTGGCACATAGAAAATACATCGGTTAGGATGGTGGGTAGTATGAATGGAACAATATATATGCCCGTTGGTGAAGTTTGTTCGTCTATTTCGGACACTTATCGCGAAAAAAAGAATATGGTGACGCTTATCAATACCTCGGACGTTTTAGAGGGTAGAGTTCTCAACCACGAACGAGTTCCAAACTCCAATTTGAAAGGGCAGTTCAAGAAGACTTTTCAGCGAGACGATATTTTATATAGCGAGATCCGTCCACAGAACAGGCGGTTTGCCTATGTGGATTTTTCGCCCATAGACTATATCGCTTCAACTAAACTGATGGTAATTCGTGCAAAAAAGGATGTGGTATCTCCTAAGTACCTATACTATTTCTTGAAGAATAGTTCCACAGTTGCAGAACTTCAACTGTTAGCTGAAACGCGATCTGGCACATTCCCTCAGATTACATTTTCCGAAGTTGCCAATTTGACCATACCCGTTCCTTCGCTTGCTGTACAAGAAGTTATCGTACAAACGATGCAATGCCTCGAAGATAAGATCACCTGCAACGAGCAGATAAACGATAATTTACAGCAGCAAGCAGCCGCATTGTTTTCAAGCCTCTATGATCGGTCAAACACCGAGGTTAGATTCACCGATTTGATACAGATACTCGGCGGTGGGACACCGAAAACAGGCGAAAACACTTATTGGAACGGTAATATTGCCTTCTTTACCCCAAAAGATGTTGGCATACCATACACCCTTATCACAGAAAAGACTATCTCAAAAGAAGGCCTTTCACATTGTAACAGCCGACTGTATCCTGTGAACACCGTTTTCGTCACTGCAAGAGGCACTGTTGGTAAAGTTGGTATGTCCGGAGTTCCGATGGCCATGAACCAATCCTGCTACGCGCTTGTCGGTAAAGAGACGCATCAACTTCTTGTATATTTCTACACACTCAAAGCTGTTGATAGGCTCAAGCACAAAGCAAGTGGAGCCGTATTTGATGCGATTACCACCAGAGATTTTGAATCAGAGCAAATCATGAAACTCTCTGATGATGATGCTACGGCGTTTCTCCGTGTTGCAGAACCCATGTTTCAGGAGGTACTTAACAACAACATCGAAAACTTGCGACTTTCAACACTACGGGATTCATTGCTACCTAAGCTCATGTCCGGCGAGATTGATGTCTCCGCCGTCCAACTCTAAGCCGCTAAATTATCGTTTACCTGATTTGGAGGTTGTACCATGTTTGATAAAGTTCAGGAGAGCTTGAAAAAAAGCAAAGACGAGCGCCAGAAAAAGCGTCTTGAAAAGGAACGGGTTCGTCTTGAGAAAGCCGCAGCAGAAGCAGTTCGTGAGAAAGAGCGGCTTCAACAGGAGGCGGAAAAGATACAGGCTGAAAAAGACCGTCTTCTCTCCCTCGATGATAAGGGGCTGATGGTAGAATTGATTCTGGCAGTGCGAGGTCTATACTCACAAATGGAGTACATTCAAAGTCAGCAGGCTTCTTTATCCGAGCGGGTTGACGATATTGAGTCGGACATCTCTTCCATCCGCAGCGATATTTCAGATTTGGAAAGCAGACTGGGCTCGTCCGATCAGTAAAACTCAATGAAGGAGGCGCAGACGTGATTATTTCACCACAATCTCTTGATACAAACCTAAGTCAGCTTTTAGCGGAGGTTAAGTCCGGCTCAATGCAGTTGCCGGAGTTTCAGCGCGACTGGACTTGGGATGATAACCGAATTAGAGGAATTATCGCCAGTTTGTCGCAAGGCTACCCTATGGGTGCCATTATGCGGCTACAATACGGTAATCCGGACATTCAATTCAAATACCGCACAATTACGGGCGTAAAAGGCGTCTCAGTAAAGCCGGAGCATTTGATTCTTGATGGACAGCAGCGACTTACTTCCATCTATCAGGCAACATCCTCTAAAGAGCCGGTCTCGACCAAAACAGAAAAAGGCAAGGCTATTAAGCGTTATTACTATCTCTCAATGGAGAAGTGCCTTGACGATGATGAGGATCGTTTTGATGCAGTCTTGTCTATTCCGGAAGACCGCAAGATCAAAGAAAACTTTGACCGTGATGTGAAGCTCGACCTCTCAACCAGAGAATATGAATACGAGAATAAGCTGTTCCCGGTCAATATTGTGTTCGATAGCAACGCCGTTATGGACTGGTTCATGGGCTACATGACGCACTATGGAATGAAGCCGGAGGCAATGGACGAGTTCAAGCGTTTTCAGGCAGATGTGCTGAATACAATTTCCGGGTATAAGCTGCCTGTGATTACGCTGGACAAGTCCACGCCGCGAGAGGCAGTGTGCAAGGTGTTTGAGAACGTCAATACCGGTGGTGTTCCTCTCACGGTGTTTGAGCTTGTTACCGCAACTTATGCCACAAGAGACTTTGACCTGAGAAAAGACTGGGTGCAGTGTCGAAATACAATTTGCGGTTTCGGTGACACGCTGAGAACAGACCTGTTCGATGGGATTGATGAGACTACCTTCCTGACAACGGTTTGTCTCTATACAAGCTATTTGAACAAGCAGTCTGGAAAGACAAACACAATCTCCTGCAAAAAGAAAGATGTTCTGGGACTTCCTTATGAATCGTACATAGCGAACCGGGATGCAGTGCTGTCTGGGTTCAAAATCGCAAAGGAGTTTCTTCTTCGGGATCAGTGCGTTTTCCGTCAAAGAGATTTGCCCTATACAACGCAGTTGATTCCACTTGCGGCAATCTGCGCTGTTCTCGGAAAATCCAAATGCAATGAGCCAAACACAATCAAAACTCTTTCTCGGTGGTATTGGTGCGGGATTTTGGGTGAGATGTATGGCGGTGCGAACGAAACCCGCTATGCCTATGACATTGAGGACATGGTTGAAGAGGTCAATGGACGTCCGAATGCAATGCACACGATTAACAGCGCAGTCTTTTCTTCTACGCGGCTACTAACCCTTCAAACTCGCTTGAGCGCGGCATATAAAGGTATAATGGCTCTTCTTTACAAGGAGAAGTGTCGTGACTTTATGAACAACACGACGATTGACATTGTAAACAGTATGCTTGAGTCTCCGGATATTCACCATATATTCCCCGAAGCATATTGCGAGAAAATGGGCATCAAGCGCGAACGGTATAATTCCATCATTAACAAGACCCCGATTCTTCCAGCCACCAACCGCTCGATTGGCGGAAATGCGCCGAGTGAGTATCTGGGGGCAATTCTAAAGAAGGTTGATGGACTGACCGAGAATGAGTTGCAAGCACGGGTGGAATCGCACTTTATCAACTTTGCAGAATTGAAGGCAGATGACTTCAATGGCTATTTCATCGACAGAGCAAAAAGCCTTCTAAACCTAATTGAAAAAGCGATGAATAAGCCCGTCACTGACAGAGATGCAGAAAACACGTTGGATCAGTTCGGGGCGAGTCTGGCGTAAAAGGGAGTGACAAACTATGGCAGGATATTTTACAGAATCAAATTACGAGAACGCTGTCTTGCAGCTTCTCAATGAAGAACTGGGCTATAACTATATCTATGGACCGGACGTGGAGCGCGATTATCACTCGCCGCTTTATGAGGATGTTCTGCTGCCTTCCTTGCAGCGGATCAACAAGAGCCTGCCTATGGACGCTCTGACGGAGGCAATCTATAAGCTCAAGAACTTTGAAACTGGAACGCTCTTGCAGAAGAACATGGTCTTTATGGACTACCTCCAAAACGGAGTCCCGGTAAAATACTATGACAAGGGTGAAGAACGCTCTACCCTTGTTTACCTTG
This sequence comes from Hominicoprocola fusiformis, assembly GCA_040095065.1. Taxonomy (GTDB): domain Bacteria; phylum Bacillota; class Clostridia; order Oscillospirales; family Oscillospiraceae; genus Hominicoprocola. The sequence goes on from JBBNGO010000019.1 coordinate 30,529, forward strand.
TAGACTTCAAAAATCCTGCCAGTAACGAGTTCACAGTTGCGAATCAATGGACTTTCATTGAGAACTCCGAAAAAAGACCAGATGTGATTCTCTTTGTCAATGGTCTCCCGCTCGTCATTGTGGAGTTGAAGTCTCCGTCCCGCGAAGAAACCGACGCTTCCGCAGCATACCGCCAGCTCCGGAACTATATGTATGAGATCCCCTCTATGTTCATTTATAATGCGGTATGTGTCATGAGCGACTTGACCACTTCAAAGGCTGGTACAATCACGTCCGGCGAAGACCGCTTTATGGAGTGGAAAACAACAGACGGCAGCTATGAGAATACGCAACACGCATCATTTGACACATTCTTTGTAGGACTGTTTGAGAAGACCCGCTTCCTTGACATCGTGAAAAACTTCATCTGCTTTAATGTGGATGGACAGAATACATTCAAGATACTCGCTGGGTATCATCAGTATTTTGCAGTCAAAAAGGCGATTGAGTCTACGAAGCACGCGACTGTGACAGACGGCAAGGGCGGCGTCTTCTGGCATACACAGGGCAGCGGAAAATCGTTGTCTATGGTCTTCTATGCTCATTATCTGCAAGAAGCGTTAGAAAGCCCCACTATCGTTGTCATTACCGACCGTAACGATCTGGACGACCAGCTTTACGGACAATTCGCCCGCTGCAAGGACTTCCTCCGGCAAACGCCGCAGCACGCTGAGAGCCGCAAGAATCTGAAAGAACTGCTTGCAAACAGACAGGCAAACGGCATAATCTTCACGACCATGCAGAAGTTTGAAGAAAGCAACGAAGCTCTTTCGGAACGCCGGAACATTATCGTGATGGCTGATGAAGCGCATCGTGGGCAATATGGTCTCAATGAGAAGGTTGTGGTCAAGCAAAAGGACAACGGCGAAGTCGAGGCGAAAACCGTTATCGGCACTGCCCGCATTATAAGAGACACGCTTCCTAATGCGACCTACATTGGATTCACCGGAACACCGATCTCCACAAAAGATCGCAGCACACGAGAAGTCTTCGGTGATTACATCGACATCTATGATATGACACAGGCAGTTGAAGACGGAGCTACAAGACCCGTCTATTACGAGAGCCGTGTGATTCACCTGAAACTCGACGAGAACACCCTCCATCTGATCGATAATGAGTATGATATTATGGCTGACAACGCCGATCCGTATGTCATTGAAAAGAGCAAAAAGGAACTTGGTCAGATGGAAGCAATCCTCGGTGCCGACCAGACGATCAATTCCTTGGTAAATGACATTCTTGATCATTACGAGAATTACCGTGAGAATATCCTGACCGGCAAGGCGATGATCGTTGCTTATTCGCGTCCCATAGCAATGAAGATTTATAAGCGCATTCTTGAGCTACGCCCAGCGTGGACGGAAAAGATTGCAGTGGTCATGACGCAAGGCAATAACGATCCCGAAGAATGGCGTGAGATTATCGGCAACAAAGCTCATAAGGACGATATGGCGCGGAAATTCAAAGACAACAACTCTCCGCTGAAAATCGCCATCGTCGTGGATATGTGGCTGACCGGCTTTGATGTTCCCTCCCTTGCTACGATGTATGTCTATAAGCCGATGGCTGGACACAACCTGATGCAAGCTATCGCCCGCGTCAATCGTGTCTTCAAAGATAAAGAAGGCGGTTTGGTTGTCGATTACGTTGGTATTGCGGCTGCACTGAAACAGGCAATGAACGACTATACTGCCAGAGACAAGAAGAACTATGGTGATACAGATGTAAGCAAGGCTGCATATCCGAAGTTCCTTGAAAAGCTCTCTATTTGCAGAGATTTGTTCCACGGATTCAGTTATGAGAAATTCATGACCGGAAGCGACCTTGACAGGGCGAAGCTCATCAGCGGCGGAGTGAACTTCATACTCGGCAAGAGTGTTGCAGAGTACGAGCTTCCCGACCACGAGAAGACACAGAATGTGTTTATCAAAGAAGCCCTGCTTCTCAAGCAGGCACTTTCGCTGTGCAGCAGCTTGGTAGACGAGCAAACTCGCATGGAGGCAGCTTTCTTCGAGTCCGTAAGAACAATGACCGTGCGCTTGGTTTCAGGCGGTACCGGAAAGAAGTTTACGCTTCCGGAAGTAAATGAGCGCATTAACGAGCTTTTGAAGCACAGTATCAAAAGCGAAGGCGTTATCAACCTTTTCTCTGATGTCCAGACTGAGTTTTCGTTGTTCGATCCGAAGTTCCTTGAAGAAGTGGCAAACATGAAGGAGAAGAATCTTGCAGTCGAACTCCTGAAAAAACTGATTTCCGAACAGGTCTCTGTTTACCGCCGAACAAATATCGTCAAGTCTGAGAAGTTCTCCGAAATCATTCAGAGCGCAATGAACCGCTATTTGAACGGAATGCTGACCAACGAGGAAGTCATTCAAGAATTACTCAAGCTGGCGAAAGACATTGCCGCTGCTGCCGCCGAGGGTGAAAAACTCGGATTGACAACGGACGAACTTGCTTTCTATGATGCTCTGACGAAGCCGCAAGCAATCAAGGACTTTTACGAGCATGATGAGCTTATTGCTATCACGAAAGAACTGACAGATTTGCTTCGCAAAAACCAGACAATAGACTGGCAAAAGAAAGAGAGCGCAAGAGCAGGAATGCGCCGTCTTGTCAAAAGGCTGCTGAAAAAACACAAATATCCGCCTGAGGGTATGGATGATGCTGTCCAGACTGTCATGAGCCAGTGTGAGATGTGGACAGACAATGTAATGACCGCTTAACTCCCCTACGAGAAAGGAGTAGATCATGGGCAATTCAGTCATGTTGAATGGCGTCGAATATGCCGGAGAACAGATTGCCTACAAAGACAGCACCTACGAGCTTGTATCGAAGGTTGCCTACCTGATCGGCGTCCCGCTCCGTATTTTTCAAAATGAACACGAGCCGCCGAAGATAGAGATATACAACCGGCTTGAGCAGGATAAAAATGCCCGAATTATCCGAAATCTATGTATCATCCGCACCGCCATCGAGCGCAACTACCGGAAAATAAATGACATCATGCGGATGGAGTATCGAGGGCTGCTTTCAATGCCAGAGATCATCCCGGCTTCCAGTATGCAGCAGCTTTCAAACGACGGAATCAGCTTTATCAAAAAGTCGAGTACAAAGCTCTGCCACCACATTATCGAGATTAACCGGCTGATTTCAGACCGCATTAACAACTGCAAAAGCCTCTTTCCAATCTGGATTAACTGGACGTACATAAAAGAGCTGTTCATCATGCCAAACGGCTTGACAGAGGACGGAACGAAAGATGCTGCGGACATCTATTACGCAAGTCTCTCCTACTACCCCTATCAAATGTACATCAACTGGGTACCGATGGACGAGGGCAATGTCCTCTATAATGATAAGAAGTTTGCTACCCTGCTTTATCAATGGCATTGCGACGCCTTCACGGAATACAGTAAAGTCTCCGATGCAGGGGCTTTTGTAAAAAACAATATCTACGACTTCATAGATGACAGTGAGAAGACCGTATTGGTAGTGGACTGCGAAAACTCTGACCCGTACAAGCTGTGCGCCACGCTCAAAAACCTTGATTATGAGGTCATGCAGAAAATTACGGCGATCATTCTCTTTGATGACGTACACACCGCTACGGCATGGCGGATTCTTGAAAACTACACCCGCATCCCCGTTGAACATATCATGATTGAGCGGATCAAGCAGAACAAATCACTGGTAGACATCAAGCTCACCGCAAGAGCCTGTCAGGAACACTACCAAAAGCAAGTGGATTCCTTCGTCATCGTCTCAAGCGATTCCGACTACTGGGGGCTGATTTCTTCCTTACCGGACGCCAGATTCCTTGTCATGATTGAGCGGGAAAAATGCGGACCGGATATGAAGGCAGCACTTGCAGAATCCGGGATATTCTACTGCTATCTGGATGACTTCTACTCCGGCAACAGCGAGGACATCAAGAAAAACGCACTGTTCAAGGAGATGTACCGCTGGATTGACAACTCCGTTCACCTGAACGTCAACGATATGTTTGATGCAGCTCTGCGAAACACCAGGATCGAAATGTCTCCCGCAGAGCGGCGGCAGTTCTATGAAAAGCACATCAGGCACATGACGCTGACTATCGACGAGAACGGAAACGTCAGCATTGAACTGAAACGCGGATAGCCTTGGTTTCTATTCCGGGAGGAATGTGGATGGACAACAGATTCTATTTTGGATTCAATACATCGGAGGAACGGAAAAAGCGCAGAAAAGCAGAGCTGTACTCCATGAGTGAGCAAGTCAGCACCTTCTTTTGGGATGAAGCCCCGCAGCATGGATTGGAAATGCGTGAGGGGCAGCAGGATATGTCTTTTGAGATTGTGGACGCCCTCATAAACGATCAGCATTTTGCGATTGAAGCTGGCGTGGGCATTGGCAAGTCCTTTGGCTATCTTGTGCCGGTGCTGCTGTACAGCAAACGCATGAATAAGCCGGTTATCATCGCAACCTCGACCATTGCGCTTCAAGAACAGCTCTGGCGCGATGTCCACGCGGTAATGCCCCTTCTTGGGCTGAACAGAGATGTCATCCTCGCAAAAGGACAGACCCATTATCTCTGCAACAAACGCGCAGATGAGTATATGTGTGACCCGAAAGCAGACCCACCGGACGCGCTCAAAGAAGGAATCAAGCAAGGGTATGAGGAACGCAAGGATTTCCCGGAGGTTTTGCCGCAAGGCGTCTGGGACAAGGTAAACGTGCAGCGGTTCAGCATGAAGAATTGCGGCTCCTGTGAAAAGAAGTGCAAATATTACAAAGTCCGCGCAGCATTAAAGTTTACGGATGGAGTGGTACTGTGCAATCAGGATTTTCTAACCCAACATCTCATGAAACTCCGGCGCGGTCAGGACGGGCTGATTAACGCCGCCGCTGATCTGCTTGTCGTGGATGAAGCGCACAACTTAGATGATAAGGTGCGTAGTGCTACAACGGAACGTTTCGGACAGGGTATGCTCTTTGGGATGATCAAGAGTGCATTCTATGAGCTGCGGTCCTCTGACCAGAGCAGTGTGTCCGGTGAAAAGCGAGAGGCAGAGAGCGCGATCATCGCCTTCTATAACTGCCTGAAAGCGCAAGTCAAAAAGCAGATCAACGAGGCAGAACAGGATATGCGCTATGCTGACCGCTTTTTCTTCGACCAAAACGGCAGTGCGGTTGAGCTGCTTACCGAGATGAACGCCGCCATACATAACCTTTCGTCCAGCATTCAGATTTATTCCAGCATGGATTTCAGAAACAACCGTTCCTTTGCTGCCTCTGACGATCTGGATGCGGTCAGCGAGTCCCTTTCGGAGCTTCTTGACCGGATAGATGATATGTTGATCTGGATTGAGCAGCACGGCAGCAACACGGAACTTGTCTATTGCCCTAAAAACACAAGGGAAATTGTTAGCCGCCTATACTTCAATGGTGATGAAAGAACCATCTTGACCTCTGCCACGCTGACGAACGCCACGAGCGGGTCTCTGGAAGAACAGTATTCCTACTTTATCAGCAATACCGGCTTTCCGGTTGGTGAACGCGGCTGCTTATCCGAACCGAAGCCTTCCCCATATCCATACGATGAACACGCCATGATCTACTATTGCGACGATCTCCCGCACCCGACCAGAGAACATGAAGCCTTCATTGAAAAGGGTGTGGAGCGACTGCTTGAGATCCTGAGCATTTCCAATGGAAAGGCACTCGTGCTGTTTACGGCAAAGACCGACATGGAAGAGGTCTACTCCATTCTCAGCGAGAAAAATCTTCCGTACAAAATCCTGATGCAACAGCCGGGATCGTCGCAGGACAAGGTGCTGAATGAGTTTAAGGAAGATACGAACTCCGTGCTTCTGGGGACGGGCGCATATTGGGAAGGTATCAGCATTGAAGGAAAAAGCCTTTCCAATGTGATCATTTTCCGGCTTCCGTTCCCTGTCCCCGATCCAATTATCGAGTATAAGTGTTCCGTCGCAAAGGACGCTCTGATGGATGTTCGCGTTCCCGAAATGATTATCAAACTCAAGCAAGGCATCGGGCGATTGATCCGCAATTTCACAGACACCGGCATTGTCTGCATCATCGACCGAAGACTGCTGGATGAGCCGCCGGAACGCTATCATGACATTACATGGGACTCCCTGCCTATCAAAAATCGGACAAGCAGTTTGGGCGAACTTAGGAAGTTTTACGAAGGTCTGCCCTCAGCCAAGGAATGATGATACAAACGGCAGTCTCTTCGGAAACATAGAGCAACCCCCCCAAAAAAACGACAATCAGAAAACGGAGGTGTATCATGTTGTACAATGAAAATCTGCACGAAGAAGAACAACATCTGATCCAGCAAATTGCCGAGCAAACAGAGAGAGGAAAAATCGACTGGGAACTAACAGAGTACAATCCGCTGTCCTTTCTGAATGAGGACAAGATAGACAAGAACCCAGCAGTAATCTGTCAGTCCTTCTCCTTTGAGGCGATCATCGGCGGCTCCCGTTACGAGCTTGATGTCATGGAGAATATTGATGTGCCGTCCGGTATGGGAGACTACACCATAACCTTGACACGGGATGAAACCGAAAATTATCTTAAAATTGAGGATGCGCTTTCCTTTGACTGTGACCGCTATGAATGCACACCGGAGGAAGTCGCAGAGCGATTTGCGGACAGCCCCATTGTCCGTCTCTGCAACGCCATCATTCCTGCCACGCTTGGGCAGGAGGATTTAGAAGAGGTCTTCACATGGGCAAGGTTTTTCAACGAGACTGGCATTTCTGCAAAGCTGATGAATCATCCACTGACCAAGCTCTGTGAAAAGCTGTTCGACGAACACCGTCTGATGGACTTCCATCGCTGCGTCTTGGATGTGGGCTATCGAAAGCTGCTCCTAAATGAACTGGCTCATAACTAAGACACGGAAAAACGCCCCCGACACTGTGCCAGACGCACAGTGCCGGGGGCGTTCCCGTTTCCAGCGATTTATTTTTCTCTCGGCAAGGGACTGTTCATAAGGTGACACTTTCCGTTTTACGAAGCCGTGAAAATTCGATGTGTTCCGTGGAGATGTTCACTGGGCAGCATACACCGTACACGTTTCCAATAACCACCGAGTAGTGCAATGTGTATTCACTATCGGGAAATACTTCACGGTTTTCGCAACGCTTGATTCAGGAGTGGGATTTTTGCCTTATTCCCGCGTGACATCAAGGGAAACCGGATTGATAACGATGATAGGTTTGCCCTTTTTGTGGGCATATCTCACGGTGTTCCCGGTACCGCTGGGGCATCCATTCCATACTGCGAGAATATAATCGGCGTGATCTACCATGTACCGATTTCTCTTGTCCATGCAGTCCGACGTGTACTCCCGTTGCAGCATGGTCTCCTTGTCACACTTTGCCGCGATATTATAATACCGTTCCCGTGAAGCCACAGACCATTTGATCGCTTGTGTCTCACAAGGGATTGCGCTTTCCAGAGTAATGTGAGGGTATTTTGATTTTAGATCGAGTACAATTTCCGCAGCATACATGTCGACGCCAAGAGCCATGCCGGTAATAAAATGCGTGACGCCCTCGTTCTCGATGAGTGCTACAATCTGATCCCGCATAACAGATTTCAAAGAAGTACAACGCTTATCGGATTCATCAAAGCCGAACGGAAGACTCTGCGGTCTATGACCGGTAAACGCACAAGTCTTGCCTTGAACGGATTGCTTTGCAGCTTTTTGAGCAGACTTTCTAAACTCAATAATGCGCGACATGACACCCCTTCTTTCACTCTTTTGGTAGGTAACTCCATTCTATCACCCTCATCACGGACAGTCAATGCAATGTCGTTAGTAAAATCAACGACGGCGTACCGTGGATAATGACACCGCCGTTAGGTACACTAAATGCAAAGGTGGTGAGGCTATGCGAGAGAAGAAGGACATCAATATTGAAATCGGCGGCAATATTCAAGTGGCAAGAGAACAGGCGGGCTATACGCAGGACACGCTCTCAGAAATGCTTGGCATGACGCCGAATCACCTGAGTGCCATTGAGCGTGGTGCATCCGGTATCTCTCTTGAAGCCTTGCAGCGTCTTTGCCGTTTGCTCGGCGTCAGCGCAGACCGAATTATCTTTGGGACTGACGAGCCAGAAGAGGAAGCCCTTGCGCTTGCCAGACGTATTTCGGATATAAAGCCGGAATACCGGCAACAGGTTCAAGAGCTGCTGTCCGCAATTTTGAATATGTCATAAAAAAAGAGCCTCTGCCGATACCCAAACCGGGCATCGACAGAGGCTTTTGGTTCGTTTTCCGAGCATTCAAACAAGTGCCGAAATCAACACTTATTTCCGCACTAAAGAAGAAACTGCGCAGGGAATACAATCACTTAGGTTGGTCAATTTGCGTCGCGCTGAGGCTTGCAATCATGGGCTTTTTCGCCCCCTAACTGTCTACACCGCGATGCCTTGCGGGAGAAGTGCGGACAGGCGATGAGATCCGCACGGAAGCTCTGCTTGCAGCTATGGACGCAGCGGACGCAGAAGCGGTTGTACTTCCGGCGTCCGCTGTCCCCGATGAAGAATGACCACTCCTGCCGCCATTTCTGACTTCTGCTCACAGCTCAATCTCTCCTTTGTGCTTTTTGGGAGGGCAGCATTCCTTCTGCTTTTCAGCCTTTGCAGACTTGAGCCTGTCCATGATGGAGGACTTTTCGCCGGTTTCGGGGGCTTTGACCTCTGCGGTCTTGTCCTCCTTCGGACCGTTGTTGATGATCCCGTCAATCATGCCGTAGTCATCCTCCATCGACATCTCTGCCGCCTTGAGGTAGTTTTCCTTCTCAAGTGCCGCCATCCAGCTTTCCTTGCTGATACCAAGCATTCCGCCCTTTGCCACATGATCGGCAATCTCTTTGGCATCTACGCACAAGCCCTCGGTGTTATCGGAATAGAGGCGGTAAACCTCGCAGCCCTTCTCCAAAGCCTTCTCAGCCGCTTCCTGACCGGCGGGAAGAACGCCAGCCCATGCGTAGCCGTAGTCCTTCATATCCTGAACGGAGAGCGTGGGATCGGGCATTTCCGGCACTTCCTTGACTTCAAGGTCAAGAAGGCGGAGTGTGTCATCGTCAAAGCCGTTGTAGACATCATCAAGGACAAGTTTGCCGCGCTCATCGACAATGACACAGGCAGCTTCATCGCCGTAGGTGTCATGCTCCATCAGATAAAAGCTGTGACCGCCGACTTCGTGCTGGTCAATGGTGTGCCACGTCCCGATGTGACCGGCAACCGTCAGACCGGAGGTGTCGGCATTCATCTCAAAGTCCTTCTGCTCGATGCTTTCCTGCTTCTGCTGCTCCTTCGAGATCATGGGAATCGCCACAATCTTATCGCCCAACTTAACAAACTGCTCCGGCACCTTGAAGTGGTCAGAGAACTTCTGCATCTGCTCTACGGTCAGAGAGCCGAAGCTGTCATCCGTCAAGCCAACTACCATGAATGTTCCGGCAACAACGTCGTAGATGTCACCGTCCTCATCACGCAGAGCGCGGTTCAGGGGCAAACCTTCCAGCTTGCCTTCCTCGTTGCAGACTAAAGCAACCGGGTCTTCGTAGGGGTAAATCGCCTCGATGCAGCCGCCGACCTCATGCTGCAAGGACTCAAGACCGGAGTCAATCTCCTTCACATAAGGCTCCTTTCCCGGCTCAACGACGAGAACTGCAATAGTGCTGTCACGCTCGGCGGCTTCCCCTGAGCCGGTAATCCGGTATTCATCGGGAATATCATCAAGCTCCCCGTTAAACTGCCTGTCCCAGCGTTCGCTTGCGACACGGACATAGCCCTCATCGGTGAATCGCCCCTGCTCATCCATCGCAATGTCGCGCCCATAGCGTTCATAGTCGATGTAATTTGCCAGAGGACCGAGATCCTTTTCAGAGTAGATACCGGCTTCGTGTGCGTAATAATAGCCGAGATCGGATTCGTCGTTGATACCGGGCATGATGTCGTAGCAGTCCAGATTGAACGTCAGGTTGATGAGATCGTCGATGTCGCTGACCTCATCGCAGCCAGCCTCCATAATGGCAGCGAGCTTTTCCTGATCGCTCAGGGAAAGCTCGTCAATTAAAGCGGCAAGGTAGTTGAGCTTATCAAGGCTTTCGTACTCGCCAAGCAGCTTCTGGACGCCGTAGATCGGGCATTCGTAGTCGGTGATAAACCACTCTTCATAGGGCTGACCGAACTCATCCTGCTTGCCGATTCCGATGCGCTCAAAGACCTTCTGCATCTCTTCTTCGGTGGTGGGCAGCTTCACCCACTCACCGACCAGCATACCCTCGTTGTACTTGCCGAGGTTTGTGACGAAGGCTTCAAAATTACCGTCTAATACGGGCATAAGCATCCTCCTTTCAGTCATCCACCATGCCGTCCGGCATGATATACAGTTCCTCAAACTCCGCGTCGGTCATGGCTTCGAGCTTCCGGACGGTCTTATACATCAGCTCTGCGATCTCGCCGTCCATGTCGTTCAGGGTGACGCCCTTCATATCGTCGATCAGCCGCTTCCGGCTGGATGTGTTGAAGCAGCACATCAGGTTGATTTCTTCCACGGTAAAATTCTTCATATCAGAGTTCCATATCCTTTCCTTTGTTCTTTTGCGGCTTCGGTGTGTGGGGCGGCTGTGCCTTCTGTGCGGATTTCAGCTTGTCACGGATGGATTCACGGGCAGCGGGCTTCTTCGGGATGGTGTCGTAGATGGCAGTCCCGGCGTCTTCCACATAGGAGCGGACATACTGGATGCTCTCAGAAAAGCGAATGGGGCGGTTCTTGTCCTCGATATTCGTCAGCCGGACTTCATCGGCGGCAAAATCAACCGCGTCGATTCTGCACTTGATCCCATCCACATTCAGCGTCGCACCGACAGGAATGTAATCTGCGGCTTTGAGTTCCTTGAAGGTCTCGCCGTCCTTGCTGAGAAAGACATCTGCGCCGGACTTCCAGAGCTTGTGAGAACCGGCTACCCATGCGCTTTCACGGAAGCCGGTCACCGGCATGGAGGGCTTGCCGCGTACCTTCTTCTCAAGGAGCTTTGTGCCGAGCAGGGGCGCGGCTTTTTCCGCGTCCTTGCCGTACAGCTCAAAATAGCCATTCTGGGCAAAGCAGACCAGCGCGTCAGGGTGAGCCTTTTTGACCGCCTCGTACTTCCGAAGTTCTGCAACGGGCAGAGGCGAAAGCGTCTCTGTCCTTCCTGCATCCGGCAGTCTGTCACGGCGGGTTTTCTGCTTGGACAGCACTTCCGCCAGAGCCTCCGCATCCTTTGGGAGCGTCTGGTGGATTTTGACGCCGCCATGCTCACCGACCAGAGCCATTGCTGCATCGAAGCTGCTGCGGCAGGGTGCGTCCAGCACATAGCCGTCTGCGAAGGTCAACCGGTCATGACCTGGCGCAACCGCGTTCTGCGCCACATTTGCCGCCTGTTCCCGGTAGTTGATCTCAAAGACATCTCCGAACACCTTGCCGCGCTTGACGGTTTTTGGGACAATGACGCGGGCAACGCACTCGTCGTAGGTCTGTTCCGCATAGAAACGGAAGGTGTTGTGATCCCGCGTTCCCTGAATGAAGACCTGATTTTCGTTGAGGCAGTGCGTTCCGTGCGGGCGGCAGAACCACATCAGCGTCTTGTCTTCGGGATTCCGGCTTTCGGCAGCGCGGCGGATGATACGCTTGTCGATGTTGAAGTCTTCCTTGTAGCTGTCTACATGACTGTCCACGAGCTTCTGCAGCTCCGCAACGATGTCAACGTCTGTGTATTTCTTCATGCGTCTCCTTTCTCACAACTCCATGTCGTGCGTTTTGGATTTGACCGGAGACTTCTTCTCCGGCTGCTGTTTTGCGGCAGTCCTGAGCTGATCGCGGATAGAGGGTTTTTCCTGCTTCTGCTCCTGCTTGACATATTCCAGCGTCGGCATCAGCTCACGGTAACAGCCCTGTGTTTTCCGCGCCGCATGACGGCGATGGATTTTGAACAGCGGCTCACCGTTCTGCGTGACCGTGTTGCCTTCGATCCTGACGCCGTTCCGCGCCAGCAGATTGAAGGAATGGTTAGAGGCGCGATAGGACGCCCGCATTCCGTCGTTGTTATAGGCAATCTGCCCCTTGAGCGTGTCCATGACGGCGGCTTTGATTTCCTTCTCTTCCGCAGTCAGGCGGTGCGCCTTCGGTGCTTGCGCTGCTTCCTCCGGCATGGAGGCAACGGGAGACTTGACCTCCACGGTTTTAACCTCAATAGAGGCAATCTCATCGTTCTCCCATGCAACGACCTCCGGGTCTCTTTCCTCCGTTTTCTCAGAAACAGCTTCCTTCTGGGGTTCGGTCTGCTGACGGAACGCATCGACGAAAAGTGCCGTCAGTCCGGGATTGGGTTTATCCACAAGGAAGCGGGAGGCATTCTCCGGGCAGACATCAATGCTCTTTGCCCATTCCTTGAGGGGCTGCGGAATACGCCCGTCAAAGTCTTTCTGCTGAATGGTGTTTGCAAGGACATATCGGACACGCTCCGGAGAGAACTGCTCAAGGACGCTCTTCACGGCAGCATCCGCATCCAGCCGGTTATCTCCGTAGTTGGAGCTGATCGCCGCTTCAATCGCTTTGCGGCATTCCACGTTTGCGGCGAGAGAAGCACGATATGACTCCAGCTCATCGGCTTCATAGGCGTAATTCGCCGTCTCGCGGTAAATGGGGACTTCCGGCTTTTCCTCCGGAACAGCTTCCTTTACGGGAGCTTCGACTTCCATCTCTGCGGACTGTGCTTTCTCTGCCAGCAGCACCTTGAGCTTGGCGTCAATGCCCTCGATCATCTCAGCCGCCGTCTTGCGGATGGTGTCCAGAGAGCTTTTCAGCTCCTTGGTTTCCTTGCCGGAAGACCAACCGGCGATGTAGCCGAAGGAGTAGTCCGAGGTTTCAATGCCGTACCGTTGGCAGACGGTGTAGGCAACGCTTTCCGCTTCAACCTCCTTGGTGTGCCGATCCTTCTTATCTTCTGGCGCGGCTTTCTCGTCCGGCTTGACGGCGTGGAGCTTTGCGTGGGCAATCTCGTGAATGGCGGTTTTGACCGTCTGGATTTCGCTCATGCCCTCCTGAATGGCAATGCGGCTTTCAACCGGCGAGAAGAATCCCTTTGCACCGCCCGGAATGTCCTCAAAGAAAATAGGGACGGGAGATTCCTGCCTGAGCGCGTCGAAGAACGCCTCGTAGTTTTCGACGGTGCCTTTCAGCTCATCGACGATGATGTCCGGAAGCTCCTTGCCGTCCGTCTGGGAAACATCAAAGACACTTACCACCTTGAAGGCAGGACGCAGGATCTCAACCGTTTCCGTGACAGCCTTCCCATCTGCGCCGATCACCGGCTTCTGCGTCAAAGGATCAATCTTCTCACGCTCTTCCTGCGCCTTGTACGGCGCGGGTGCAAGAATCTTGATGCCCTTTTCGCCCTTCATGACCTGACGGTCAAAGTTGCGCTGCCACGAGGTATAACCGGCAACATAGGTTGCCTCCGGCTTCTGCATCGCAATGAGCAGCGTGTTGTTGAAGGAATAGTTGTAGAACTTGGACATCGTGCGGAGATATTCCTTGAACCGCTCGGATTCAAAAAGCTCCTTGATGCCCTGTTCCAGCTTGTCCGTGATTTCGCGGACTTGCTGTGCATTTCTGTTTTCAGCCATATCAAACCTCCATTTCGTATTTGCTTCGGGGAGAAGAAAACCCCGTCTGGGATTTGCTCAGTAAACGAGCCTTTACCTCAGACGGGGTTTCTCTGCGTGTCAGCCGACGATGGAAGATGTTATCCTCGTTCTCCCATTCAATCAGACGGTCAAACATATCCGGGTGCTTTGTGATCATGTGCAGCAGCTCCGAGTCACTGGCGTTGGGACAGAACCAGCAGCCGTTTCTTCGGCAGTGAGCGTAGATTGGGGAAAGCAGCCCGTGTTCCTGACAGAGCTTGTAGGCGTCCGCCTCGGTCATACCGTATTTGGCAAGCAGACTGACCTTCTTCACGCCGTCCAGACGCGCAAGGCGTTTGGGTTCATCCTCCGCGATGCCGACATAGCTCACGGTGTCCGGAGAAAGCGCGGCATTGTACTTTCGGACGGGCGGGATTTTGCAGTCCCGATTGACCGCGCACATCCCGGCCCATGCAAAGCCGCGAACCACACCCTTGTGCGGTCCGCGGGTGATGACATGATGGAACACCTCATCGTAGGTCTTGTCCGCGTGGAGAATGGTGAACTTGATGCCCAGCTCCTTTTCGCAGAAGGGCTTGAGCCGGTCATAAATGAAGTCCCGGTGTTCCGGGACTTCGCCGCTTGTGTCTTTGTCGAACATGACCTCACTGAAAACCGCCTCGTCAAGCGGCTCATTGTGCTGTGCAGCCAGCAGGAGCGTCGCTACGCTGTCTTTGCCTCCGCTGCATGAAGCAACATACTTTGGGCGGGTCATCGATCAAACTCCATCTTGAAGCTGACGTATTTTCCGCCGCTGTCATCCAGACGAATGACAGCATCGTAGAGCTGAGGCTTCTTCGGCGTGTAAAGCCCGGTCACGCGGCACCAGCCCTTGTCCAGCAGCTCCTTTGCAATCTTCTTGGTCAGCTTCTTTTTCTTGCTGGAAAAGAACTTGTTGTCTTCCCACAGGCAGAAGGAGCATTCCTTGTTCGAGCAGTAGAAGTTGCCCTTGCCGACATAGACCGGAGAGCCGCAGCGGGGGCATTTGCCGATTTCCTCTTTCCCCGTGCCGAAACGCTGGGCTTCGGCATCGGAGAGGAACGGATAGGCTTTCACGAGATCGCCGGTCATCTGGACAATACCGCTGAGGAAGACGTCCGCATCCGCATTGCCGTGCTCAATCTCCATGAGCGTGTTTTCCCATTCCGCCGTCATTGCGGGAGAGGTGATCTGTTCCGGCAGAACACAGACGAGGTTGCAGCCGTCCTTCGTGGGAATGAGGGATTTACCCTTGCGCTCTGCAAAGCCGGACTTCACCAGCTTTTCAATGATACCGGCGCGGGTCGCGGGAGTGCCGAGACCTTTCTTCTCGGTGTCATCGTCGAACTGATCGTTTCCGGCAGTCTCCATCGCAGACAGGAGCGTGTCTTCCGTGTACTGCTTCGGGGGTGTCGTAAAGTGTTCGGTGACGCTGGCGGACACACCATCCAGAACATCGCCCTCATGGACTTCGGGCAGGGACTTCATGGGATCGTCCTTTTCCTTCGTCTTGAGGGAGGACTTGAACAGCTCTTCGATGGCTTTCCATCCGTTTTGAACGACGGTCTTCCCCTTGGTTTTGAACTCGTAGCCCTCGCAGGAGAGCGAGATCTGCGTTTCTGCGTAGGTGTGATTCTCGCCGGTTGCACACAGAAGGCGCATTCCGACAAGATTGAGGATTTTCTGCTCCGACTGAGGAAGCGCGAAAACATCCTGCTTTTCAAGTTGGACGGTCGGGAGAATGGCATGGTGATCTGTGACCTTGCTGTTGTTGGTTACGCGGGAAATGTCCGGAGTGACCGAAACGCCGGAGAAAAGCGGAAGCTGGCGGCAGACGATGGAAATAACCTGACGGGCAGTGTCCTCCATATCGTCCGTGATGAACTGACTGTCCGTGCGCGGATAGGTCAGGAGCTTCTTTTCATAGAGTGTTTGTACGAGATCGAGCGTCTGCTGGGCGGTGAAGCCGTAGTATCGGTTTGCCTCGCGCTGCAAGGTGGTCAGATCATAGAGCTTCGGAGGATTGACGGTTTTCGTCTCCCGCTTAAGAGAAGAAACGACGGCTTGCTTTTTCTCGCAAGCCGCCGCAATCTTTTTTGATTCCTCTTCGGTTTTGACATTTTCCAGATTGGCGATCAGATCGCCCTTGCCGACGTGGACGTTGAAATACTTCTCCTTTTGGAACGTGGAGATTTTCCCGTCACGCTCCACCAGCATTGCAAGGGTCGGCGTCTGGACGCGCCCGACCACCAGCTTCTTGTGATAGAGCGTGGTGAAAAGGCGGGTGCCGTTGATGCCGACAATCCAGTCCGCCTTCGAGCGGCTGAGTGCTGCTTCATAGAGACGGTCATATTCCTTGCCGTCCCGAAGATGATTGAAGCCTTCGCGGATGGCGGAGTCCTCCAACGAGCTGATCCACAGACGCTTGAAGGGCTTGGTGCATCCGGCTTTGTTGTAGACCAGCCGGAAGATCAGCTCACCCTCGCGCCCTGCATCGGTTGCGCAGACCAGCTCGGTGACGCGCTTGTCCTTCATGAGAGAGGACAGCACCTTGAACTGCTGTGCTTTGTCCTTCGTGACCTCAAACATCCAGCTTTTCGGAACAATGGGCAGATCGTCATACCGCCACTTGGCATACCGCTCATCATAGGAGCTGGCGTCTGCCAGCTCCACCAGATGACCGAAGCACCACGAAACGATGTAATTGCCGCCCTCCATGTAGCCGTCCTTACGGGACGTCGCGCCCAGCACCTTTGCGATGGACTGGGCAACGCTGGGCTTTTCAGCAATGACTAAGATCAATCTTCATCACCATCCGTTTCAGCATCCTCCGCAATCTGCGGCTCTTCATCCTCGTTGATATACGGCTCTTCCTCGTAGCCTTCATCATCAAAGAAGTCCATATCCTCATCCTTGAGCTTTCTGCCCTTGACGAACTTGATGTAGTAATAAGCTGCACCCGCAGCACCGGCAAGGGCAAAGATGACGAGGATCATGCCGATGTTGGACTTCTTTTCGGGCTTGGGCGCGGGGACATCGGTTTCCGCATCCTTATCCGGCTCAGGTGTAACGGGGGCTGTGCCGGTGCATTCGCTCATGTTGGTCTTGCAGACCGGGCAGTCGGTGTTGACCTGACCGGCAGCGCATTTTTCCTTGCAGTTACAGGTGGTCAGAGCAGCCGCAGTGTCATCATCCAGCAGCGCAAGCAGATCGCTCTCATCGACCATGTTCAGGAAGTACGTCTGATACTGTTCCTCATCCTCGTTGATGGGCGCATCGTAGTCGATGACAATGAAGAAGGTGTTGCCGTTCTTCGTCTGGACAGTGATGAACTGCTTGTTGGTTGCCTTGTCATAGAGCAAGTCGCGGGTGTAGGCGTTGCCCTCATCGTCAATCGGCTCACCCTCCGGCTTTTCAGGGGCGGGAGTGACTGCGGGCTGCTGTTCCGGCTGTGTTGCCTCCGTAACGGGAAGGTTCTGCTCGGTGTCATCGGCATAGGCAAACGCCGTGACAGAGAAGCAGGACAGAACCATGACGAAGACCGCAAGGACGGTCAGAAAACGAAACTTTTTACGCATTGTCGATTACCTCCGTATTTTCAGCGGGCTTGGTGCCACCCTTCATGGAAGACAGGAACGCCATGATCTGATCCTTGTCCATCACCATAGAGCGCACAGTGTTGATGATTTCAAGGTTTTCCAGCTCCGTCTTCTTGTCGTACAGCTCCTTGAGCTGTCCTTCGATTTCGGACTTCTTCTTTTCAGCCTTCTCAATGTCGGAGAGGACTTTCTGATACTTGGGATTCATGCAAAACTCCTTTCTTTTAATAGGCGGGTCTTCCGAAGGCGTAGAAATGCTGCTGCCAATAGGAAGAGTTGATGGATGTGTACTGAATGGGATCGCCGCAGTGGATCATGACCCCATCACCAACGTAGATGCCGACGTGAGACACGCCGGGGGTGTCATACGTCCCGACGAAAAAGATGAGATCACCGGGCTGTGCATTCGCCTTTGAGACCGGCGCACAGACGTTGTAAAGCCCCTGTGCGCCCAGCCGCCCGGTGTTCACAAGCCCGCTGTTCGTGAGAACATAGCTGACAAAGCCGGAGCAGTCAAAGGACGTGTCGGGATTGGAGCCGCCCCACACATACGGATAGCCGAGATACTTTTCCGCCTCGGTAATCAGTGTCGCAAACTTCTCATCAGCCAGATACTCCGGGTTGACATCGTAATCGGCGGGCGGATTTGTGATGTACTTGTCCACATAGGGAGAGTCACCGAACAGATCCTCGCGGTTGCCCAGCACCGACATATACGTTGCGTACATGGAAAGCTGTTCCTGAGACATGATGTAGACCGGGACATGGGAGAGATTGAAGTTTTCGAGCTTCACGTTGCAGATGTAATAGTCATACGGGACGCGATAGGTTTCCGTGTGCGTGTTGCCGTCTGCGTCCGTCCATGTGTCGGTTTCCGTGCGGTATCTGGTTTCGATGATAACCTCTTCGGTGAGGATGTACTGCTTTTCAAACAGCATTTGGAGCGTACCCTGCACCTCATCCAGCGTGAACTCGCCCTCATGGAGAGCCGAGAGAATGGAGATCAGCACATACGGGTCATGCTCAATATCGTCCAGATCGAAGTGGTATTCATCGTAGTTGTGAGTGCTTTCGTAGGTGTCGAGATAGCGTTGCAGCTCCTGCTCCATTTGGCAATACTGCGCTTCTGCGCCCAGCATCGCATCATCCTCACTGAGGTAGGAAGAAGCGATAACCGACGAACCGGTAGAGGTGAGCATCGAACACGAGCTGATTCCGGCACCGAGTAAAACGAGAAGGGCAATTCCGACTACGATCCAGATGAAGACCTTCTTGTTCTTCTCAAAGAACTCCTTGATCTTGTCGGACGCCTTCTCACCGAGCTTCTTGCCGGTGCTTTTTGTGGCAGTTCCGGCAGTCTGAGAACCGGCATTTCGAGCGGCGGCATATTCCTTCTTAATGCTCTGCTTCTGGTAGTGCTTGTTCATGTTCTGCTTCTTCATCTCAGGATGCTCCTGCTGATTCCTCTCATATTGGAGCTTTGCATCAGCAGCATCCGCCTTATGTTCCAGCTTAGAGACCTTCTCATAAGGCTTGTTGACGCTGCTTTCCCGATGATGACGGAAATGCCTCGCAGCGGTCTCAGCGGCAATCTCTGTTTTATGCGCCGCCTCAACCGCCGAGTTTTCCTGCTCGACCTCATGGATTTTGCCGTGAATGCCGGAAGCAAGGGTGTCACCGACCTTGCGGACGGTTTTATCTGCTTCAAATTGCAGCTTGCCTTTGCCCTTGGGCTTTTTCAGCTCATCCTCAAAATGAAGGCGGGTTTTGCCCTTGCCGGTCTCTTCATCGAAGACACGCTCTTTCTTGAGAACCTTGTGCGTGGGCAGCTTCTCACGGGCGGCATCCAGACGCTCATGCGCCTTCTCGGACTTCCTTTCGAGCTTCTGCATCCGCTTCGTGGGCGGGGCGGCATCGTCCGAGACCGGCTTTGCAGAGGCGGTTTCCGCCGCTTGAGTGAGAATAGCATCCGCATCCACTGCTTCAACCGCAGAGGTCTTGCGCAGCTTGTGTGTGACAACCGTTTCGGCAATCACCGTGCCGGTATGCGAAGAAACGCCGTGCTGCTCTAAAGTTGGAGGCTTGAATGGCGTTTCCGAGGGTAGCGGTTCAGGTACATTCTGGGGTGGATTTTCTGTCCTTTTCTCTTCTGTGACGGACGTTTCCGAGGGCGGCTGAGTGTTATTATCCTCAGCGTGTTCCGCCTGAAACTGGTGCTGCTGACGGCGCATCTGCACCTTTTTCTGGTCCTCCGGTGAAAGTGCCTCGGAAGGCTCGGCTGTCTCACCGGGCTTCACCAGCTCTGCATCTTCCGGACGTTTTGACACGCGCTGCTCGGTGCCAGCCGTCAGGTTTTCCTCAACCGCGCCCTCCCGCTTCATTCGCAGAACAACCTTGTCGCGGGCTTTGAGTTCCGGTTCCTTGGACATCAGATTTCACCTCCAATCCGCTTGTAGGCAAGCTCGGTGTATTCAGGGTTCAGCTCGATGCCTACGAAATGACGCCCCATCTGCGCGGCAACCATGCCGGTTGTGCCGCTTCCCATGAACGGGTCAAGCACAATGCCGCCTTCTGGACAGCCGGCGAGAAGACAGGTTTCAACCAGCTTCGGAGGGTAGGCGGCATAGTGACCGCCCTTAAAGGGGACGGTGTTGATCTTCCAGACATCGCGCTTGTTGCGGAGCGGATTGATGTCTGCGTTCTTGATCGCGCCATGCTCACGGGGGCGGTTGATGGATTGCGGCTGAGGCTGACCGGGAACGGGCTTGCCGTATTTGTTGCCGCCTTTCATGCCGCGCTTGAGGCGTTCTGCCGTTGCAGGGGCAATCGGCTCGGAAATTGCCTTGTAGTCGAAGAAATACTTCTTGGACTTTGAGAACAGGAAAATATGCTCATAGCAGCGGGCGCAGCGGTCTTTGACGCTTTCCGGCATGGGGTTATCCTTCATCCAGATGATGTCGTTGCGCAGATACCAGCCGGTATCGCGGAGGGCAAAAGCAAGCATCCACGGAATGCCGATCATGTCCTTTGGCTTGCAGCCCTCAACCTTGTTGTTGAGAGCCACAGCCTGACCGTTTCTGCCGTTGGGGTTCTTTGGGTCAATGAAATCGCCCTGATTGCCCTTTCCGGCGTAGGTGTCCGAGATGTTCAGCCAGAGCGTTCCATCCGGATGCAAAACGCGCCTGACTTCGGTAAACACTTCCGTCAGGCGCGAGATATATTCCTTCGGCGTTGTCTCTCTGCCGATCTGAGCTTCCATGCCGTAATCGCGGAGCGCGTAGTACGGCGGGGATGTCACACAGCAATGAACGCTGTCATCGGGCAGGGCTTTCAGGATTTCAAGGCAATCGCCGGTATGAATGATGTCAAGTTGTATGGTGGTGTACCTCCTGTTCTGTTGGATTTGTGTTCCATTGAAATGTTGGCTGCAAAACCCGACAACATTTCAATGGGCATCAGTCGGAGTAATACTCGTCCGGCTCATAGTCCTCATCTTCCATGAAGTCCTCGTCGAGATCGTCAATCTCGTCCGCCCAACGGTCGAAGATTTCCTCTGCTTCCTTCGCTGCCTCACGATAGAGGCTCAGGCGGTTCTTCTCAAAGGCGGCAAAGGTGGGGATAAACTTGCCGAACTCGCGGATTGCCTTCACATCCTGCGTGCGCATATCTGCGACGCATTGAATGATTTCGGACATCGTGAGCAAATCGTCGATCATCAGCTCATACTTGTCCTTGGGGATAGATACGGCTTCATCATCCGCCGCGTCAGCGAAAGGGGTATTCTCATCGCTGTTGCTACACTTGGGAACATCAACCTTGAAGTAGAAACCGATCATATCCACAGATACCTTGGTCATAATCTGACGCGCCTCCTTGACCTTTTCGTCGATGTCCTCCCTCACATGGAGGTAGGCGCGGTGATGCTTCTTGAGATCGCTTTCCAGTCGGATCAGATCGGTCAGCTCCCACAGAGCCTTAAACAGCGCGGAGGTGTTCTCTCCGTATTCGATAGCGTCCGCATAGGGAATGGTAATCATCTTGTTGTTCATATTCAAAAATCCTCCTATCAGTTCTGTGCGGTTTCTTCTAAGCGGGTGGTCATGATGCGGTAAAGCTGGGTGTCCTTTGGGAAATCGTCCTTGAAGGGAACGATGGTCGAGCCATAGAAGATCAGCCCCTCACCGGCATTGGAATTGGTGATGTAGTTCTGCTGGCTGGGCGAGATATTCAACGCCTTCGAGAGAATCTGCCGGTCTCCGGATGCCTGATTCAGAAGGTAGACAAAATCCGAGTTTTCAAAGATGTTCTCCACCTCGCGGGACGCAAGCAGATCCTTGACGTTCTGGGTAATGCCGGTCGGAATGCCGCCCCATTTTCTGAAACGCTTCCAGATTTCTACGCTGTATGCGGCGGTCTGTTCCTCTTTCAGCAAAAGGTGGAACTCGTCCATGTAGTAGCGAGTTGCCTTGTGCTGGGCGCGGTTGATGGTAACTCTGTTCCAAACCTGATCCTGCACAATCAACATACCGAGCTTCTTGAGCTGCTTGCCGAGTTCGCGGATGTCATAGCAGACGAAGCGATTGTTGACATCCACATTCGTTCTGTGATTGAAGACATTCAGAGAGCCGTGAACATAGATTTCAAGGGCAGTTGCGATGCGCTGTGCCTCCGGTTCCTTCTGATTTCTCAGAATGTTGTAGAGGTCTTCGAGGATCGGCATTTTCTCCGGCTTGGGGTCTGCAAGGAACTCCTGATAGACCATGCGGACGCTGCGGTCAATGATGGTCTTCTCAACCGGCTGCAAGCCGTCCTTGCCGCCGACAATCAGCTCACACATGGAGAGGATGAAGTCGGATTTCAGCGTCAGCGGGTTTTCCTCTTCGGAGTAGTTCGTGTTGATGTCCAGCGGATTGATGTAGTCCGTGCTGACCGGCGAAATGCGGATGACCTGACCACTGAGCTTTTGCACAAGGGGGAAATACTCGGCTTCGGGGTCGCAGACGATGATGTCATCCTCTGTGATGAGGAAGGCGTTCGTCATTTCACGCTTGGCGGAGAAGGACTTACCGGAACCGGGCGTACCCAAGATCAGCCCGTTGGGGTTTTTGAGCCGCTTGCGGTCAACCATGATCATGTTGTTGGACAGCGCATTCAGCCCGTAGTAGAGAGCTTCGCCGCCCTGAAAAAGCTCCTGCGTGGTGAACGGCACGAAAACCGCCGTGCTGGAAGTGGTCAGTCCGCGTTCAATTTCCACCTGATTGACGCCGATAGGCAGAGAGGACATCAGCCCCTCTTCCTGCTGGAAGTCAAGACGCTTGAGCGCACAGTTATACTTTTGGGCAATGGCGGCGGTCTGGAACACAGCATTTTCGAGCTTCTGGCGATTGGTTGCCGTATTCATGATGAGGATGGTCACAAGAAACAGTCTCTCATTGCGGGTCTGGAGATCCTGCAACAGACGCTTTGCCTCACCGCCGAAGGTGGCGAGATCGGACGGGAATAGCGATAGGTAAGCCTTTGAAGT
This sequence comes from Hominicoprocola fusiformis, assembly GCA_040095065.1. Classification (GTDB taxonomy): domain Bacteria; phylum Bacillota; class Clostridia; order Oscillospirales; family Oscillospiraceae; genus Hominicoprocola. The sequence goes on from JBBNGO010000019.1 coordinate 53,433, forward strand.
TATCTCCAGCTTTTCCCCCGCTTCACACCGGACATGCGACTTTCACCGCAT
>JBBNGO010000001.1:0-120220 GCA_040095065.1 Hominicoprocola fusiformis
GATCTCGCTGCTCCGGCAGCGGCCTTCTATTCCAAAACAAGTGGAGGAATGTCAAACATGGGTAGATTTATCAACCTCGGTATCGCGATTGTCAACACCAGCTACATTATCCGTGTGGAGATGGAATCCGATGGCAGAGCGGAAATCTATATGTCCGATGGTACGATGTTTCGCTGCGATCACTTCGATGCCTCCCAACTATATGGCACAAATGAAAAGAAAGAGGGTGCGACCTCGTTGCATCTGCAAGAGGAACTCCGATATGACCAATCACACTCCATGTCTACTTGATGAAGCAGCAACCTTCATGAAAGTACAATACCTCTCTTACCTGCGGTTCCTGTCCACTGACGGTCGATCCCGTTTAGCCGCATTTCTTGAGACTTTTGATGCCGCAGAATACACACTTTTTCAGTGGAATGATGCCATTGAATACTTGAAAGCTGGGGTGAAACAGCAGACCGCGCAGGTGGCTCGTGCACAACTCCTACGCGCCCTTAGAACCACCTGATGGCTCTATATCAATACTACATAGGAGGACATGTTCAACCAAACACCCAGAACTGGCATTACCATCATGTGCGCTCACTATTTCTATTCGGACGAAGGAGGATCAAATATGCCCTGGATTATCAGCAATGGAAAAAGCTATGTGGAGATTATCGGCAACAATCAGATGATCACCACTGCCTATATCGATCGCGCGCATACATTCAACAATAAGAAGACGGCAGAGAAATACTGCTCTTTGCTGCCAAAGGCGATGAAAAACCTGAAGTATAAGGTCATCTTCATCTCAAACCCCAATCCCGAAAATCCTGATCTGCAACTGGAGCTACTGACGCCTGAATTCTACCTGACACGGCTGAAGAATTTCAGCGATTTCATTCACACCATCCAATGCCAGAGAGAAACACTGGTGACCGGCCAGCGGAAGGCGGAGCTGGAGATTGAAGACATCGAGCACGCAGCGGAGTTCTATAACCTGGATGCCTCACATGGATACCAGCTCTATAAACTTCTGCACGATGCCCGTGTGCGCCGGCGCAAGTGCAAGAATGCAATCGCTTGGATCGATTTCATCTTAGAGCAGCGCCCTGAGCGGTTTGTGGAGAACAATCCATCAGCTCGCATTGTGGGCACTCGCTCTCGCGATTATGCGCCACGAGCCCTGCCTGAACTCTTTGAGTGGGAGAACGAAGGACAGACCAATATCTCGGTCAGTTAATTGTCGGCACCAATGGACAGAAGCCCTTGAATATGGTATTCTAAGCGCAAGAAAACATCAGTTTTTGCAGTGTTTAGCTGTACCGTGACCCGTGGAATAGGGGGCTTTTATGAATAACCAGGCATACGATGATACAGCGACTCGGAACCCGAGAAAAGCATATACCGACTATGAGAACAGTACTTATACTGTTGTTTAGAAGGTGGCTTATTTAGTCGGAGTCCAAAAGCGCATTTTTGAAAACGAATATGAACCACCAAAGATGGAATGGTATGAGAAATTACACGCAGACAAGAATGCCCGCATCGTGCGCAACCTCTGCATGATTCGAACGGCTTTGGAACTCAATTTTAAAGCCATCAATAACCGTATGCGTTTCGATATGTGCAATCTCCACTCGCTTCCAGAGTATGTTCCGCAGGATAGCCTGAACGAACTCTTGCAGGATGGTATTACGATTGTTAGATCCAGAGCTTTGCCTGCCCAGTATATTGTAGATATCAATAAGCATATCAGCAACCGCATTAACAACTGCAAGTCGCTGTTTCCATTATGGCTGAAGTGGGAATATGTCCGGAAGCTCTTCCTCATGCCGGATGGCCTCAACGAGAAGGGCATCAAGGCAGCAGCGGCAGATTATTACGCCAACAAAAATAAGTACCCGTACCAAGTCTATATCAATTGGTCCTACATGGACTCTGGCAACATCCTCTACAATGACAAGAAGTTTGTTTCGCTTTTATATGAAGCCAATGCGGATTATTTCACAGACTTGAGCAAAGTGTCTGATGCCGGTAACCTCACAAAGGCTGGTATATACAAGTTCCTGGACAAGAGTGAGCGCGTCGTCGTTGTGGTGGATTGTGAAAACTCCGATCCCTACAAACTGTACGCAACCTTGAACAATCTTAATCAGGAAGCACTACTCAATAAGATTTGTAAAATCATCCTCTATGATGATATTCATACCACATCGGCGTGGAAGATTTTGGAGCGCTTCACCCAAATTCCAATTGAGCATGTCCTGATCGAACGCATCAAAGAAAACAAGTCACTTGTTGACATCCGTTTGACCACCGGGACCTGCCGTGAGTATTATCAGAACAATGTGGACTCGTTCATTCTTGTATCCAGCGACTCCGACTATTGGGGGCTGATTTCGGCAATGCCTGAGGTTCGGTTCTTCGTGATGGTAGAAAGTGAGAAATGCAGTCCGACCATCAAAAATGCGTTGATCAATGCTGGCATTTCTTATTGCTATATCGACGATTTTTGTACTGGTAACAGTAATGATATCAAGGTTGCGGCAGTACTTCGCGAGGTTCGCCAGAAACTCGACCAGGCATTTCACCTTAATGTTCGAGATATTCTGGATGAGGCCTGTAGAGCGACCAGAGCTGACATGACGACCGCAGAGAAGAACCAATTTTATGACAAGTACATTAAAACCATGCATGTTGATATCTCTCCCAACGGGGAAGCAACAATCGTGCTTGGAAAATAGTCCCGCATATTAGAACGAGAGGCTTTGACCTCTCGTTCTATTTTTGTTGCTATTAAACCAGCAGTTCAATGACAATTTCAAAAAACAAGGTTATCATGATATCAACGACAAGAACAAGGAGTGAGCGATATGAATCTCAAAGAAGCTTTCCGCTTTCAGAATAAGCTGCAGTCCATGATGGCCGATGCGCAGAGCATCCTCGGCAACAATGGCAACATTACCAAGGTACAGAACACTTATCTCCGCCACAAGGTCATGGCAGAGGTGGAGGATGAGGTCACTATGGAGGCCCCCTCCACCGAGTATAGCGAGAATATCACCGAGATGGCAGAATTCCTGCTGTTCCTCCTGGACGAGCGGGAAAAGCTGAGCGCCGCAATCCATCAGGCGAAGGCGTCCCTGCCTCTTGGCGCTGGCCTGGATGGCGAAGTGAGCCTCAATGGGAAGCGTCAGGAGATCTCCACTCTGCTCCGCCACATGGCCGGCCTGCGCAATGGCGAGGTTTTGATCTCTAACGGGGGAGTCGGCTATCGGTTCAACAACGAGGGAAATCAGGTCTCCTACCGCTGCGATGTCAAGCGTGTGACCACCATCAATTTCGATCGCAATAAGATCCGGAAAATGTGCGCTGATCTGAGCAAGAAGTCCGATGAGACCTCTGCCACTCTGGATGCTGCGTTAGTTAACACCCCGGTGGAGTATGAAGCTCCGTTCGATGTGAACGAGACTTTCGCGGAGGCTTTTGAAGCGCATATGTCAGCATTAAGCTGACCAAGCCCTTGCGACTTTGCTCCGACTATCACGGATGCGGCAGAAGAAGAGAACGTGGCGACCGGTTCAGTTGCAGACGAACTATAGTGCTGCAAATCAAAACAAGCCGCTCGGTTGATTCTGGGCTCCAAAAGAAGACATGATCCGTCTTGTTAACGGATGCTACGAACCGTCTTCCCATCCATCAGCGCCCAACGCTGTTTCACCATATCGTGAATACGCTAACGCCGAATCTCGACCTTGCCACCTCACATCTCCCTATTCTGTTGGATATAGATAGATTTCCTATCTTGATATTGCTGGCCTTTGAGCCGTTCATACGTCGAGGTATGCTATCCACGCTCCTCAGGGAGCCAGCGAGCGCATGGCCTTGGCAAAAATGGTCTAAACGATCTTGGCTCTCTGCCGTATCCGTGATAGTCGGAGCAGTTCTCCCATAAATAGAGGCGAGCAGCAGGCTTCGGCCTGCTGCTCACAAATAAACAGATTCAGTTGTGATGTCCGAGATACCAGGATGTCTTCCATCGGTACTTCAAACAACGCGCCGAGAGCATACAGATTATCAACGGAAGGCAGGCTCTTTCCTTGCTGCCATTTGTAGATCGCCTGTGGCTCTTCGAAACCGAAGTATGCCTGCAGGTCGCGGACACTCATCCCGCGCTCGACGCGAAGACGGATGATGTTCTTTCCGGTCGCAATCGGATCAATGACCGGAAACTGCTTCATATTCATGGCAATCGCCTCCATCTAAAGAGTCTTCCTAAACGGGAGTACTTCAGAATACTGGAAGAACCTTCAAAAAGCAAGAGCAAACTCGATTTTGTAAAGAAACTGTCACATAAGGAGGCCCGATCGTGAGTCGAGAATACAATGAATCCTGCTGCTGGACGATCGAAAAGTTTTCATTTTTCCACAACTACTTCGCAATTATCGATACAGCAGATTACCTTGCAGACCAGCTTTTTATCAAGCATCAGGTCAGAGTAGGGTTCGGCCCTGAGTTCGTTTGCCCGGATGCTCCCTATCGCGTCATCATGTGCAAGTGCCGGAAGCGTGATGTCGATGCTTTCCTGGCAGCGATCCGTGAATTGCCCAACAAGATGCTCCTGTGCGGGCATCCTGACTACCTTACATTCTGCGAGGATCTTAAAAAGAAAGTTCAAACCGTTCGAGACAATGGAGGTGTTCTTATCAATGAAACAGATGATACCGCTCAAAAAGCAGAGCAAGAAAGCGCAGAAGGAGCAACATGCGAAGCAGCGCGGTAGCTGGTATGGTATTTGTCCCATCACAAGAACTGTGCCAAACGGTAAAGCCTATGACCGAAATCGAGTTAAACAAGAAGATCGAGAATTTGCTGACTGAGTCAGCTCCCGGGCAGCCATCCAGACGAAATGGCTCTGCGTATCGAAGAGAAATGCGCATCCGCAAGAATGACGCGCTCATGCGCATTGTCACAAGAAAGTATGTGCCTCATGCCGGCTATATCGATTATGGCTTTGATGGTGACACGCTGCTCCATTCGGGAAAGTATATCAAGTATCCCAAGAACAGTAATTGCCAGCGGTGGATGAAACGGGAGACCAGCCGAAAGTTTCGGAACTGTCAGGATCTACCCAGAAAGGGGAATTACTATCGGCGCCTTTTTGACTACTGGTGGACATTGTATTAACTAAGGAGAGGATTCCTGCAGCGTAATGTGCGGGAACCCTCTCGTTTCTTAGTCTATATCTCTTTCAGGCGCCTGTAGAAAGTTGATCTCGAACGGATACCGGCGCGATGCATGGCTTCTTCCTCCGTTACTTTATGGTTGCGGAAATCCTCTGCGACTTGGCGGAACAGATTTGGATCGACCACAATTCTCTTTCGACCAGCGTATTTTCCGCTGTTCTTTGCCTGTGCGACGCCTTCTTGGTGACGCTGCTTATTCTGCTTTGCTTCCATTGATTCCTGAACCATGAGCAGGTTTAGCAGCAGACTGCATTCCTCTTCAGAGAGCTGGCGCGAGTCTGTTTCATCCCAGATATGAGCGCCACTTCTCAAAATTCGAAGGAGAATCTTTCTGAGCTGGTGGCTAGTCTTTGCGATGCTTTGAAATCCCTGAATCGAAACAAGGTCGGCTGGCTGGAGATCGGACGGCAGGCTGTTGATCGATTCAAATGTGATAGTCCGAGCAGCTTCTGCCCGCTCAACGATCAGGTTATCGGTGCCGCAGCGCATATCCGTCCGGAGCAGCCACTCAAAGCGGTCATAGTAATCCAGACCAACTGCGTCAAGGAGTTCCCAGAGATCCTCTCGACTTTCGCTGGGTGTACGCTCAGAGATGAAGTACGGCGTCATATTAACACGATAGTATCGCTCAAGCCGCATGGACATGTCGAGTCCGGGAATACCCTGGAAAATGGAGGACGGCAGGGTATCGATTACACTCCATTCAGGAGTAAAGACATACTGGAAGTTCTGATCATCAAAGCGCTCAAGATCAACTTGACCCACAGCATACTTATTGCCGGTGCGATCCACCGCATAGATTATGCCACTGCTGCGGTAATAGGGCTTTCCCTGCAGGGGAAACGTATATTCGTTTAGACTTTGGTAATCATGCGTAACAGGCCTCATGAGCCACTCCTTTCCATGTCACAACTGGCGATATGCGTACATAAGGATCTTTTCATATCGTTGCTGCAGCATGACTTTATAGAAACGCTTACGCACCTCTGAGATCCCTTCCACTTCGTCAATAAGAGCATTGATTTGATTAAAATCGATGCGAGGAACAATTCGCTTTAGGGCATCATTGCAAGCTTCGAATTGCAAGCTGCTGATCACTTCAAAATAGGAACTCTTGCGATTCTTCACCTTGATGTGGGAGGTGGGGAACTTATAGATCCGTTGGTCAATTTCTTCCTCGGAGGAGAGTACGGCCTCCAGCTTCTCGTCCGTATTCAGCTTCGGGTAGAGGCTTGAACCATTGTCATATACCGGGGCGATCCGGTATTGATTATCTTTCTTAATGAAGCCCCAGTTCCCGCCATGCCGGTCAAAATTGCCGATCAAAGCATCCACGATGAACATATCCCAGAAACGGTCGATTGTCTCCTCGACATTTGTTGACTTCATATTCTCCCGCAGCATTGCGGTAATATCTTCATAAGTGTACTGATAGAGCTCTTTGTCCCTTTCCAGCGAGCTTTCGCCGACACCGTTGAAGGCAACAAGATCATCCTCGGGCTCTAAAAAATTCTTCATAACGACTACATTCTTGCCCTCATAAGTGCCAAGGAAGGTTTCCTGTACGGGAATACCAATAAGTTGAAAAATATGGCTTCCCAAATACTCAGAAACATAATTGAAGGTCAAACCCACTTCGGAATTCTTCTGAAACTTGACGATATAACGAAACCCGTCAATGATGATTTCAAATTTCTTTTCTGCCCCAGAGAATAACACGGGTGTCTTCTCGTACTTGCTGTAATCTCTCATGATAGACCTCCCATTTTGATCTTCACCATTATTATATCCGCAACGAGTAAAAGTGTCAATAGAACTAATATGTATTTTGATACACACATAAACTGACGAGTATGCATCAAATGAAAAAGCCGCACCATGTAAATGGTGCGGCTTAGGAGGTAGTACTAACCGTGTCGAAATCGATGCGGTTAGTCTTTTTCACCCTTACGGGTCTTATAGTCAGCTTCAATTGGCGCTTTCCAATCGGCACTCATAGGAGCACCGCTTCTCATGCTTGTAATCGCGCAACTGACCACTTCATAGTTCAGCCGTGTCCCTACGCTGTCGGAGTGGTAATTGACCGCGCGGTCTTCACTAATACCAAAATGCTTTGCCGTCTCGACGGCGTCAATGTTGGCGCCGAGGAACAGGAATTCCCAACCATACTTGCTCTTCTCATGCCCGATCATCTGTTTAACACGGGCGCTATCATAGAGACGGCTTGCATTTTCCATTCCATCCGTCGTGATAACAAACAGGGTGTGCGCTGGAACATCTTCCTCCCGCGCATACTTGTGGACGTTGCCGATGTGGTGGATCGCGCCTCCAATCGCATCCAACAAGGCGGTGCAGCCGCGCACGCAATACTCGCTATCCGTCATGGGCTTGATGTCTCGGATATTGACGCGGTCATGGATCACTTCGCTGACATTGTCAAAGAGGATAGTGGAGACCAGCGCTTCGCCGGGAGCTTTCTTCTGCTTTTCAATCATGGCGTTGAAGCCGCCGATTGTGTCGGACTCAAGTCCACTCATGGAACCGCTGCGGTCAAGGATAAAGACGATCTCGGTCAGATTCTTATTCATTGCAAATACCTCCAATAAATTATGGCTGTTTGGTGTTTCACCTTACAGCCATATCTTACTTTGATATTCGCTTCATTTGGTCGCTTGTTAAGCGACAATTCAATGAAAGGCGCAAGCAAAGATGCTTGCGTCTCTGCATTTCTCAGGATGTGTGATGTGCGTAAAACTCGCTCTCTGCAACACGAATCACAAAATTGTATTCCAGTCGATTTGCCTTGGACATGTCGATGTTATACCGTTTACTGACCTGACGCAAATAGGAAAAATACTCTTTGTCCTCACAAGTCAACGGAGACACCCAGCCAGTCCGTGAAGCATGATCTTCTACCTGACGCAGATACTCTAGTTCTTTTTGCTCCATCGCAGCACACCTCCGGAAAAGATAGCATATCAATCAGGGTTCCACCGACGAAAAGTCGCAGCACCTGATAACTATTATGCGCCAATCAGGCTTTGGTCGAATGCAAACAGCGCCTCATTGATTTCGAACACGTTGTAGTTCCCTCGCTCGACAAAATACTCCACGATGATGTCAAATTTGCTGGAGTGAGACAGGGCAAATCCAGCTTTCGAGAGCATATCCTTTAATTCATCAAGCGGCAATTCGAGTGCGATTGCAAAGGCGATCACAGTCGGCTTTGATGGCCTATAGAGCTTATCCGACCGAATCTTTGAGAACAGCTTTCGATCGATGTTGGCCTTCTTATAGCACTCTGCATCCGTCATACCACATTCATCAATCTTACGCAGCAGCATCTCGGAAAAGCTCTCGTCGATCTGCTTCAGCGCATCGTCCAGGGATGCTGCCTTTGTTACCATAGGGGCAGCGGGGATAGGGCAGCTCTCTTCCACTGCAAGGCTATGCAGCCGGCTGATCCGCTCAGAATAGCTGTCTCGATGCTCTTCGACATATCGGTCGTCTATGTAGGCGTTGATGTCCGCAAACAACTTGCTGCTGATCTGATACGCCTTGCGATCGAAGATGACGATGTAAACCATCATATCATTTTCAAGCAGAAAACTGCTGATCGTGTCGATAGCTACTTTGAGCGCCTCATCCTTTGGATAGCCGAAGATTCCCGAAGAGATCAGAGGGAATGCGACCGACTCGCAACCATGCTCCTTTGCGAGCGCGAGTGACGTCTGGTAGCACGAGACAAGCTTGTCATGCTCCCCATACTGCCCACCGTACCAGCGAGGGCCAACCGCATGGATCACATATTTGCATGGCAGCTTATATCCCTTTGTTATCTTGGCACTGCCAGTTTTGCACCCATTGAGCTTTTCGCATTCGACTAGGAGTTCCGGGCCGGCGGCGCGATGAATGCAGCCATCTACGCCGCCACCACCCAAGAGAGAACTGTTTGCGGCATTGACGATCGCGTCAACCTTCATTTTTGTGATGTCATTTCTTACGATCTGGAGCGGCATAAATGGACCTCCTGTGATAGCTGCCTTTTGAGTGATCAAACGGCGAGCTTCTTTGGCAATAGATATATCTTTTTATCATCGAAGCAGATTTGCTCGGTACGGTTATAGATCTGGATCATCTCATCCATCTTTTCCATGAACATCCGTGTGCCAGGATTGCCTATGGAAGCGAACCGGTGTACGGCATCCTTTTCCATATCGAGAGCACTCTTCTTCAAGTGTGTCCCGCCATCCTGAAGGAATTCATCAACTGGCCCCTCTTTTACAAGAGGGATACTTCCAATGAATTTCCCGACTGCATTTCCTGCCGTGCCGATACCTTTCATGACATTAGCATCTACTGCTGAGTTACTCAGCTTCTCTAAATAGTGTGAGCTCTCCTCAAACAAATCGCGGTAAGCGTCCGACATCTGCTGCAGTTCATCCCGAATCCCGGAAATATAGGATTCTTTGAAATTGCCGCTGAGCATGACCTCCATGAGAGATGACAGTGAGAATGTATAAAGGGACAAGCGATAGTATTTGAATTCCTTCTCCAAAGAGGCGAACGCCTGCTTTACGCCAGCCTGTGTGACGATATGCGGCTTCTTCCCAATCGACTCAACGATCTTCTTCTGATAACCAAGCATGTTTTTGCGTGCGCGATTCTGGTAGGTAAGGACTTGATTATGATTGCCGCTGACAAAACGTTCATTGTCCCAGTTGTCCTTATACTTTTTGATGATGCTCATGAGACTTTCAACATCCGCTTCTATCTCAGATTCCTTTTCGATTTCAAGGAACGAGATGATCTGCCTCTGCATATCCTCAATTTCCCCAAGTTCCTGTTCGATTGAGAATAGTGCGACCGCCATCATCATAGTGGCGGGATTGAATGCTGCCGCTGTCTGTGTGGTAGCGGTAATTGCTCCTGCTTCCTGCAGCTGAACCATTTTAGACGCTCCATCCGCAGTTTTGAGTGAGGCCCAGAAGTTTCCGTTCTTTGCCGCTTTCAGTACATCACCGACACCAGCGTTGGCTATCGTATAGAGTCCATCCGCTGCGATGCTCGTCGTCTGCGTAACAGTATTCAACGCAGGGATGAGCGAAGAGACTCCAGCACCAAGCGTAGAGAGTTCCGCAATAGGAACGCTTAACACACCGCTGCTGTTCAGAGCAGTCCTTGCATCCGCCAAGAGGCTTTGGGTAATATCCAATAATGCCCCCGTATCACCGCCAGGCTGAGTCTCTATAGCGGTATTCGTATTGATGATCTCTCCCATGTCTTATCCTCCTCAATCGATTGAGAGTGTTCTCATTAGAGTCGTTGCTTTTTTCGCGGATTGGAAAAAGGCCATGTGGGAGCGGTCGCATACAATATTGCTTTACACGACCGATGCCCCGAAGGGCATTAGAGACAGCTTGGCCATTTTGAAGCATTGCTTTCCGATTGGAATGCCAAGGACCGTGATGCACCAGAGACAGCCCAGAATGCAGTATCCGATTGCCATCTCAAGGCCAAAGAAAATGATCCAAATTAGGTTGACGAGAAAGGAAAAGCCTCCACCGCCATACACAACTTCTTTCCCAAACGGGAAAAAGGCGAGACTTGCGAATTTGAAGCATTGCAGGCCAACGGGTATGCCGATGATGGTGATGCACCAAAGACAGCCGGCCAGTACCCAGGCAAGCCCGCCGATCAATCCTCCAAATAGGAACCAAAGAACATTTCCAATCGTAGACATAGTTGTCACCTCAATTTCTCGCTATTTCGCATCCGTTGCAAGCTGTCGCTCGATCCATGCCATCAGCAACCTCACGATGCGTTTCTGCTCATCCTCCGTCAGCTCACGCCCTATCGGGACATGATACCACTTGTTTAAGCAGCTGCGACAGCAGCAGGCGCAGGCATGCTGGGCAATAAACACTGGATGCCCGCGCATCGGTGTCTGTTTGCCGTCATTTGGAACGCTCGCCGGCGCAAGCCGCATTCGGATGAAGTCGGCCGCATGATGCTGAATGGTTTCCATGCCCTTGCCCATTATGTACTGCCTGTCCTTTTCACTCAGATGGAACTTTGCGCGGAAAGCAGACTTTTGTAGGCGTAAAAGTGTTTGCTCAATGGTTGACATGTTGCTCACTCCAAGACCTTCAGTCCCAACTCTTTCATCTTGCGAATGATATCTTTCTCATCCATCATTCCCTCTGGAGATGATGCCTCCTGACCAGGGAATGCTCCGATACCGCTAAACTTAGCTGCCAGCTCATCCGGTTTCCAACCGCAGGTACACCACAAGCGGCTTCCATTGTGATACTGCACGATGAGCTGCATAAGAGTATCTTGCTGCTTTTCCGTCAGGCGGGCACCTACCTCGCACAATTCAATCAGCACATTCTGGATCATATCCGTTGTGCGCAGATGACCAACATTCTCGGCTCGCCGATGAAACCGCATAATCTTTTCCGCCTCTGTACCGCTGTACTCTGCCAACAGGGCTGAATAAGTGGCGGGGACTTTCTTGTAATAATCCAAATTGAACCGCTCGTTCAAATTGAGAAAAGAAAACTCGTTTAATTTCTTCCCGCGATTCTCATTCGGATAGGTTTTACGTTGTTTTGGGGCGCACTCCATCGCCGTGGACTTCAGGTTCCCAATAAAATCTGCGAGTGATTTCTCATCTACAGATGCTGTTGGTTCCGCATATGAGAGAAAATCATCGGGGACACAATAGGGGCGATCATCGCGCTCGTCCATCAGTGCATAGAAGGAAAACATCTTACCATAGCCAGCACCAATCAATTCTTTTGATACGATGTGCCGATCCAGATCATTGTGCGGTTCTTCCGTGTACAGTTCTTCGATCTCATAAACTCGATAGGGCTGCACTTCTCGACGGACAATAGTGGAAAAGGCAATAAAATCGCGTCGGTGGATTCGCGGCGCACCGCTTTTGAGTTCCTGATAAACCGACCACACATCACGCAGGGCGATGGCACCGTACAAATTTGCGCAGGCGGCAAATAACGAATGAAGGAAATCACACGCCTCCGTCGATAAACCTGCCTGTGTATATAGGCGCTTTAGAGATTTCTCAGATAGTGGTTTTGGGTAGGACATATATAGCTCCTCCGCTTCCATAATTCAGGCGTTATTCGTATTGCTCGGCGATCGATTTGACATGCTCTGCCATCTGCTTGACTACATCATCAGGCCCAATGACCTTCGCCGCCGTCTGAAATCCGCAGAGCCACGCAAAGAACTGTGGGCTGACAATCACATCTGTCCATACTGTAAAGTGATCTTCTCCATCCGGGACTAAGATCACATCCCGCCCGAGACGGTCGAGTACGGCGCCCACGAGATGATTTTCGAAACGGAGATGAACCTTGACCTCCTCGCCGGTGAACATGCCGAATGTCTTACGCGCATAGACGGCCATATCGAGCGCCTCGTAAGCGTCCTGACCATCTCGTTCTTCATCCAGAACGGTGATCTTTTCCATCTTATCGACGCGGTAGTGTTTGATGATCCCTGCAGCAGAATCAAAGGCCACCATGTAGTAGTTCTCATCGTCCCATGTCATTGCAAATGGGCTGACAACATAATAAGCTCCACCATGTCGGTACACGCGCTCCTTGGCGACATTATACTCGAAATACAGGAACCGGATCTTCCGATTACTTGAGATGCCGTTATGAATCTCATCGACATTATAGTAGATGGACTCATTCATCGTCTTGATCCTGTTCTTCACGAATACCTGCCGGTTGAGCAGTTGTGCGCTATGAATGCTGGCCAGCTTTTCAATCTTTCTGATCAGGGACAGCGTTTTCTTATGGGTAATAAATTTCGAGGATTGGACGCTATCCACGAGGAGCTTAAGCTCCGGTAGTTCAAAGTCACGGCTTGCCACGTAGTAGCCGTGATTGTTCCCCTCAGATACCTGGATGATGTCCAATCCAAAATCTCGTAGAGCATCGATATCACTATAGATCGTCTTTCTCTCCGCAGTAATATCATGAGACTTCAGGTAGGCAATGATCTGGCTGGTGGTTACGGCATGGTCTTCATCTGAGTTCTTCAGCAGGTACTCCATGATGTAGATAATCTTCAGCTTCTGAAATGAGGAGCGAGGCATATGTTCATCATCCTTTCAACCTGGTCGAACCAATTTCTGTCAAGTAATTATATCATAGCATAAAACCTGTCCAATAGAAAGGACAACCTTTGCCTAACACGGTTAAGCCTCCGCTTCAAGTCTGACTTATCCGACAGAACTCAATATCCCGTTTTAGAGCTATTGCATTTTGCGTGCAATAGCTCTTTTTACATCCGTTCACAAAAAGTTTACAATTTTTTTTCAAAGCGACGGGGGGTACCCCCCTGTTTTTTGAGTGAACTCTAGTAGAACGCAAAAAAGGAGATGACCATTTTGAAAAAAAGAAAGACCCGAGCCCAGCGCAGTAGATCCTTCCGCTGTCCGCATTGCGGGGCGGCCATGATCCTGAGACCTGCATCCGAAATCTATCATGATGCGAAATCTGACCGAAAGCTCTATGTATGTCACAACTATCCCGCCTGTAACACCTATGTTGCGGCACACCCGAATACTGACAAACCAATGGGTGTGCCGGCGAATGGGAATCTCCGGAATCTCCGTATTCAGGCTCATCGAAAGTTCGACCTTATCTGGAAGAACGGGATCATGACTCGTGAAGAAGCTTATCGCTGGTTCGCGGATTCATTCGGACTTAGCCTGCGTGACGCTCACATCGGCATGTGCAGTGAGTATCGATGCCGTGAGCTGATCCGCCTCTGCAATGAAGTACTTGCCAGAAACAACTGTGTCGCATAAAGGAGGTGCTCGACATGACTGATTATCAAGACGCCCTGGTGCTGGAGAATTTGGACCTGGTCAACTGGGTCATCCGCACGCGCATTTCCATTCCGAACCGTCCGCTCCTGACCTATGATGACTTTTACGCCATTGGTTGCGAAGCTATCTGCAGAGCGGCGCTGAAGTATCAGCCGGATACGGGAGCTTTTGCACCTTTCGCTTGCCGGTACATCTACAATGCCATCGTGGATCACTGCCGCGCAATGAACTACCGGCTGGAAAGAAGTGTAGAGATCAGCGAAGATGAAAATGCCTCTCTGCTCGATATGCTGACTTGCACTTCTGTTGATTTTGATGAGACCGTAACGGATGCCACCGCTATGTCTGCGCTTGCTGCCTGTAAGGAGAAATACAATGGCGTTGCTCGGAAAGGTGTGGAAGCCATCGAGCTGAAGCTGAAGGGCTATGAGGCCACGGAGATCGCAAAACACTATGATACGAGCGTAAATAACGTCAACGCATGGATCTCGCGTGCTCGCAGCAAGCTCCGTAACGAGCCAGCATTATTGGAAATCCTGTATTGAGTTGTTGTTCTTCGTCTCGTATCTTCGTAAGAAAGAACAGAATGGCTGAGGAGGAGAGCATTATGATGACATTCTATGCTGCCGCTGGCAGTTATCAGATTCGCAATGAAGACGGCAAAGATATGCCTTATATTATGCGGCTTGGGAAGCTCCAGCCAGTTTCTATTCCGGAGTTCAGTATCTGGAGTATGTTGCTGTGGGATGTCCTGACGCACGACGAGCTCCGCAAGAAATATTTTGAAAAGATGGAGGAAGTGAAATTGGATCCCTCCGGATTTGAGAAGGCACTCGAGATGCTCGTAAAGCGAAAGCTCATCATCAAAGGTGTTGGATACACCGGTGCGGATGCGCTCTACAACATGCTTTATGATACCTATGTCATACCGCTGCGGGGGGTTCAGGGTACACGGCGCTTGCTGAATATCGCAAAGCTGCTCAAGCAAGGTAAAGTCAACTTCTTTGAGGCCGTCTACCTCCTGCAGCCAGATAAGGGTACAGAAGCGGAACAGCGAATCATGAAGTTGGTTACCCAGACGCCGCTGAGCGTCCCTGAGCTGGTACGATGCTTTGAAAACGATGTTCGAGATGTCAGCTCGGCCGACAAAGTGATTTCCGCCATTTATACGGAAGAATCTGACAACCAGGCGCGGCTAAACAACGCATGCAGCCTTTCAAATCATAGGCAGGATGTGCTGGAAGCAACCACGAACTTGTATTTGACACGCCAGGTCATTCTTGAACACGCATAGTATCACGGGCCGGAAAGGAGAGAATCTTTCCGGCCCTCATTTTGTCCTGCCATATCGGTAGAGAAAGGAGTATTCCATGAAAATGCCAAACCCTATCGCTATTCGTTTTGCCAAGCTGATATTCTCGATTCTGTCGATCACGGTTTTGGGAGTCATCTTTGCCATGATCTCACATGACCATAAGTTGCTTATTCTGTCTGCCGTTGTGGCGATTATGGGCAGCGTGAAGGTGTGTTCCTTCTACCGACAGGTGAGCAGGCAGCAGTACGAGTGTCTCGAGGGACTGCTTGTCCAAGAGCAGGTCAATATTCCTAGAAAGCGCCACGCCATTGTTCTGGAGCTGGAGGATGGAAGCCGCGTGCAGCGGGTTCTGGATGGACGATATAAACTCAAAGCTGGAAGCTTATATCGATTTTACCTCAAAGAACCGTCCAATGAACTCCCAATCCTCCCTGAGGCACTTCATCCGGCCATGACCGTATTTGGCTTTGAAGAGCTTCCTTTTTCTTCAGATAAGCAGATTTAGGTACTCTGGAATGCACATCATAGGAATGCTATGCTTACAGTGTTCTTTATTAGATGTCTTCTCCTCAGGGAGCTTTTTAAGATGTGAGCCTGTGTCATTTACGCAGGCATATTAGACAGACTTGCGGATTGAAAGATTCAACCTGCGTCTGTCTTTTTCTATGCCAAGCAACAGCTGGCAACTTTTGAACCATGCACCGTAAGGTGTTTGGAATATTTTAAGCCGTAAGGCAGAAAGGAAAAGGATTATGCACGCAACCATCATTATGGAGGGCCGTCTGGTCACCGATCCGGAGATCAAGAGCGGAAAGAATGGAGACTACTGCACATTCCGATTTGTGGTCAACACAAAATATGGAAATCAGGACAACGCCTCTTTCTTCAACTGCACCGCAAGCGAGTACATCGCCAATCGGATGCAGAAGGCCGGCATCAAGAAGGGCCGTCTGATCGAGATCATCGGTAATCTGAATCTGCGTCCCTACGAGACGGATGATGGCATCCGTCAGATCTCTGCGGATGTCAGTGTCCTCGAGTGGCACTTTACTGGTTCAAAGCCGAAAGGCGATGAGGCGGACTCTTCGCAGGGTACGACAAAAACCGCACAGAAGAGCACCGGTAAGGTACGCCCGGAGCAGACGATTCCAAGTGGCGATGACGATGACGACCTCCCCCTCTGATCTGGACATACATATATGGGCTGTAAGTGTTGTGAATGCTTGCAGCCCATTTTGTTTTGTCCATTCCAAAATCTACATACGAAAGGACTGACTATTTGTGGCTGTCAAAAGCCGAATTGACGCATGGACCCTGCTGAGGGTTCTTGTTGTACCCTGTCTGTTTCTCTGCGCGATCTTCAAGCGCCCCATATTCCAATGGATCGCTTGCGCTGCGCTTTTTGTCTGGGTGTGTTTCGTGATCTCGAAGCTATTTCGCGCGCATAGAAAACACTGCAAAAAGATGCCCGCAGAGCAAAAGGCCTTTCCTGCGAAGCAGGAGACCAAACCGCTAACGGAGACTCCGCAAGAAGCAGATGATGATACCCGACTGAGCTTGCTCAGACAGGTCAATTATCGAATCATGGAGCAGCTGAAGCAGAGCTATCCCACAGTATCATGGCTTTGGGATACGCGTCCTTCATCGGAAGATATCAACAGAGGCTGTACGAAACGTATCAAACTCTATCACTGTGACCCCTTCAATTTTGGGGAGGTGACACTGAGCGCGTCTGGGAAGCTGGAAATCGCGCTCATTCAGCTCGTGCCTCTTGCTGAAGCAGAGGTGCAGCCGAAGAGTGATGAAGACTTGGAGGAAAAGGACATTCTCTCTCGTAACGATGTGAAGCAATGGTACACGGAAACAGGTATTGCTCTACTCAGCGTATTGATCGATGAGCTGAATGTGCAAGGCCATAAGCGGCTTGTCATTCATGAAAATGGTGATGTCCTCGTTACCGTCGAGGGAAAGGAACAGGCGGTAGATACCATCCCTGACTTTCCCCCTCGCCCCGCTTGGGACGATCTTTGTGTACTCGCTCGCGAAGACGATATCTCTGCAGAAGTGCGTGGCCAGGAACTTGCTGTGTCCTGGCCTTAATTGATCATGATGAGGTGTAATTATGGCAAAGACGAAGCTTTTCGAATCTTGGACTTTCCGACTCCAGCTCCCACCGCCTTTTGATGACCCAAAATACTCCGGAGCAAAACCGATGGGCTTTTCGCAGTACAACACTTCCAGTACCGCTCAGAAGGCTACACTCCACGCACCTACTCTTCGCGCCCTGCTGGCCTATGCAAAGCTGGTGAGCGCAACGGAGAATGGGCAGAGTGTGGATGACCTCGGTGCCATCGGTCATCAAGGCAATACCTACCGGATCAGCGAGTACCGATCTGCCAACAAGACCGATTGTGTCGTATTCAATCCAGTTACCGGCAAGTTCAGCGCGGTGCAGATTGAGGACGGCTCGCAGGTTCTGAAGCCCTATTCTTTGGGCGCTGGTAATGGTTCTGGATCTGCCCTACTATTCTGCCTGATGCCCGTTCTCAATGAAGATGATGAGTTCCGCCAGAAATTTCAGGAGTTCACCTCACATTACGAGAACGGTTGGGCTGATATGGACGCTGCGTTCGAATGTGCGCTTGTCCTCTGCGACAATGTCTATCGTCGAATTGAGAACAGCAAGCAGTTGGGTGCGGATGGCGTCAAGATCTCCATTCCCACTACTGGCAATATCTCAGTCATCACACAGATGGCAATGGATAGCGGGAACTACGCGCCGACTGGTGCCTCTTATGGCAACTTCACCATCATGCAGCTGTCAGGTAACGCTACGGCAAAAGCCACCTCGTTTCAGAAGGAAGACTTTGTCGGAAAGTACGCCCTCTCTAATCGGATCCTCACAGATCGGGAGAAGGCAATGGTACCCACGCTGCCCGACTGGTACATCATTCCCAAAGAGGTCGTTCGCGTGTGCGAGCATGCCAAAGCGACGACGGCATCCAACCAGCCAATGCGAAACTTCCTGTTTCGCGGTGAGGCGGGTACCGGCAAGACTATGGGCGCACAGGCTATCGCTGCTGGCTTAAATCTGCCTTATACCCTGATGACCTGTAGTGCCAATACGGAGATTACCGACTTGGTTGGACAGTTTATTCCTGATACCAACGGCTTTCATGGCAGTACTCCTATCGAGGATCTCCCGAAGATCTCCGACATTACCATGCATCCGCCTAGTGTCTATATGATGCTGACCGGCGAATACGATGAGTCCAAGACGGAAGATGATGTGCTGCAGAAACTCATTGAGATCGCCGTTGGTAATCTCATGGAGAAAGAGGATCCTGCTGGCCAGCGCATCCGTTATGTGGATACGCCTCTCGTCGAGGCAATTAGGCATGGGTATGTCTGTGAGCTGCAGGAGCCTTCCTGTATCGCGAATCCAGGTGTCTTAGTCGGCTTGAATTCCTTGCTGGACAACTGCCAGGTAATTACTCTGCCGACTGGTGAGCGTGTGCGACGCCATCCGGATACAGTCATTGTCGTTACGACAAACTCTGACTACTCCGGCTGTCGCGACATGAACCAGAGCGTGATCTCCCGAATGGATCTGATCTACGACATGGAAGCGCCTGATTTGAACACGATGGTCAAGCGCGTGATGAATGTCACCGGATTTACCGATGAGCAGGAAGCGACAAAGATGGCCATTGTCGTGCGCGATATTGCAGAGCGTTGCCGTCAAACGATGATCACGGACGGCAGCTGCGGTATGCGTGAATTCAAGAGTTGGGTGCTCTCCACGATGGTGACGAATGATCCTTATGAGTCAGCCTTATCTACGATCATCTCTTCCGCTTCAGCGGATCCGGATAATCGTGCTGAGCTGATCTCCGCTTGCCTTGAACCCCAGTATTCCAAAACGATTTGATGAAAGAGGTGTGATTTGATGAGAATTGATCGAGAGTACTTTATCCGCTTTGCTGTCGCTGTCGCGCTGGCATGCTACGACCTGCCTACTGACCGAGCAATGACCTCTGAGGAGGCGGCGCAGCTCGTGAAGTGGGTCATTGACATGGCACTCGGGCCTGACGCATCGAATGTCCAAGTGGAGCCTATGGAGAACTATCCTGCTTCCAGCAAGATGCCGCTTATTATCAGCATGGCTGGTGTGCAGCAGCATCTCTTTTGGTTCTACCCGCAGCAGTCCTTTGAGGAAATGTGCGATGCACTCTCCGCGATGCTCGGCGAGATCCCTATCAGCTGCGATAGTATCCCGGCATGATGGGAGGCTGTGCATATGAGAACATCCCACCGCCAGATCCGAAAGAGGATCCTCGACGCCAAGAGCAAGATCACCGACGAGGAGTTCTTCTCCTCCAGGGCCTATAACGGGTATTTGACGGATCTTGCGGAAGCAGCGACAAAACGCTATAAGCGTCCGCTGCGTGTGCGAGTCGTTGCAGATCATGATGATGAGACCGTTGCCTTTACGGATTACCACGGAATCTACATCAATGCCTGTAACCACATCACCTGGAGCTTTCCTTCAAGGCTCCTTCGTTCCATGAGTCTAGAAGGCCTGAATGCGCATGAGTGCGGGCATAACCTGTTCACCGACGAGCGCATTTGGCACAGCTACTTCGCTGGACTCGCTAAAGGCAAATTCTATCCGAAGATGCCTGATGGTCTGGACAGTATGCAAAAGCTCTATGCAAAAGACATCCTTGAGGCGCTTACAGACGATACAGACACAGTCCCCATGCAGGTCATCATGAGCACAGCGCATGCGCTGAGCAACATCTTAGAAGACGGATATGTGGATGCCAGGTACTCGTATGAGTTTCCTGGCTCCCCCGCCAAAGGGATCGCGCTCAATAACCTGCGCTATGCGGATACCATGCCGGAGATCACGGAGATGATCAATCGCAAGTACTATGACCATTCGATCGTAGTCAATCTCCTAATCCAGTATGTCAGGGCGCATGAGGTCAACAACCTATCCGGTTACACCGGCGAGTTCATCGACAAGCTGTATGAGTATATCCCCTGGATCGATGAGTCTGTCTATGATGACGATGCCAGATCCCGCTGTGAGGCTGCCAATAGGATCCTTGTGGATCTTTGGCCCATGATGCAGCGCTGCTTCGACGCTCTGCGCGATAAACAGAAGCAAGCCCAGCAGCAGGCGCAGCAATCCTCCCAGCACACCGGCAAAGGCGGTTCCGGGAGTGGTTCTGGCCAGCCCGGCAGCGGCGATGATGACAATGATGGCAGCCAGCAGGGACAACAGGCGGTTGAGGAAGACCTCTCCAGCCAACTCCCGAAAGCGGCAGCTAACTTCACCATCAAAACCAAGCCGGTTCCCAGTAATGGCACCTTTACTCCCAATCCCGGTCAGATGAACGCGATCCGGGCACAGGTCGAGCGTGTGATTGCTGAGGAGACAAGCCGTATTGCCGCCCATCTGACGAATGGCATCACAAGTAGTGGAAATGGTGGCGTTGACCAGAACAGCGAGTATGAAGGCAACGATTATGAACATGCGGCTGATGACATTGAGCGTCTCTTATCCTCCATGGCGAAGGAAAAGGTGACGGAGGAATTGGAAGAAGAGCTATCTGAGGAGCTTCAGCGAGAGGCGAATACTATCCGATATGGTAACGCGCATCGCAACATCCATGTGACCGTCAGTCGTATGGCGCATGTGGATCAGAACCTCATCGACAGCTATAACCGTGTGGCTCCGGAGCTTTTAATGCTCTCCAAACGATTGCAGCGTAGTGTCAGTTCCGCTCTCCGCGATCGGCGGCAGGGCGGGAAGCAGACAGGACTCCTGATTGGGAAACGACTTAATCAGCATGCGCTCTATCGGAACGATGGCCGCATCTTCTATAATTCCCGACTCCCGACGGAGCCGATCAACCTTTCCGTTGGCCTGCTCATCGACGAGAGTGGCTCCATGTGTTCAAATGACCGCATTACCAGAGCCAGAGCAACTGCCATTGTGATCCAGGACTTCTGCGAGTCGCTTGGCATCCCGCTGCTGGTCGTTGGTCATACCGCCTGGAGCTCACATGTTGAACTGTTTTCCTACTCGGACTTCGATACCTACGATAAGAATAACCGCTATCGGCTAATGGACATGAGTGCCAGAGACTGTAACCGCGACGGCGCTGCGTTGCGCTTTGTGGCGGAAAAACTCTCTAAGCAGACATCTGAGGTGAAAATCCTCATGATCATCTGCGATGGGCAGCCAAATGATGACGGTTACTCCGGATCTGCAGCAGAAGCTGATCTGCGTGGGATCAAACTGGAGTATGCGCGAAAAGGTGTCAAAATCTACGCGGCAGCCATTGGTGAAGACCGCCCGCGAATTGAGCGGATCTATGGTGATGGCTATTTGGACATCACCAATCTCCAAGAACTGCCGGTGATGCTGACGAACCTGATCGTGCGTAGCCTCCCACACTAAAGGAGGAAGAAATGTGAAGAAACCCGTGGATTTCGACTGGTATTGCAAGACCAAGAAAGACGTGATCAATAATGCCGCCTACGAACTCATCGTAGCCCTGACAGCCAAATCGGCGCCGCCGAGGAAGTTCGAGTTATCCATTCCTCAACGGGACGATGAGATGATTGCCAATGTTGTAGAGGGCGCTATCAACGTGGTAGAAGCTCAGATCGGCTATTACTGCCATCCATTCTATCAGGAAGCAGACATGCTCCCGTGCTACCTCGGCAATCGTTGTGATAATCCACACTGTATCTTCAAGGATGCCTCCGGGCGGCCTAAGGTGCAGCCTTCCGAACGGGAAGAAGATCCTGAGGAAGGGGGTGATGACGATGGCTGATGAGAAGCGCTACTTTTCTGTCAAGGACATGTTTGAGCAGGCGGTCACGCGGGCAAAGACGGATCCTCGATATGAAGAGTACAGCAAGATCTGTGAGCTGGACTATGACCTGCTCTGCAGCACATGCAAGTACGACAAGCTCTACAGGTGCGAGTTCGATGTGGTAGGCGAAGTGACCTACGGCAGCAGCGAGGGTATCTACGGAGATATCTTCCTGTATGGCAACTGGTCCAAAGAGCGGGATGACCCGTTCAAAAGCCGCGCCCGCGTCTATGTGCTCAAGACCTTGAAGCAGGACAAGGAGTCGTACTTGGCAGTGGGAATGCTGGTCAACCTCATTTGCTACTACGCAAATGAATTCGTAGCCACACATCTCGACCGATTTGATTGAGGAGGAACAAATGCATAGTAGAATTATTGAACTGGGCAATGCGCCCATTTTACCTGATGACCGTATGGGAGAGTGCAGTGTGCCGGAATGGTTCTACCACTCGATTGCGGACTACACGAATGCGGAAACGGACCGGGATGAAGACCTGAAATGGTTCCTGGAAATCGTTGCCCACATCGTGGATGTCGCTGAGGATGGAGAGAGCTTTACGTTCAAGCCGAATGCCAAGAAGAAGTACTTCCACAGACAGTACTACGCCTTCCTGGATAAAGCGAGAGAGCTGACAGGCATCTCAATCGAAGCCTTCTGTGCTGAGACCCCTTACGACATTGGCATGGCCATGTATAAGCTGAATGAAGCCTACCAGGATAAGTTCAGTTTCTACATCTACTACCAAGATGAATTGAAAACACTGGATGAATGGATTCGCGAGACTGATCTCAGCGGGTCCTTTTATTTTGGTGGGACACTCGACTATCACTTTTGAGAAGAGGAGCAGCGCATTATGGGAATCTATACCGATTTTACAGGTGCCATCCGCATTACCCCTTGTCTGAAAGACCCGTTGGCGGGAAGATTTCGTCAGTTTCTCGGCATCCGGCATATGAAGCGGGATGTCAAAATACTGGAAGCCCTTTTCCCAACATTGGAAGAGCGCAAAGCAGTCACGCTGTTTGGCGATGGAGATTTTGGAGAGGATGGTGCATTCTTCCTGCCCATCCATACGAGGGATCTCACGCGCCGCATCTGTTTGCACGAACGCTATGCGGAAGGGCTCACAGATGAGCGTGACATGAATATGACGCCCGGCCCCTGTCCGAGCCTTTATTGTGATCTGGAGCTTCGGAACAATCCTGACAACGGACACTCCTATCTTGGGTGGAATGAGGCTGAAAAAGCCTACTACATCACGGATTGGATCGGATACATTGCCGAGTGGCTCTCGAAGCTTGGCTATCACCTCGATGGCAAGATGTTCGCTGTGGTCGAGGGCGGCATGTCCTACTACACGATCACGGTGGATGGCGACAAAGTGACTTCTGAGGAATTCATTCCGGACGCAACCTATGTGGATGAATTCTACGCATGTGAAGAAAGTGAGGATACCTGAAAATGGAAGATAATCGCATTCAAAACCAGATCGCGATCTACATGACCAACAAGAAGCTCTGCGAGTTTACGGACAAGCTCAAGCCGGCACCGATCGAGTACTATGCTCATATGCATGCCCAGGGCGAGGAGCAGGCGGATGGTATCCGTGCCTACTCTTGCATTGGTGTTGTGCTGCAGGATTACTCCAACGGTACTGGCGACAAGACCATTCGTGTCACAGCGAATCTCTCCCCTGGATTTTTCCCCTTCGTTCTCAGCAGAATGCAGAACGATCTGGATCGCTTCGACTTCACGGAGGATAAGATCTTCGGTGAGCCGGACGAGCATGGACTGAGTACGGTGACAAAGCTCTCGGTCAAGCGTGCGTCGGTTGGAAACGATGGAAAGCCCAGAAATTATCCTTGGTGCGTCATCGTGGAAAACGGCCGCGCTGTCAAAGAGAAAACTGCGACGGGAGGCACCCATATCAAGTCGGGCACCTACAAAAAGCAGCGCTCTGTGTATGTCAACATCAACGATCTGGACTTCTTCAATCTTGTCTACCGCACGACACGATTCATTGAGTCGTGGGAGTTGACTTACGGCCCGAAGCTGATTCGCGACGCCAGAAAGCTGCTGAGTGAGCAGCGCGCGGCGGCGCAGCAGTAAGGAGGTGCAGTAGGCATGAAGAGAAATTGCGAGTTTATCGACCTTGGCGAGTTTGAGATGACTTCTCCAGTCATGCGTGTCAGCGACCCCTGTTACGAGCGTGATGTCTGGTGCTGTGGCACCGTTGACCATTGCAAACTCGGGACTTGGGAGGCAGGCGTCCTGAAGACGGATGAAGGCGAATGGGGCACACGCTGTGCCGTCCTTGCCGTCCGTCATAAGGATACTGGTCCAGATTTCAATGTGATCCGCTTAGGCAAAGTGCGCAAAGTGGCGTGCAAATGTGTCGAGCAGTCATTTGAGGTCGGCGTTGATTCCGGACAGGCAGGGTTCTTTGATGATGCGTTCTATCAGAACGATACGGTTTTTGAGGAACTGCCTGCACCGGGTTTCGCTATTGGTGATCTCTGGTATCGCCATGTGTGCGACATCACACTCAGCAAGATGTCAGCCGGCGTGTTGCCTTATGGTGCGGTCTCATCGTCCGGTTTCGGCGATGGCGGCTATACCTGCTATACACACGCTGATGAGAATGGGGTAATTGACTTTGCGTTCATTGTGTTTATTTGAGGAAATAACCGTTTTTTGCAGGGGAGTGCTTCGGCACTCCCCTGCTCCGTAGAGGAGGTGCATAAGCCATGATCTCAAATTGGGACTTTTCACTTGTTTTAGCCATCAGTGAACTGCTTGTTGATCCACAGCAGCCAAGCAGTCTGCTGGATATCAAACTGCATGCTTTTCAGAAGGCCAAAGATCTGATGCTTCAGTATGAAAAGCGCGGTATCCGCCGAGATCTTCTCGACGTCATTTTGGATAAGAAGCTCAAGCTGATCTTGAAAGCAGAGACCGCGAATGAAGTAAAGCGCGCATCCGAACCGCCAAAGCCAGTGTACAACTATGGTACCTGGCGGGAAGATCCATTCTCCGTTCCGGAGGAGGAGCTTGCGATGTGGGCGATCATTTCGCCCAACAACATGCTAAGCCAACCGGCTCAAGAGCGGTACATGGATCTCTTTACTCGCGTGTTCGGAATCACGAGGGAGCAGCTTACAAACGGCCCGCTCCCAGACGTGAAGCTGGAGGTGCAGTAGGATGGATTTCTACTTTGGAGTCGATCTACTCCATCACCTTCAAAGGCACTATGAGCAGCGATTGTCCCTTGCTCTTTCCAAGTCTTTCAATCAGACGGATTCCCGCTACTATTGGCTCTTCAAAGAGCTCGAGTGCCGCGTAACAATGCTCCGAAAGCTTCTGGCCATGATATCCGCTTTACCGGGCTTCATGTGCCGGCAGACGGAGGAGCAAGTCTTTGCGATGGTAGTCAGTTCGACATCCTCTTGGTTTTCTGATGACGTGCTTGGAGAGCAGCCGAAGGACGCTGCGGGCAACTGCTCCTATTACCAGGAGAGTAATCCCTACTGGGTCGATTATCAGCTTGCTATGGATCGCTTTACTCCGGATTACGACTACACGAATTTGGCGACATTCTACGTCGATCTCGTGGAGTATCTCGTGATGGCGGTACGCCTGTGCTTCTTCATTCGCGAGCAGCAGTTCCGGCCAATCGACCGTGGCAAGTATGACGAGTTGGTCGGGATCCAAGCTGTTCTGCAGAAGCCAGCCTGAGAGGTTAGGTGAAACGGATAATGAATAGGAGGGCAAATGGAACATGACGGCCCAAGAGTATAATCATGATTTTCTCCCGCGAATCAATAGAGCTGAGGAGTTTGTTGAGCTTTTTGAAAGCAGCATCGAGCACATGAGTGAGACGCGGGTTGATAAAGATGAGGTTCGTAAACAATTCCGAATCCGAGGTTGGTCGGAGGAAACGAGGCAGGTGATCCTGGCCGCGCTTGAATACTACAAGTGCGCAGAAGGGCTTGCGAAGATAAGAGGTTAGGTGGTGAAAGGATATGAAGCCACTCACCCCCGAGCAGCAGGCTTTTGCAGAGGAGCATCATGGTCTCCTTCTTGACTTTATGGCAAAGCACAGCCTTGGGGATGACTACTACGACCTCTTGGCCAATCGATACCTGAAAGTGGTGGTACGATACCTGTCGGAGGAAGCGCTGCGTAAGTACAGCTTCTCCACGGTGGTTTGGTACCATCTGCGTTCAGAGCTATCGAACTATGCACGAGATCAAGTCGGAAAACTGCAGGAGATCCCAATCGAGTTCTATTGTGAGATCCCTGCACCTGAAATTGTTCCGATTGATGATGGCCTCTGGCGCGTGATCGAAGATAACCTCACCTATAAGCAGTTTGAGGCGATCCAGTTCCGCAACCAAGGCTACACCAATCGTGAAATTGCTGAACTATGCGGAGTCGGTCGCAAAGCGATTGAAAAGCGCTTTGCCCGGATCCGCAAAATACTATCTGATTATAAGGAGAACTGAATTATGAGTCACTTTTCTGTTTGTGTTATTGTTCCTGACGATGGCGTTGTCAACAACATCCATGCCAATAATCTGGAAGACCACCTGATTCCTGTTCTGGCACCCTTCGATGAACAGACAGAGGAAGAGAAGTACCGCGAATTCGAAGATCGCACGGAAGAGGCAAAAGCCGACTTTGAGAATGACACCATGCGTGTCGTCCGGTTCCCGGATGGCAGCATCCACTCCATTTACGATGATGCCTTCAACAAGTTCTTCTTCGTTGAGGAAGACAAGATCTATGCGTTCGGCCCAAACCGGGACCGAAAGAGCAAACTCCAGACGGAGGAGTCCAAAGCGCTGGAGTTGGTGACAGATTACCCCGTCAAATCGTGGTATCCCTCATTCGAGGCTTACTGCGATGAACATCGCGGCTTTGTGAAGGCTTCAGATGGACGATGGGGCTACACTTGCAACCCCAACGCAAAATGGGACTGGTGGCAGATCGGCGGTAGATTCCCGAATCGGTTCTTAGTTCCGGCAGGGCTGCAGGACTGCATTCCTTCTGCGAAAGACGATGATGGCGAATCCGCTATCCCTCCTGAGGGGTATCAGTATGCCGATGCCGCGCGCAAGAAGGATATCTGTTGGGATGTCATGCGTAAGATCGCTGTCGATACGGTCGAGAAACGGTATCAGAAGTGTGTAAGAGCATTTGAGACCAAAGACATTACCGATTTCGGCCCTCTGTGCAGGATCCTTGATGAGGGCATTTCAGCCTGGGGCGAAATGCTGTATCTGAAAGGTGAAACTCTTGATGAGTATAAGGCTCGGAAAGGCGCTACCGATTTGGATCGATACATGTGCCACACTTACGCATTCATTGATCGCAATGGAGATTGGACCGGTTCCGGTGACATGGGCTGGTTCGGGATCTCCAGCAACGATAAGGACGAGCGAGCTTGGAACGATGAGATCCAGAAGCTCATGAATGAGGCGAAAGATGATGACTTCCTTGCCATCGTCGATTGCCATATCTGATTTTTGAAGAAGACCCGGAGACGAGAGTTGCAATAGCACCTCGTCTTCGGGCCTTCGCATTATGTATGAAGGAGGTTGTTTAGAATGGCTCTTACCTATTTGTGCTCGCCCCTCTCTGCCCCACACGGGCTGAGATCATGGTGAATGCCCAAAGAGCACGCACGTATATGGCAATGTGTGAGCGGGAGTTCGGCTGCCGCGCAGTTGCCCCGCACGCTTATTTACCTTATCTGCTTGACGATTCCAACCCGGAAGAACGAGCACTTGCCCTATCTTTTGGCGTAAGCCTGCTTGTCCTGTGTGATCGCTTGGTCATCTATGGCGACCGCATCAGTAGTGGCATGAAGGAGGAAATCCGAAGAGCGCGGGAATTGGGGATACCCATTCTCAATCGGCAAACGCAGTTGTCAGATGGTTCATCCGATCCTGTCATTGTTGGCCGGTACATCAACGGGATATCCCTGAATGGGCTTGAATACCTGAAGAACGACGCAGATGAAGTGATCTACTTTGCAGGTGTTGAAGCGGCAAAGGTGTACCTGCGTGAGCATGGTGTAACCGAAGACGAGATGGAAGATATGGTCTTCCGAAAGAGTGTCGGTACCTGCTTTCGCTGCGGAGATCCACTGTTTCCGAGTGACATCTCCGGGTATGCTTACCAGTGCTTCAAATGCGATGAAGACTTCTATGCCTTTGAGCAAGGCAGAAATTCGTGATGATAGAAAGGAAGATTTGTTTATGGGAATCAACCGTGGCGATGTATTCTATGTGAATCGCAGTGAGACCATAGGCTCCGAGCAGCGGTCTGGCAGGCCCGCCATTATCGTATCCAATCCAGAGTGCAATGAGCACAGTCCTGTGGTCGAGGTCGTGTACCTGACCTGCCAGTACAAAAAGCCCATGCCCACTCATGTGCGGATCGAAAGCATTGGTCGGCGCTCTACGGCCCTCTGTGAGCAGATCACCTCTGTGGATGTCAGCCGGCTCGGTGACTATAAAGGCCATTTGACGGACGGGGAAATGGAGCAGGTAGATATGGCACTTATGAAATCTCTCGGTATCCATCCTCTTACGCAGCAGGCTAAAGTTGAGCCTGTGGGCCCCAGCGTGGACGATGCAGCCTTGGCCATGATTGCGCTCCGCTTTCTGGAGGGCTTTTTGCAGAAGCGGTGCGGCGTGGAAATCAGCGGCAGTATCTGCTCTGGCCTGCTTGGTCAGAAACAGCGCTGATGGAGGTGTGAAATGAAAGGTTTCTACCAAAGACGATCTGACGGTCAGATGGCAGATATACCGCCTTGCGGACTCTGCCTGCATAAGAACAAGGCGACATACCAGTCGCCTTGTTATAACTGCATTGACATCGTTGACCTGTGCCTCCACCGGCCTAACGCCGAAACCGAGTTTGCGAACTTCGTTCCTGCAGAGGGGGTGGAAGCGGTATGACTGAGCGAGAGGAATTGTTGCGGCGCCTGGAACGCGTGAAGGCCCTGGCCGAGCGTGGCGTTGGCGGCGAAAAAGAGAATGCCGAAGCACTTCTCAACCGCCTGATGGCCAAGTATAGCATTTCAGAAGAGGACATTGAAGACACCGCAGAGCGAGACTACTTCATCCGGTATCACAATTTTTGGGAGAGAAAGCTCATCGTACAGATTGCCTACAAGCATCTTGGCAGCGGTCACTGCTGCGGTACGGTCGGCACCCAATCGGGACGGCCGCACAAGAAGATCTGTGTGACTTGTACGCCGGCCCAGTACATTGAGATTGAGGCCGACTTTGAGTTTTACAAGGCCGCTTGGGAGGAAGAACTTGCCATCTTCTATTCTGCATTTATTTCGAAGAATGACATTTTCCCACCACCGGAACTGGCCTCGCCCAGCGATGACGATGAAATCGATCTGGTTCGGCTTGAGAAAGTGAGAGCGATGATGAGCGGTATTGACCGGCGCACACGGAGTAAGGCACTGCCTGGTTCTATGGAGGATGATGACGATGAATGATGAACTGATTGCCAAGACACCAATTGGCGAGATCGTGGTCGGGATCAAGTCTGACCACGACTATCCCGGCATCTTTGTAGAGCTGCGTGGAGAACATCTCAATGACCGCTTCAAAGAGGGCACTGTCCGCCTTGCTTGGGTGGAGTATTCTTCGGACAAGCAGTGCCTGCAGACCATTGTCTATGGCGATGGCAATGCAGATGATTTCACGCATCTTATTGAACACGAACACATCCTGAAGACTTTTGAATGATTGGAGGAACGATTGTGAGCAATGCGCGATTGATGAAACCGCTGTTTTATGATGGCAATTTTAACCGAGATGGTAAGAAAATGAGAGCTGTTTTCGAACGAGAAATCTCCGATGGCACGGTTTCCTATCGGCTATGGAGAAGCGACGGGAAGCCGGACATCCAGTATCCCCGCGCAGAGAATGATAACTATCTCCTTTATGCGGAGATCCGGGACTATCTGGTTCCTCTGCGAATCACGGATTTCTATCTGATTGACCACGCCGGATACCCTGCAGCTGTCGCAGAGTTGTATGGTAACAAGGATGCCCGCAATGATTATTTCGATAATCTCCGCAAGTCTGGCGATGATGCTGTCTTGGAAGCTGTCCGGCGTGAGCGGGAGAGAATCATGCTCCTGGGCAGCGACCCAGCTTGCCAAGCATCCTATATCAAGCAACTGTTTGACAACAATGTTGCGTGTTTTGGAGCATCCAAAGAAAACGGAGGCGAAAGTTTCCCGGATTATGTCGGTGCCCTGATCCTCGGTGAGCTTGATAAGTGCGTTGCACTGTCAGCTGTGTATCGAAAGAAGGAAGACGAAGTGGCGAAGGAGCGGAGAGCTAAGGCCGAAGCCGAAGAGAGAGCATTCTGTGAAGAGCAGAATCGACTGTCCGAGCAGGCCGTTCAAGAAGCGATCCGAACCATCAAAGATGGTGGTGTCCTGCAAAACCAGACGGTGAAGTTCTATCGCAGTCGGTACCGCTGCAACGCTTTTTCTATTGTCAACTACCTGATGCGGAAATATGGAGTCAATGTCCCTCTCCGCACACAGGGATGGATCAATGAGAAGCTGACCAGCGTCACGATCGAAAATGGGAAGTGTGAGCACCTGCGGTACATGAGAGCTAAGGGTGCCCAGTGCTCCCAGCGGTTTTTCGACTGCATGAGTGAGCTGATCCACAATGTCTGCGCTGAAACGGAGGGCTGATTATGGAGTATCACTGGTACGAAGACTATTGGACCATGCCTCGTAACCTGCCGAAAGGACATCAGTTCTTCATCGGCTATTACCAGACGCAGCGGGCAATTCGATTTCATGTAGAGAACATCCACACGGATCAGTCGGTGTTTTTATCTACATGGTTGCTGGATAATGGATATCGTGTATTTCTTCATTTCAAGAGTGGAATTGTCACCGAGTTGAAACTCGGTGACAATCCTCCTCCCGTAGGAAGAATCAATTCACCTAAAAATCTTGAAGGACTTCTGCTCAGCGGGTGTCTTGGAAAACTGTCAGAGTGAGGAACTGAATATGGATACCAATCGTTATTTGAAAGCCGTCAACATCGAGTGGGATGTGGACTTGGCGGAGGATCTTGATTCGCTGCCCAAAGAGGTCCAGATACCGGATGGGATGACAGATACGGAGGAAATCTCCGATTATTTGTCCAATCTGACAGGCTTCTGCCACAGAGGTTTTGGACTTAAAGAGACATAGCGTTATCAGGTAAAGCTGTGTTACTGTTACGAGCAAAGAATTCAAAGCACCTATCAACCTCATCAAACTCAGCGATGTACTGCTAAGGCGCACTTTCTCACTGAAGTACATCTTCGAACTCAAGGAATAGAAAATCGGGGTAGCACAAGCGTGCTGCCCCGATTTATTCGTCTAAGCCGGCAAAGAACTCGTCATAGCTGCAGTTGTAGAATTTGCGCAGCTCAATAATGACGCTTGCCTTGATGTTCAATTCTCCAGATTCGTACTTGGCATAAGCGGTTCGACCGATATCACAGCCGCGACGCTGGAGCTCAGCGCAGAGCTTCTCTTGTGAAATGCCATACTGATCACGCAGCCGCCTGAGATTAGACCCCATGTTGCGGTCACGACGGATTTTCTGTTCCATATGATCTCTCCCCATTGACCAGTATTGGTTGCAATCATCATCATTTTACGGTACAATGAGAGAAAATGTTGACCGTGATATTGGTCAGCTTATGAGGAGGATCTTATGCGAGGGTGGATCAGAGGCAACTGGAGGCATCTGATGGTAGGCTTACTATGTACTGCAATCGTAATCTCTAGTACTGCGCTTTATCTGACCTATCGCCAGCCAGAGGCGTGTTCCCTTTGTGGGAGTGGAAAGCGGGAGCGTTATCAGGCGCCGGTGATCCTCAATCTCACAACCGGTCAGAGCAATGAAATGCGGATTTACGATCCTGATTTGCCTTTTTCGGAGTATGAGATTGCGCCCATTCAGACCACTGGAACCTTTAGCTTTGCATCATGCGCCGGCTATACCGAGCGGCGCGATACCTGCTCCCACACCTGAACCGTAGATCTTCCAATAGAGACGAAGGGACTGAAGGTTTCTCACTTTTGCTTGGATTGCCGAGTTCTCTTGAAGGACCACGCCGAGAATGGTTTTGTTCTGGCTGACCTTTATGTCGAAGATGCCATTGATATCTATCCTGCTACCGTTGGAGCTGACTACACTATCCGAGATTACCGGATTACAGTGTCTGAGGCCATAGTTCGGTCGGAGATGGAGCTTATCGTGCTAGGAATTGCGGAAGGATTGACCTTTGTAGATTAAGTAGGATGTGGGGCTTCCGCATGGCGGCCTCACATCTTTTGTTGTTTTTGGCGAGCTCTGTCCGTATTTTTGGACAGAGCCCCTGCTATGATGCGTATAGTTCCCACATTATCGTATCAAAGAGAGGAGCAAGACAGATGAGTATATTCGATTTCAATCGGGATGGTGAAGTGAGCAGCAGCGAGCAAGCATTTGGTCTTGGCGCTATTCTGGCCGCCTTATCTGAGACTGAAGCCGAGGTGAAGATAACAATCAAGGCCTCCACCGGTGGCGATGAGGACTACGAGAGCATGGATCGCGATGAGCTTGAGAGCCTTCTGGAGGAACTCCAAGAGCAACGCGAAGATCTGGAAGATGAGGAGCCGGACGATCCTTGCAGCGATGCCTACGATGAGTGGGAGGAGCGATGTGAAGATCTCGATGAAAAGATCGAGGAAATCGAAGAATTGCTGGATGACTGACGGAGGTAACCTATGAGAGCACTGTTGAGAGATGCCGAGGATCAGGCTCTGATCGCGCTGGAAGTGGAAGAGGCCGTTTATGATCCGGAGGATCAGTTGTTGCTGCTGTACGCTGCAAGTGGAACCAATTATGAGGTGTCAAGAATCGTGCGGGCCAATGCCGATTCCATGATCAAGGAGTTGGCCGAGAAAGGGTTCTGTGACATGACGCAGTTCACCGCAACCGAGGTGGAAGACTGAAGGAAGGGATTTCGCTATGATCGTGATTGCCTGCTTAGATGATAATGGAGGCATGATGTTCAACCATCGACGTCAGAGCCAAGACAGAATGCTGCGGGCGCATATTGCCGCGCTGGTCGGTGATGCTAGGCTCTGGATGAACCACTACTCAGCCCAACAATTTGATGCGGAATCCATTCAGCACCTGAATGTGGATGACGCTTTCCTGCAGGAAGCGGTTGATGGCGATTACTGTTTTGTTGAAGATGCCGCTCTGGCACCATTTGAACGGTGGATTGAGAAGATCATCATTTTCAGATGGCACAGAACCTACCCCGCTGATCAGCACTTTGATATAGACCTCTCCGGAGGCAACTGGAAAATATGTGAGTCGGTTGAGTTTACCGGGCACTCTCACGAGCGAATTACCATTGAGGTTTATCTGAGATGAAATTGCGCATCCTCTCCTGCTTTTTGATCTTTGCACTCTGTTTTTCTATGCTTTCTGCCTGCGGCAGTAACACGGCACCGTCCGATCATAGTCCGAGCTCGTCCTTGCAGACCGAGATCTCTGACTCGCAGGATAGCACGCCGGTGGAGCCCTCAGAGACGGATCCCGCTGGAACCTCTGACGATGATTCAAGCGAGGGAGAAGCGGAGCCAAGTCAAGTGGTAGAACCGGCCACACCGCCGGATCAGCAAGCTGAATCGAGTGCTCCTGCAGAGATCACGACAGCCTCTCGGTTCTCTACGAGCGATGTGCCTGCGTATAGCGGTAAGGCATATACCTCGGTCAATGGGAATGTTCCTTATTTCTCCGCTGCAGAGCTGACAACCCAATCCTTTGAGACCTACAGTGATTTGGATAGTCTCGGTCGCTGCGGAGTGACTTACGCATGTATTGGGAAGGATTTGATGCCTACCGAGGAGCGCGGATCCATCGGCATGGTAAAGCCGACCGGCTGGCACACCGTCCGCTATGATGATTTGGTTGATGGCAAGTACTTATATAACCGCTGCCATCTCATTGGCTATCAGCTGACTGGTGAAAACGCCAATACGAAGAACCTCATCACGGGCACACGGTATCTGAATATTGAGGGAATGTTGCCCTTTGAGAACATGGTTGCCGACTACATCCAGGAGACTAATAACCATGTCCTATATCGCGTGACCCCAATCTTTGAAGGGAATAACCTGCTGGCTAACGGTGTTTTGATGGAAGGCTATTCTGTGGAAGACAAGGGTGCCGGGGTTTCCTACTGCGTCTTTGCCTACAATGTCCAGCCGGGCATTGAGATTGACTATGCCACAGGCGAGAGCAAGCTGTCAGATGGTGCTCAGCACGAGGAGCAGAAGACGGCTACGGTAACTCCCACACCTTCCCCAGAGCCTGAAAAGCAGGAGCCAGTGACCGGAAGTGAGGCGTCGCAGGCAGATTATATCCTTAATACCAACACGAAGAAGTTCCACTATCCCACCTGTTCCAGCGTGAACGATATGAAGGAAAAGAACAAGCAGGAGTTCTTCGGCACCCGCGATGAGGCCATTTCAAATGGGTATTCTCCCTGTGGCCGTTGCAAGCCTTGACTGGTCGGCCAAGTAGGAAATCTTATTTCTTGTTAAGTGTGGTGAAACGATTGTGGAACACTTGAGGGACTATTCGATTGATTACATCAGAACACGCTGTTTGGATGTAATCAACAATCAATACAAAACCGTGAGTCAGCAAGCCAGAGAGAATGGCCTGTCAGTGTCCTTGTTCTGAGCAGAAACACTGCTTCGTTTTCTCCGATACTGCGATAATGATTGCTCAAGAAACTGGCTATGAGGATGATTGGCAGGAATAATTCAACGAGTTCTCGGAATGTGACAGAATCGGCAGACTGTGATATGATGAGGTTGCTGCTTCAAGCAGCCAGACCAATTTGATAAGCGAGGTAACCTAAATTGAATTTGAAAGAAGTAAGCGAACTGCGCCGCCGTTTTCGTATGGATCGGAATGCTATCAGCCGCATCTATGGCTGTTTTGTCAATAGCAGCCGTGAAATCGTTTCATACATTGATGAATCCATGGGGATTCTCCCGCAGGACGAAGCAGAGAAGTACCTGAATCTGCTGAAGAAGGCTCTTTCCGGCAAACTTGGGAAGAACCTGATCGATATTATCTTCTCCACGGAGCAGGTAGCTGACAGTGATGAGCATCGCCTCCTCATGGCGCTGCGCGATTCGCAACTGAAAGACGGTGACATCCGTGAGGAGTTCTATCAGAAAATCATCAACTCTCTTGACCTTGGGGATAGCAACTACCTCATCCTCCTGGCACATGACTCATACGATGTCCCCCGTAAGAACAAAAACGACGAGATGGACGCGGATGCATCCGATGCCGTATTCTCCTATGTCGTTTGCTGTGTCTGTCCTGTGAAGGAGCGCAAAGCTGAGTTGGGATTCTTCCCCGGAGACAACGAGTTCCACAGTTGTGTCGGCCAGATCGTTGCCGCACCGGAACTTGGATTCATGTTCCCCACCTTTGACGATCGTGCGGCTAATATCTACAATGCCTTGTTCTATTCCAGAAAGGCAGATGAGATTCACCAGGAAGTCATCGACAGCGTATTTCATACCACAGCCCCCATGTCTGCCGCTGAGCAAAAGGAAGCATTCCAGAATGCACTCAGCGATGCTTTGGGTGATGCCTGCAATATGGAACTGGTCCAGTCTATCCATGACAGACTCCGCGACCAGATTGAACAGCATAAGGAGAGCCATGACCCCGAACCGCTGGAACTCTCCGTCAGTGATGCGGCAGCAATCCTGCGCGATAACGGTGTGGAAGAGGAGAAGATCCTTGCGTTCCGTGATAGTTGCGCCACCCAGTTCGGTGATGGAGCAACGCTGAACCCGGCCAATCTGATTGATAGCAGCCGCTTTGAAGTTAAGACCGCCGATGCGACAATTTCGGTCGGTCCGGAGCACAGCTACTTGGTTGAGACAAGGATTATTGATGGCCGGAAGTACTTGCTCATTCCCGCAGACGAGGATATTGAAGTCAATGGGTTTGGGGTTCGTGTCAAAGGCGAGTAAACGAAGACCGACTACGGAGGAATAAAGATGGAGTATAACAAACTGATCGCAGAGATGTCCCTTTCGGATGAGGTGGAGGGCTTCTATGTTTTGAAAGCTGCATATCCCAAGACAACCGCAACCGGCAAGCCGTTTTTGAGCGCCTCTCTGTCGGATCGATCCGGCTCCATCGAAATAAAAGTATGGGACTATTCTGGCCCCATCTCCTCTGCAGTTGAAGGCAATGTTGTGAAGATCCGTGGCACTGTCTCCGAGTTCAGAGGCACCCCGCAGATTACTGTCGATCGGATCCGTTTGGCTGACGACAATGATACTTACGACCTGTCCGCCTTGGTCCCGGTGGCTCCCATTGATGTGGACACTACGATGGCAGAAGTGGAGAGACTGATCAGTTCGATTACGGATGCTGATTACAGGAAGATCTGCAGCACGATGATGGCCCGCCATAAGGAGTCCCTAAAAACGATCCCGGCCGCTAAAAGCGTCCACCACGGCTTTATCTCTGGACTTCTGATGCACACTGCGACCATGATGAAAACGGCTGATTTCCTGGCCGGCCTTTACGGGGATATCATCGATCGCAGCCTGCTGCTTGCAGGCACGTTCCTGCATGACTTTGCCAAAGAGAAGGAGTTTACCTTTTCTCAGCTCGGCCTCGTCACGGAGTATTCGGTGAAAGGACAGCTCCTTGGCCATCTCGTAATGGGTGCACAGGAAGTTGCTTCCGTAGCTTCGGAACTGGGGATCCCTGAAGACAAGTCCGTTTTGCTGCAGCACATGATTCTTTCCCATCACGGAGAGCCAGAATTCGGCGCTGCAGTGAAGCCCATCTGTGCGGAGAGCGAGCTGCTCTCCCAGATCGATATGCTTGACAGCCGGATGGAAATCTACCGCGAGACCTTGGCCGGTCTCCAGGTGGGAGAGGTGAGCAGTCGCATCTTCGCGCTGGACAAAAGAGTGTTCAAGCCTCATGAACTGAATGGGTGACGGATATGGCTATTGGAGAGAAATATGCTCCACTTGGAAATTGGTTGAAGGAACACGGAGGAGACTCTGTTAAGCTTACTTTCGATGAGTTGAACCAGATCATCCCAATCCCTAACCACGCATATAAGAACAGACCATCCTGGGCAAATCTCTCAAACCCTGCATCCTTTTGCTCCAGCTGGATCAGTGCGGGATATGTCGTGGATTCCATTAGTTTAGAGGAACAATGGGTCGTATTCAGGAAAGGCGAAGTACAGGGCCACACGCACCATAGTAAGCCGCCCTATCGTGTTGTGGATCAGAAAAAACTTGCTGAAGCCATTCAAGCCGGATACGAGTGCTATGACAGTATGAAGGATGATCCACATCACCGGTATCTCTCTTGGGAGTACTGCCATGAAGCGTTTCGGCTGAATAGGCGCCCGCAGATTGACGCCACGATCGACTATCTCTGCCTGCACTTGGCTTGGTATTTGGCCAGTT
Source organism: Hominicoprocola fusiformis (assembly GCA_040095065.1). Classification (GTDB taxonomy): domain Bacteria; phylum Bacillota; class Clostridia; order Oscillospirales; family Oscillospiraceae; genus Hominicoprocola. The sequence goes on from JBBNGO010000001.1 coordinate 37,908, forward strand.
GGGGTATGCTTCGAAACTCTTTCCTCATGCAGAAGGATTACAAGATCCATGCGGATGTTGTCCGTTTGATTTATCAGCCGGAGTGGGATGATCTCTGGGACCTTTCTCCCGAGAAACTCTCGCAGGAGTATTATGCTGACCGCATCATGAAACTTAGCGAGAGCATTACAGAAGCTTATGTGGCGTCCGGTGCCGGCATCCCAACGGATACCTTGCTTACCAAGATCTTGCTGGGTACTGTGGGCTGCGTACCCGCCTATGATCGGTATTTCAAAAAGGCTCTTGCTGATACCGGTGCAGCACCCCAAGTATTCAGTGCGAAATCCATCCGAACCCTTGGCAACCTGTATCTTGACCATGAGGATGAGTTTGAAAAGCTCCGGAAACATTGCGGCAGCCGAATTGAGTATCCGGCAGCCAAAATCCTAGACATGTGCTTTTTTGAGTATGGCTTCCAGAGAGACGCGAGCAGCCAAGAAGACAGCGATTAGATTATTCTGTGAGGAGGGATCACTTTGGAATATGCTTTGACAGCGGATCATCACCGCGTTCACGCATTTGATGCGGAGAAGGGGCAAAAGTATTACTGTCCTGTGTGCGGCAACCAGGTGATTCCTCGCCAGGGCGAAGTCAATTCGTGGCACTTCGCTCATGTGACCTCGTGTATGGATGACTGGAAATACGATATGTCTGAATGGCACCGAGGATGGCAATCGCGTTTTCCCGAAAATGTTCGTGAGATTGTCGTGGAACACAGGGGCGAATGCCATCGTGCAGACATCTTGATGGGCGGCTATGTCATTGAGTTTCAGCACAGTCCGATTTCTGCCGGTGAATTTGAACGGCGCAATAAGTTCTACATGAGGGCCGGCTATAAGGTGATTTGGGTGTTCGATGAGACCTACGCCTTTGGGAATGAGTATATCTCCAGCAGCCTGGATGATGAGAACAAGTTTGTGTGGAAGTGGCCGAATCGCGCGCTCGCTTCAGTTGTTCCTCAACGATCCACAGATATAGCAATCGTTCTGCAGCTCACCGAAGACCATGATGACGACGGTTGCGAATGGCTCGTGAAGGTGGAGTGGGCGATCGTAGACGATGACGGGTATGCCGACTATCGCCGATTCTTCATTGATGATGGTTTTGCGCCAGATCTTTTTACTGAAGACGGCCTACAAAACATTCTGTTGAGCAAGCGGAAGCGGTTTGATGCCTTCCTCCGTGATAATCAACCCTATGCGCCGAAGTGCAGCCGAATCAAGGGTAATCCACGGGACTGGTACATATGCCCGAAAACGCACGATTGGCATAACAACCAATGCCGGGAATGTCAGAACAATTTAATCAACGAGTTCCGGACAGGAACGGATTATAGGCAAGGAGGTTTGTTCTTCTACTGTGCTTATCCTCGCATTATCCATGAAGCAGATAAGTATGGAGAGGTGCATCTCCCATCCATTCGATTTTAAGGAGGGCTCCGACATGAAAAAGGAATATGACACCAGCGTGAAAGAGGCCATTGAACGAGTCATGAGCGTATTCTCCGAGTACATCAAAACAACTCCATACTTCGATATTGTATGGTCTGGTAAGGTCGGGTATATCTACATCAGCATCGATAGTTGCCGCGGTACTGTCGGCGACATGGACTGCCTTGCAATTGATAGCGCCGAAGAGCTTCTGGATAAGCTGCTGTATGAAATGGCAGTGGATATCATGGAGGAAGGTGGGCACGACCTAAGCCCGGAAGAAGCGTCAGCATTGGAGCGTGCTGAGGTAGCACGGCGCCTTAATGTCTATCTGGAGCAGTTGCCTGAATACCAAGACCGTATCAGTTTTGTATTCGAACGCAAGTGATCTTCAAAGATAATCTCGGTAGAATATAGCGAGGTGCATATGGCAAAGAACATCAAAAAGCGTTCAGCGAGTCATATCTATTTCGGCGTCAATAAGCTAACCGGCGAGTTGAAGCATATCTCCGAGGTGCCCAGCGGTCAAAAGTGCAACTGCATCTGTGCAGCTTGTCTGCAACCATTTGAGGCACGAAAAGGAACGCGGCGGCGCCACCACTTTGCTCATGTTTCAAATTACGAGTGTATGTATGCAAGCGAGGTGGCCATCTATAAGGCGTTTGCCGAAGCGTTGAAACAGAGTGGCTTTTTGGCGTTGCCCCCAGTGATGTTGCGGTTCCCAGCATGGCATGATCCAGAACTTTTGCAGGAAGCACGAAGAATGAAGATTGACTCTGTCGCTTTCGAGTGCGAACCCCTGTCTTATCCACCGCTGCTGCGCGTGACCATGCAAGGGACACCGTTAAGAATCCTGTTGGATTTTGACCGCTATTATGATGACGATGATAGGGTGGAACTGGCAGAAGAAGCAAAAGCGGAGGACTACTCGCTTTTGTTAATCTCCATGCCGAAGATTGACCAAGATACGGAGTTTACCCCGGATAGGCTTCAAAGCGCACTTCAAGATAACGACCGTACCGAATGGGTCTTCAGCCGTCTAGAAGAACAGTGGAAGCAAAAGTACTACGCTGTAGCGGTTTCGCCCCCGGAGCATGGAACCGGCAACCTGTGCCCGATTTCATTTGGAAAATATAAGGGCAAGTATTCTGCTCGGTGGATCGATTGTGCCCATTGTCATTTCAATGTAGCGCAGCCACCTTGCTGCCTCTGCGTTGCAGGTGCGGGAATTCAAAAGAAAGAAGACTTCAAGAGAGATTTGCAAGATCGGCTATTCGACATCGATAAGATTAGGAGAACGAATGAAGAAGAGATCCGGCTGCGTGAAGAACGAGAAAGATCTTTCGAGCGAAGATCTGTCTATCCTCGTCCAACACCGTATGCTGCTAGGCCTGTGGTCCCAGCCGGTCCTACGCAAGAGGAGCTGGATGCGGAATATATCCGGATCTGCCAGAGCTATGACCCGACCTCTGATGAATGGACAGTGGATCGCTACAATCGGCGATGGATCATGTGTACGGTTTGCGGCCGAATTAAGCAGGATGCGCAGATGTCCTATTACGGTGGCAAGGGAGGTGCAAACCGGGGAGTCTGTGCTGATTGTTCACGAAATGGTCGTAGCTAATCCACATAGCTGGCTTGATATTATTCGCATGATGGTGTATTATTAACTTGATACTTGATAGTTTTACAGCTGCGTACTTTGGCAGCCATTTAGAGGTTCTGCCACGACAGGACCTCTTTGTTATGTGTGAGGTGTCGAGATGGATTATATGACCATAAGCGAAGCAGCAACTAAATGGAACCTATCTAACAGGCGTATTCAAACGCTTTGCTCTCAAGGGCGGATACCGGGCGCAGAGCGTGCTGGTTATTGTTGGCTCCTTCCGAAAGACGCAGAAAAGCCAGTGGATGCCAGAATAAAGAGCGGAAAGTATATCGGTTACTCCGAGAAATATAAGAAACCCGGAAAGAAGAACGCCACTGATGGGCTGGAGGGTAAATCATGAACGGCCAAGGAAAACTTCTTACTCATTATTTGAAAAACGCGGACAAGCTGATCATTCCTGTCTATCAGCGAAACTATGATTGGCGCGAGGAACACTGCAGGAAACTGTACCAGGATCTTGTTCGTACCATTCGTGATAGAAAACGTTGGCATTTCTTTGGAGGAATTGTCTCTGTTAGCGATCCTATGGGGAGCAGCTCTGACTACCTTGTGATTGACGGTCAACAGCGAATTACGACCGTTTCACTACTCCTTCTGGCTATGGCCAACCTGATTAAGGAAGGAAAAGTAATCCCCGAAGATGACGATCTATACGCACAGATCACAAAAAAGTACCTGGTGGATGAGATCAATCCTCGCAAGCGCAAAGTCAAGCTCAAGCCTATCAAGGGCGACCAGGACGCATACGATCGCCTCTGGGGTGATCCGGTCGATTTTGATCGTTCATCAAATATCACTCAGAACTATCTATTTTTCTACAATGAGATTCAGAAACAAGCCATTACAATCGACCAGCTCTTCAAGGCCGTTGAAAAGCTGCAGATTATCGACATTACGCTGACACCTCCTGACGATGATCCTCAGCTCGTTTTTGAGAGCCTCAACTCTACCGGTCTCGAGTTAAATGAGGGCGATAAGATCCGCAACTTTGTTCTGATGGGCCTCGACATTGAGGAACAGGAGCGTTACTACGATAATTACTGGAACCCCATTGAGAAGAATGCGGGCTACGATAAGCAGAACAACTCCTACGATGTCAGCCCGTTCATCCGCGACTACCTGAGCATCAAACAGAAGAAGATCACCGGGATGAAGGATATCTACACCGAGTTTAAGGCATATGCCGAAAAGATGCCCGGTGAAATGGAATCTATCATGAAAGATCTCCTAGGCTATGCTAAGCGGTATAACAAGCTTCTGCTTGGCCATCCGAGTTTTCCTGCGAAGCTGAAGGCGTCTCTTTTCCGCTTGAATCGTTTTGAAAGCAGCGTCACAAGACCGTTTCTGATGGAAGTAATGAGGCTACAGGAAAGCAGCCTCTTGACCTTGGATGAGGTTGCCGAGATTTGCAGAATCGTAGAATCCTACCTCTTGCGCCGTATCATTTGTGACCTGCCTTCTAATACACTTGCAAAGGTATTCCTTACAATGAGTTCCGATATCAAGCGATTTGACGGTACCTACAGCAATTTCATTGAAAAAATGAAATATGTACTGACCTCCAAAAAGGAAAAGGCCGCATTCCCTGATAACGAGACTTTTGCAGATTGTCTGCGGACCAAGAATATCTACGCTATGCTCCCACGTTACAAAGCGTATCTGTTTGAACGCCTGGAAAACGGTGACAGCAATGAGTATAAGGACGTCTACGGGCGCCTCGATAGCGGTGAGTACACAGTTGAACATATTATGCCTCAGAAATTGACCCCCGCTTGGACTAGTGAGCTTGGGCAAGATGCAGAGAATATACATGGAGAATGGCTGCACACGTTGGCGAATCTGACACTTACAGCCTATAACTCGAAATATAGCAATGCTCCCTTTAGCGAGAAAAAAACAATGGAGGATGGGTATCTTCAGAGCGGTATCAGAATGACTCAATGGGTCGCACAGAAAGAACACTGGGGGCTTCCTGAACTTGAAGAACGCTGTAAATACCTTACACAGCAAGCTGTGTTGCTGTGGCCCTATGCTGATAGCTGCTATACTCCGCCACAGAAGCAGTATGAGGAAGTGTCGCTGGATGATGATATCACACTTACCGGTCATAGCATCGTGAAGTACCGCTTCCGTGGTATTGAGCATGAAACAACTTCGTGGGTAGAAATGTACACTGAGGTTCTAAAAGAACTGCATAATGGAAATAAGGCATATCTCAATTACCTTGCCGATGCCGATGATAGTGTAGATCTGTCGATCCAGGTTACCAGATCACCAGATGAATTCTCCAGCAGTGTAAAAATTGATGATGATATTTATATCTGGACTGGTACCGCGACTCAGTATAAAGTCAATCTACTGCGGAAGTTCTTCGAACAGTATAAGCAGGATCCGTCCGATCTCGTATTCTTCCTCGATGATAGTAGAGGCATTGGTTCAGATGAGGAGATCGAACGCTACAAGATTCGTCGGAAGTATTGGGAGAGTGTCCTTCCATCACTTCAAGAGGCAACGGGTACTTTCTTAAATATTAGCCCATCTAAGAATAACTCTATCATGGGAGCCACGGCACGTAGTGGTGTTTACCTTTGCTGCGTAGCGAACTATGACTCTGCCCGTGTCGAAATATTTATTGATCAGGGTGATTATCAAAAGAATCGGACGATCTATAATCACCTTGAGCAAAACCGGGATGCCATTGAGGCTGCATACGGAAAAAGCCTGCATTGGATCTGCCAAGACGATGTTAGAGCCTGCAAAGTCTACGATGAGATTAAAGAGGTCAGCATCAAAAATGAGGAAGACTGGCCAGTAATGAGCGCTTTCCATATTCAACGAGCAAAGGCCTTGTTTGCTGCGACAAAGCAGTTTCTGGCATAATTCTTATATGCATCAAGTTCTGATAATCAGCAACTATCGGAAGTTTGGAGGATAATCGCATGGCAGCAGTCTTATCGAAAAGGCAGATGACTGAAGAGGATATCAAGCTTCAGTTTATTACGCCTGCCATAACAAAAAAGTGGGCGCTTAGTCTCATTACAATGGAGACAAGAATTACAGATGGACAAATCAACTTGAGAGGAAATATGGTCTCCCGCAAGGAAGCCAAGAAAGCAGACTATATTCTTTATTTGAACGAAAGCACTCCAATTGCAATCGTTGAGGCGAAAGATAACAAGCATGCTGTCGGAGATGGGCTGCAGCAGGCAATGCAATACGCCATAATGATGGACATTCCATTTGCCTACAGTTCTAATGGTGATGGTTTTATGGAGCATGATTTCCTCACCGGAGAAGAGCGCAGCATTTCTATGGAGGATTTTCCAGCTCCTGATGCTCTCTATGCGAGATTCAAGGCTGGAGCCAACCATGGAGAAGGGCTCACGCAGCAAGAGGAATCCGTCATTCGGCAGCCGTTCTATTCAGGGCAGAATACATATCCCCCTCGCTATTATCAGCGTAACGCTGTCAATAGGACTCTTGATGCGATTGCCAGAGGTCAAGATCGCATCTTGCTGGTGATGGCCACAGGTACAGGCAAAACCTATACTGCATTCCAAATTGTATATCGCCTTCTAAAGAGCGGAATGAAGAAAAAAATATTGTATTTGGCTGATCGTAACATCTTGGTCGATCAATCAATCCAACAGGATTTTGCTCCGCTCGAAAAAACGATTCATAAAGTCAATTTTGTGAAGGACGATCCTCTTACGATTACCTCGCACGAGATATTCTTTTCACTCTACCAACAACTTGCGGGAAAAGACGATGACGATACAGAAGATGGGGATGAGACTGTCGAACGTCTTGCTCAGCTATTCAGCAAAGACTTTTTCGATCTCGTAATCGTTGATGAGTGTCATCGCGGCTCAGCCAAGAAGGAAAGCAATTGGCGGAAGATCTTGGAGTATTTCTCCTCGGCAACCCAGATTGGCATGACCGCAACCCCAAAAGAGACTAAGTATGTTTCCAACATAGATTATTTTGGCGAGCCGGTATATGTCTATAGCCTGAAAGATGGCATCGAGGATGGTTTTCTGGCGCCTTTCAAAGTCATCAATATAACGACCGACATTGGCGATGGTTGGCGCCCACGGAAAGGTCAACTTGATATTTACGGGCATGAGATCCCCGACCGAATTTATAATAACAGGGATTATGACTATAACATCATAATTGAAGACCGCATTGTCCAAGTCGCAAAAGAAATAACAGACTACCTCAAAGCGACTGATCGGATGTCCAAAACCATTGTGTTCTGCGCAACAGAAGATGCTGCACTTCGTATGAGAAATGAGCTCGCAAGGCAGAATCCTGATATGATGCAAAAGTATCCCGACTATGTTGTACGCATTACCGGCAACGATACTTTTGGCAAGGATAAACTCGACTACTTCATTTCGGTCGGGTCGAAAACGCCGGTCATTGCAACGACATCTAAGCTGTTGTCAACTGGAGCCGACTGCAAGATGACAAAGCTCATCGTTTTAGACGAGTGGATCAACTCAATGACTGAGTTTAAGCAGATTATCGGAAGAGGCACAAGAATACGCGAAAAAGATGGAAAGACCTATTTTATAGTTATGGACATTCGCGGTGTTACAGCCCTTTTTGCTGATCCTGATTGGGATGGCCCGATTGAAATTGATGAAGATTATGGGAGAGAAAAGCGTGGTCCCGGTCCCTGTCCTCCTGGACCTAAACCAAATCCCGACCCTGACCCAGTTGATCCACCGTATCCACCAGAAGAAAAGCCCATTGTTGATGAAAATGGGTGTCGTGTCCGCATAATCAATAAAACGGTCTCTGTGTATGATACGAATGGGAAACTCCTGCGGCAGGAGAGCATTGTCGATTACACCAAAACGAATATTATTGGTACATACGCTTCCCTCGACAACTTTATTCGGCAGTGGACATCCGAGGAAAAGAAAAAGAAGATTCAAGAATTGTTGGCCAGCAAGGGGATTGACCTTGAAGCACTGAAAGCGGATCAGCATATGAGCGATGTAGATGACTTCGATTTCATCTGCCATGTTGCCTTTGACAAAAAGCCGCTTACCAGAAAAGAGAGAGCCAACAATGTGAAGAAGCGGGATTTCCTCAGCAAGTATAGTGGGGTGGCAAGAGAGGTCTTGGAAGCACTTCTGGATCAGTATATGAATGTCGGAATCTATGAGTTAGAGCATGAAGCTATTCTGACAACTCCACAATTCGCAAAATTTGGGAAGATCCAGAGGATATTCAAGTTCTTCGGCGGCGAGGATAAGTATAACGAAGCTGTTCATGAACTTGAGAATGAATTATATGAGGCGGGTTAATCATGAGTAGTTTAACAGGTTTTGTAAAGCGCATTCGGGACATCATGTGGAATGATGCGGGAGTGAATGGTGACGCTCAGCGCATTGAGCAGATGGCCTGGATCCTTTTCTTGAAAGTCTACAATACAAAGGAAGAGGAATGGCGATATACAGATCGGCCCTATACATCAATTATTCCAGAAGAATGCCGCTGGAATAACTGGGCCGCTGATGATAAGTCGGGTAAGGCGATGACGGGCGACGCGCTTCTTGATTTTGTGAATAATAAACTCTTCCCAACTCTGAAGGGGCTTAATGTGACTGCAGCAACACCCATCAAAAAGGCTATTGTCAAGACAACCTTTGAGGATGCGAACAATTACATGAAGGACGGCGTTTTGCTGCGCCAAGTGATCAATATCATCGATGACCTGGATTTGGATGATTACGAGGAGAGCCATGCGTTTGGGGAAATATATGAGTCCATTTTACGGGAACTCCAGAGCGCCGGATCCTCTGGTGAATTCTATACGCCTCGTGCTGTGACTGATTTTATGGCGAAGACAATTAAACCGAAGCTCGGCGAAAAGGTCGCAGACTTTGCGTGCGGCACAGGGGGCTTTCTGACTAGTTGGTTGAATGAACTGAGTAAGCAGGTCGTAACGGCAGAAGACCAGCAGGAGTATGCAACCTCTATTTATGGGATTGAGAAGAAGCCTTTCCCGTATACTCTGTGCATCACGAACATGCTGCTGCACGGCATTGATGTTCCGATGGTGTATCATGACAACTCACTTCTGCGGGATGTGCTTGATTATACCGAGGAAGATCAGTTCGATGTAGTTCTTATGAATCCCCCTTACGGCGGACATGAAAAAACAGAGGTCAAGAATCACTTTCCTGCAGATCTTGCAAGTAGTGAAACTGCCGACCTCTTCATGTCCGTGATTATGTATCGGCTCAAACAGAACGGCCGTGCCGCTGTCATTCTCCCCGATGGTTTCCTGTTCGGCACTGATAATGCAAAGATTGCAATTAAGGAAAAACTGCTATCTGAATTTAACCTTCACACTATTATACGCATGCCGCATAGCGTTTTTGCACCGTACACCTCTATCACGACAAATATTCTGTTCTTCGATCGGACGCATCCCACGACGGAAACTTGGTTCTACCGCTTGGATATGCCGGAAGGATATAAGAACTTCTCCAAGACGAAGCCCATGAAGCTGGAGCATTTTGCTCCGGCCGTTGAGTGGTGGGACAATCGTGAGGAGATCACTATTGGCGGCTTTGACAAGGCGAAGAAATATTCTGTTGAAGAGCTGAAGGCGCGGAATTACAATATTGATCTTTGCGGCTATCCTCATGAAGAGGAGGAGATCCTTCCGCCGAAGGAACTGATTCTGCAGTATCAGGAAAAACGGGCCAGCCTGAATGCTGACATTGACCGCATCCTTGCCCAGATCACCGATATCCTTGGCATTGACATTACGGAGGAGGCCGCCGAATGACTGCGCAGCAACTGAAAAACTCCATTCTCCTGATGGCTGTTCAGGGCAAGCTTGTGCCGCAGGACCCAAATGACGAACCCGCTAGCGTTTTGCTGGAACGCATCCATGCAGAGAAAGAGCGGCTCATCAAAGAGAAGAAAATCAAGCGCGAAAAGAACCCCTCCGTCATCTTCAAAGGTGCCGATAATACTCCTTATGAGAAAATAGGCGATGAAGTGCGGTCGCTGGCGGATGAGGTGCCGTTCGACATCCCCGATTCGTGGGAATGGGTGCGTATTCGTTCATTGGGTGAGATTGTGCGCGGAAGCGGTATTAAACGGAATGAAACAGTCCCGCAGGGATGTCCATGCGTCCGATATGGAGAGCTTTATACAACCTATCAGACATCGTTCACTGCTGCCACTTCATTCATCTCTGCCGAACTCGATGAAAAATGCAAACATTTTTCCTATGGTGATGTGCTTATGACACTCACCGGCGAGAATAAGCCGGATATTGCCAAAGCAGTAGCGTATTTAGGAGCTAATCCAGTTGCCGCTGGCGGTGATCTTGCCTTTTGGACACGGCACGGAATGAATCCGCTATTTCTTTCCTATATTATGGCCTCGCCGTATATTATCAGCCGTAAGGTTGCATTAGCGACTGGGGATATAATCGTTCACATCTCCGGAGATAAACTTGGAACAATTCTTCTCCCTGTTCCGCCGCTTGCAGAACAAGAAAAGATTGTAGCACGAATTCAGAATCTTGAATTAGTTATCAAGGATTATGCCCAAAAAGCCACTATGCTACAGGCTCTGGAAGGTACCTTCCCAGAAGCCCTCAAAAAGTCGATACTGCAAGAAGCCGTCCAGGGTAAGCTGGTACCCCAAGACCCATCTGACGAGCCTGCAGAGGCTCTGCTGGAGCGTATCCGGGCGGAGAAGCGGCGGCTCATCAAGGAGGGCAAAATCAAAAAGGACAAGCACGAATCCGTCATTTTCAGACGGGATAATTCTCATTATGAGAAGTTGGATGGTGTGGCGTGTTGTATCGACGATGAACTGCCCTTTGAGATACCAGAGAACTGGTGCTGGTGCCGCTTAAAATCAATCGTCAATGTTGTTTCAGCTCGGCGTGTTCACCAGTCCGATTGGCGTAGCGAAGGAGTCCCGTTTTACAGAGCCAGGGAGATTGGGAAATTGGCAGATACGGGCTCTGTGAATAACGAACTGTTTATCACAGAAGCGCAGTATACCGAATTCTCTTCCAGTGGTGTACCGCATCCTGGGGATCTGATGGTCACGGCCGTTGGTACACTCGGAAAAACTTACATTGTCAAGGACGGCGACCGTTTTTATTATAAGGACGCCAGCGTTATTTGCTTTGAGAATTTCGGTAAAATTAACCCCGCGTATCTGAAACTCTTGATGTACTCGCCATATATGGAGGAACAAATCAAGCAGAACTCTGCGGGTACTACAGTGGGTACAATCACCATTGTAAAGGCAAACGAGTATTTGATTCCACTACCGCCGCTTATGGAACAGCAGCGAATAGTCGATCAGACTGAACGCCTACAAATACACATAGATAAACTCTAAAAAACCAGAAAAACCCAGGCATACGCCAAAGCAGAGCGTATGCCTGGGTTCTTATTTTACCAGTCTATGACCTCATCAACGATAGCCCGTTGTTCAGTCGAGGTTTTGCGGAGGTATATGCGGGTGGTTTCAATACTCTCATGCCCCATAAGGTCGGCGAGGAATGCGATGTCATTGCAGCGCTCCAAGAAGCTCTTTGCAAAGCGATGGCGGAAGGAATGTGGGTAAATGACCACTGGGTCGATGCCATACCGGACAGCCATCTTTTTTAACTGCCCGGAAATACCTCTGGTGGTGATTCTGTCCCCGTATTTATTTAAAAAAATGAAGCCGCTTTCTTGGTGCTTATCGTTCAGCCAAGAAAGGGCTTCATTTTGCAGAGCTTTTGGTATGTATATTCGTCGGAGCTTACCACCCTTCGAGCATAAATCCAAATGCCCCAGCTTGATGTGTTCCACCTTGATCTGTATGAGCTCACTGACCCGTGCGCCAGTTGCGGCCAGAAAGCGTATTACAAAATACCAGAACAGCTCATCATCTCGTTTGAGGCAGGTTTTAAAATATTCATAGTCGGCCTCGCTGACAACATTTTCCAGAAAGGCTTTCTGCTGCACTCGTACAAACGGCATTTTCCAGCTTTCTTTGCCGATGCTCTCCAAGTAGCAGTTGATTGCCCTCAGACGCAGATTGACAGTCTTTGGTTTGTAGTTCTCTATCAACCACACCTTATACGCCCGCAGGTTCTTTTTCGTGATACCGTCGTACTGCGAGTTATATTGCCGAATGGCAAAAAGGTACGAGGATATCGTGTTTTCCGAGAGGTTTGTGCCTCTCAAGTGTCTTTCGAATTCTTCTATCATAGTGAAAGACCTCCTTTCACTATGATTATACCGTATTCTTTTTACAGTCCCTTGACCAACGGGAACAACTCTTCAATACGCTGGACAATGCGGCGCTGTTCGTTGAGCGGAGGAAGTGGAAAGAGCGCATTTGACACTTTATCGCTGTTCAAGTTTTTTACCACAGCACCACTAACGCTATCGCAAAACTGGTAGTATGCAAACGGCGATGAAAGAATGTAGTAAAGGAAATCCACAGAGTAACAATCAAATCTATTCGACAATACGAGCCACCCGTCGTGGATACAGCCATCAGTCTTGAGAATATAGGGGCGTCCGAAGCTCATTGAATTTGTGAGTAAAAAGTCGCCACTATGGACCATACGACTTTTTGTAACCCCTTCCGGGCGGATTTTTTCCTTCGTTTTGTAAATGTACTTTCCGCCTTTATCCGTATCGCCGATTTTGATCCAGTTTATCCCGTCTCGCTCGGTTGTAAGATATTGCTGAATTGGCCGGGGCGAACCTCCTCGTGCAATTTCCAAAACAGTTCCAAGGCGCACCCATACCCACGAATCAGGTATCTCAAACGGCAGTTCATCATCGATACACCGCTCCACACCGTCCAACTTCTCATAATGAGAATAATGAGTTTATGAACATAGCGAATTGCAGAGACTTTCGAGTTCACGCACTTTCTCGACTATGCGTTTTTGCTCCTCTAATGGCGGGAGCGGCAGAATCAGTTTCTTGAATATTTCGAATGGCGGTATGTTCTTTATGGCGGAACCCTTACTGCTCTCTTTTGCCGTCTGTTTTAGGACATAGTCGAAATACAGGAGAAAGTAATCCAAGTCTATCGGCGCAAAAATTGTCATTCGCATAAGAGCCTGATTTATAATGCCAAGCTCAATCTGCTCTGGTAGGACATAGGTTTCCCCGATGGTTCCTGCACAGCTAACAAGAATATCACCCGGCTCGACTGTGAAACTTCTCATTTTTGATTCGTAATATTGGCGGGTAATATAATATGTTCCGAGAGTGTGGTCCTTCTGAATAGCGTTCTTTTGCTCATACACTTTTACTGTATCAGCACCCTTTGGTACGAACATACTCTTGGTTAAGCTGCTGCCGAAGGGTCCCTTTCTATAGATGCCTATGTTGTCCAACCTTATTAAAGCCCAAGAGGGCGGCACTTCAAATGGTATCTCATCGTCGATGCAAACCTCTTCTGAGCCACGCTTTTCATAATGAGAATTATCCCGTCTGAAAATGACAGATTCGTGCTTGTTCTTTTTGATTTTGCCTTCCTTGATGAGCCGCTGCTTCTCCACCCGGATACGCTCCAGCAGAGCCTCTGCAGGCTCGTCAGATGGGTCTTGCGGTACCAGCTTGCCCTGGACTGCCTCTTGTAAAATCGACTTCTTGAGGGACTCAGGGAAGGCTTCCTGCATTGCTGTGGTTTCATCGTATACTACGCCATAGTTCTTCACTACTGGTAGGACTTCCGACAGTTTCGCCAAAATACGGCGTTGCTCATCAAGGGGAGGAATTGGTGTTAGATACGCTTTGATGGTCGCTGTGGCAAGTTCCTTCTGCTTCGTAGTACCGTCTGCCTGATCTTCTATAACGCTTTGTACGCTTGGATTGGCAAAGTAGTAGTACAAGTATTCCGGGAGAACAAACTGTTTCAGAGGGCGTATAACGGTGACATGGCTATCAGCAACAGCCAGCTCATACGGATTAGCTGTGGTTTTGTAAATAGCCATTCGTCCAAGTGTGCCAAGGCCAGTAGAGTTCCACATTAGGTCGTTGTCCTGCAAAAGACGCTCAGGCCCATAGGAGGACAGAGAATTCGGCTCAATAAACTGTGCCTTTTCAATCGAAAAACCGCTCCATTGATTGCACTTTTGGGCGACAACAGGGTACTTTTTGATTGGAGAATACTTCGGTGACTTTCCACGTTGGATGTACTCACAGACATCAATGAGCCGCACCCACTCCCATGAATCGGGGATGTCGAACGGTACCTCATCCGCCAGCGACCGCACTTCATCGCCGATTTTCTCATAAGGAGTATTATAAGAAACTGGGCATTGCTTGAAGAAAAGCACATTATTTGATATTATAAAGAAAATAGGGGTCTTGTAATAGAAAGGAGCACAGCATGGCAAAGCAGGAACTCTCTCTGAAACAACAATACCAGCGGCTCACGCAGGCCAAGGCGCAGGCAACCCGGAATGGACAACCTACCCCTAAACTCGATAAGAAGATCGAAAAGATGAAGGCAATGATGGGCAGCACCGTACAGAAAGTGCCGGCTGCAAAACCATCTGCCAGCAAGTTCGTGGACTACAAGGGTGTCAACAAGCTGCCCATGCAGGGTGGTGCCTGCACTCCGAAATAAGATTTGCCCTAAATTGTTCATCGCACGGGAAGAACAGGATTATAGAATAATAATGAGAATAAATGTTGGGGGCGCGATGCATGCCAAGAACATACAGTCACCTATCATATGAGCAAAGACTAAGGATAAAAGAATTGTTAGACAAAGGCACTAAGAAAGTGGATATCGCTCGTGCATTAGGCATCCATAACGCAACGATTTATCGGGAAATAGATCGAGGCTCCATCAATGGAATCTATGATCCGGGCCATGCTGAGGAACAATACAGAGGTCATTTATCCGAAAAGGGACGACCGGCAATTTGCTCTATTTCTCCTGAGCTGGCTCAGCACATTGCAAGGCTAATCCTAGAAGAAAAATTAAGCCCAGCAAGAATTATTGATAGATTGCAAGAAGAAAAGTGGAGCACTGCCCCAAAAGCTCGAGCAACGATTTACAGCGCTATTGATGATGGCTTGATCCCAGGAGTAACTAGAGAGAGCCTTAATTCGTATGTTACAACTATGTTTAGTGATGGGCAGATCCATATTGCAAAATGGGTGCGAAATGCATTGGATCTTAATGACGGAGATGAGCTGCTTTTCGAAGTCGTTGATAACAAAATAATCTTTACAAAAGCTGAGGGCTAGTGGGAAGCTCCTCGTTGCCCCCGCTGACCCAAAATGTATGAAGCGAAAATGACACGCCCCAAAAGTGAACGCCGATGTTTTGGCGCACTCTTGGGGCGTGCTTTTCATGTTCAGTTCAGTCCGTCAAAAAGTATGCTTTTTGGTATACATAGAGCCAGCCCATCAGGACAGACCTTGTATAGTTCAGCAGAACAACCGCAAGAAAAAAGACGAGCAGATTGCTGCTCGTCTTTTTGCATTTACTTTTTTGTGGCTTTGAAACTCAAGCCTCCTGGTAGAGTTCCAGAATGGCGCCATCTTTCCAGACAAATGCCAGCCGATCGCCCTTGTCATTGGCTGCCATCGGGCCGCAGATGACGCTGTCGGCATCGGCAATGTACTTCTCCAGGTCGTCCACCTTATAGGCAACATGCGGGTTGCGGTGGATCTCCTCAGGGAAAGGTGTGCCCTCCTCAAACTTCAGGTACTCGATCTTATAGTCATAGTCGTCAACATTGCTAACCCAGAACTTTGCACCTTCATTGTAAGTCATGTTGGGCTTGCGGTTCGTGATAGGAATACCGATGTGCATATAGGTAGCGGACATAACGAGTCTCCTCCTTTTATTTGCAGGACATACCTGCTATATTACTTATTGACGTACTTGGCCTCATACCAGCCCCGGAAAGTGATCGTCAGCCAGCCAAAGACCAGACCGATCAGGGCATAGATCCCCTCGCTGATGAAGGCATTGCCGAAGGTAGCACCGGGGATATAGCTCATGATACCGAAAAACACACCCGCGCCGACGAACACGGCAGGAACAAAATTGATCATCTCTGGGGCAATATCGAGATACAGGATGATAGGAACCAGTACCAGCAGCACCAGGGGCATGGCCCAAAAGCCCAGCGCCCCCAACTGGCCGCCACAGAAGATAATGGCGATGGAAGCTACCATGCCGATCACATAGCCAATCATGGCGCGGACACCGTTCTTAACGGTGCAGCCGCCCATGAAGTACACGGCCCAAGCCTGGAAAGAGATCCATCCGCCGCCGGCGAAAAGGGGAACGATACCGGCGCAGATGGCCTGGTCAATAGCCTGGAGGACAGCGGCCTGTAGGCCGATAAATAAAGCGATGGGAAAGTATTTCTTTGCAGTCATGGAAGGATCCCTCTTTTCTTTAAAATAAATCCTTCGCATTGCAATTTATTCAAATGTAGTATATAATCAAATTGCTGCACGAAGGCGGTGATCTTATCCTCGCACGATGAGATCACATCGACGTATTCCGCAGTTTCCGGGAGGGCCCTTCTTTTGAAGGGCCCTCTTCTATTTTATTTGCCTATGCGTTCTGATTTTTAACTTCCTGATAGACCTCATAGGCCTGTTTGGCGGTATAGCCCTCATGGACAACTTTGCCAATGGCCTGAGCCATACCCGCGGGACAGTCGGACTGGAAGATATTCCGGCCCATGTCTACGCCGTGAGCTCCCTGATCAATGGCCTGATAGGCCATCTCCAGTGCATCCAACTCCGGCAGCTTCTTGCCGCCGGCAATGACGATGGGCACCGGGCAGGCAGCGGCTACCCGCTCAAAGCCCTCGCAGAAGTAGCTCTTGACCACGTTAGCCCCGTTTTCCGCCAGCACGCGGGTGGCCAACTGGAAGAACTTCTCCGTCCGCTCCATCTGTTTGCCTACGGCCACCACTCCCAAGGTGGGAATGCCGTAGCGGGTACCGGCATCAGCGGTGCGGCACAGCAACTCCAGCGAACGGGACTCGCCGGGAGTGCCAATAAAGGTTTGAACCGCCATGCAGTCGGCATTCATCCGGAGGGCGTTCTCAATATCGCAGGCGATTCCACCGCCGTTGGACATATCGTCGAACAGAACAGTCGTATCGTAGGTCACTCGGACGCACTTGGCTACCTGCGCGGAGGGAGAGATGCAGGAGCGGATCATGCCCTTAGTCCCCATCAGCACATTGACATGAGGGATCAGGGGCGGGATGACAAGGTCGATACGCTCAAGCCCCGCCGTAGGACCCATTATGTAGCCGTGATCAAAGGCCAGCATGACCGTGTTGCCTGACTTGGGATCAAACAGCCGCGCCATACGGTTTTTCATTCCCCAGTCACAGTTGGAGGCGCCTTTTACATAGAAGCCCTCCTGTACAGCAGGCACATCCAAATGATAATCGTGTGCTGCCTTATTTCCAACATTATCGGCCATGGCTTACTCCTTGCTGAACGCGGGCGTGTGGCAGGGTGTATTCCAAAGGCGGGTGAACTCCTCATCCCACTTGGCAATATTCATCTGGAAACCGCCGGCTTCCTGCACGGTGAGGATCTCACCGACCATGCTCCCGACGACCTCAATGTCCTTGGCTTTCAAGAATTCCACAGTATCTTTGAACAGCACCAGCATCTCCATCATGGTAGTTGCGCCGCAGCCGTTGATCATAACGAAAGCCTTATCGCCAGCCTTCAACTCCAGATTTTTGCACAGAGCCTCAGCCACCAGGGCCACCGTCTCCTTAGAGGACGACATAGGCACTCGGATGCCGCCACCCTCGCCATGCTGACCGGCACCGATCTCCATCAGATCTGTCTCGCCCAGATCACCGAAGGACATTCCGTTCTGGGGGTGCGTGGCATCGGTGGACTTAACGGTGATGGACGCCATGTTGTCGGCATAGCGCTGAGCAAGGTCAGCCACCTCATCCAGGCTCTTTCCTTCTCGGGCTGCGGCTGCGGCAATGTGGTAGAGAGCCACCGCACCGGCCAGACCGCGCTTGTTATCCTCGCCGTTGGGATCGTACTGGATTTCCTCGCCGGTAACTACCTGACGGACATTCAGGCCAGCCTTCTGAGCCAGCTTCATCGCCTGCTTGCCAGCCAGCTGGTCACCGGCATAGTTTAAGGTCAGCAGCAGCACGCCGTGCCCCTTATCCGCCAGCTTCATGGCGTCAAACACCAGCTTGCCGTTGGGGGCAGCGAAGATATCGCCGACAGCCTGGACATCCAGCATACCTTTGCCCACAAAGCCAGCCTGAGCGGGTTCGTGGCCGGAGCCGCCATAGGTCACGATCGTCACACGGTCGGCGTCGGCCAGATCCTTGCTGATGACCAGATGACCGTCCACATCAAGAATGTCGGGGTAGGCCAGACCCAGGCCAACCAGTTCCTCATCGGTAATCGTTTCGGGGGCATTGATAAACTTCTTCATGTTCATGTAAAATACCTCTCATTTCAGATCAGTTGTTTGTACTCAGAACTGCGCCAGCCCGCGGAAAAAATACGCCATTGAAGTTGCGCCCGCGTCCGGCGTTCCAATGGTCTGTGTGCCATAGCTTTTCGCCCGTCCAAACTTGGACACGAACTGTTTACTGGCTTCGGCACCTCGAGTCGCTGCCTCAGCTGCTGCGGCAAACAACTCCTGCTCGTCATTTCCTGTGTATGCCGCGATTGCCTCGCTGGCGGGGATCAGGGCATCCATCATGGTCTTGTCGCCCACTTGGGCACCCGACATCTCATTCAGCGCCTCAAGAGCCCGAGCAAAAATTGCCTGAAGTCCTGCGGTGTCGATCTCGTCTCCGTCGGGGGCATTTTCCTGCATTCCATCCAGCCAAGTATTCCACAGGGGAACGGCGCTGCCTCCATTCAACACCATAACAGCCATAGCCGCATCATCCAGCATGGACTGAATGCCGCCGTCGGATTCGGCTACCGCACCGGAGATCGCACCGGCGATCTTGGTCATGGTCAAGCCGTGGTCGGCATCTCCAAACTTGGAGTCAATTTCCGTCAGTTCCTGCTCTGCAGCCGTCACCGACGCGCAAGCCTGCTGCAGCCGTGCTGCAAATTCTGTTTTCGTCATTTCGCTTCACCTCCTTCCATCGCCCTTGTGTTACATTTGTGAATTTATGATAATGTAGAGCGTAACAGATGTCAATAGCAGAGACAGAATTTCACCATATATACCGAATACAACCTATTAAAAATGTGCAATTTGTCAGAACAACAATGACGCTCGGAATAAATCATATTCCGAGCGTAACATATGTAACTTATTTGTCGAATAATGCCTGCACAAGAGAAGACCGGGCGACAATATGCGTCAGCACATTGGACCGCAGGGCACCGCACAGGGCCTTCTCACTGGTATTTGCCGAACAGACTCCGATGATGTTCGGGCATTTCCGCAGAAGATCAAGCGGGATTTGAATGGCAAAATCCTGATCCGACTGGATGACCGTCCCGTCCTCGTTGAAATAGTAAATGAGCATCCGGCCGCAGGCGTGCTGCTTCTGGAGCAAGTCGCCATAGCGAACGAGTGAAGCAAAGTCAGGGCTGGACGGATAATTGCCGATATTGACGAGGGCGGTATCAATCTGTTCCCACTGCTGTTCGATCTGGTGATAGACCTCCGTTGAGCAGAGCAGGCGTTTCTCCTCTTGGTTGTCCGGCAATGCAGGCAGGTAGAGAAAGTGCGAAGCTGCGCCAAACTGTTGTGCCATCAAGCGGACATTTTCATTGGATTGGTAATTCCGAGCAGGGATATTGGCATTGCCAACCAGCGGGCAAATATCTGTGATGGAGCTGTCTTGCTGAGGATTTGTCTCCAACCATGTCACGAGCTGTCCGATCAAATAGCCCCAGCCAACTCCAAGCCGTTGAGTTCCTATATTCTGAAGCAGTTCGACCGCTCCCTGAGAAAGCGCGCGATTGGTTTCGTCCTCATCTTTCCCATCTTCTATTAAAACGCCGTTTTGAATGGCGCTGTACAAATGTAGCCGCTCCATCAGGCGCTCCGCCCGCGCCCCCGGCTCATGGATCGTAATTTCCACCACACCAAGTTCACGCGCTTCAGAAAGCATCCGGCTGACTAAGGGCCTGGAAACCCCTAATTCCTTTGCAATATCGCTCTGCCGCTGATTTTCCAGATAGTATCTGCGTGCGACATACGCTAATTTCTTTTGCTTTTCCTGACTGAGCATAGCATCGTTCCTCCGTGTGTATGTTACATATGTTACTTTAGCATAACGGGCCGACCTTTGCAAGGGCCAGCACTTATGCATTCAGCAACGAGTATACGCCGGCAATGGATCAAGAAAGTATTGCCATTCCATCTCACACTCGTTATAATAACAAAGCGCCAAAGATACATAATCAAAGAAGGGGAAAAACATGAATAAGACTGAATTGATTGCTGCAATGGCTGAAACGAGTGGCCTTTCCAAGAAGGATTGTGAGACTGCTCTCGCAGCATTTATCACAACTACTGAGAACACTCTGAAGGCTGGCAACAAGGTGCAGCTGGTGGGCTTCGGCTCTTTTGAGGTCAAAGAACGTGCTGCTCGTACTGGCAAGAATCCTGCCACGGGTGAGCAGATTGAGATTCCTGCTTCCAAGTCGCCTACATTCAAACCTGGAAAGGCTTTCAAAGACGCCATCCAGTAATTTGAAAACCCATAGAGAGGCACTTACGGTATTGATCCGTAAGTGCTTCTTTTTTAGCTAATCTCATAACGTCCCAACGCAACTGTCGTTTAATTGCGGCAAATTCGCCACAAATAAAATGCAGTTTCTGCTTTCTATTGCTGATAATTTGTACGAACCTGTTGTTGGTTACCAAACCTCCTCGTAAGTATTGATATAGATTACTTCACAGGAGGAATGCAAAATGAAAAGTTGCCAGTATAAGAGTTCCGATGAGCTCCCCCTTATCCTCAATGTTCAAGAGGTGTCCAATTTTCTCGGCCTCGGGCTGTCTCAGGTCTATGAGCTTGTGAAGCGCATCGACTTTCCTGCCTTCAAAGTTGGAAGTCGTATCTTCGTGCCGAAAGACAAATTCCTTACCTGGCTAAATGTGCAAACAGAAGAGAAGGACTCTCTCTTCTATACGGAGTGACAAGGATGGACGATAGTAAGATGCCGCGAATCCGGCGCAAAGAAGATCTTCCGGATGTGATGACGATGCCGCTCGTTGCAAAGACCCTCGGATGCAGTCTTACGGTTGCATATAGACTTCTAAAGAGCGATGGCTTTCCCCATACGGTAAGTGGTCAAAGGGTCTATATTGACAAAGGAAAATTTCTCTCGTGGCTTGATGCTCAGACGCAAATGGAAAAGAGAGATCATTATGGCTGGTAGGCAAAGAGCGAATGGCGAAGGCAGCATTCGAGAGAGATACCCCGGCTGTTGGGAAGGTCGATATACTGCCGGCTACGATATTCTGACGGGAAAGCGTATTCAGAAGGGCGTTTTTGCTAAGACACGAAAAGAATGCGCAGCGAAGCTAGCACGAGCCATCCAACAGGATACAGGGCCTTATTATCGCAAGGGCAAAGGATATGATTCACAGCCCCTTTCTACATGGATTCGGCTTTGGTTTGATTCCTACACAAAGCCAAATCTTCGCCCTAGCTCAGCAGATGGTTATAGGAGCATGATCGAGAACCACATCATCCCGGTTTTGGGCCATATCCAGCTTTCAAAACTCAGCTCGATTCAGATCCAACGATTCTACAATGATCTGCACACACATGGCCGCTTAGACAACCATGGAAATCGGAAATATGAGCCATTGTCTGCAAGCACCGTGAAGCACATTCATGCGGTATTGAGCGGCGCTCTGAAACAGGCAGTTAAGGAGCGGATTATTCCCTTCAACCCTTGCGATAACTGCAAAACTCCAAAGCGTGAAAAGAAAGAAATGCACGTCCTGCCGCAGGACAAGATAGGTGCATATCTGAATGAGGCAAAGCGACTTGGGGTCTATGCGCTTTTCTATTTGGAATTGACAAGTGGGCTTCGACGGGGAGAATTACTTGGCCTGGAGTGGGCCGACTTGAATCCGGAAACACGAATGCTGACGGTTAACAAGCAGCTCACTCGTTCTGGGGGAGAGTTGTGCATTTCTGTACCGAAGACTGAGAATTCGATTCGAACAATAGCTCTTCCGGAGAATACTGTTGCTTTGCTCATAGATGAGCACAACAAGCATCCGGATAGTCCCCTCATGTTTTGGTGTCCAAGAACTAATGGTTACTGGAGTCCGGACTCTCTTCGACATTTACACAAACAAATGCTCGCCGCTGCCGGAGTGGATGAAAGCGTTCGCTTTCATGATTTGAGACATACATTTTCGACCTTAGCAATTCAGAGCGGCGTAGATGCAAAAACGGTCGCTGGCATGCTCGGCCACTATAGTGCCGCATTCACGCTGGACACTTACACGCATGTGACAGAACAAATGAAGCGAGGCGCGGCTGAAAAGATCGGCGTTTTTATGAACGCAAGTGTCAATGTGCAGGTTAATGTCGTTCACTCACCGAGTGCGGTAGTGCGTGGTGATTATGAATCGAATCTGGCTAACTGCCTAAACCCGTCGAATTCGACGGATTTAGATCCAACATCACAGTAGACATTGAACAAGGAAAAGGGACTCTGAAATCAGCAATTTCAGAGTCCCTTTTTTCGTTGGTCCGAGTAGTGCGACTCGAACGCACGGTCTCCTGGTCCCAAACCAGGCGCGATACCAACTTCGCTATACCCGGATGTATTATATTATTATAACAGGTCAAAATGCGCATGTCCAGTCCTCTATATAGCTTTTTGCATTTTTGCATTTTATGGAATCCTGCGCTCTAAACGCCATTGAGCGCGTCTTGCACAGATTAAATCTGCTATGTTAGAGTCAGGGCTGTTTCGACCTTTTGTAATTGCGCTGGAGTGTACTCTGTATAAAGGGATGCCTCTATTGTATTCCCATCTTCATCAAAGAATTCAACGGTAAATGCTTTGCCGTTACCGAGTACATCGACAATGGTTCCTTCAGTCCCTGCTTTGACCCCAGTTTCGGGATCATCATTTTTCAAGGTAACGGTATCGAAAAGCTTCAACATGGTTATTTCCTCACAGTCAAAACGAGTATGCGGGGATCACATATTTGCTCCATGCAGCAGCCTGCTCCATACACTGCTGATAGTCCGTTCGCAGTTCATCCGTCAGAGCATAGACCAGCCGCTTCACAACAACCTTATTCTCTGCAATCGGTCGGAATTTGAGGCTAATAAGGTATTCTTGTCCATCGCTGCACTGTGATAGAGACAGGAGATTTGTACCCGTCTTTCGGATCCAGTTTTCTCCCCAGACGATCTCGCCGCAATGTGGACACTCGAAGGATACAACGTAGTCATCGCTCAGAGCATCGCCAATATCGGCATAGGGCTCTTCAAACTCGTAACTCTCAACGATGCCATTTCTATTCTCTACGGTCTCCTTGTACTCGTTCAGTCCCCTTATGAGGCCTAAATGTGTGCAGAGAAGCGCTGCGCTCCTTGCGTCATTTAGGGCATCGTGGGAATCAAATGGAACCTCGCCGACGATCGCCAATGCATTGGCCAATGCGTATTGCTTTGTATCGTGTGTAACTTGATCCACAAAGATGTTCTGTAGATTGAAACACGGGGGCATAAAGCTGGTATCAATATTATGGAGATCCATATTCTTTCGCAAAATACGAAGATCTTCCGTCCCCCAGACCAGGAACACAAAGTCATCGCCACACCAATCGCAGAAAGAATTAAACACCGTATGGAACCCTTTCCCTTTTTGTAAATCCCGATTGGAAAGTTTAGTGATCTCCGCTACCTTGGGGTGAAGCTCTGTATAGTACTGAGGTGCAATCCGCTCATTGAAGGAGTCTAGCACTTCAAGAGCCTGATTCAGCTTGATTGCTCCGATCTGGATAATC
Organism: Hominicoprocola fusiformis; assembly: GCA_040095065.1. Taxonomy (GTDB): domain Bacteria; phylum Bacillota; class Clostridia; order Oscillospirales; family Oscillospiraceae; genus Hominicoprocola. Next base: position 62,061 of record JBBNGO010000001.1, read on the forward strand.
TCACCCGTCAAGAAAACCGGATCTTTGACCATCCCAGAATAGGTAAGCGCTTGATTCCATTCCATGTCCATGACAATGTATTCCACGGTAATTGCTCCTTCTTTCGTTCTATTGTAATTATCATAGATCTGGCGGTGTCCAAAAGAACGGACAATGTGAACTGTCCTAATTTGCACCTTGAATACAGGCGATCATCAAATTACCAGTAAACAAAAAAAGCCCCTTTCGGGACTAGCGATTTACACAAAAAAGATGAGCCTTGACTACCAACAAGAGCAGTCAAGGCTCATCTTTCGTTCTTAGTATCTAACATCAATTTAACCTCGCTTTCTTGAGTTGAGAGGGGTTAGCTGTTCATTGGACTCACCCTTTCTGTACCTATAAGATAGCATAGGATGGACAAGAAATCAATGCAGGAAAGATACAATTTATCTTTCACAAAACTAGTCATTACAATGAAATGTGGCACGAATGTGCAAGACCGGATTGACACCCCCTGCACGAATGCTGTATCGTTGAATTGTTGAGGGCTTTCACACATGTTGTGAAAGCCCTCATTTTTCTGTTATTGATTGATTTATTCGGCTACATACGATGCCTGCTTTTGAATTCGATTTTTCATGAGTTGCCGAAATGTAACCATGAGAGCTGTTGCAATTAAAGGAGCTTATCCGTAAAATAGAAAGTAAGAAGAAAGGAAATCGCTATGGTAAAGGTAGAAGGGTTATATAATACCGCTTTATGCTATACCCCCGTACTGGAGAATGCAGCTCACGCTCAGATCCAGTCGGTTTGTGATCAAAAGGAATTCGCGGACTGCAAGATCCGCATTATGCCCGATGTTCACGCGGGCAAGGGCTGTACAATTGGTACCACCATGACGATTCGGGACAAGATCGTTCCTGGCATGGTCGGCGTTGATATCGGCTGTGGCATGGAAACGGTGCCTGATACGCTGGACAAATCTCCTATGGCGTATAAGAGCATGGATGAGATCGTCGCCCAGATTGGACCTACGGCGGAGATCGTAGAGCGTATCCGACCCATCTATAACTTTAAGGCAGCAGATTAAGCGAAAGGCGGTGTTTCCTGTGGAAGCATTGATTCTGGAAAAACTTCACAAAATTGAACAGAGGGAGAACTGCCGTATCCTGCTGGCGGTGGAATCCGGCAGCAGGGCCTGGGGCTTTGCCTCCCCGGATAGTGATTACGATGTGCGGTTTATCTATGTCCGCGATAAAGAAAGCTATCTCAAGCTGAATCGTCCGCGTGATGTGATCGAACTGCCAATCAACGATGTCCTGGACATCAACGGCTGGGATGTGGATAAGGCACTGAAGCTGCTCCACAAATCGAATCCAACTGTTTTCGAGTGGTTTTCCTCTCCCGTGATCTACAAGACCACCCCATTCGCCGACCAGTTCAAGCCTGTCATGCAGCATTACTTCTCTTCCAAAAGTGGCCTGTGGCATTACCTTCAGATGGCAAGTGGAAACTACCGCGATTACCTAAAGAGGGACATGGTCAAAGCAAAGAAATATTTCTATGTTCTGCGGCCGATCCTTGCTTGCCGGTGGATCCTTGAAAAAGGTACTCCGCCCCCAATGCTCTTTTCTGAACTGGCGGCGAGCCAGCTTCCGGACTACCTGGAGAAAACCGTTGCGAAGCTGCTTGATCTGAAGATGAACTCCCCTGAGGTGAAGATGATCCCGAGAATCGATATCCTCAACGCTTACATGGATCGGAGCATTGCAGAAGTGCGTGCTCTGGTGGAGCAGTATCCGAGAGAAATCACGAAGGACTGGGAGGAACTCAATGCGCTGTTCCTCGCCGCACTGGAGATGTGATCTTATGATGAAATTGCCACCACAAGTGAATACAGCATTTGAGATGCTTGAAGCGGCCGGCTATGAGGCGTACCTTGTTGGTGGCGCAGTGCGTGATTATGTGCGTGACAACAGTCCTGCGAAGGATTGGGACATCACCACCAACGCGCTCCCAGAGCAGGTGGAGGAGATCTTTACAGGCTACCACCTGATTGAGACTGGCTTGAAGCATGGGACTGTAACTGTTGTGATCGACCAAGAGCCTCTAGAAATCACGACCTATCGCGTTGACGGGGACTACTCCGACCATCGGCATCCGGACTCAGTCAGCTTTACCCGCAGCCTGAAGGACGATCTTGAGCGCCGGGACTTCACCATGAACGCTCTGGCCTACAACCCCAGGACAGGTGTTGTTGACTTCGTAGGAGGCAAGGCGGACATTGCCGGCGACCTTGTCCGCTGCGTGGGAGATCCAGATCGGAGATTCCAGGAAGATGGCCTGAGAATGCTCAGAGCCCTTCGCTTCGCCTCCGTGTATGGCATGACGATCGAAGCTGCCACGGCAGCGGCCATCCACAGGAACAAGCACTTGCTCAAAGGTATCGCTGCGGAGCGCATTCTGGTTGAGCTTACCAAAATGCTCTGCGCTCAGGGCGCGGCAGGTGTTCTGCGGGACTTCGCCGATGTGCTGGCCGTCCCGATCCCGGAGCTCACACCCATGTTTGGCTTTCCGCAGCATAATCCACATCATGACAAGGATGTCTGGGACCATACCATCGCGGTCATTGAAAGTATCACCCCTGAACCGGTGCTTCGTTGGGCAGCCCTGCTGCATGACATTGGGAAGCCTTCCTGTTTCTCGCTCGCCGAGGATGGCATTGGCCACTTCTTCGGGCACTCAGATCAGAGTACTTCAATGGCGGAGAGTATCCTCAGTAGACTTCGCTTCGATAACGCCAGCAAAGAACAAATTGTAAGACTCGTTCGCTATCATGACATGCCCATCACGGCCGACAGGAAGCCAATCAAACGGCTTTTGAGCAAGCACGGTGAGGATGCTACCCGGCAACTGATCGAGCTGCACAAGGCAGATACGCTTGGTCAATCGGCCATCTGCAGACACCGGATCGCAATCTTTGAGGAAGTATCGCAAATGATCAATGAGATCCTGCAGGAAGAGAGCTGCTTCACACTCAAGGACTTGGCAGTTAATGGACATGATATGATGACATTGGGCTTTCAGGGACCGACCATTGGCCGTGTGCTGCAGGAATGCCTGGATGCAGTCTTGGATGAGCAGATCCCCAACGAGCATGAGACGCTGATGGCCTTTGCAAAGGATAGACAGCTGAAGAGTTAATACCAAAACGGCAATACCAAGCAGGTATTGCCGTTTTGGTATGCACAGGAACTTAGGTGGGTTGTAGGGTTTTGTCGATGGTCGTATAATGAGTGATGAAGCAAAGTGACAATCGTGAGGTTGCCTTTGACTTCGATTATGCTACTCACTTGTTCCGGCAACTCTCTAAATCGCATCACAAGGGAACATTTTCCCTATTTTTGCGTCTATATCAATAAGGGATTCATGTCTGATATGAAAAGGAGGCTGCTGATATGAAACAGAAAAAGAAATGGGTTATTCCCCTCTGTGTGATAGGAGTCATACTGCTACTTTGTGCGGGTGGCCTTTGGTATATGATAAATCACTCCATGAGTTTCTCTGTCGGACGCTGCTTAGTAGCGGACAACGGATCGTATATGTTCATCGATGGAAACTCACCCATTATCATGAGCAACCGAAAGGATAAGGAAGGTCTGTTCTCTGGCTTGGGGACCGGCGATAAGATTTTGATCTTCCACGATGGGATTGCGGAAACCTATCCAGGCAGGACCGGTGCGTATTGGTGTGTGAAATTGGAAGACGGTACGCAGGCCGATATTCCGGAACAGGTCATAGAAGAGCTTACGGAACTCGGATGGACCATTGTAGGAAATGAAGCTGATCCAGATTCCGTGACGCCTGAACCGGGAGCATACGCTTTTGAGGCGCAGTACATCCGGACCAATGGCGGACCTGAAGATGGCTATCCTTACCACACCGTGATCAGTTCCAGAGCGGAATTGGAAGCCTATTACGAGGCATACAAGGACATTTATAGTCTGGAACGAAGAGAGAACGTCTACGCCGACAGCACAATCGGCTTTTTGGATGCCTGCGACAAATACGATAACGCCTATTTTGAACGGCAGAATCTTGTTCTGATCGTACTGCAGGAAGGCAGCGGATCAATTCGGCATGAGATTACAGATGTGCGTCGTCACCGTATTGAGAACGGTGCATTGGATGGGTGGGACATTACGATTGACCGTAAGGTCCCTGAGGCAGGAACAGAGGATATGGCTCAGTGGCATCTATTCCTTGAAGTGCAGATGGGCGATGTGATCAAGGCCACCGACAAGGTTTGGATCAATGGAAAACAGAGCGAACGCACTCCGGCAATATCCGGTCTTGTTGGTATCAGTCGTACTCCGTCGATAAGCGCCTATCAGGATCCCTGGGGAGTGAAGCTTACTGCAAAGAATATTACCCCGTCTGGATTGACCATTGTTTGTACGCAGCAAGATGGAGAACCAACCGGTGAGCTGCAGACCGGCAGTTACTACGGACTCGAAATGCTGCAGGATGGCGAGTGGATTGCGGTTGACCTACTTCCCATGGAGCATGAGCTTGCCTGGACGTCAGAAGCATGGATGATCCCTAACAATGCGGAAACAGAATGGGAAGTGAATTGGAGCCGTCTGTACGGAGAGCTTCCCGCAGGTTCCTACCGGATCAGCAAATCGGTTATGGATTTCCGGGGTACCGGTGATTATGACACCAAAACCTATTATGCAGGCTTTGATCTCGTGGACGCCGCTGACACAAGTAATATTTCCTACGAACACGGCGGATTTGGCGTCAGTGTGCCGCTTCTTTCTGGTTGGGAATACAAGGTTGAGGAATACAGTGCCGATGGCATGAGCTATGGCGTCAGTTTCCGACCCGCTGGTGAAGATGGGTGGATCGACTTCCACTACTGGCCGCTCTTCGGTGTCTGCGGCACCGGTTTGGAAACCAAGGAATTTGGAAATGGTTCCATGGGCACCTACGATGGCGGTGCTATCTGGAACTTTATCAGTTACCCTGCCAGCAAAGGCAACTTTGTGGCAACGACCCAGGGTGTAAATAGCTGGTGGTCACGCTACGGCGAGACTGCTATGGAAATCATAACGCAGGTAATCTGCACAGACACCATCGTAGACTAAGGAGGGTACGCAGTATGAAACGAATTGTAGCGCTATGCCTCGCAGCGGCTTGCCTGATTTCTATGGTAGGCTGCGCAGGAGATACCAACATGGAAGAAAAGAAACCCAACAGTACTGCATCGGCTTATGCGCTTGCACTGGCAAGTTACCCGGAAATGGCTCCCTACCCCAATGAGATGGAGTATTTCGATGAAAAGACCGGCGAGTTTGACAGCGATGGCTTTGATGTGGTCTATGACGCCTGGCAGGCGGACAGAAAAGCCCAGCGCAGTCAGCCGGAGGGCTATGCAGACGGTCTGGAAGCTTTCTTTGCCAGCTCGATCCGGGAGTTTCTCAGCAATTCCAACGGTGCGAACAAGGTCTACTCTCCCATAAACATCTACATGGCCCTTGCCATGCTGGCAGAGGTGACGGACGGTGAAAGTCGCCAGCAGATCCTTGATCTGTTGGGCAGTGAAAGTATTGAGACTCTGCGCGCACAGGCAGCCAGTGTTTGGAACGCCAATTACAGCAATGACGGTGCCGTGACAAGCATTCTGGCAAACTCCCTGTGGCTGAATGAGTCCGTGAATTTCAACCAGTCCACCATGGACAGTCTGGCAACGAATTACTACGCCTCCTCCTTCCGTGGCGAGATGGGCAGCGAGGAGTTTAATCAGGCTCTGCGGGACTGGATCAATGAGCAGACCGGAGGACTGCTGGAAGCGCAGGCTGATGGACTGTCGATGGACCCTGAAACCGTTATGGCTCTGGCCTCTACCATCTACTACCGCGCCAAGTGGCACAGTGAGTTTAACGAGGCCAGAACGGAAAAGAGCCTGTTCCACCTGCTCAGTGCTGATGGAGAGACCGTGGAGTGCGACTTTATGCACAAGGGCGGCAGCAACACCTATTACTGGGCGGATCAGTTCGGTGCCGTTTCTCTGAGCCTGGAGGGCAGCGGTAAGATGTGGTTGCTCCTGCCTGACGAGGGCGTGACTATGGATGATCTCCTGAACGATGAGCAAACGATGGAGTTCTTGAACAGCAATGGAAACTGGGAGAACAGCAAGCACCTGATCGTGAATATGTCCGTTCCCAAATTTGATGTAGTCTCTGATTTTGACCTGGGAGAAGGCCTTCGTGCCCTTGGTGTCACAGATGTATTTGATGCCCAAGTGGCCGATTTTACCCCCATGACTTCGGAAGTTGCAGAGATCTTCCTTTCCAAAGCCGACCATGCAGCCCGCGTTGCCATCGATGAAGAGGGGGTTACCGCAGCGGCATATACCGTCATGATGATGGCTGGTGCTGCGGCGCCACCTGAAGAGGAAATGGACTTCGTATTGGATCGACCGTTCTTATTCGCCATTACTGGTGCAGATGGACTTCCACTCTTTGTTGGCGTAGTCAATAGACCGTGAACTGAAAAAAGGCAATAAGAAAACGGCAGTGCCAATGGCATTGCCGTTTTCATGTATATCCGATGCATTGAGTTGTTTACCCCTCATAGGACTGCGGCTGGTAGCCATAGTGCTTGGCAAAAGCTTCATAGTCAACCCATTTCGGGTTGTCAAAGATCCTTGCAGCGTAGAGCTCAAGCGTGTAATGCTCCAGTTCTGCTTTCGTCTTTAACCAATAGGTGTGCTCCTTCTCCCACTCCAGGAGTTTATCGAACAAGTCTTCTTCGTGGCTCCGGACAATGAGCTCACGCACCAAATCGCACCAGACATCGTTCCTGATGTCTCCAAGATCCGTCTGGATACCATTGCGGTACCCGTACTTCTTATCTCTCCCAGAACCAGAAAGAAGAATCGATTGACCAGTGCTGAAATGTGCGTGTAGATCTTTATGCGTGAGTTGATCTCTGTTAGGAACTGCCGATAGTGAGTCAATAATCGTGCGCGGATACATAGGCATACCTCCATTCTGGTAAGTCTTACGGTTTAACGGTCGAAAATGCAACAAATCGATCATAATGAGCAAAAAAGGAAAACCGCGCCACACTGTTGTCGCCGTTCTGTGATATAATCGAACTATGTCGAATAATCAATTCCCTTTGGATCAGCCGCATCCGACCATCATCAAGAAACGACCGGATTGACAATGCACATATTATGTAGTATTATTGTAGTGCAAAGGAGGCTTGAACATGGATTCCAACATGACTTTTCGCATTGATTCTGAAGTGAAAGCGCAAATGGCAGCCATCTGTGATGCACTGGGCATGTCAACTTCTACTGCCTTTAATATTTTTGCCAATGCCTTTGTTCGAGCAAAAGGCATGCCTTTTGCTGTCACGATTCAGGAGCCTGTAACAGCTGTGAGCCGCGAAAAAATGCTGGCGGACACCGATCAACTATTGAGCGAGTTCGCTTCTGACTATAAGAGGATGGCAGAATGATTTGGGTTACAGCAGAAGATGTCGTAGCGATTCATAGCCGTATCATTCAAGTTTCTGGTGGCATTGATGGTCTGCGTGATCGTGCTGGATTAGAAGCGGCTATTGCCGCACCCCTTCAATCATTTGGAGGAGAAGATCTTTTTCCAACTGACATAGAGAAAATCGCTCGTATTGGGTTTGGGTTAGCGTCCAATCACGCATTTATCGATGGCAATAAGCGAATTGGCGCCATGGTCACGCAACTGCTACTCAAATGGAATGGATATCAGTTCCAATTGGAGCAGAATGAGCTGGCCGATATGTTCATTGGTATCGCGGATGGCACAAAGGACGAAACGGAGCTTCGGTATTGGATCAACGACCATATTGAATAACGAAAAGGTTGCCTCACGCAATAATGTGAGGCAACCTTTTTGTTAAAGCCGACCTGATTTGACGAAAAAAAGCCGGGCTGTTTTGTCGGATAGCCGGAGTGTTTTGGCTGCATGGCCGAGTTGTTTTGTCATTTTATCGGCTGTTTGATGTGGCGAGCCACATTTCGTCATTTCATAGGCTCACTAAAGAAGAGAAACCATTATCTCAGCTTATCGTTTCGATTTCTCCAAGCAAATCATTTTTTCCTGAGTTGCTAATTTTATCTGCAAAATTGACTTATTTATGAGGACTATCATAATCTGCACGCGCTGGAACACAAGAGCAACTTTTTGAAATAACGTACCTTTGAGGAGTCTGGACTGGCTCCTCTTTTTTGTTGCACAAATTGTGCAGGCGGTGCTTGCACAATTATCAACCTAACATCTGCATTCCATACAATCTCGATATTGTCCTCCTGTTGTTCTGCGTTATGCTTTCTCCGTGCATTTTCGTATTATTTATTCTGCCATCTGACTTCGCCCTTGGACAGAAGCGGATAACAGATCAGCTGATCTGAATCCAGATTTTCCGCATGCATGTCAACCGCTGTGATCTGATGATTATCATAAGTCGTATAATAATAAATACCTTTTGCTGTATTACAACAGGACGTGTATATCGTGATCTCATATTTGCCTTCTGTCACCTCACAGCATCCACGCTGCTGATCTACGGATCCTAAGATATGGAAGAACTGGCTTACACTCTCATCCTCTTCTTCACCGGAGATCGAATTTAATTTTGTAAAGGCAACTTTCACAAATCTTGACTGGCTGGAAAGATCTCCAGGTATTCCCATTCCACCCATTCCTCTGCTATATGCATCAAGCTGTAATACTCCTGCAAAAGTACTCTCCGGCTGTTTTCTGGATACTCCGGCATAATTATTCAGTGCAAACATCTGACTCGGGAATGGTGGATTATTGGTAAGCACTCCTACCGGATTATCATATACATGCAGCCCATCTTTCATAGACTCAACAACGATACAGGAGTCTTTGTCTGCAATGATCCAGTGAAGCTGTGCTGTCGGCAGCTGTTCACTGAATGCTGTGCCTGTCAGTCTCATTGCTGCCAGCTTCTCTCTCGCCTCTGCTACAGTAGCACACTGTGTAAGGATCCATGGGATGAACTCGAACTGTGCCACCTGGCTGACTTCTGTTTCATCTTCCGGCAAAGCTTCTTCATATGCCGCATTGCCGACAAAATTAAGACCTGCCATTCCAAGGCCTTTTTCATTAACAGCATCATAATAAAGCGGATAACCTCCTGCAACAAATGCCATTCCGATCAAAGCATAATGGCTTTTTATCTTCCCGGCAAACCGGAAATCAAATTCGTAATTTCTTGGCGTTATCGTGATCTGTTCCCCATAGGAAAATTCATAATCAAGCGTTCTGCCCATATAAAAATCTTTTGTTTTGTAAGTTGCTGCTGTACACATATCGAACACCTCTTCTTTCTGCTATAATAGTCCTGCAAACAATCTCATAAACAACTGTCCGAGCCATAAATATGCACTCCGTCCTGTGCGGTACTTTTCGGTCACTTCCCTGCATTCATTCGAGGATTTTTCTTTACACAATAACTCCATATAATTACCGGAATCAGACAAAGCCGAAAAAAGAAAGAAGATTAGGAACCGTAATAATTCTATTCAAATTTTCTTTCTGATTCACTTCACTCTGCATGTACGGTCACCTCACTTTCCTTTTTTTTTAGGCATAAACCAATAAAATATAACACAAAATGCTAAAGCAAACACAACACCAAAAACATTTTGACTCACTCTAAGACTAACCGCTCCTTGTAGTCCATATGTCTCTGCAGCAATGGCTAAAGCACCAAATGTGTTAAATACTGCCTGCCAGCCATATTGTGCTGAAAATCCTACACCGATTCCACCAAGAATTCCTATATATGCATAGATTGACGAAGGAAGCAGAAAATATAATACTGTAAAACATATAACACCTGCAATATTTCCGACAATCCTTTTACGGACTCTGTAGTGCATATCTTCCATAGACGGCAAAATCACGGACATGGCCGCAATACCAGCCCACATTGCACGTGGCATATTACAAAGTTCTGCAATGCAAAGGACAATCGGTACGCATAAAATCTGACATATCTGCCATTTTGTTCTGGAAGAAGTGATATCAAATTCTTGTATCAGATCTTTCAGATTTCTTTTATAAGTTCTGTTTTTATGATTTCGATAAAATACGAAGCAGGTAAGTGCTGCACCTAAAGCCATTCCGACTAATCGCATCTGATAGCTTTTTCCCGTAACATCATAACCATATAGCAGCAGATACCCAAGAACCAATGTAGATTGATTAAACATGGATGGATTATGGCATCCGAACAGAATCAACACAGCCAGTGCCGCAATATTTAACAGCATTCCCAATACCGGTGAAAACTGATTTGCTAAATGCGGACATACAGTCATAATTACAAAGAACAAAGCCAAAAGCATCGTAGATTGTCCGGTGTGGATCCCCAGATCCGCATTCCTAAACACCATGAGACATAATAAGACTACTACACCTACAATGCTGTTCTCATTTCCAAATAGGATGCTGAAAATACTAACAAAGAAAAAACAAAATGCCATTGTAGCAGCTATCTTCACCAGATATACCCACATATGATATAGTTTTTCTTTTAGTGTTTCACTCTTTTTCAACAGGTTTTTAGAACCTGCCTGATTTAACTGCAACTCCTGATAAAATGTCATATAAATACTCCCATCTTCTAATTTATCTTAAAACTAGATAATCTCATCTTTCTGCTTTGGCAGCTCTATAACAAATCTGCATCCACCATATTCACGGTTTTCTGCTTTGATTGTTCCTCCGGCACTATCTACAATCCGTTTTACAAGTGCAAGACCTAGGCCATTTCCTTCTGCTTTATGAGATCCATCTACCTGATAGAACTTGTCAAATATTCTGGATTTTACATCATCCTCTATTCCTGGTCCTTCATCTTCCAGAATGAACTTAACAGAATCCTGTTCTTGTTTCAGAAACATCGTAATTGTCCCCTTTGAAGGGCTGAACTTAATCGCATTATCTAAAAGATTTATCCAGATATGCATAAAAAGTCCTTCATTCGCAGTATATTTAACTTCCTCCAATTCTACCTGAAAACCAATTTCTTTTTCTGTCCATTTTGTTTCCAATGAAAGAACTGCCTGGCGGATCTGTTCATCCAGACGATTATCGTCAATAAACGCACAAACTATTCGAACGCCTGCTACATCATTGAGATATGTCTGTATTCTCGTCTGAGTTGCTTTGTACATTGGACAGCTCCGGTTTGCGGGTATGCAGCCGCCGTTCGATTGATTCGTGTAGAAGCTGAGATACAAGAGCCATTAACGGAATAAAGAAGATCATGCCAAGGACACCGAACAGTTTACCGCCCAGCAAAACCGCCAACAACGTCCAGAACGGGGATAGCCCTACACTGTTTCCCACGACGTGCGGATAGATGAACTGATTTTCAACAAACTGAGTTGCCTGATAGACGATCAAGCATAGGAGCGCCTTGTTCGGAGCCGCCAATAAAGTAAATAAAATGCCGAAAGCGCAGGAGAGAAATCCTCCAATATAAGGAACGAATGCAAAGGCGGCAGTTAAAACGGCTGTTAGCCCCGCATATGGAATCCCTGCAACAGAAAACGAAAGAAAGATCAATGTTCCAAGAATCATAACCTCGACACACTGACCAGAAAGAAACTTCGCATAGGTGTCATGTGCAAGTTTCGAAATATGGCAAATTCTATCTGCAACGGATTCCTTACAGTAGGCATACAGTGCCCGTTTGCTTTGACTGCTCAATTCACGCCATCCAATTAGCACATAGAATGTGATCACAAGTGAAATTGCAACATCAGCAATCGCAGATACCGTAGAGCCAGCAACATTGGCAACTGAGGAAATCACTGTGTTCATTTCGCTCGAAATGCTTTGCAGAATAGATTTCCAATCGAGCGCAGCAAAATGTGCCGACAGTTTCTCTGTGTCAATGCCGTATCTTTGCAATAAGCCGACCCAGTCAGGCCATTTTTCTTGAACAAGAGCAGCAATGCTTTTTACAGATGCAGTGAGCTGTGGAATCGCAATTACACACAGAAGAGCAATAATCGCAATAACACATATCAGCGTCAGTAACAGGCTTATCATGTCTATTTGCCGATCTGTAGCTTTAGTCAGCTTTCGTCGAAGCCTCTTTGCCAGTCCGCGCACGGGTACACTCAGAACAAAGGCCAGCAAAAGGCCTGATAAAATCGGAGCGAGCAAGCCAATACACGATTTTAGAAAGTTGGCAACATAGTTTAGATTGTTGAATGCCGCAAATAAGATCACCCCAAACGTGATTAGTAGAAGCGGCTTTTTGTAGGATTTATCCATGATTACATCCTCGTAAGAAATCGGTTTGTTTTATTATTGGGAGTATCTTATAGGCAATCCACCAACCAAAGAAACAGACTGGCAATGCAGCGAGAACATCCATGATAGAATGCTGTTTCATAAAAACGGTGGAGAGACTGATACACACGGCGATTGATGTAGCAGCGATTTTCCATCCGACGCTTTGGAGCGCCTTGCAATCCCATAACCCAAACATCGCGGCAACAGAGCCTATTACATGAAGTGAGGGGCAAACATTTGTATTGGTATCGAAACTATAGAATAATTCAATAAAGCGTGTAAGTAGATTATTGCGTACAAATGCTTCTGGCCGCAAATTTTGGCAGGTTGGAAAGAACAGGTAAATCAAAACCGTGATCGTATAGGTGACTATCACAAAATACATCATACGCCGAAATGCAGGTACATCGACGAAAAAAGTATAAACCAACGTACCGATTAGAAAGACAAACCAAAATAGATACGGAATCAACGCCCATTCACAAAATGGTATTATATCATCGAGTCCACAATAGACGGGATAGTAATTTCGTTGCGGTTGCAACCGCTCAAGAAACAAAAACAGCAAGCCGAAAATTGGCCAGTAAAGCAATAGCCTGACGTGAGAAAATTCAGGTGTATTAAGTTTATGGATGCGGAACTCACGGTAATTAACTTCCGGCTTTATATGATTACTTTGCATGACTGTATATCCATTCATAGATTTTATCGGCTGCCGTACATTCCGTCTGCGACCGCATTGCCGCGCGCATTTTAGAAAGAAGCACTGGGGCATTTAGCGTTTTTATTGTGGTGTCTGCGATTGCTTTTGGCGTATTGGCTGTGACGGCCATTCCATTACGCAGAAAAAAATTCAGATTATGTGTCTCGCAGCCAGCCACTGCATCGATAAGCACCATTGGTAACTCTGCCGCCATTGCCTCAGATGTACTTAGACCTCCGGGCTTTGTCAGGAATAGGTCTGAGGCTTGCATGAGCTGCGGCACATTATTGACGGTTCCCAGAACATGAACTTGAGAATACTTTTCTGTTCTTTTTTGGAGTTTTTTGCGTAAATCATCATTTGTGCCGCATACAACACTAAGTTCTTGTTCTGTTGTGAGGTAAGGGCAGAGATACGATATAATCTCCTCCATTGGACCGCAGCCCATGCTACCGCACATCATTAAAATATGCTGATGAGCAGGAGAGATTCCGGCGTTGGCTTTTCCTGCTTCTTGTGACACACGCTGGTAGAATTGCTGCCGCACAGGGATTCCACTGGCGATCAGCTTTTGAGGTTGAAGTCCACATTGCTCAAACTCACCTAACAGCGAAGTGGACGGAATGAAATACCAGTCCAGCGCAGAATCCGCTGTGCAGGGAGCGCAGGTATAGTCTGTAGAAATGTGGCTCGTTACAAGCTGTAAGCATGGGTGCTGTCGGCGCATTTCTGTCAACGCCAAGGCTGGGAATACATGAGTACAGATAATATTATCGTAGCCTGCAGAGCGGATGTATTGATACATCCGCTCTGCGCCGGAGGAAAGTAGCTTATAGATCGGCGTTCCCTCACAAAAAATATCTTCGTGAGATTCCGCACGCTGATACCCAGCATCAAAAAGCCTTGGAGCATGGCGGTAAATTCGGGTATGCCAATTAGAAATAAACGTGGATGCTTTTTCTGAAATAAACTGCAAAGAATCTGTAATATTGCAGATTTCTCCGCGAGAGTGGTAGGCTTCCTGAACTGCTTGCGCACAGGAGTTATGCCCTGCGCCAGTGTTGCAGCTTAGAATTAGTGTTTGCATTTGAATCTCCTATTTTTTCCTTTGCTGCATAGCAAACAGCTTTTGCAGGCGTGGGCGATTATAGCGCTGGACAACAATAAACGGCAAATTACCCAGCACAATGTAGATAATCGTTATACATACCCCGCCAACACCGGACCATATTTTCAGCAGTCCAAGACCGGCGATAGACAACAGAATATGTGTCCACTCTGCCACGCAAGTTTCTTCTATCATGCGCGGCAAGTTCTCATAGTTTTCCTTTGTCAGTTTCTTTTCCGGCATGATTTTAACGAATATGCGGCTCATATCGGGGATCTTTGCCTGCCATTTCCGAACATGAAGCCGCTTCCATAGTTTTTGCTCTGCCGGGTGGCAGACCCAAGGAAAACGATCGGCGTGAAACCAATGCTTCGGGATCAAGCGCCCCACTACAAAGGAGAGAACCCCTAACGCCGCGATATATAGCAGACACATAAGAAAATGCTTCATAAAAACCTCAACATAGCGGTGCGAAAATACGAAGGACACCATCTACGACCCAGCGGCGCGAATAATGTTTCATATCATAGGGCTTTACCTCTTTACATTTTGCCTGTGTAGCGATGAAATCATCCTTTATTGCTGCAATAATACTGGAACGATAAAAGAACGAATTGTTTTCAAAGTGGAGAAAGAGACTGCGGTAGTCCAGATTGACAGTTCCTATCGTCGCAACTTTGTCGTCTGATACAAAGCTCTTTGCATGAACGAAGCCGGGAGTATACTCATAAATCTTGATGCCGCCAGTCAGCAACACCTGATAAAAGCTCCGAGACATACGGAAAATCAGCTTCTTATCAGGGATGCCGGGCATAATGATCCGCACGTCTACACCACGTTGAGCAGCGGAAATCATTGCATCCATCAAGTCATCGCCAAGCATAAGATACGGTGTAAAAAACCATGCGTAATCCGTGCTTTGAGAAAGCAAGTCAATAAAGAGCTGATTACTGGTAGCTTCATGGTTAAGGGGCGAATCGTAGTAACTAAGCACATAACCATCAAATGTGTGCGGCGGCGCAGGATACCTTTTGGGATATGTGGGCATTGCAAGCTGTCCTGCTTCTTTTTCCAGCGAAAATGCGTTCCAAAAGGTCAAGAACATATGGGTAAAATTTTTTACTGGCTCACCAGTAATCCGAAAGCCTGTGTCCTTCCAGTGTCCATAGGGATGTTCCAAATTGATATACCGATCTGATAAGTTGATACCTCCGCTATAAGCAACTTCGTTGTCAATAATCAGCATTTTGCGATGATCGCGATAGTTTGCAGTTCCTTTTAAGGCAAGGAAAGGATTAAAAGGAATACATGGAATGCCTTTCTTTTTCAGTTCACGGACATTACTGAAATTGAACGAAGAAATACTGCCAAGATCATCGTATATCACACGTACATCAACGCCCTGCTCCATTTTTACTTCCAGTTCGTTCACGATTGCGTCCCACATATGCCCCGGCTCAATAATGAAGTATTCTACGTAAATCGAGTTTCTTGCATTTTTCAAATCGGCAAGCATATCAGGGAACATATTATCGCCCAACGGATAGTAACGAACCTGCTCAACTGCACACATCGGATATTGCGTTTTTTCTTCCAGCCACCGCACTGTTTGCCCCATGCGTTTTTCGCCGTCAAAGGGCGCTTCTTTTATTGGAAGAGGCTGCGGATTGCAACTCTTTTGAACTTGCTGCAAGCGCCTTTTTAGAGGGCGGGCCGTCCGTTTATTTCCAAAGAGCAGATATAGTAACGCTCCTACCAAAGGTAGTGACAGAATAACCAGCAGCCAAAGCAATTTATAAGCGGTTTCATCTCTCTTTATAATAATAAATACCACCAAGAAAAACGCTGCAACGGAAAGCAGTGACACAATAATCGGTGCGTAAGGGGTCAGCCATTTCATCAACAGCAAAAGCCAGAGCGATTGTAAAGCCACCGCTGGAATAATTGTTAGAATGCGTCGAATGATTTTTCCCATATGTTTACCCCCCTCTATGTTATTTCTCCTCCGAAGATGCTTCCCAATCGCAAACTATTTGTGCCATTTCCTGTGGGGTTTCTTTATAGCCTCGTAATACCCACGCATTCATAAGCCCAAACAATCCATATGTAATAAATTGGATAAAGTAGTGCGTTTTGGCATCGGCATTAGCGACAATGGATGCCGCTTCTTGTAAATAGAAGTTTAGAATCACATATTGGCGATCAGCTGAGTAGAGCAGATCACAAATAGGACGAGTGGAAAGGCAAAATTCAAAAAACAGCCTGATGCCGTCATAACTACCAGTGGCGAAGTTGGTAGCACCGTGTTCGTCGGAAAAGCGCTTCCACAGACATGTGATTTTGAAAGACAGAACTTCATCTTTACTTTTGAAATAACGGAAATAAGTGGAGCGACCTACATCTGCCTTGGCAGTCATCTCCTCAATACTGATTTTTTCAATGGGTTTTTCTTTCATTAGTTCCAGCAACGCTGTACCCATACATTCTTTCAGATAGTCTGTTGTAGCCGTTGTCCTTCGCATAAGAAACGTCTCCTTTAATTGCGTATCATTGAAACAAGGATTGTCATTTGTTCCACTTTCGCTCGGACTATTGACAACGCCTGCTTCTGTGATATTCATAGCATCTATGATACTATCGTTTCATTTATACTATCATTTGCTATTTGCCCTGTCAAGCTAAAATGCGAGTACGACGAGCAGAAAGGAAAACTATGGGTACGATTTTTTCCCGTGTAAAACTCAGCGGAAAGCATGTGGCCGCCCTCTTGGCGCTGATGCTGCTCTCCGCTGTGACAGCCATGCTGCTGCCTACTGCCCTGGCCAGTATGATTGACATCGGAGTGGCCGGAGAAAACCGAAACACCATCCTAATCATTGCGGCGGTGATGGCAACCCTGGCCATTCTGCGGCTCTGTGTTTATTATATCTGAGCTATTCACAGTAAAGTTGGACATTTGTATTCAGCGGGAGAAAATAACCTTGACAAATCTCGTCTCAGAAGGCCATGCTTTTGCAGTATGCCAGGGAGCATCACTTCCCCAACCCAACCTTTTTCGTGGATGACGGTGTAAGCGGTGTGACCTATGACCGTCCCGGCTTTCAGGCCATGCTGGCCGAAATCGAGGCGGGACGGGTGGCCGTGGCGATCGCCAAAGACCTTTCCAGACTGGGCCGCAACTCCGCGCTGACCGGGCTTTACACCAACTTCACCTTTCCGCAGAACGGTGTTCGTTTCATCGCCATCAACGACAACTACGACACCATTGACCCTAACCGTGTGGACAACGATTTTGCGGGCATCAAAAACTGGTTCAACGAGTTCTATGCCCGGGACACCAGCCGCAAGATCAGAGCCGTCCAGAAAGCCAAGGGTGAGCGAGGCGTACCCCTGACCACCAATGTGCCCTATGGCTATGTAAAAGAACTGGAGAACCCCCGCCGCTGGGTGGTTGACCCGGTAGCCGCTGATGTGGTGAAACGCATCTTCGACCTGTGTATGAAGGGCCGTGGTCCCATGCAGATCACCAACCAACTGAAAGCGGACAAGGTGCTAACGCCCAGCGCATACAGGGCCTTGCAGGGCATCAAGACCCCAAACAAGAAACCGGAGGACCCCTGCGACTGGCACAGCAGTACCGTTATGGCGATTCTGGAACGGCGGGAGTACACGGGCTGTACGGTGAACTTCAAGACCTATACCAACTCCATCTGGGACAAGAAGCAGCGGGACAATCCCCTTGAGAAGCAAGCCATCTTCCCCAATACACATGAGGCCATCATCGAGGAAGCCGTGTTTGAGAAGGTACAGCAGGTGCGCCAGCAGCGGCATCGCAAGACCCGTACAGGCCGAAGCAGCATCTTTTCCGGGCTGGTGTACTGTGCCGACTGCGGTGAGAAGCTGTATTACGGGGCGACGAACAATTACCGACCGGAGGGCGCGTTCTTTGACTGTTCTCTCCATTAGAAGCACAAGGACAAGTGCGGTACTCATTACATCCGGGAAACCCTACTCAGCCACATAGTCCTGAAACACATTCAGGCTGTGACGGGCTACATTCTGCGGCATGAGGCACATTTCCGTGCAGTGATGGAGGAACAACTCTGGCTGGAAAGCAGTGAGCAGATCCGCATCCGAAGGAAACGGCTGGAACGGAACGAAAACAGCATCGCTGAACTGAAACGGCTGTTCATCCGGATTTACGAGGACAACGCCTGCGGACGGCTGAGTGATGAGCGCTTCGATATGCTGAGCCTGACCTATGAAACGGAGCAGAAGCAGTTGGAGACCGAGTGCGTAACTTTGCGACAGGAAATTGAAGTACAGGAACGACAGAACGAAAACGTTGAGAAGTTCATTCAGACGGCGCACAAGTATGTGGGCATCGATAAGCTGGACGGCTACGCTCTGCGGGAACTGGTGTCCGCCATCTATGTGGACGCACCGGACAAATCCAGCGGGAAGCGTGTGCAGCACATTCACATCCAGTACGATGGGCTGGGCTTCATCCCGCTGAATGAGCTGATGAAAGAGGAAACGGCGTGACCGAAGTCACGCCGCACCCTTTGAAAACTCAAGGTTTTCACCATTTTTTTATTTTACTGTTTTACGACCACCCGGCCAATGATGTGACCATTATGAAAGAGGGGCACCCAGAAGCGGGTACCCCTCTATTTTGGTGGGTCAGGTTGGAATTGAACCAACGATGTTTCAGATGTCACGGTTTTACAGACCGCTGCGATCGCCAACTACGCGCACTGACCCATATGGCGGAGAGCGCAGAACTCGAATCTGATATCACTTCTGATACGATCCGCTTAGCGGGCGGTCCCCGGGCCTTCCGGGTTCACTCTCCAAATATGGCTGGGGTGGCTGGACTTGAACCAACAAATGCCGGTGTCAGAGACCGGTGCCTTGACCATTTGGCGACACCCCAGTATATTGGCAGGGATAGGGCGACTCGAACACCCACGGGCGGTTTTGGGGACCGCTGTTCTTCCGGTTAAACTATACCCCTGTATGATGATGGTGATGCCTGCGGGATTTGAACCCAGCATTACAAGCTTGAGAGGCTTGCGTCCTAACCAATTAGACGAAGGCACCAGATGGAGATACGGGTCGGATTCGAACCGACGATTAACAGCTTTGCAGGCTGTCCTCTTCAACCTCTTGAGTACCGTATCATGGCTGGGATAGTTGGATTCAAACCAACAGTGGCCGGCATCAAAGGCCGGTGCCTTAGCCGCTTAGCAATATCCCAGTATTATGGAGATCCGCGCCGGACTCGAACCGGTCATTGCAGCCGTGAAAGGGCTGTGTCCTAACCATTTAGACGAGCGGACCGTATGGCAGGGAGAAGTTCTCCCTGCATATTAAGCAACCGAGTGATCGGTAATGAGGATATCATCAATACGCACATGCAGCAGTGCAGCAAGGGCGATAAGATTATCTACAGTCGGCAGCGCAGTGCCGTTTTGCCACTTGTAAATGGCCTGCGGGGAATTGAAGCCGAATGCCATTTGTAGGTCATGCACCGTCAGCCCCGCTGCTTTGCGAAGCATCACAATATTGGTGCCTGTGCGAGCAAGGTTGATCGTTGGAATGTTCATTCTCAAATACACCTCCTATCTGAATTATTTGGCCTCATGGGCATGAAAAAGCCGCTTGTCTGCACTCAAGACAAGCGGCTTCAATAATTCAGAGAAGGAGATCCTGATAGACCGATTCTTTCAGGTCAACAGGTACTCAATCCGATCATATTCTTCTGCTTATCTTGATATGGGCGTGCTTCGCAAAAGCTATATTCCTCGCACTGGAAGATAGCCTGCCATTCGCTCATATAGAAGATAGCGGAAGAAATAGTCTTCATAGTTCTGCGTCCTTTCTGTAGAGATTTGTTCTTGGTTTCTGACTGTACTATACCACAACTCTTTCGGTTTGTCATTCAACTTGTGGTTAAAAGACTGGAATTTTTGCGCGCAATCTAACTATGAGGAGATGTAAGTCCCGCACCAGTCTAATACCTTCTTGAATTCTTCTGCCGTTTCAATTGTTCCATACTCATCACAGATTGTGTAGTCCGGGTGTGACTGGAGCCAACGCATGACTGAGTCAAGGTCATGGAAGCCATTCTCAGTGCGCCATGAAAAATGGCCCGCTCTTGCCGTTCCGATTACAATGGATGTCCCTTCTGGTTCCTCAACAGAGAATAGCGCACGGTCAGAAAGCTTGTCTATGAGATCCTCTTTGATCTCCTGCAAGTCAGCAGATACAGAGGCCTCACACATCATTCGGAGACATTCTGCTCGGATTGCTGAGACCTTTTTCTGAAATTCGGCGACTTCTTCGGTGATCCGTGTATTAACAACAGAATATTGTGTGCTCACAGCTCATCCTCCTGAACTCCTTCCGGCGCGGCATACTCCACCAGATAGTCATAGAGCGCACCAGGTTCTGTCAAGTCCACGCGGATTTCTTTACCGCCCTCATCATCCCACCAGACTGTGTATCCGGCATCCGGCGCTTCATATAGCCACCATCCGATGTAGTCATATTGATCTTGCATTGTGTATTTCAGCAGCTCCCGGAGCGCAATCAGGTACTGATTCTCCGAATCAAACACAGGGACCCCATCGCAGATCTTTGATAGCGCGGTATTAAACTCGTCAATGCGAGCTTCTTGCTTTTGAATCTTCTCTAGCGTGCTGAGGAATAGCTCTTTCGGTAACATAGGCCTTATTCCTTTCTTGCGTTCTGTGCGGAGAGAATTTCCTTGAGTGTTCTTGGCTCATAATTCATGTACGGCATCATGCAGCCGACATTGATAGCGCGAATGGGCTTTCCTTGTTGAACATTCAGCTTCTTATTCTCGTTGAGCTCTTTGACGCACTTCTGGAAGAATGTCTCTTCCACAGTATTGTGAGTATGGGCGTAGAGAAGGATCGATCCGCGATGCTGCCCATTCCACATCAGAATGGGATAGTGCATCAAACAGAGCTTATACGACTGTCCGTCAAAGCTTTCGCTGATCTCGCGATAATCGGTGATGTCAGCGAAGAGCTTCTGATACCTGTAATCAGACAGATCATCGTGATTCCCTCGGAACAAAATCTTCTGACCTTTAAGCTGCGCGACCAATGCGATGAGTGCTTCGTTTCTCCCCCGTATGGCCATATCCCCAAGAATATAAACGGTATCGCCGTTGGTGATCTTGGCGTTCCAATGCTCAAGGATATACTGGTTCATTTCAGCCACGGTGGCGAACGGTCTCCCGTCATAGTTCACACCCTCACCCGTCTGATTCCGGTTGAAGAGATGGAGGTCTCCAATGAAGTAGTTCATGTGATAGACCTCCTCATGAAATCCGGTAGATCACACGGACTTGCGAAGCCGCACGATCTCCATAGGACTGACCTGCCTCATAGGGAAGCGCTTCGTTGAAGCATTCTACCTGAAATCGCAGGCGATCTACCATCGAGCGGATCTTCTCTGCATTATCAAAGACATCATTCCAACGATATAGGACATACTCGCTGCGAGCCGTATAGGGAAGCTCAAGCACCTCATGAACAGTTAAATAGTCACAGATGTCATCGATCTCATGGGACTCATATGCGGCAATCTGATTCCGCGTCACATAGTATTCGTTTTGGTATGGCGCCTTCAGGAGTTTCTCGAAATCCGCAAGATTACCGGCAACATAGAATTGCTCCAGTCGAACGCTATCTTCACACTCTGCAGGGATACTGGATAGGAGGAGATTCTGTGTACTTTCCGCTAGATCATCAAAACCGATCCTCCATGCGCCATCGATCAGGCTTTCCAATTGGCCAACAAAGCTGCGGGAGAAGGTTGCAAGGTATTGATGCCGCAGCTTTCCGTCAAAATCCTTTGTATGTAGGTCGATGTTGTACCATTTGTCTTTATACTTGGCCTCGACCATAAAGTCGTAATATGTGCTCATGTAAAACCCTCTTATTTCTCCTCCTGAGTCTCATCCATCAGGCCCAGCGCCTCGACAATCTCGGCCTGTCGCTGCATCCGGCGAATCATTTCCTTCTCCGCAGAAAGGGAAATCTGATGCGGCAGCAGCGCATAGTCCTGAAACATGAAGCGGATCTTGTCGATCTCCTTGTCCGTATGATAGTGGCCGCAGTACCAGCGCTCGTAGTGCAGCCTTGACTCGATCGTATCAAGCCATTGCTCAGTGCTCTTGTCCACACTCGACTGGTCGATCATGGATAGGAATACTTCCGCCGGCTCGTACCTGAGCGGGCAGGTGTGCGACAGCACAACATCAATCTTCCAATCACGCTCAGATAGCACACGCTCAACTTTCTCTTTGATCTCATCGGACGGTTGTTCGTCTTCAAACCAGTTATAACCTCTTGCCAATCGGTAGTATTTATCGACGCTATACGCACCGCCGATGACAATACAGGAATGGCCAAAGAAATCATAGATCTCTCCGTCAATGGCAAATACGAGGTTTGGATACTCGGGCTGAACCCATACCTTCCCACCGTGGTACTCTTTCACCTGATAGCCCAACTCTTCAGATGGGCGCATTTCATGGTTGCCGTGAATGCAGAAGAAAGTGATCGGAATCTTCGTCAGATTATCTTTGCCTCGGTTGTCTCTCCGATCTCCGTAGTAGTTCAATCCGACGTCACCCAAGATAATGAAAGTGCTTTCGGGTAGGACCTGCTGCCTCTCACAGAAAGAGATGATCCGCTCAAACTGACCATGTGTATCACCTGTTAGATAGATCTGGTTTTTCGGATGCAGCAGCTCACGCATATAAGCGTCTGCTTCTTCCATGGAGTATGAAGGGCCGCCCTCTGCTTCTTCCAGCATGGCAATCAGTTCTTTCTCCGCTTCTTCTCGCGTCATCATTTTTCACTCCTTTATTAGCTTCTGGGGATACACTCCCCAACGGTATTTACGGATAGAAGGAGTGGAAAACAACAATTATCCCATTTGAAGTTGTACTTCTTGGCGTGTCCCTTCAATCCGTTTCATGAGGGCATTATCATGTCGCATAATGTAATCGAATGTATCTTTCAGGGAGAGAAACAGACGAGGCTGTACATGATATTTCTTTGTGTTCTCTTGCTGAGAAACGAGGTTTATGTGTTCCAATCGGACTGGCCGCATGTCCATATCAATTTTCCACTTGCCCACCATCGTCTGCATCTCGAAATATCGATTGTCGTGGTGAAACGGCAGACAATGTTCCGTACAGAGTTGCACCAATGTTTCGACACTTTCTCCCGCACGCTTTTTGTTAGTGATAGGGATCGAATAGACGACATCTTGCTTCGGACTTGGCTTACAATGCCGGCATGGGCAGTAGCCGGCATGGACAGCGTCCTGATAACGAGGAAAGCCGACCAGTTGGCTGAGCCCTGTGATTTGCGGGCAGTTTCTGCGGTGGAATGTCCGATACCCCCTACTTGCCCAGAATGCCAGCCCTGGCTGCGAGAGTGCCATAATGTTGCTTTTCTCGGCATCGGAAAGTGAGCCTCTCTTGAATGCAGCTTCACGCTCCTGTTTAGCACGATTAAAGCGTCCGATGGCACTTTGCTCGTCCTTGCTCAAAGAACGCTCCTGAGGGGATTGCGGCTTCTTTGGAAGAACCGGAAAAGCAATCGTTTTGTGCTCAATCGGCTCCGGATTGCAGTGCTTACAAGGCCGTCGCCCGCTTTTAAGGCAGGTGTCGTAGGAAACGGTTCCCTGAATATCATAGGCCAGCAGTACATGACTGCACTTTCTAGTGTGAAAGATCTTGGACTGCTTGGAGTAGACATAGTTATATTCAGAGCGAGCGATAGAGTCTTGATTGCGATCCCACAGCGCATCTAAGAATTCATCCCTACAGCAGCTACAAGGTTTGTACTTACGTCGAATTGGGAGCTTGAATGTGAGGAATGCCGGGAAATGCCGATTATCAGGTAGTAGCTCACAGTCGGATTGATGAAGGAGCTTGGCCTGGGGATCATAGAGCAGCTTATACGCAGAAGAACCTTTCTGTGCCATTGCGTCGTTGCCCCATCTTTTCGGCGGCTCAAGTAAATGCTTCTGCTCAAAGCCAATGCCCTGTGCAAGCAGTTGCATGGTTGCTACATCGTTGGCGGAGCAGTGTGCTGGAGAAGGCGTGGCGATATTGCGCGCCGCGCAGATCTTATAAGGGCTTCCAACAGACGCCTCTTGACCTGCTAAGTAACCGTAGATGTAATCACAGAGCAACACGACATGCTGAGTCATATCAGGAACACCGGATACCTTGGAGAACATATTGAACAGATCGCTTGCTTCCTGATGCCACCAACATATCGTATCCTCCGGTTGCAGCCAATGGCGGAAGGCATCTAATCCAGCATAAAGGCTTTCACCATTGAGGAACTGCTCCTTATTCCAGCCAGAAAAAGCCATATGCCCCCATTGCTGGAAGGAGAAGTCTTTCGGGCGAAATAACGTAGAAAGAGTATCAACCGTATTCCAATGCGCATCTACGCGGGCAGCGGCCAACTGTGTTGGCCAATGATTACCACGCTGATTCGAGATCCATTCCATATCAACGAGCACATACATCTTCGACACCTCCGGTAGTTCTTTCTTCGAACTCTACCGCAAGCATACAAGAAGAGGTGTCCGAAAGAACGGACACCTCGCAGCCTTTAGTATTATAGTCGAAGCGAAAGACACACCAATCTATGGGATAAATCATTCCCGCAGATTGGTGTGTCTTTTCATGTCATTCATGTGAAGTCATTTAGAATCTATTGAATTGCCCCTTTGTATTGTGCTACTGCCGTTCAACTCCGCTATCTATCAATATGCTGCTGTTCCGTTTGGTTATAGGATTTCGTATATCCCAAGTGATATTCCAACAGCAGAGTGTGTGGGACCATGTCAAAGGTGCTCACGCCCTCGACAGCAGTAAGGACTTTGACCGCAGCACGATAACCGCAGTAGAAGCTGTGGCAGGCCGCCCAATGAACGCGCTGCTCCCACGCACACTCGATCGAGGTCAAATGCTCTCGTCGCTCTTCATCACCATCAATCTCGAGCTGCTCGATAAGCTTCTTGTTTTCGTCATGCATCTTCAAAAACAGAGTATGGCGCTGCATACCCGGCATCTCAAAGAGATCTTGCATGAGATGCTTTTCAAATCCATCGACAACAAGATCTTGATTGGAAAAGTGCTGGACGAACCCAGAATACAGGCCGGCGTTGAAAGCATACTGGGATGCATACCGCAGTTTTGCCTCGCAATTGGTTTTGATCTGGCTTAGGATCTCGTTCTCGGACTGCTCCAATGTGGTGGTGAAATAGTCCTCATCCGCTGTGTAGTCCTTTTCCTCTTCGGGAAAATCTGTTTGCGCTAGTACCTTGTATGTATCGAACAAATACTTTTGAAAAGCAGGGGCAAATGCGCGTTCTTTCATTTCCTCTAATGCGTTTTGTACTGTCATGTCTTCATCCCTCCGTACAGATTTGATACAATCGTATCAAGTGAGTACATATTACATGAGTGAAAGCGCGAAAACAGTCGGATTAAGGGAGAATGAAAAATAAAATTGCACCTGCCAGATCGACAGGTGCATTGCTCAAATGTGTTTTTTGATGATCGGGATCGAATTTAATGCCAACTCAACAATGGCATCTTCTTGCTCCTTCGTTAGTCCAGAGTTTTCAAGTTCCTTGCGAACTCTATGCTCCAGAGGAGAATCCGTCTTCCCAGCTAAGTAGTCGAGTGAAACGTCTAGAATATCCGAGATGCGCTCAATGAGCTGGAAACTTGGTGACCTGACTCCGTTTTCTATGTGTCGAAGTGAGTCTACAGCAATACCGATCTTCTCAGCGAGCTGTTCACCAGTTAGGCGGCGGAACTGCCGTGCAGTCCGAATCCGGCTGCCCATGATTTGCAATCTCGTACTCATTTGATCTTCTCCTACCTATCCTGTACTTTCTCACAGTATAGATGGATGGCAGAAAATCAGAAATGAGCATTATGGTATTTGCCGTACTGAAATGGTACGTAAACGAATGACCTCCGGTACGACACATACCGAAGGCCATTCGCTTTAAGTCACATTTACAAACTGAGCCTCAATCACTCTACTCGGCGGCACAGAAGCAAACTTGTTCGTTTTTGCCCATGTGTTGTCCCCTACAGGCATCAAGCTGCCAGATGCCGCCAGCTCGTAGGTGCGCAGCATATCTTCAACCGACAAATTAGAAGTACGGGTGCGCGGAGGGGCAGCACGGGTCAGATCGAACAGGATCGCATACTGCTCAGGCCAAGGTACACCATAGAAGCGGCGAGGCGTCTTGCCGCTATCCCAACCGAGTTTTGTGCGAATGATGTGCATCAGCATTCGGTTACTTACGGTTGTCCACTTTTTCTGCCCCTTCAGATCCTCTGCGGTTCTTCCGGACATAAAAGGGAACGGCACATGGATCGTCTTTATCACACGCCTGAATAGCCAGAGTAGTGCCTTCGGAACTGATCAGGAGCCGAACATTTTCGGGGTATCCAAGTTCTGCCGCACTCAGATTATTAAAGCGAATAGACGATTGCGCAATGCGAGCCTCTGCTGCGCTGAATGTCCGCAGCGTCGGGTTCACAACGCGAAGGTCAGAAAGGCAAGCGTTCATATAATGCAGCGTTTCATCGTGCTTTTCCCTCCGACTCAAACTCATGCACCAACCGATAAAATGTCGATGCGCTGACGCCCAACTGCCTATAGCACTCGACAGCCGTGATTTCTCCTTGCTTCCACTTGGGGTAATAGATATCCCAATCCTTTACAGAACACTTTGGCCGCCCAAATTTGACACCCTTTAGATGCGCGGCGGCAATACCTTCCGCCTGTGCCTTCGACTTGGTATCAACTTCCAGCTGAGCGCCGAAAGATAGTACGGCGAGGACAATATCCGTGATTACACTACCGAGCAGATCTTTGTATCGGGTCGTATCCAAAATGGGCGTGTCCAGGACAACGATGTCCACACCAAGCGTTTTGGTAAGATATTCCCACTCGGTGCGAATTCCAGAGTAATTACGGCCAAAACGATCAATGCTTTTAACGACCAAGATATCACCATTACGCAAAATGCTATTTCGTAGTGACATGTAGTTTGTTCGCTCAAAACTACGGCCGCTCTGCTTGTCCACATAGATATCACGCTCTTCAATGCCGTACTCGAGCAATTCAAGAACCTGACGATCCTCATTTTGCTCAGCTGTGGATACACGAGCATATCCAAATTTCTTATTGCTCATGGCATTACTCCTTCGACCGGAACATACCCATGACACCACCGAGATCCGCAAGATCATCAGCCGCCAGCGTTGGACTCTCCGACTTTGGGGACGTGGGTTGTGATACAGCTTGGAGTTCTCCACTTGCGACCATCTCGCGGACAACATCTTTGACGATGCTCACCACCCAGTCGCGGCCAAACTCGTTGGCCGCTTCTGGGCAGCTTGTGTAATGCAGGACCGCATTGACGACTAGTTCGGACATGCTGCGTGGTCGTTGCCGCAAAATATCGAGTGCGCGTCGGTGCCGAAAGTCCATTTCATTGAACTGGAGCACAACACGAGGCTTACTATTACTGCCCATTCGACGCTACCTCACTCTGATAGAGGAGTTCATAGCCGCGTGCATTGGCATGAATATCTTCGATGAAAATGGGGAATGCTACTTTATTTGCTCTCTCAATCATTCCTCTCAGAAGGAGAGAGCCACCACCAGCAAACACGCATTTGCTGGTCGTTACATCGATTCCACGTTCGCGCAGGAAGTTATAGAACTCCGAAAGGAACTCTCCTGTCATGCTGCGAATCAGCTGTTGTACTTCACCGGGAAGGACGGTAGGCTGATTGCGAATTACTTCATCAATATCGCAGTCCTCTAAGATCCGGGCATAGAGCGCATTGCACTTGCTCGTAATGCTGTTGTAGAGGGTGATGACCCCCTTTTCAAAACTTTCGACCACCGCCAGGTCAGGACGTCCATTCCGCAGCTTGAGCACGTCAATGGTAAAGCCGCCAATGTCGATGATATAGGCAACAGAATAGGTCTTGAGTGTACTGTACTGTGTTACAGCAGCCGCAAATGCCTGAGGGTAGCTGAGGACTTTGCTGATGCGGATCGAGTAGTATTTTCCATTGTACTCGAAGTCAATGGCCTCACGGCGCCGCAGAAAGTACTGCTCAAAGCGACTGTGGAGCTGTTCATAGTGCGCCGGGGGCAATCCAATCAGGAGCGTAATGTCAATTGGATCCAGCGTTTCAGCTGCCTTGCGCCGCTCCAGTTCCTTGGCGATAGCGAAGAGAGTCAGGACATAGAACCGCTCGTCTTCGGTTTTGTCGCGCAGATAAGAAATGCGCTGTTCTGTCAGCGTATAGTAGCGCCCGTTCCAGCAGATATAGTCCGTTTTGAATCCTTGTAGCCCTTCGGACGAAATCAGGCCGGAGGTGAAAAGCGCGTTCGGGGTCTTGATCGATTTATTGCCGTGATCGACAGAGATAATCATGGATTGGAACCTCCTCATTTCGTTTAACAAAGTGCGTGTGATGTCGCACTCGAAGCATCTAAAAGAAATTACGCATAGTGTTCTCATAGAACAACAACTACACTAAATGTTTTCCATTTAGGCATTTATGCCCAGTCTTTCAGAAGATCGTGGAGCTTTTTGAGCGCACCGTTGACAGATTTCAGCGCTGCGTTCATATGGCACCCTTCCTGACGGGCGATCTCACGGATCGTCATATTCTCCATCAGCATGTGGATTCTGCGCTGCTGGATCGGGGTAAGTTGCGCGATCGCTGCATACAGCGCAGCGACCTGCTCATCCCATAGCAACGTATCTTCCATCGGATTCTGCTCATAAGACTTCGGCATTTCGAAAAGGTCCTCGATTGGTGTCCAATCACGGTGATATACTTCTTTGCGATGGACGCGCTGCGTTTCATTCTGAAGAGCGCGCCATTCTTCATACAGCTCATCGCTGACAGGAATTTCCTGATAAATGCCATAGTAGTCTTTGATTCTGATAGTCTTCATTTATACCTCCAAGTCGTTTCGTTTGCGGATGTGGACGAACGACTTGAAGGCGGGCCACGAGCCCGATTGCCAGCGCTGGACATGGATCATGCTCCCAGTCAAGGCAACAAAAAAGCCGGCCACTCTCGTTTTCGAGAATGGTCGGCTCTTTGTTCCGGTATTGGCTGGCGCACAAGGGTATGAAAAAAGCCCCTCGGATCATAGACCCGAGAGGCTATAAGTGCTCCAGCATAATCCATTATACCTGCTGAGTCTCTACACTACAATTTCGTTTGGCTCTCAATTTCCTCCCGATTTTCTATCATGTTTTCTCTCATCTGACTGCCACATTGTCTCTCATTTGTCTCTCACGAGACTTCCACCTGAGCGGTGACGCTACCGCTTTGCTGCAGGTGCTCCCTGATGATCAGATCGGGGATTACGACACACCAGAGGTTTGCTGCATAGGCACGGATAGCGGGCTTGATGTGCCGATAGTATGTAGATGAGGAGATTCCGAGGTTGAGATATGCTTCCTCATTTGAGGTGCAGTAGACATCAAAGTACCTTGCCTGGAGGATGTTGAAATAGGTGCCTCCATTGGGCGGGGTGTCCTTCACGAGCACCAGGGCATCCTCCATGACGGACAGAAGCTGCATGGAGTGGCCCATCTCGGCAAGGCGATCGGCGATGCGTTTCCGGTCAGTGTCACGGTCATAGTCGATGGCCAGATTGATGAAGTCGGAGATGCTTTGCCGTCTACCTTCATAGCACTCTTCTTCCATCTCACCGATGCGAGAGGCAGTCCTTCGAACGGCGGGGCCGTAAATCTGGAGCAGCGCCAAGGTCTTATCAATATCCTCCTCGGTGAGGGTACTGGTGATGTCAAAGGTTTTCAAGTAGTTTTGGAATTTACTCATTATTCGTCCTTTCTGCCAGGCCTCTTTAATGGTAAAAGTTGAAGGAGCCAAGAACTTTGGCATAGGCCTTGGACTTATTGTGGAGGATGCGCTTTTCGCCGTCCGCCTTGACTTTACGATCTTTCAGGTAGAGATAGAGTGCGAAGGCTCCATTTTCCTTCACGACGATCAGGTCACCGTCATTGATCTCGGCTGCCCTCTGACAGAACAACACGCTGCCGGTGGAAATGCCGTGCTCCTGATAGCGATGTCCATCGGCCATAATGCAAAAACACTTTTTGGGAATCAGACCAGAAAATCCGTCGATCTGGATGGAGCCATAGCCATTGCTCAAAACGGGGTGTCTGGCTTGAGTCGTTTCAACTGCTGCGTTTATAGTCAATACCTCCTCAGTGATACATAACAGAGGGCATCTTGTATTCAACCTCCCGATGGGCAGGCATCTTCAGCCCCGTGGTGAGTGCGGCGAAATTGATGGCATGGAGGCCATAGCGGCGACGGATGTCTTCCATGGTGCGCTCCAGGATGAGACGTTGGTTGTGCTTGGTAAAGTCTGACCATAGATCGAGCTGGATCGGCGTGTCAGACGGGATAAGGTCGATTGCGCTGATGGCCAGAGACCGGATATTGTTGTTCCAGGTATGCTTCTTGCAGAACAGCTCAAAGCCTGCCGCTGCAATTTCCGTGTAGCTCTGCGTTGGAAATGTCAGTTTTCCTTGGTATTCCCGTTGCGAGAGGGTGTTGTCGCGAACGCTGATGCGGACTCGCGTGGCGGCCAGTTTGCTTTTCCGCAGCTTTGCTCCCACTTCCTGTGAGAGCTCCATCAGAACATGTCGGACCTCTTCATTTGTACGCAGGTCTGCCGTGCAGGTGATTCCGTGTCCTACGCTCTTGATGGGGATTTCGTAGTCGCATGGCATAACGCGCGATTGATCCAGACCATTGGCAAACACCCACAGTTTTTCACCATTGACGCCAAGCCGGCGAATTAGCATTGCCCGATCCGCTTGGGCCAGATCTCCGATGGTGCGGATCCCGTAGAGCCGAAGCTTTTCCGTCGTTGCTCGCCCCACATAGAGCAGGTCTGAAACAGGGAGCGGCCAGATTTGATCTTTGAAGGATTCCCGCGTTATGACAGTCACGGCATCTGGCTTTTTCATGTCTGAGCCGAGTTTCGCGAAGATCTTATTGAAGCTGACGCCAATGGAAACGGTGAGTCCGATTTCTTCTTTCACAGTAGTCCGAATCTCGTTGGCGATTTCAAGCGGAGTTTTCTGCTGGAGAAGCGGAGACCCAGTCAGTTCAATCCAGCTCTCATCAATGCCAAATGACTCGACTTCCGGAGAGTATCGCAAATAGATAGAGCGGACAATTTTGGAGAATTTCAGATATTGTTCCATATGCGGTTCTACAATCGTCAGTTGTGGACATTTTTGCTTTGCCTCCCAAATCACTTCACCCGTCTTCACCCCACATTGCTTTGCCAATTGGTTCTTCGCAAGAACGATCCCATGTCGATCCTCTGTGCTGCCGCAAACCGCAATGTACTTTCCACGCAATTCCGGATGCAGCATACATTCAATACTCGCATAGCAGTTGTTGAGGTCACTATGCAATACAACTCGACCTTCCATATTCGGCATACCTCCTGTCCATAACCTTCAAGAAATAGTTCCATCAAGTTCCTAAAAGTTCCTATTGACAAGTTCCAGTTCGCAGAATATAATGAGCCTAAAGTTCCAAGCAAGTTCTATTAAGTTCCAATAAGTTCTAATAACAAAATAGCAGGTCAGAAAATGGTTTGTCAATAGAACTTTCAAAAACTTTCCAAACCTGCGAGAGGAGACGGTTATGAAGACGACTGGTGAAAAGATTCGAGAGAGCCGCACGCATCTGGGCCTTACGCAAACAGAACTGGCCGATAAGATTGGTGTCACGCTGCGCACGATTACCAAATACGAAAAACAAGGTGTAATGCCTCGCGGTGTGAATCTTCAGAGGTTGGCAGAGGTGCTGGGTGTTTCCACGGCATATCTAAGCAACGATGAGATCGTAGATCCCAACTATGGACTTGAAGAGGCACCATACATCGAGAGCGCAAGAGCAGCCTATGGCCGTAAAGGAGCAACTGATGTAGAGCAGCTGCTGACACAAACGCGTGCTCTCTTTGCTGGTGGAGATGTCCCTGAGCAGGATAAGGAGCTTTTCTTCCAAGCAGTCACTGAGGCGTATTTTGCTAATAAGCAGCGAGCCAGCGAGAAGTTCACCCGTAAAGACTACAAAAAGTAAGCAGGAATATTCTGAGTGTGCGGATTTTTGGACAACCCTTGTGGTACTGTCAGGCTGTATAATAGAAAACTACTTTCTGAAGTGAGGCGAGTGGATTGCTGACGATGACGATTAGGCAGGAAGTAAGTCGATTGAAAATGAAATATCAGACAGATGACCCGTATGAGATCTGCGAGTATTTGGATATCCAGGTGATGGAACGTCCAATGGGAAAGAGTCCCCGTTCCTGCAAGGGCTTTTTCCTGGTTTCTTCTCGGTGCAAACTGATTGTAATCAACAGTGATTTGCCCGACAGCATTCAACGGATCATCATTGTGCACGAGCTGGGGCATGCAGTCCTCCACAGCGATTCTGCCATTAACACATTCCATGAGTTTGCGATGTTTGAGGATACAAATCGAATGGAGTATGAGGCAAATGTGTTTGCTGCGGAGTTCATGCTCAGCGATGACACCGTCTTAGAAGCGCTGGAGATGCAAATGGACTTTTATCAGACAGCGAAGTGTTTGTATGTGCCACCTGAGTTACTGGACTTCAAGCTCCGGATTCTACAATGCCAAGGTGTAAGAATCATGGCTCCGTATATCGCGCATGGGGATTTCCTCAAGCGAGATCTGGAGCAGCCGTTGAGTTAAGTATGCTGCCAGGTGAGGCTTATAAGGTCTATGTGAGCGTTTTTGTAGAGCATCGTTCGGATGGGACAATGCTGCCTAGGGAAATCATCTGGGAGGATGGCCAGAAATATGAAATAGACCGCGTGATCGATATTCGCCCAGCCTATGCTGCAAAAGCCGGCGGGCAAGGCGATCGTTACACCATCCAAGTCAATGGTGCAAGAACATATCTCTATTTTGAACGATCCACCAATCTAACGGGTAATACGATAGGCCGTTGGTTTGTGGAACGAAAGGTGCCATTGAGGGATCTACTTTAGAGCCCATGACATTGGAGAAACTTGTGAGGAGGAAAAAATGTATAGCGCTGCATTACAGAGGTACTATAACGAGCACGAGCATTTGCCATACACCTTTTATGCTCAGCCAAAACGCTTCACCCAGTATGCGATAGAAAAGAGAGGCGAGCTTTTGGCAGTAGCGTATAACTATATCGAGCCGGATGCGAAAGGCACAAGAGACTTCGTTGAATATTCTTCTGCCGACTTTACTGTAACGGATTTCCACTCTGCTGACCGAGTCTGCGTGGTTATGAGGCTTCCGGAACCTACAATGCCATTGCACTGTAAGATGATCGGCTGCTCCGTCAAGTTCGATGGCAGTTGCCCCGTATGGCGTACAGTCGAGTTGACGGAGCAGGGTAGCTTTCTCCTATGTGGCTGGAATGCGGATCATACGCATATGGTAATTAGTGAGGTGGGTGCAGAAACGGAAGAATGTGTTCGACGAATGACAGAGGAATTGAGTTTTCCAATTATGATTGATATAAAATCATTCAAGCTGTAACCCCAATTATGTGTGACAAACATGAAAAGGAGGAGACGCATCAGATGCGTCTCCTCCCTTTTGTAGTGGCGGAGCACTACGAACTCGTCTATTTACTTGCTGAACGCTCTCCACAGGAACGTGACGATCTGCGCACGGGTGCAGTCATTGCCCGGCGCAAAGGATGTCTCGCTCACGCCCGTGGTCACGCCGTTCATGTAGCACCACGCCACCGATTCATACGCCCATTCGGGCACATCGGTGAACGGCAGGTGGAACATCCACGCGCCCGTGAAGCCCTTACCCTGCGCCTGAGCGCAGCGGTAGATCATGGCCGCAGCCTGCGCGCGGGTGCAGACGCTGTCTGTGCCGAAGGTCATCTCCGTCAGACCGGTGACGATGCCGGTGCTCGCCGCCCAGCGGACTGCCTCGGCATAATATGCGCCCTCGTCCACATCGGTAAACGGCATCAGGTAATTCACCACAGGGGAACCAGCCGCGCGCCAGAGGAAGGTCACGATCTGAGCGCGGTTGCAGGGCTGGTTCGGTGCAAAGAGGCTGTTACCAACGCCGCCGGTGATGCCGTTCTCCGCCGCCCACTTGACCGCCTCATAGTAATAAGCGTCATTGGGTACGTCATAGAAGAAGTTGAGAACGCTGTTGTCCTCCATAAGAATACCAAAGAGGTTTGCGTTCAAGGGGAGGAATACACAATACTCGTGAGTTGTTTTTGCCCAGAAAGCAGAAATGGGTATTATGGCGAATGGATGGATCTAATGGTATCCTATCTCCGTACTTATTAGATTTCATCTCCGATGCGGAGCTTCATAAGCTGTGAGCCAATTCATATTGGCACTTCTGGGCGAACAAAATGTTTCGCCTCTCATTTTGCGCTTTGATTTGATTTTCAGATCAGAGCGCTCTTTTTTGTCCAAATTCCGCATTGCGGGTTTGAGAAATATTTATTTGAAAGGTGGAACAAGCAAATGATGGAAAGTAAAGTATTCGCGGACAACTTCAGTCGTAGCTTCAGCGAGTCGGGGGACTTCTTTCAGTTCCTCAGCGCTCGGCAGGCCCGCAGCAAGTGGATGACAGCCCCGTCCAAGGAACTCCGGTTTGAGCCGGTGGAACGGGGATCCACGCTCGGAAATCTGTATATGCAGATCTACGACCACAACGGCGATGCAGATGTTCTGGAGGACACAATGGAGAATACCAGCCTCCTGCTGAAGGTAGATGGCAAGGACTATCCGGTCCGTTCCTGTGCGATCAAGACAGTTCTCGAGCGCGCACGCATCTCTGGGCATGCACTCAACAAAGTTTCCAAGACGGTATTCGCCGAGATCCTCAACTACTGCATGGGCGTTGCCTCTGGTGACAGCCTGATCAAAATCGCAGATGAGAAGGTATCGGCAGTACATGGTGGCGATCCGAAAGACTACACCGTTATGGAGATGCTACCTCTATTTAAGGCAACGAGCGACTTTCTCAACCGTGAGTATCCCGGAAACACTTTTATGACAGCCCACTTCGATCACTCCATTGCGACAGCAATCTGGCGTCTGGATGGGCAGGCAGACAATCTTCTTGATACATATCATAGGGAGATTGCTGCCAAAGGCTTGCAAACCGAGAAAATGGTTCCTGCGCTGCGCTTTTCCACCTCCGATGTGGGTATGAGCGGCGCAAATCTCTATCCGATTTTTCTGGTTGGTGCCGAGAGCCGTATTGTTCCATTGGGGTACTCCATTCGCACCGAACACAAGAATGGTGTGGATATGCAGTATTTTGAGGAACAGCTCAGATTGGTCTATGCGCAATTTGAAAAGGCGCTGGACAAGCAAGTGCAGCTCATGAACATCGAGATCCGCTATCCCGTCACTACACTCATGCGTGTCCTGAAAAGAATCAAGGCCCCGAAGAAAGCCTCCTATGAAGCTATGGACTATTTCGTAGCAATTCATGGAGACAGTCCTTGCACGGCCTATGAACTCTTCATGCAGATGAGCGATGTGATCTTCTCTGCGCAGTGTGACGGTGCCTCTGGGCTGAGGATTGCTCAGTTGGAGGAGATTGTATCTCGTGCCTTGAATGTGAATTGGCATGAGTATGATCATCCCGGTGACTTTAAGTGGTAAGAGGTGGTGATCTCACATGAAGAATATAACCTTCGAAGGCATCAGCACCTTACAACGTCTACACCTTTGCTGGCAGATCAGAAAGCAGATTGGAAAGATACATCAACCTATCAAAGTTGAATTCCATCAGCCGATTTGCCGCAAGCAGTATTCTTCCCTCTGGTACGGCGGCCTGGTGGTATCTATCAAGGTGCGCGGGTGTGTTTTTGCCATTCACGCCTGCGGAGATATCTACGCCACACTTTACGATAAGAGTGATGGTACAGAATTACTCTATGTCAAAGATAAGAGTAACTCTGGACGTTTTGGCGTTGATGTTTTGCCATATCTGAAGACGGACCATGCCTTATATGCTGCCATGGGTGATACGCATAAACGGTATCGACTCGATATGGAACACAATAACTGGTGGGAGTGCTTTGTCTACACGCCAGACGGCGAATTCCATGACATGATGTGGGCATTAGATAGTGACCACATCTTCGAGGGAGTTGAGGTAGTACTCTACGCTATGGATTCAGTCATAAAAGATATCACCGAAAACAAGGAGCGGATTGAATATGGAAAAGACTCGGCATTTTATTGTTGATACGCCAGTAGGACAACTCGCGATTTACGCTAAGCACGATAAGACTGACTGTGCAGCAGACTATCCAGGCGTTTTCATCGACTATGTACGCAAGGATGGCGCTACAGCGATCCTGGCTTGCGTAGAATACGATCCAAACAAGGAAGCACTTCAGACTGTTGTCTACGGCAACTGTGCATCTGACGAGCCGACTGAGATCGTCGAGCACTACAATACTGATTTTGAAGAGTAAGGAGGATAGATTATGCCTAATTGGGCGTTTGGGTATGTAAATGTCACCGGTACACGGGATGGCATTAAGTCGTTCATTGAACGGTTTGTCAGCGAAGACGATCCTTCAACCATTCCAGGCAAGCGTTTCTTTGCGCGGAGCTTCATCCAGTCGAAAAGACAGGCATTCATTGATGAGGCTATGAAAGAATTCTCCGAGCCTGCCGTCGATGCCAAAGCAAGTTACTCGTTTGTCGCGTTGTTCGCATGGTCAGCATACAGTTGCTTGATTGGTGGATATCCTCAGAATTCTCCTAGTGAGTGCCTGACTCTCTCAGAGGCCTGCGCAGAAGATGGCGTTTCTGTCATGATCCAGACCTCAGAGCCGGGAATATGTTTTGAGGAACACATTACCTGCGATGACACAGGGACGGTAGAGCACACCGAAAAAGATCTACTTGCTTATAAGTGTCGGCATTGCGGGGAGATAACAAGCTTTGCCTCGTTCGAGGATCCTGATGATCAGGAATGCCCAGAATGTGGCAATTGTGGGTTTGATCGCTGCGAGGAGGTGTAGGCTATGGGGCTGAACCTGAACTACACGCCAAACAGATTGGTGGACATCACAACTCTAACAGAGGATCAATGGCTCAGTTGGAGGCGAAAAGGAATTGGCGGCAGCGATGTAGCTGTCGCCCTTAATTCCTCCCCATATCGCACGGCACGAGACCTTTATTATGACAAAATTGGGGTCGTCATGTCAGATGATGGGCCGGACAAAAGCATCACATTCCAGATTGGGCATTTGCTCGAAGATGTGGTAGCTCAAATCTTCGCAAAGAAGACCGGACTATCTGTGTATGAAGACCACTGGATGTACCAACACCCGTTTTTCCCCTTCCTGATTGCCGATGTGGATCGTTTTGTAACCCTGCCGGATGGACGTAAGGCCATCTTAGAGTGCAAAACGGCGCACTATGACATGCAATTCAAGTGGGCGAACGGAGCAGTCCCTCGCCACTATGAATTGCAGGTTCGGCACTACATGTCGGTGATGAATATCGATGTTGCATTCATTGCCTGCCTGTTCTCAAATAATGAGAATGACTTTGTATGGCAAAAGATTGAGCGTGACCTCGAGGAAGAAGAGAACACGATCATGGAGCTGTCGGCATTCTGGAATAATCACGTCATGGCTCGTGTGGAGCCGCCCCTGGTCGAAAAGCCAGATGCGGTTTTGGAGTCGCTCCGTCGCTATTTCGGCCCTGCTGACAAGTCCGAACCGACCGTGGATCTTGACCGCAAGTTTGTGGTGAACCTCAAGGAGATCCTGGCACTCAAAGAGGAAAAGAGATCTTTAGATGCTCAGGTAAAAGCACTTGAGACTCGCATCAAATTCCTCTATGCTCCCATCGTCGAAGAGATGGGTACCGCATGCAAAGGAACCTGTGAACAGGGCGGCGAGTATTTCAAAGTATCCTACAATCCTCTGTATCGGGAAGGAATATCAAAGGACCGTTTATCCGCTCTGCGAGCTCAGTATCCTGATATCTATGATGAGTTTGTGGATCAGACGGAATCAAGAATCTTTAAGGTGGTCAAATCGGCCATCGCATAAGGAGTGATCAAATGCTATGTCGATATGAAAGAACCATCTTTAAGTCCGATAAGGGCTTCTGCATTTTTGCCTACAGTACTTCTGATGAGTCTGTTCCAAAGGAAGCCCGTAATCGGTCTTACTACCATGACGACAAGATTCATTTCACGGCCATCGGCTATCATCTGATTGCTACGGATGCCGTGGAAGTGGAACTGGATGGAACGTGGGAGAATTCCAAACACGGTTTACAGCTGTCGGTTTCAATGTGTAAGGAAGTCGTGCCGAGAGATCAAGCCGGCATCCTTGCTTACCTGAGCAGCGGTATCATCAAAGGAATTGGCCCTGAGACCGCAAAGGCCATTGTCGCTCGCTTTGGCGATAAGACGATAGAGGTTTTGGAGAAAGAGCCGGACAAGCTGCTTAGCGTCAAGGGGATTGCCCAGAAAAAACTCAAGGCTATCATCAAATCCTACGGGGAAACGAAAGCCTTGAGTGATCTCATGATATACTTGGCGCCTTTCGGTGTTTCGATGAAAAAGGTTGCGATGATCCGAGAAGAGTTCGGAGATAACAGCCTGAGAATCGTGAAGACGGATCCATTCCAACTCTGTAAGATCAAAGGCTTTGGCTTCATGACAGTCGATTCCGTTGCCCGTAAAACAAAAGTCAGCTTAAAGCACCCTTTGCGATACTCCGGTGCGATCAACTATGTGCTGGATGAGGCACGCGTATCTGGGCATCTTTTTCTATCCGTTGATGAGACGGTTGGCCAGTGCTATGAGCTTCTCAATATGGGCTGCGATGATGAAGTGGTTTCCGAAGAGGAAATCCGCCAAGCGATCTCAAATGAACGTGTGGAATCCCGTATCTATGTTGAGGGAAGCCGTGTATACCTGAGTTACGAGCGCATGTGCGAAGTTAAGTCAGCTAAGCGCATTGTGTCCATGATACTCCAAGAGGGCTTTACAAAGATCGACGATCTGGACAGCAAAATCGACAATGCGGAGAGGACCTTGCATCAAAAACTGGCTCCTTCGCAACGTAATGCTGTGAAGCTGTGCCTCTCGCATCCGATCTCCATCATGACCGGAGGCCCCGGCAGCGGAAAGACCACAACACTACGATTCATACTGGATATCTATAAAGCTGCGTTCCCTGCGAATGAAGTCCTCTTGGCTGCACCTACTGGCCGTGCCAGTCGGCGCATGGCAGAACAGACGGGAATGTACGCCTCTACACTTCACTCGGCGCTTGGCCTTGTGACGGATGAAGACAGCCCGCTGAACAACAAAGAGTTACTATCAGCAGACTTGGTAGTCGTTGATGAGTTTTCAATGGTGGACATGCGCCTTGCGTATATCCTCCTTGATCGTATCAAGTCGGGCGCTCAGCTGATTATTGTCGGTGATGCTGACCAGCTCCCATCTGTTGGCGCGGGTAATGTGCTGCGAGAGATGATTCGAAGTGAAAAGGTTCCTACGGCAGTCTTAGAGACTGTTTTCCGCCAGGCATCTAATAGCCGTATCATCACAAACGCCTATGCCATCAATCACAACGACACACATCTTCAGTTCGGGGATGACTTTCAGTTTTTGGAAGTTCAGAACTCGGAAGAGGCTGCGCAGTTGGTCATCAAGAACTATCTGCAGGAAGTCTCTTTGCATGGTATTGAGGACGTGCAGATTCTCTCACCTCTCCGTAAGCGAGGTGCGGTTGCGGCAAATGCGTTGAATGAGACCATTCGAGACCTTGTCAACCCGCCAAACAACCTGAAGAAAGAGGTTAAGTGTGGCAGTCGAGTATTTCGAGTTGGTGACCGCATTATGCAGACGGCAAATCGAATCAATGTGTCAAATGGCGATGTCGGCGTCATAACCGACATGAAGAAAGAGGATGATGAAACGATCACATGCGTGAGGCTTTTGGATGGAAGGACACTACAGTACACGCAGGAAATGCTGGAGGATTTGGAGTTTTCCTACTGTACGACCATTCATAAGAGCCAAGGACAGGAGTATCCTGTCATCATTGTTCCTCTTTTGAAAGAGCACTATATCATGCTGCGGCGGAATTTGCTCTATACTGCTGTGACCAGAGCCAAGTCGAAGGTCATCCTGATTGGGCAAAAGCAGGCAGTCTTTGTTGCGATCCATAAATGTGATGTGGGTCAAAGGAATACGGTACTCGCGGATCGAATCGTGGCTTATTATAACCGCGAGCTGAGTCGGCGAGTAGCGTGATTATTTGGGAAACGGGGTGGTCAAAAGCTGCCTCGTTTCTACATTTATTGTGAAAGGACAATTACCATGAGTGAATCGAACTCTAATGTGATCCCTGCCATCAACGCTGTCGATGGTTTTAACCCCGCTGATTTCGTGCGTACTACCGTGGGTGAGGAAGGCGAAAACGATCTCTACCTTGATGTCAAATATCGCCTTCTTTGGTTCCGCCTGCACCATCCGAATGGAAAGATCGACCCGGAGCTTATCCGAGTTGATGAGAAGAATGCAATCGTATGCTGCAGGATCTATGCCGATAAGGCTGACCCAGCTGACCAGTTCATTGGGAAGGCGTATTCTCAGCGTTTCTCAACGGAAGACCGCTTTGGCGATCGCTTCTTGGAGATCGCCGAAACAGTCGCAAAGGGCCGCGCTTTGGCTGATGCAGGTTATGGTACGCAGTTCTGTATGAATGGTGATGCGCTGGCCGGTATTATCGCGGATGCCCCAATCAAGATGCCTCCTGATGAAGATGCAGGACACCCTGGTAGTGTTGTGGCGAGTTTTACCGCTCAACCGACAGCGGATCCTCCTGCCTTCTCTCAGACG
The DNA here is from genome assembly GCA_040095065.1 of Hominicoprocola fusiformis. Classification (GTDB taxonomy): domain Bacteria; phylum Bacillota; class Clostridia; order Oscillospirales; family Oscillospiraceae; genus Hominicoprocola. The sequence goes on from JBBNGO010000001.1 coordinate 103,321, forward strand.
GCGACGGCGCCTAAATCTACCCAGCCTGCTCAGCAGCAGGTTCAGCCTCCTGTGCAGCAGTCTCATGCTCCTGCTCCGGAGCCCCCCAAAACGCTGGATGAGTACTTGCGTGTCATGACCATTGAACAGGCGAAAGCCGTCAAGGTTGATTTTGGCCGCTTTAGTGGCTGGTCTCTTGGCGAAATCGCTATGAAGAGCCCAGGGGACCTCGCGTGGTATGTGAAGAACTATTCCGGCCATAATCTCGCACTGAAAGCAGGGGCTACAAAGCTTTTGGAAACGGTAGGCCAGATGGCCAGCTGATTCTTCCCCTAGCTAAGGGAGGTGGTTTAGATGGGCAGAATACCTGATCTGCCATGTGATATTGAACAAGTGGTTGATCTTCTTGGCATCGAAGTCATACGAGATACCGGGACTCAACTGCATTGCAGGTGTCCATTCTGTGCAGATCGGAAAGCTCATATGAATGTCAAGATCCGCGATAATGTGTTTCGGTGTAACCGCTGTGGTAAAGGTGGGGGTATCCTCCATCTTTATGCGGAGTACTGTGATGTCAATCTCCATACGGCTTACGAAGAACTCTGCAAAATATTCGGGCCAGATGGAGGTGAACCGGTGCGCAAATGCAAGCGGAAGCCTCGCTCCATAGAAACGGTAGAACTCCCTATTGCCTCGGCTGAGGTACGGGATAATACGTATTCCAACCTTCTCTCATTATTGACTCTATGCCCAACACATCAATCCGCTTTGAAAGAGCGCGGACTAAAATCAGAGGAGATGGAGCTGCTATGCTATCGAACGACGCCCACAACACGTTTGAAACGGATTGTTACAGAGCTGTTGGAGCGTGGCTGCATTCTTGATGGGGTTCCCGGATTTTACTGCCAGAAGGACTCTGGCCAATGGGTGTTGGATATCCGAGGCTCGGGAATCATGCTACCCGACCGAAACCTGCTCGGCCAAATTGAAGCCATTCAGGTTCGGCTTGATAAGGTCTACAACCAGAAATTCTATAACCTAACGAGTGTTGACCAGTACTACGGGACACAGTCGAAGTGCTGCCCGCATTATGTCGGCGTTCATGAAGGCGATGAAGTGGTTTGCCTTACGGAGGGAGTTATGAAGTCCGACCTTGCCTACAGCTTCGCGCAGGGTTCACCTTATGAGTGTGGTTTCGTGGGCCTTACAGGCATACCGAGCTATTCTCAGTACGAACGAGCCCTTGAAGAACTAGACTCCATTGGCGTGAAGAGAATCAACGTCATGGTCGATTCGGATTATCAGGTCAAAGAGGAAGTTCGGAAAGCGCGTGATCGTTATATTGAGATGGGTGCGGCTGCCGGTTTTGAAATGGCACCGATTACCTGGACACAAAAGCAAAAGGGTGTGGATGACCTTTACAAGCACCTTTTCCGAGACAAATGATTTGAGAGCTGCAGCGGGTTGCTGCAGCTCTCTCCATTAATTTGCAAAGTAGTCATATATGGAGGATGACACATGAGCGTTGAAATATATATTTGTGATCTTAAACCTGAGGTTCAGGAGCAGGTTCTATCTGAGCTCAATTTGAGTTCTGATAAGGATGGAAACTATGACCTATTCCCGCTTTTCGTTGTTGAAAAGCCGGAGCCGTAAAACACTTGGAAATTTTAGGATAACCACCGTGAGTTGCAGCGATTTGCTACAACTCACACATAATTTTCTGAAAGGAACAATAGATATGGAAGTCTTTTTGATTATGCCGACCACGCCGGAAGGAAAGGCGAAACTTAGCAAGGAACTGGCCAAGTTCCACGCAGAGCAAGCGCTAAAGATGGTGCAGAAATTGCCCTGCTCTACGGAACAAAAGTTGGAGCTTATCGATGCAGTAGTTGAACATTTACGTTCCAAGCAATAGTGTCAACTTGTTTATCCGATTTGCTATAAACAAGTTTAAGCTGCCGCCCTGAGTGAAATCAGGGTGGCGGCTTTTGCATTATAGCTTGACGTATGACAAGTAATGAAGTACGATAATGGGGAGTGAGAATGTACATATGCAGCTTATGAAGGAAAAACAGGAGTTGACCCATTTGTCATGGCCTGTCCACCGTAATTCTATCGAAATTGGTGGGTCTTTTCTGAAGGCGTATGGGAAATGATTTGGAAAAGGTGGAGCGCATATGAAGATTTTTGCAATTCGAGATGAATCGACGCAGGAGCAGAAGGATCTGGCGTACCTCCTGTATTACAAGCAGGAAAAGCAGTTCTATATTGAGCTGCCTGAAAATGCGGATGCATGGGAAACGCCGCTGTTGCTGGACTCCTTTGTGAAGCGTGGGGAAACCACAGTCAATTCCTATTGGAGCAAGATCTGGGTTCAGCAGCGGATCGTTCCGATCGACCGCCAGAACATCGGTGAGATTCTGCGCGACAATCATCTGAAGGAATATGATGAGTACGAGCTTCTGATGCTGGCAATGGGGCGATGCGCACAGGATGATTACTACCTTGTTCCCATTAACGAGAAGGAGCTTCCGGAAGAAATTACGCGGCGGTTCTCAAAGAGAATTGAAGATGTGCTGCCGCTGGAGAACCATTGCCTGCTGGTATTTTTCCGGGATGGCGTAGTGAAGAAGTGCGATTTGCAGAAGCATTTTGAAAAGACAAGAGCATTTCAGATTCTTCTCAAGAAGCCGGACTATTTTCAGCATGTGCAGATGCAGACGGGCGGATATGGCGTTGCATGGGATGTGAACATGACCGTCTCGGATGCGATGCTCTACCGGATAGGCAAAAGCGTTCCGCTGACTATTGAGGATTTCCGGAACTTTGCCACGCACAGAGTTATCAATGCAGCGGAGGCGGCGGAGATATTGGGCTGCTCCCGGCAGAATATCATTGACCTGACGAAACGCGGGAAGCTGCATCCAATCAAAACATCGGAGAAGAGCACGCTGTATCTCAAAAGCGAAGTCCTGAAACGAAACTGGCAGTGAGAATACGTTATACCCCTTTATACCCTTTTGAAAGGGGTATAAAGGGGTATAACGTTCTTTGGAGAACTTTTCAAAAAATCTCATTTGCACCTTTTCAAATGGGTTCCAATCCGTTACAATATATCTAACAACCTAACAATGTAATGCGAGGTGTTGCTATGAAAACAACAGACCAGCCGCAGGTGAAGCAATACGTCATCTATTCCCGCAAATCCAAATTTACCGGGAAAGGCGAAAGTATTGAGAACCAGATTGAGCTGTGCCGCCAATATATTGCAATGCACTTTGGCGAAGACGAGGCGGAGCATGCGCTTGTATATGAGGACGAGGGGTTTTCCGGCGGCAATCTGGAGCGTCCGCAGTTCAAGCAGATGATGAAGGATTCCCAGAAGATTGAGTTCGCTGCTATTGTCGTCTATCGCCTTGACCGTATCAGCCGCAATATTGGTGACTTTGCAAAGCTCATCGAGGATCTGGGTGACCGGCACATTGACTTCATTTCCATCCGGGAACAGTTCGACACGTCCTCTCCAATGGGGCGTGCAATGATGTATATCGCGTCAGTGTTCTCCCAGCTGGAGCGAGAAACCATAGCCGAGCGTATCCGCGACAACATGCATGAGCTGTCCAAGACCGGACGCTGGCTGGGCGGGACGACACCAACTGGCTACGCTTCGGAAAGCTTGTCCAGCGTAACAGTAGATGGCAAGGTTAAAAAAGCTTGTAAGCTCAAACCTATTCCGGAGGAGATTCAGCTGGTAAAGACAATTTTTTCTGTGTTCACGGAAAGTGGCTCCCTCAGTAAAACTGACCAGTACTTATTAGAGCACCGCTGTGTCACAAAGCGCGGCAAGCAGTTCACACGCTTTGCCATCCGGGGTATTCTGACAAATCCGGTTTATATGATTGCTGACGATACGGCGTATCAGTATCTCAAGGAGAACAACGTAGACCTTTTTGCTGAGCCATCGGAGTTTGACGGTGAGCACGGTATTATGGCCTACAACCGCACGCTCCAACGCCCTGGCAAGGCTACTCAGATTCGCCCGATGGAAGATTGGATTGTGGCAGTGGGGAAACATCCCGGCATTATCTCCGGTGCAAACTGGGTACGAGTACAGTCTATGCTGGACGTGAACAAATCCAAGAGCTATCGCAAACCGCGCAGCAATGTGGCGCTTTTGTCCGGCCTTCTGCGTTGTGGCGAGTGCGGTGACTATATGCGCCCGAAACTGACTGGTCGCACTAATGCTAATGGGGAGTTGATTTACACCTATATGTGCTCCACCAAAGAGCGCAGTCATGGTACTGTCTGTAGTATGAAAAACTGCAACGGCAACACTCTAGATGCTAAGATTGTTGAGGAAATACGTAAGGTTGCCACCGACAAAAAAGACTTTGGCCAGTTACTGTCAAAAACCAAGAAAGTAATCAATGACAACAAAGCAAGTTATGAAGCTGAGTTGACTTTATTAGTGAAGAACCATGCTGAAACAGAAGCCCGCATCAAACGACTGGTGGAATCTCTGTCCGTTGCCAGCGAGACCTCGGCCAAATACGTCATGGAGCAGATCGATGAGCTGCACCGGCAGAGCGAACAGGAGCAGACAAGAATTGCTGAATTGGAAAAGCTTGCTAGGCAGAGTAATGCTCTGAGCCAAAATCTATTTTTCTATAGAGATATGATTGAGTCATTCGCCGACACGGTGGATTCGACTACTATTGAAGAACGGCGTCGCCTGCTGCGTACTATCGTCAAAAAAGTGGTTTGGGACGGCAAAAACGTCTATGTATACCTCTTTGCGGAGGATGGAGAGCTGAATTTGCCGCCCATAGGGCAGCTTATGTGTCCGTCGGGAGAGGATAGCGAATGAAATTTTGATGTACTTTCGCAGCCGGAAGAAATTACAGGGCGAGGTGTCGCTCAACGATTCGCTCGATTCCGACGCCGACGGCGAGTCGCTCTACCTCATGGATGTCGTCGGCGTCGAGGACACGATGTATTTGGACATTCAGGACCGCGACGACTGCCTGCGCGTGCGAAGGCTCGTGCATGAGTGCCTGACCGAGCGGGAGGAAGAGGTCATCACCTCGCGCTACGGCCTCGGCGGCCGGATGCCCCGCACACAGCGCGAGGTCGCCAAAAAGCTCGGCATCTCGAGGAGCTATGTATCCCGCATCGAAAAGCGCGCGCTGCAAAAGCTGGAGGAAGCCCTCGGTGAACGGGAATAAAAAACGCGGGGCGCAGATGCCTGCGCCCCGCGCCCGCTCAGGGGATGAGCGGAAGAGAGAAAGAGAAGAATATCATCAGAGAATCGTGCCGCCACCGAGCACGGTGTCGCCATCGTACAGCACGACGGCCTGACCCGGCGTGATGGCGCGCTGCGGCTCGTCGAAGACGAGGTGCACGTGCCCGTCCTCGAGCACCGTGACTGTCGCCGCCTGCTCGCGCTGGTGGTAGCGCACGCGCGCGGTCGCGCGCAGCTCGCGCGGTGGGACGTCGTAGGCGATCCAGTTGAAGTCATTTGCCGTCAGCTCACGAGAAAAAAGCGCGTCGTTGCCGCTCAGCACCACGCGGTTTTCTGCCGCATCGATGCGCTTGACGTAGAGCGGCGCGTCCGCGGCGATGCCGAGGCCCTTGCGCTGGCCGACGGTGTAGTGCACGATGCCCTTGTGCCGGCCGAGCACACGGCCGCTTTCATCGACAAAGTCGCCCGCAGGGCAGTCGCGTCCTGTGTAGCGCGCGATAAAGCCAGCGTAGTCGCCGTCCGGCACGAAGCAGATGTCCTGACTGTCCGGCTTGTCGGCGTTGTAGAAGCCCTGTTCCTCCGCGATGCGGCGCGTCTCGCTCTTGTGCATCGCGCCGAGCGGCATGCGTGTATGCGCGAGCTGCTCCTGTGTGAGCGAGTAGAGCACGTAGCTCTGGTCCTTGCTCTCATCGAGCGATTTTTTGAGCAGCCACCGCCCGTTTTCCTGCTCGATGCGCGCATAGTGGCCGGTCACAATGGCGTCGCAGCCTAAAATGCGGGCGCGCTCGTAGAGCCGCTCAAACTTCAGGTAGCGGTTGCAGTCGATGCAGGGGTTTGGCGTCGCGCCGCGCTCGTAGGACGAGATGAAGCGGTCGATGACCTGCCCCTTGAAGTCGTCTGAAAAGTTGAAGACATAGTAGGGGATGCCGAGGCGCAGCGCGACAAGCCGCGCGTCCTCGACGTCCTCGAGCGAGCAGCAAGTTTTGGTGCGGCTGACGCCGATGTCCTCGTTGTGAAAGAGCTTCATCGTCGCGCCGATGCACTCGCAGCCCTGCTCCTTCATCAAAAATGCGGCGACGCTTGAGTCCACACCGCCGCTCATCGCAATGAGTACCTTGTCCATATTTCCTCACATCATGCGGCACGTTTCCGCGCAGAGATTTTCTATGACGGAAGCGATGCCGCATTTATCATTTTGCCTTATTTTGCCGTGCTTTTATAGAGCGAACTGCTTTTTGCCGCTGACGAGGTCGTTCCACAGCGGTGACATGCTGCGCAGGTATTCTACGACCTCGGGCACGGCATCGAGGATGCGGTCGACTTCCTCGTCGGTGTTCCACTCGCACAGGCTCAGGCGCAGCGAGCCGTGCGCCACGTCGTGCGGGCGGCCAATGGCCAGCAGTACGTGGCTTGGGTCGAGCGAGCCGGATGTGCACGCGCTGCCGGACGACGCGCAGATGCCCTTTGCGTCGAGCAGGAGCAGCAGGCTCTCGCCCTCGACGCCCTCGAAGCAGAAGCTCACGTTGCCGGGAAGGCGATTCACGGGATCGCCGTTGAGCGCGCTGTGCGGGATCTTGGACAGGCCGTCGATCAGGCGGTCACGCAGGGCGCTGACCTTTTTTGCGTTCTCGTCAATGTGTGCGCAGGCGTCTTCGAGGGCTGCGGCCATGCCCATGATGGCGGGAATATTCTCCGTGCCGGCGCGCTTGCCGCGCTCCTGCGCGCCGCCCTCGATGAGGCTTGTCAGGGCGATGCCCTGGCGGGCGTACAGCACGCCGGTGCCCTTCGGACCGTGGAACTTGTGCGCGGAGAGCGACAGCAGGTCGATGTTCTGCGCCTTGACGTCGATGGGCAGGTGTCCCGCGGCCTGCACGGCGTCGGTGTGGAACAGCACGCCCGCCGCGCGGCAGACTGCGCCGATCGCGCCGACCGGCAGGATGGAGCCAATCTCGTTGTTGGCGTACATGATGGAAACTAGGCACGTGTCCTCGCGGATGGCGTCTTTCACCTGCTGCGCCGTCACGGTGCCGATGGGGCCGACGGGGAGAAGCTCGACGGTGAAGCCCTCTTTTTCAAGCTTTTGGAGCGTGTGCAGCACGGCGTGGTGCTCGAATGCGGTCGAAATGATGTGCTTTTTGCCCTTGCGTTCGCCGAGGCGCGCGGCGGAGAGGATGGCCTGATTGTCGGCCTCGCTGCCGCCGGAGGTGAAGTAAATTTCGCGCGGGGAAGCGTTCAGGCATTTTGCGATGCGGTCGCGCGCGCTGAGCAGCGCTCCGGCCGCCTGCTGGCCGACGGAATGCAGGCTGGAGGGGTTGCCGTAGAGCGTCTCCAGATAGGGGAGCATGGCGTCGATCGCGGCACGGCTCATTTGGGTCGTCGCGGCGTTGTCCGCATAAATAGTGGTCATTGAGATAAATCCTATCTTATGAGTATGTTGATATGATACACAGGAACGCTCACTTTGTCAATGGATTTTGAGATCGCGAGGGGAGTGCAAAAAAGGAAGAACCGCTCGCAAGAGCGGTTCTTCCTTTTACAATAGGGGGTGGAGGATTTTTGACTTACTTTTCGAGCAGCGTCCAGTCACGGGTCTCGCGCAGCTCGGTCCACTTTTCATACTGGGAGTTCGTCTTGAACTCGTAGTAGTGGCTGTTCGTCGCTTCCTGAACGGCGAGGTAATACCAGGCCTTCGGGTTTGCGTTGTCCGTCCAGACCGTCATGTTCGGGAGAAGATCGTCCTCGGTCTCGGGCTGGCGGTTCAGCACGCGGTTGACGAGCGTCATGGTCTCGGCACGGGTGATGTCGCGCTGGGGACCGAAGGTGCCGTCGGGATAGCCGTTAATCCAGCCGTTGTTGTAGGCGATGCTGATCTCGTCCTTGGCCCAGTGGTTCGCGATGTCGCTGAACTTCGCAGCGGTCTTGTCGCCGTCGTTATCGAAGCGGGCGGCGATGGCGGCGAACTCAGCGCGGGTGATGGCGGCGTTCGGGCGGAACGTGCCGTCGGGATAACCCGTGATGATGCCCATGGAGCTGAGGGTCGAGACCGCGGTGTTGTACCAGGAGGTGGAGGCCACGTCGGAGTAGCGGTTGGTCTTGGTCAGGTTCTCGTCGCGGACGTCGTCGGTCAGCAGGCGGAAGAAGATGGTCGCGACCTCAGCGCGGGTGATGTTGTTCTGCGGGCGGACCTCGCCGTTGCCGTAACCGACGATATAAGCGAAGTGATCCGTCGTGTTCAGACCGAGCGCGTCATCGTCTTCGATCTCCACGGTGGGCTTGCTCGGGGTGGAGGGATGATAGGTGCGGTAGGTGTTGACGATGTTCAACGGGGCGTATTCCCTGTTGCCCGCGGTGAACTGCCAGGACTCGACCTTATAGGTGTTGGAATCCGCATCCAACACGACGTTGATCGTCAGGGTATACTCGGTCGTGTCGTAGCTCATGCGGCTGGTCCCGCCCGGAATCTCCCGCACCGTGTAGGTGTAGTTGCCGTCATTGCGGAAGGTGAGTTTGTCGTTTTCGGCAAACTGGAACGCGATGTCCTTCAGATCGGAGTAAGTGACCTTGGCCTTGCCGGTGTAAGAGGCGGTGGCCATGGTGGCTTTGGAATTTTCGTCAGCGCCCTTGACGGTCACGGCAAAGGTCTCATTGAAGTTCTTGCCGACATTGCCCTTCACCGTCTTGGTGATGGCGGGAGTGACCTTGTCGTTGCCAGAAACGACGTCGTTGAAGTCAAACGTGCCGTCACCGACGGGGTCCTTGGCATAAGTAACCTCGATGACGATATCAGCCTCGTCGATCGTTACGGGCAGATTGGGGGTAACGCTCTTGCGGCTATAGTGAGGATTGAGGTTGGAAGAGTCATCAACCTTCGATACTTCCGTGCCGTAAGTTACATTAACGATCTTCTGATCGAACGGCGTGCTCTGACCCTCGTAATAATATTTGATCGTGTAATCGAACTTGCTCAGTTTGAAGTAAAGCTTGAGCGTGAGGGAACCGTCCGCCGCAATCATGCCGCTTTCCACATTAGCAGCAGCACTACTATCGTAGGTATACTTGCCGCTTTCCTTGTCTGCCTTATCCTCCGTTGTCACGGAAGCGAGCGTGCCGGTCGTGCCGGTACGGTGGGCAGTCTCACTGGCCGTGGCAGGATAGGTGCCATCAGCATTCTGATAGTAATACTCGACCGTGTACTGGGTATCGGTGTTCGGCGTCCACTTTGCGTACAGCGTCAGGTTTTCCGCAGGCATGGTAGTGGGAGCGGGATCAGTCAAAGCTGCATCAGAATACCAGCCTCCAAAGGTGTACCCTTCTCTGGTCATATCCGCAGCCGCCGGAGTATCCAGCTTAGTGTCAAATGCCACCTTGCCAGCTTTAGTATAGACTGCATTGTCTTTGATAGTGCCACCCTTGGTATCGTAGCTCAGCGTGTACTCGTTCACCGTCCACTGCGCTGTCAGGGTCACGTTCGCGGCGGGCATGGTGAAAGTCTTTTTACCGGTAGTTTCATCAGTGTTGATTACAGGGGGGGTCGTTTCGGGCTTGGTAACAGTCCAGTCAGCAAAGGTGTAGCCTTCCTTCGTGGGGTTAGGTGCAACTGCCACAGTAGTATCTTTTGCGTAGGGGCTATTGCTATCCGTGTAGCTGTCATTACCGTTAATCTTGCCGCCGTCCAGCTCATACGTCACCGTATACTTGCTTTGCTTCCACTGGGCTGTCAGAACCACGTCGCTCTTGTCAAAGGTGATCTCATCGTCCACCTTATAGGAGTTATCGTTCTCATCTTTCCAGCAATCGAACTCATAGCCGTCCGGCGCAGTAAATGTATTCGCCTTAACCTTCGTCGTTGCTCCGTTCAGGTAATACTGGTCAGTATAGTCATCACCAGTGCCGTTGCCGGGCTTATACGTCACCTTATAGGTGTCAACGTAAACCTTGGGGGACTTAGCTTCAGCAATGGGATTCGCTTCGCTGTTGGGGAGTGTGACCGTCGCGTCGCCCTTGTTGGTGTCATAATTGCCGGACGCACCCCAAGTCGCGGTCGGGTCGGGCTTCACCTTGATCTCAATGACCAGAGTTTCTTCGGCATCGCCGATGCCCTTATAGTGCGCAGAGAAATCATAGCCCGTGACCGTCACGGTCTTGCCGTTGACATCAATGCCATTGGGGCCTTCGGGGAGAACGATAGGGTGCGTGGTGCCGTCAGGCTTCTCGGCGTAGACCTTCACGTCGTCCGCAGTATCGGCAAACGTGAAGTAGTCGGACAGCATGTCGGTGATCACGGTGTTCTCGTCCAGCTTATCATTGACCGGCTCGGGAACCGTATCGGAGACTACCTTGAAGATATTTTTCAGCGACGAAGCGTCAGACGCCGTCATATAGTAGCCCTTATTTGTTGTACAATCAGCGTTATTATCAATTCTCCAGCCATCGCCTCTACCGCCGAATACATTCCCTGGATTATATTTGTCCTTTGTAATTCCAATTTCGCTTGCATTCGCGGAATTGCTCGACAGGTAATTCAGGAATCGATTGCCCGCGGGAACGTCGATAGGCGCAAAGTCGTTACCGCCAAACAGGTGCTCCAGCCAAGAACCGCCCCAATAACTTCCCGGTTCTCCGCTACAAGGGACATCATTTTCAGTAACATAACTCCATTTATCGCCGTGCAGCTGTTTCGGATCCGCACCCTTGAAGATACCAACGGTATAAATGGTGACGTCGGCAGCCTTCATGCTCTTTGCCGCCGAAATAGCGGTATTGGCAACATCGGTATCGAAATCGCTCTGCGTCGTCGGCACACCGTCGGTAAAGACGATCACCGTCTTCTGACGGTTCTCGCCGGTCGGCGCACTGCGCATCAGGGACTGAGTCTCCGTCATACCTGCCCCGACGTTCGTTGCGCCCTTGGGCTTCGACGGCAGATCATTGATTGCATTCTTAAGTTTACTCTCGCCCGCAGCATTGACCTCAGTCCATTCTGCCAGCGTATCCGCATTAGAGCCAAAGGTCACGATCGCCATGTGGTGGTCAGCATTCGTGCTGTACTTTTTTGCCACCTCGCCGATAAAGCTGTTGACCGCTTCCTTCATCGCGCTCTGGCGTGTGCCATCACCGAAACTATCTTTCATCGAGCCGGACTGGTCCAGCACCAGCACGATATCCATCGGCACGGCCTTGTCCGTGGTCGTCGTTTTGCCCGTTGCCTGCGCGGTCATCCGAATGGTGTAGTTTCCATCATCATCCGGCTGATCAGGCAAGAGTTCCTTCGTAAAGTTCATGCCGGAGCTGCTGTCCGTCTCCGGACCGCCCGCCGCCAGCACGTTCAGCGGCAATAGCGACAGCGTCATCACGAGGACCAGGACCCAGGTGAGAAGGCGCTTGCCAACTTTCTTCTCAGACATAAAAAAATCCTCCTTCTTCTGCCTGTACGGCGCGAAGAAGGGGGGGAGGTAATCTGCATTTGGCAACCGGCTGCCGTGCGGCGCGAGCGCCGTTTAGGTCCGTGGCTTTGCGACACAGGCTTTCGCCTGCTGTGCCTTTTTCTGTACAGTTGCTCTTCTGCGAGCCGCACAGATATTTGTGTTTGCCAATATTTTATGTTCACAGTATACCAGATTTGCCCAAAAATGCAAGGAGATTTTCAAAAAATATATAAGATATTAACAGGACTAATAATGCGCAGAAAAAAACGGCGGCAGGAAATACCTGCCGCCGTGATTCGACGAATTGTGATATTTTACGCCACCGCGGACACGGCGAGCGTGTCGCTCTGCTGGGAGTAGGTCAGGGGGGAGACGCAGCCGGCGAAGGTGGTCTCGTTGATGACGCGCTTGGTGACGGCATAGGTCATGTCAATCTGGTACCAGTTGCCGCTGACGTTGACTTTGTTCCAGGCGTGGTAGCTGCTGCCGGCGTAGCCCTTGGTGAGGGTGCAGGGGATGTTCTGGCTGCGGCACATGGCGGCGAAGAGGGACGCGAGGTCGTAGCAGATGCCCTTGTTGCTGTTCAGGGTGGCGGCGGTGTCGGGGATGTACTTGCTGACCTTGCCGGAGGTGATGTCGTTAGCGAGCTTGGTGTCGTAGGTGTAGTGACCGGCGATGTAGTTGTAGATCGCGGTGACCTTGTCCATGCCGGTCTTGGCGTCTTTGCAGAGCTCAGCGGCCTTCTTGCACACATCGTCGCCGGAGGTGAACTGCACGTCGGTCGTGGCGATGAGGTAAGGGGCGTAGGCGTTTTCGATCTTGGCGTTGACGCGCTTGCTGGTCACGACGCGGTAGGTCGTGCCGGAGATGTTCTCGCAGAGGGAGATGGTGTAGGTGCCGTCGCCTTGCTCGAGGGAGAAGACAGCGTCCTTGCCGCTCGGGCAGTTTTTGTAAGACGTCTTTTCGTTGCCGTACTGGATGCCGACCTTCAATTTGGCATTGGAGGTGTAGTTGACGGTGACAAAACCATACTTGGCATTCGTGGTGTCAATGGTGGTGCCATTGGCAGCGCTGGCGTTCACAACCGTGAACATGGACATGACAATAAGCACTGCGAGCATAGCGCAGGCATGACGAAACAGCCGTTTCATACGGCGATCTCCTTTCGGTAACTGGCTGCCAGCCCTGTTCCCAGGGGTAAGGCCCTATAGCTTTGCGTCGCCGGTTTTCACCGGGTTTGCTATTATCGTTTGAGATGCGGTCGAAGCGGCTGCACCTACTCTTTTTTACGGCTCACACTATATACGCGTTCTTGACGTTTGTCAACAAAAATCTACACGATTTTTTGCACTTTTTACACAAAAATCGAATTTTGTCACTATTGTCGGAGAATGCATTCAGAATTTGTTAATATTTATGGAAAAACACACTTGCCACAAAGGGGGCCTGCGTAGTATGCTCGTAAAAATCGCAAACGCGGGTCCCGGAACGGGGCGAGCGGGCGCGGGAAAAGAAAGGATACGACACATGAAAGTAAGGAAAGAGAAAACACTGGCAACGAAAATGGCCATCTCCCTCGTCGCGGGACTGACGGCCGGACTCCTGTTTTTGTTCCTCCGCGAGCATTTGAATTCCTCCGGTCAGGAAGCGGTGTGGACGACCATCAATGATCTTTTGTTCCAGGATATCACCGCTGCGGGAGCGAGCAGCGCGCTTGGCCTTTTCTATTTGGCCGGTCAGATGTTCATCCGTGCATTACAGCTCGTGATCGTGCCGATGGTTTTCACTTCCATTACGTTAGCAATAGGACAGATCTCCGATACCAGTACGCTTGGCAGAATTTCTTTCAAGTGTATCAAAGGTTTCCTGATCTGTTCTTTTTTTGCGCTCCTGCTCGCCTGCGTGTGCGGCATCGTCTTCTATAACATGGGCGTGTTCCACATTGCGGTCGACGGGCTCGAGAGCGTTTCAGGCTCGGCGGGCTCCAATCCGCTGCTCGTCGTGTTGAACGTCATCCCCTCGAACATCGCTTCCACCTTCTCGAGCAACACCGCGGTGCTCGCCGTCGTCTTCCTCGCCGTGTCCCTCGGCCTGTGCATGAAGACGCTCGGCGAGGAGAAGACCGCGACGCTGCGCAAGCTCATCCAGGAGCTCAACGACGTCGTTATCGTCTTTCTGAACTTCGTCGTCAGCAAGTTCGGCCCCGTCGCTATCTTCATGCTGCTCACGCGCACCTTCGCATCCTACGGTGTGGAGCACCTCAAGCCAGCTGTCGCCTACGTTATCCTCACGGTCGCGCTGCTGCTCATCTTCCTCATCATCGGCTATCCCGCTTTCATCGCGATCTTCGCGCATCTTGATCCTTTCAAGTTCGCCAAGAAGATCACCCGCGTCGCGGTCTTCGGCTTCTCCACCTCTTCGAGTGCGGCGACGCTCCCGCTCAACGTCAAGACCACGGTCGAGGAGCTCGGCGTGGATGAGAAGATCGCCTCCTTCGTCCTGCCGCTCGGCATGACCATCAACATGAACGGAACGGCCATCATGCAGGTCATCGCAACGCTCTTCATCGCCGGCTGCGCGGGCTACAGCATCAGCTTCACCCAGCTCGTCGTCATCGCGCTGCTCGCACTCATCGCCTCCGCCGGTACGCCCGCGGCCCCCGGCTCCGGCGCGATCATCCTTTTCACCATCCTCTCCGGCCTCGGCTATGTGAATGATGCGGCAATGCTGGCCTACAGCCTCATCCTCGCCATCAACCGCCCCATCGAGATGCTCGTCACCGCGCTCAATGTTGTCGGCGATTCCGCCACGAGCATCTATGTCGCCAAGTCCGAGGGCGTGCTGAACGAGGACGTTTACAACGCGTAAGATCATTCAAAAAAGTGGTGTCACCACTTTTTTGAGAAAGTTTCGCTTCGCTTTGTGCCTCGCGGGCTCGACACACGCTCCGCGCAGAGTGTTTTTTCTGACGCGCGTGTCGCCAGAAAAAAGATCCAGATCATTTGCCGCCTGCGGGCGGCAAAGTCTGCGATGCTTTTATAACGAAAGAGACGCGGCGAAAGCCGCGTCTCTCCTTATATTATAGGTGTTATCTGTTACACGCTGAGCCAGTCGTCGAGGATAAGACCCTCGTTGTGCTTGGTGAGAAAGCCCACGCTCCACTCGCCGCCGAAGGCGATGAGCTTGCGACCCTTGAAGTCCTCGAGCACGCGCGAGCCGGAGCAGAGCATCAGGTCCTTCACGTCGCACGGGCACTCGCGGATCAGGCGCAGGTGCTCGTAGGGAAGGCCGCTCATGCGCAGGTCGACGCCGTACTCGTTTTTCATGCGGTACTCGAACACGTCGAACTGCAGCGTGCCGACCACGCCGACGACCACGTCCTCAAAGCCGCTGTCGGGGATTTTGAAGATTTGGATGGCGCCCTCCTGCGCGATCTGCTCCACGCCCTTGACGAACTGCTTACGCTTCATCGTGTCCTTGGGCGAGACGAGCATGAAGTGCTCGGGCTCGAACGTCGGGATGCCGGAGAAGCGGAACTTCTTGCCGGGCATCGTGATCGTGTCGCCGATCGAGAAGATGCCGGGATCGAACACGCCGATGATGTCGCCTGCGTAGGCCTCGTCGACGATCTCGCGCTCGGCGGCCATCATCGTCTGCGGCTGAGAAAGGCGCATCTTGCGGCCGGACTGGACGTGGAAATACTCGGTGTCGCGCTCGAACTTGCCCGAGCAGATGCGCATGAAGGCAAGGCGGTCGCGGTGGGCCTTGTTCATATTGGCCTGGATCTTGAAGACGAAGGCCGAAAATTCAGGGGAGTAGACGTCCACCTCGCCCGCGTCGCTCACGCGCGGAAGCGGCGGCGTGGTCATTTCCAGAAACGCGTTCAAAAACGGCTCGACGCCGAAGTTCGTGAGCGCGCTGCCGAAGAACACGGGGGAGAGCTTACCGCAGCGCACAGCGTCGAGGTCAAAGTCGCGGCCCGCGCCGAGCAGCTCGACCTCTTCGGCGAGTGTGTCGCGGCGGGCCTGACCGATCAGGTCGACGAGCGCGGGATCATCGAGCTCGATTTCCGTGATGCCCGCCTTTTTGGCGTGGCCCGCGTCGGTGAAGTGCAGGATGCAGCGCTTATCGCGGTCGTACACACCGGCAAACTCCTTGCCGCAGCCAATCGGCCAGTTGACGGGATAGGTGTCGATGCCCAGCTCGCGCTCGACCTCCTCGCAGAGCTCGAGCGGGTCGCGCGTTTCGCGGTCCATTTTATTGATAAAGGTAAAGATGGGGATGTTGCGCAGAGCACAGACCTTGAAGAGCTTGCGCGTCTGCGGCTCGACGCCCTTCGCGCCGTCAATGACCATGACGGCGCTGTCCGCGGCCATCAGCGTGCGGTAGGTGTCCTCGGAGAAGTCCTGATGTCCCGGCGTGTCGAGGATGTTGATGCAGTAGCCGCCGTGCTGGAACTGCATGACCGACGACGTAACCGAAATGCCGCGCTGCTTTTCGATTTCCATCCAGTCGGATTTTGCCGCGCGCTCGCGCTTGCCCTTGACTTCGCCCGCCTGCGCGATGGCTCCGCCGTAGAGCAGGAACTTTTCCGTCAGCGTGGTTTTACCGGCGTCCGGGTGCGAAATGATCGCAAACGTCCGGCGGCGGGAGATCTCTTCCTGTAAAGTGGCCATGACTGCCTCCTGAAAAATACGATTTACCGGGCAAGTGTATCACAGCCCCCTGCATTTTGCAACAGAATCCTAAAATCTATGCTTGACAAAGCGAAAAATGTCTGGTATAGTACATCTTGTTCCGCGGGCGTAGCTCATCTGGTAGAGCGCCACCTTGCCAAGGTGGAGGTAGCGAGTTCGAGCCTCGTCGCCCGCTCCAAAAAATAAAGGCATGACGTAGGTCATGCCTTTATTTTTTGGTTCCAGCGGGCAGAGGGTCGAACAGGGCGCGAGCGAAGCGAGAAAACGCCCCGGTGGGGCGTTTGTCGCCCGCTGTGCGTGTCGCGGCACGGCAGTGCTGCGAGCGAGCCTCGTCGCCCGCTCCAAAAAAGAGGTCACAACGTATGTTGTGACCTCTTTTTTGGATTCCGGCAGGAAATTAAAATGCTCGGGCGAAGTGAATTCGCCCTCCGCCAAGGTTTTGCTGCGCAAAACGCTTGTACGGCGCAAAAGCGCCGATTTTTTGGATTCCGGCAGGAAATTAAAATGCTCGGGCGAAGTGAATTCGCCCTCCGCCAAGGTTTTGCTGCGCAAAA
>JBBNGO010000020.1:0-52821 GCA_040095065.1 Hominicoprocola fusiformis
CCAGCGCCCCCGACACGGCGCGCCGCCGCGGCGGCAGCATCGAGGTCCGCGCCCGCGAGGGCGGCGGCACGGTGTTTACCGTGCGCCTGCCGCGCTGCGAAGAGGGAGGGGATGAGACATGAGAAGACGTCTTTCCCTGACTGCGGCATTAGTCCTCCTGCTTTCGCTTCTCTGCGCCTGCGCGGCCCAGCACGCGCAGGAAATGGACGAAAACGGCTACGAGCTCTATTTTCTCAGCGATCCCAACTCCGCGGGCGGCGGCGACGCCATCCGCGCGCAGGAAAAGCGCCTGGTGCTCGACGGCGCGATGGAGACCGAAGACTGTGTCCGCGCGCTGCTGGAGGCGCTGCTCGCAGGGCCCGACGAGCCGTCGCTCTCTTCGCCCATCCCGGAGGGAACGGCGCTCAAGTCGCTCAAGGTGTCGGGCCGCCGCGCGCAGATCGACTTGAGCGCACAGTATGCGCGCCTGACGGGCATCGACCTGTCGCTCGCTGACTACTGCATCACGCTGACGCTGACGCAGCTGCCGAATGTGAACGCTGTGAGCATCACGGCGGACGGGCGCGAGCTGCCGTACCGCGAGACGCAAGTGCTGCTCTCGGCGGATACGCTGCTTTCCTCGCGTGAGAGTGGCCTGCGGCCGATCACCGTGTCGCTTTATTTCCTCGACAGCAAGACGGGCGAGCTGCGCGCCGAGCAGCAGACGCTCGCACTCTACGAGGGCCAGACGCGCGTGAACGCGCTGCTCGAGGCGCTCGCGCAGGGGCCGGAGGACGATTCGCTCGTCTCGCTCCTGCCGGAGGACTTCACGGTCATCTCGTCTCGCATCGAAAACGGCGTGTGCTATCTGAATCTCCCGGCTAACGTCTCGCTGCCGGAGGATGAGGCGGCGCGCGATTTGATGCTGAGCGCGCTCGAGCAGTCCATTTTGTCGCTCGGCGGCGTGGACGAGGTGCAGTTTTTGATCGAAGGCTCGGCCGAGCCCGACGGCTACCGGTAAAAAAGGCCCTCCGCAGAAATGCGGAGGGCCTTATCATATCTTGCGCTATTTTACGCTCACTCGCGCGCGAGCATCGCCGCGCCGATCACGCCCGCGCGGTAGCCGAGCGTGCAGAGCTCGATGCGCGTGTGCGAGACGGCATAGCGCGAGCCGAACGAACGCTCGCGCACCCTTTCGCGCAGCGGCAGGAGCAGCGCGTCGCCCTGATTTGCTACGCCGCCCGAGAGGGCCAGCACTTCGGGGAAGAAAATGTTGACAAGATTTGTGAGCCCGCAGGCCAGATGCTCGATGTAGTCCTCCACGACCTGCGCGCCCGCCTCGTCGCCGCGCTCCTTGGCGAGAAACGCTGTGCGGCCGTCGACACCGCCCTGCTCCGCGGCAATCGCGTGCAGCAGGCTCTCGGGGTGCGCGGCCATGGTGCGCTTCGTGTCGCGGATCAGCGCCGTGGCGGAGGAGTAGGCCTCGAAGCATCCGCGGCTGCCGCAGGTGCACTCTTCGCCGTTTTCCGCGATGACCATGTGGCCGATCTCGCTCGCCGCGCCCGTGTAGCCTGTCAGGAGCTTGCCGCCGAGCACCACGCCGCCGCCGACGCCCGTGCCGAGCGTGACGACGATGGTGCTCTCCGCGCCGCGGCCGCAGCCGAACAGCGCCTCGCCCAGCGCCGCGGCGTTTGCGTCGTTGCCGAGGTGGATGGGAAGCGCAGTGTGCGCGCGCAGCGCGCTTCGCAGGTCGAAGTTCACAAAATTCAGGTTCGCCGCAAAGCGCACGATGCCGCTCACGTCGTCCACCGTGCCGGGGCAGCCGACGCCCACGCCGCCGACGGTGTCCTCGCCGATAGAGAGCTGCGCGATGACCTGACCGATGCGCCCCGCGACCGCCTCGGGGCCGAGATCGACGCGCGTCGGGATAGAATGCTCCTTTAAGATCTCGCCCTCTGCGCTCACGAGTGCGCCCTTGATGTTCGTGCCGCCGAGGTCGATGCCAATATAGTTCATAAAAACGCCCCTCCCGGGTGAAATGTGTCCTCATTGTATGCCGCGTCGGCGGAAAATGCAAGAGCTCGCACGGGGAAGAAAAAAGTTTCTTAAAAAAATCATAAGGGTGAAACTTTTTGGAAGATTTCTCGTCTAAGAGAGTGTACGGAACGAAAAAAGCTCCGCACAGGCAAGATGGAAAGAAGACGATGAAAGGAGAAACAAAATGAACCGCTGGGGACCGATGAGCGCCCTTGCGCTCGCCGCCGTGCTGCTGCTCGCGGGCTGCGGAGGCGACTGCGGGCTTGACGATGACGACAGCGCCGACGAGCTGCAGATCACCTACGAAGACATCTGTGAGAGGAATAAGATCTCCGCGCTGCTTGAACGGCACAAGGTGGTGACTATTGTACGGGAGAGCACAGACAGCAGCAACGGCGGTCAGGACGTCAAGAGCACTGACCAGTACACGCGCGACGAAGAAGGCCGGCTGCAAAGCTGGAGCCACGGCTGGTATTATGATGAGTACGGCGCAGACGATATTTATAGCGTGAATGTCTGCCTGGATGAAGTGCCGGACGGTATGTGCATTATCGCTGGAACAAATGATGACGGCAGCGCTCGGATTGCCAGCGTGACCGCCTGCGGAACGGATGAGTGGTACGAAGAAAGTACCGCGCGGGAACCGTTTTTGCCCGTGGCCGGTGACGGTATCACGGTGGAGGTCGAAGAGCCGTATGAGCAGGACGGCCAGCTCGTGTTTCCGATCAAACATTATATCACCGACGATGACACTGACTACTCGCTGCGATGGCTCTATGTCGATCCAACCTCCGATGACCTGATATCGATCAAGTCGGAGCGGCACAGAAAAGACTTGCAGGGAAAAGACACTTGCTTTGCCACGGGAAGCTATACGTTCAGCTATGACCGCCCCTACGAGCCGGAGAAAGACCTCTACGCGCTGATGCTGTCGGACGATGTTCCCAAGCATGAAATCACGCTCGTGTGGGACCCGGGTACCGCGCAGGAGCACGAGCAGCACTTTACCGTGCCGAGCGCAGCGTACTTTTCCCCAGAGAGTGGTAAGGGCGTCATGCTTTACTACGACGCCGCCATGACGCAGGAGTATCAAACCCCTGAGATCGAGTGGCCGGACGGCGAAAGCACGATCGTCTACGTGAAAAGCGGCGGTTGAGACCGGTGGGAGATGAGAGAGGAGAGCACACCATGAAAAGCTGGAAGAGAGCCGTCGCCGTTGCTTTATGCGCTGCGAGCTTACTCGCAGGCTGCGGAGGCGACTGCGGGCTGAGTGATGACGACAGCGCCGATGAGCCGCAGATCACGGTCGAGCAGTTACGGGCTGCGAACGATCAGCGCTCGCTGCTCGAAAAGCACGACACTGTGACCGTGACTGTGCAGGAGAGCGACCAGAATGACGCCGTGACGTATACGGCGAAGTTTCAGTACACCCGTGGTGTGGAGGATGTGCTGGCCTGGTATCATTGCCAGTACACCGAAAACAGCACCAGCGGCAAAGCCGAGCTATGGGGTCAGGCGAACGGAGCGATGGATGCCGCGCGTATGGAGAGCGACAGCACCGAGGATCTGAGCCTGAGCATCTACCTTGAGGGAAAGTATGAACAGTACGTTCTCGACATGATCCCCCGATGCCCTGCTTTGGAAGAGGACGTGGAGCAGTCGGTCGACAGCTGCAGCGAGCAGGACGGTGAGCTGCTGCTCTCCGTCACCGCGCGCTATCTGTCTTCCGATGGCGATTACTACACGGCGCTCTACCGCGTTGACCCTGCGACGAATGAGGTGCTGGAAGCGTCGGTGACCGACTACATCAAAAAGGAAAGCGGCGAGGTATCCAAACTACATACAACGCGCTACCGCTGGAGCTACGACGAGCCTTATCAAGAAGAACGCAATGTGATGAACGAGGTTCTGTTTTCGACGGACAGCACGGAGGACGTCTGCGATCTGACGTACTTCTATCCCGCGCCGGGCTCGGAGAAGGGCTGGGACGTCGGGGAGAACGGCTGGAGCGTCAGCGAGATCCGCGTGGCGCATGGCACGCGCATCCTCTTCCTCGACAGTGCGGATCTCGCGCTTTATGCGGACAGGGAGCTGACCAAGCCCATCGACTTCTACGACGGCGTCGACACGAGCGGCGAGAGCGCGACGGTCTACATCGTGCCGCTGGAAGAAAACCATTAAAAAAGCTTTAGAATGCGGGCGCGAGCCCGCGTCCAAATAAGGAGGAAACTAAGATGAAAAACTGGAAGAAAGCAAGCATTGGCGCGCTTTGCATCGTTAGCCTGCTCGCGGGCTGCGGCACGCAGGGCGGCGACACGAACAACAACGATAAAAACGACGACGAGCCGAAGGAAATTTCGCTCGAGCAGGTGCGCGCGGACAACATTCCCGAAAAGCTGCTCGAAGATCACGACACGGTGACCGTGAGCATTCAGGGCACCGACCAGGACAGCAAAGAGACCTACACAGCCAAGGTGCAGTATACGCGCGATGATAAGGGAAACCTGCTACTGGCCTCGCACTACAGCTACACCGCCGACAGCCCCGTGGGCGAGGATGAATTCTTCGCTCAGGCCTGCCTGTCGATTGAGGGAAACGGCGTGTATCTCAGCAAAATGGAAAGCGACGGGCACCTGAATATGAACTGCTATCCGAGCGGCGAGTATGAGAGCTACATTCAGGCGATGCTGCCCGCCTGCGGCGAACTGCAGGACGACGGCTCGGTCGAGACCATCGACGATCAGAGCGAGCAGGACGGCGCGGTGGTGATCTCGACCACCACGACCTACAACGACATGCCGGACTACTACTTTACGACGCTCTACTATGTCGACCCCGAGACGGGCGAGCTTCTTGCCAAGTCCGTGACAGATTACAGCAAGGATGAGAGCGGTGAGGCATCCGTCCTCGGCACGACGCTCTATGATTGGAGCTATGGCGAGTCCTATCTGCCGGACAAGGAGCTGGCGGCCGAGGCATTCAACAGTGATGAGGTCTGCGCGCTGACGCTTGTTTATAACCCCGGCGCGGCGGACGAGGAGACGCAGGAGATCTCCATCAAGCGCGGCACTTATGTCACGTTTGTCAGCAGCACCGGCAATCTTCTCTATGCTGACGCGGCGCTGATGCAGCCCATCGACGACACGCTGCCCATCGACACAAATGGCGAAGAGATGACGGTCTACGTCGTGCCCCAGACGATGAACTGAGCATAAAAGCGCGAAAAGCGGCGGATCAAAAAATCCGCCGCTTTTTTTCAAAATGCATGAAACTTTTTTCGATAAATTCCGTCTAAATAATACAGGAAAGAGGCTCGGCGCGAGAATTAAGGAACTCTTAAATAATTTGTAACCAAATCGTGCCTGATTGTAACGACTTCTTCATAAGATGAGATTATAATGGACACAAGATTAAAATTGAGGAGAAACTGCGATGGCAAATGACCAGAAGCCCGTCATTTCGGTGCGAAAGCTCCGAAAGGTCTACATGATGGGGCAGGAGCACGTGGTCGCACTGCACAATATTGACCTCGACATCCCGCGGGGCGAGGTGTGCTGTATTTTCGGCACGTCCGGCAGCGGCAAATCGACGCTGCTCAACCAGTTAGCGGGACTCGAAAAGCCCACGCGCGGCGTGGTGCGCATCGGCGGCGTGCCAATCTCACAGCTCAACGAAAATCAGCTCGCCGCTTTCCGGCAGAAGCACATCGGATTTGTCTTCCAGTCCTACAACCTGCTGCCGGAGCTGACGGCGGCGGAAAACGTGGCCATGCCGCTGATGTTCAAGGGTATCGACCCGGACGTGCGGCTGCTGGAGGCGAAGAAAATGCTCTGCCGCGTGGGACTGAAGGACCGCATGGACCACTTTCCGAACCAGATGTCCGGCGGTCAGCAGCAGCGCGTGGGCATCGCGCGCGCGTTCGTCACGCACCCCGAGGTCGTGTTCGCCGACGAGCCGACCGGCAACCTCGACACAAGGACGACGAAAGAGGTCATGCACATGATCCGCGGCTTTGCCAAGCGCTTCCACCAGACGATCGTGCTCGTCTCCCACGATCCGGAGATGACCGAGTATGCCGACCGCATCGTCACACTCATCGACGGCAGGATCGTCAGCAACGTAGAAAATCAGGTCAAGGCGGAGATCGACGCCGCACCTTACATCGAATAACGGAGGAAATCGAACATGAAACGCATCTCAAGATCCCTGCTCTCACTCTGCCTTGCCTTTGTGCTGTGCGCGGCGCTGCTGCCAAACACTAATGTTGCCAAGGCGGCGAATGAAGGCCCCTTTATGATTACAGGTTATGATGTCAGTTCATCAAGTGTTGCGATGGGTGACGAGGTGACGGTCACACTTTACCTGTACCGCACAGATGGAAAAAACGATTCGATCTCGCTCATTCGCAACGTCGACAGCTTTCAGGGTGACAGTACCTATTATCCGCAGGCTCCGTCGGCGGGTAAAGATGGCACAACATATACTGTTAACCTCAACCACCTGACTTACACGGGTGACGATGCGAGAACACTGAAATTTACGATTTACTATACTAACAAGGACGGCGAGGGCGCTTATCAGGACGGAAGCGTGATTATCCGCGAGTGCGTGCCCTACACCGAGCCGAAGCCGGAGCCCGAGCCGACGCCGGAAACGATTCCCGAGCCGCGCGCCGTTTTCAACTCTGACGGTATGTCCACGGCCATCGCCGCGGGCCAGACGAAGACCATCACCGTCTACATCCAGAACGCCGGCACGACCGCCATGCGCGACCCCATCCTGACGCTCAAATCCTCCGGCTCGCTTCTCATCATGGGCAGTCAGGACTACATGCTCGACGATATCCGCGCGGGCCGCGACACGGCTGTCACCGTGACGGTCAAGGCGCTCGACAAGATCGAATCCCAGATGCAGACGATTGACGCCACGCTGTCGTTCTACTATGACAACGGCACGCAGCTCACCGGCGGCAGCGCCAGCGGCAGCGTGAACGTTCTCTCCACCGTCACCAAGGATACGAAGGACGAGGAGACCATTGCGAGCCCCACGCCCATCGTCATTCTCTCGAAGTACAACTACGGCGGTTCGTCCGTCGCGGCAGGATCGAGTACGAACCTGAGCTTCTCGTTCACGAACACCAGCAAGACCATCAAGATCGAAAACGTCATGGTCACCGTCACCGGCGGTCAGGACCTGATGCTCAACGGCTCGACAAACACGTTCTACTTTGAATCCGTCGCCGCGAGCGGCAGCAAGACCGTCACCGTGCCGATGAAGGCCGCGCAGCTCATCAGCGCCAGCGCGCAGGACGTCAAGATCGACGTGACCTATGAATATGTTGACCAGAACGCAAGAAAGTCGGGCAACGCCACGCTGTCGCTGAGCGTTCCTCTTTACCAGCCCGACCGCTTTGAGCTCAGCGAGCCCAAGACCTCCTACACCGGCTACGTCGGCGAGGAGACGAGCCTGACCATCGACTATGTCAACAAGGGAAAGAGCGCCATCAACAACGTTGAGGCGACCATCTCCGGCGATATCGACACGCCGACGGCCTATCAGCGCGTCGGCACGATCGACGGCGGCAAGAACGGCACCATCGCTTTTGCCGTGACCCCGCAGCTGGAGGGCGAGAATCAGGTCAAGATCGTCATCACCTACGAGGATTCCAACGGCAACACGAAAGAGCGCGTCTTTGAAGCGACGGTCGAGGCCATGGCCTACGAGCCAGCCGACCCCGGCATGGACGATCCCGGCATGATCGATCCCGAGCCGACGAGCACCTTCCCGTGGAAGTACGTCATCATCGCGCTCGTCGTTATTGCCATCATCGCGCTGATCGTGCTCCGCATCCGCAAGAAGAAAGCCAAGCAGAAGGCCGAGCAGGCGCTCTGGGACAAGTGGGACGAAGAGGAGCTCGCCGAGGAGAAGCAGGAGGCAGCGGAAGCCGCGGCGGCTGAAAGCAAAGAGACTGCGGCCACGGGTGCTGAGGAGCAGAAAAAATGAGATTCGCAGACATCCTGAAAATGTGCTTTGACAGCCTGTCACGGCGCAAAGGACGCACGATCCTGACGGTGCTGGGCGTGTTCATCGGCTGCACGTCCATCATCGTGATGGTCTCCATCGGCGCGGGCATGCAGGAGTCCTACGACCAGATGCTCAAAAATATGGGCGACCTCTCCATCATCGAGGTCTACCGCGGCTACAACCAGAATACCGGCACACAGACGGAAAGTAAGCTCGACGAAAAGGCGGTGGAGAGCTTCCACGAGATCGCGGGCGTCAAGGCCGTCATGCCCAAGGCAAGCCTTGATAACTACAACATTTCGTTTAAGGCGGGCATCAACGACCGCTACAGCGCCGACTGGGGAAACTTTGTCGGCATTGACGTGAGTGCCCTTGAGGACATGGGTTATGAGCTGGTCGCGGGCCGCTACCCAGAAAGCAGCGACGAGGTGGTCGTGGGCCAGTACTTTGCCTATAACTTTAAGGATACGCTCATGCCTGACGGCAGAAATTATGTCGACCGATACACCTGGGACGAAAACGGCAATATCGACACGGAAAACGTCCCCGACCCGTTCTTCGACCCGCTCAAAACGGACGTGAAGATGCTCCTGACCTCCTGGGACGACTCCGGCAACGAGACGACGCCCTACAGCGTCGATCTCAAGGTCGTCGGCATTCTGAAGGAAGATCAGGGCAAGGGCTACGAGACGAGCGAGGGCGTGATGATGGATATCAATGCGCTCAGAGCTCTTATTCAGGACCTGACCGGCAAGACCGACACGAAGTTTGAGTATTCGTCCATCAATGTCAAGGCAGAGAGCCTTGAGGCTGTGCCGGATGTGGAACAGGCCATCAAGGACTTGGGCTACAGCACCTATTCCATGCAGAGCCTGCGCGACGAGCTCAACAAGCAGACCCGCCAGATCGAGCTGATGCTCGGCGGTCTCGGCGCGATCTCGCTTCTGGTCGCGGCCATCGGTATTACGAACACGATGATCATGTCCATCTCCGAGCGCACGAAGGAGATCGGCATTATGAAGGCGCTCGGCTGCTATGTGCGCGATATCCGCGCGATGTTCCTGATGGAGGCGGGCAGCATCGGCCTTCTCGGCGGCGTGCTGGGACTCCTTTTCAGCTTCATTATCTCCGTCGGCATCAATCTATTTTCCTTCGGCGCGTTCGGCGGCGGGGGAGTGACGTGGGAGCTCATTAAACAGGCGCTCATCGGCGGGGAGAACGTGACGCGCGTTTCCGTCATCAAGCCCGAGCTCATCATTTTTGCGCTGGTGTTCTCGGTGCTGGTGGGGCTGGTGTCCGGCTACCAGCCGGCGAACAAGGCGGTCAAGATCTCGGCGCTCGAAGCCATCCGAAACGAATAAGAAAAACGCAGTATTTTGCAAGAAGGCGGCGTCCCAGACCGGACGCCGCCTTCTTTTGTAAAAAGTGCGGTATTGCAATGTTTCAAGCGCTTGCTTTGCTTGACCGCGCTGATGCGATGTGATATCATATATCAGCCAAAATATTTATGAAAACAGGAGGCGATCGCCTTGGCAACCGTCAAACGCAGATCCACCGTTCCCTATTATGCCGCGGCGGGAACATGGGTCATTTATGCGCTGCTGTTCCCGCTCTACCGCGTACCGCATTTCCTCTTTGTGGCGGTCGTGTCGGGGGTGGTGTTCTTCATTATGAACGCCGTGTGCGGCACTGTGGAGGTCACTGTGCCTGACCCGCCGAAAAAGGAGGAGACCACTGGGAATCCGGAGCTTGACAAGATGATCCGGGACGGCAATCTTGCCATCTCCGAGATGAAGCGTCTGAATGATTCCATCAAGGACGCGAAGATCTCTGCCGACATCGATCGGCTCGAGGATTTGAGCGCGAAGATCTTCGCGCAGGTCAAGGCAGACCCCAAAAAGCTGCCGCAGATCCGCAAATTTATGGACTACTATCTGCCCACCACGCTCAAGCTCCTGAATGCCTATGACCGCATGGGCGCGCAGGGTGTGAACGGTGAGAATATCGATAACACCATGCAGCGTGTGGAGAGCATGATGAGTACCATCGTCGCCGCCTTTGAAAAGCAGCTCGATATGCTCTTCGGCAGCGAGGCGATGGATATTTCCACCGACATCACGGTGCTTGAAAACATGATGAAGCGCGAGGGGCTCAGTGAGGACGACGGTGAGCTGCATGCCGAGTCCGGCACGGCGACCGCCTCGCAGGACGACATCAAGCTCGAGCTATAAAGGAGTAAGCGATGCGAAAGAAAGTGATGGCGTTCAACGCCAAGGTGAACGCATGGATCATGAAGCGCCTCAAGGGCGTGTGGCTCGACCCGATCTTCTGTGCAATCTTTGCCATCATGTGTGTGGCCAGCCTCGTGGGCGCACTGCGCCTGCACAAAAACAGCTTATACTATTCCACGGCGATCTGGGCGATGGCCACGCTGCTGTGCCTGCGCCGCATTCAGCGCATCAAAAAATACGAAAAGGAACAGGCGGAAAGCCAGAATACGGAGGAAAAATGATATGAGTGACAACATGATGCCCGAGCTGACCCTGAATCCCACCGAAACGGCACAGGAAGCCGTTCCTGAGCTGACGCTCACGCCCGAAGCGCCCGCCGCGCCCGAGACGGAGAAAAAGGAAGTCGAGCCCGTCAAGGTCGATGAGAGCATGCTCACCGAGCAGGAGAAGAAAGCCGTCGACGATTTTGCGAAAAAGATCGACATCACGGATACGAACCTTGTGCTCAACTACGGCGTGGCCGCGCAGAAGAGCGTTGCGACATTCTCGGAAAACGCGCTGTCCTCCGTGCGCAACAAGGATCTGGGCGGCGTGGGCGAAGCGCTCTCGAACCTCGTTGTTGAGGTCAAGGGCTTCGGCCAGGAAGAAGAGAAGAAGGGGCTTGCCGGTCTTTTCCACAAGCAGAAGGACAAGCTTGAGCTGATGCGCGCACAGTACGGCAAGACCGAAACGAGCGTGAACCGCATCGTATCCGAGCTTGAAAAGCATCAGGTCGCGCTGATGAAGGACATTGCAATGCTCGACCAGATGTATGAGCTGAACCTCAAGTACTACAAGGAACTCACGATGTATATCATCGCGGGCAAGAAGCGCCTTGCGGAAGTCCGCTCCGGCGAGCTCGAGGAGCTGCGCAAGAAGGCGGAGGCGAGCGGCCTTGCTGAGGACGCGCAGGCCTACAACGACTACGCACAGAAGTGTGACCGCTTTGAAAAGAAGCTGCACGACCTGGAACTGACGCGCATGGTGTCGCTCCAGATGGGCCCGCAGACGAGACTTTTGCAGAACAACGACACGCTGATGGTCGAGAAGATCCAGTCCTCGCTCGTCAACACCATTCCGCTCTGGAAGAGCCAGATGGTGCTCGCGCTCGGCATGGAGCACAGCCGTCAGGCGACGGCCGCGCAGAGCGCCGTGGCGCAGACGACGAACGAGCTGCTCAAGAAGAATGCCGACATGCTCAAGATGGGCACCATTGCCACGGCCAAGGAGGCCGAGCGCAGCATCGTCGATATCGAGACACTGCAGCACACGAACGAGCAGCTCGTCTCCACGCTCGACGAGGTCGTGAACATCCAGCGCGAGGGTGCGCAGAAGCGCAAGGAAGCGGAGGTCGAGCTCGGCCGCATCGAAGGTGAGCTGAAGCAGAAGCTCATGGAGCTGAGAAGCTGAGACGCTCCGGATAGGAGAAGCATATGAAATTCTTTCAAAAACGCGGCGTCGCCATCGTCGTGCTGATTCTGGCGATCGTCGCATCCAGTGCGTGGGGACTGCACAAGACGCCCGCCGTCTCTACGCCGGAGAGCGGGGAAAAGCTCAATCCCTCGCTTTCCACGGCGGCCTTTACGCAGTATGTGCGCGATGAGGCAGATATCCTTTCCGACAAGACTGAGGAGGCCGTCGGCCTCTACAACGCCAACTGGGACGAGATGTTCGGCAGCATCATGGCCGTCGTGACGGTGCAGTCGTCGGATAATCTCGAGAATACGGCGTATGACTATGCGGACACGATGCAGCTTGGCTCAAATGACGCCATTCTTGTCATCGCCAAACAGCAGCAGGACTATTATCTGGTCGCCAGCGGCGATTTCTATGATCTGCTCAGCGGCCTTTCGCAGAGCTTTGTTGCCTCCTGCATGGCGGATAACGTGCAGAAGGGCGATTATGACGCGGCGGTGCGCTCGCTTTGCGCCGCGCTCCATGTGGAGCTGAGCCAGCAGTATCAGCAGAGTGAGGCGGCGCTGGACGAGGCGGCCAACGGTGTGATGTTCATCATGATCCTCGTCATATTCTTTATCATTTGGATCATGCTTGATGGCATGCGTTATCGCCGCTATCGCCGCCGCTACATGATGCCCGGCATGGGCATTCCGACGGTGGTGTACCGTCCCATCTTCTGGGGACGCCGTCCCCCGCGCGGCCCACGCCCGCCCCGTTCGGGCGGCCCGAGGCCCCCGCAGGGAGGGCCGAGACCGCCTTATAGCGGCGGCAGCTCCGGCGGCAATCGCCGCCCGCCCCAGCCGCCGAGACGGCCCTCGGGCGGTTCCGGTAATTCCTTCGGCGGATTCGGCAGCAGCGGCCGCGGAGGCGGCTTTGGCAGCGGAAACTTCGGAGGCTTCGGCGGCAGCAGCCGCGGGGGCGGTTTCGGCGGAGGCGGCAGCTTCGGCGGCAGTCGCGGCGGTGGCTTCGGTGGAGGTCGCAGCGGCGGATTTGGCGGTGGCCGCGGAGGCGGCTTCGGCGGAAGACGCTGAAAAGCCAAAACCCCTGACACAAAATGAAAAGCACGTCTGCTTGGCAGGCGTGCTTTTTCTTACTTTGATTGCGGCCTGAAAGGCGATGACAGACAGGCTCGCACAGCATTGTAGATTTTCCGAGGAATACAATGCTGCTTATCGGATCTTCTCAAGTGCAACAGTGGGATCGCAGAGGAAAGCCTCACTCCGCTACTGCCCCGGCCAAACGACCATAATTTTAATATCCGGATTTTCTTTTGCCCGTTCAAAGAAAAGAGCAGAGGACCTGCGGCGCAGGTCCTCTGCTCTTGGTGCCGGTGACCGGACTCGAACCGGTACGCTGTCGCCAGCGGCGGATTTTGAGTCCGCTACGTCTACCAATTCCATCACACCGGCAGGTGCAACAATTATTATATGCGATGCAGGGAGCATTTGCAAGCAAAACTTTTCGAAAAAAGGCTCCGGCGCACTGCGCTGGAGCCTTTCACAATGTAAGATCACACGTAGCGCTGATTGATGACGTCGAACACGCCGCGCGTCGTGAGGCGCAGCGTCGGAATGACGGTCAGCGCCATGAACGAGAGCGTCATAAACGGGTCGACCCCGCGCGAAACGCCGAGCTTGAAGGCCTGCTCCTTGGCGTTTTCGAGCGCCTCGTTGACCTCGATAAGCGGTGCTTCGCTCATGATGCCTGCAATCTGGAGCTGGAGCTCGCCGAGCACCTTGCCGTCGTCCATCACGACGATGCCGCCGCCGAGCTCGACGACGCGGTTGACCGCCGCAGCCATGTCCTCCTCGTTCGCGCCGACGACGATGATGTTGTGGCTGTCGTGCGAGATGGATGTCGCCACCGCGCCGGACTTGAGGCCGTAGCCCTTGATGTAGCCGATGCCGATGTGGTGTGTGTTCTTGTGGCGCTCGATGACGGCAATTTTCAAGATGTCGTCCTCAACGCTGATCTTTTCGGCATAGCCCGCATCGGTCGTGACGATCTCGCCGGGCACCATGCCGAGCACCGCGCGCGGGCGGGACTCGATAAAGTCCGTGGCCTCAAGGTGCGCAACGTGGAACGTCTCGTGCGAGCGCTTGACGAGGTGCGGATCGATCTCGGGCGCTTCAAACGGCGTGACGGTCTTGCCGTCGAACATCAGCTTGCCCTTCTTGTAGACCTCAAGGATGTTGAAGTCGTCGAAATTGTCAATCACGACAAAGTCCGCAAGAAAGCCCGGTGCGATTGCGCCGCGGTTGTTGAGCAGGAAGTAGCGCGCGGCGTGGTGGCTCGCGCATTTGACGGCGATGATCGGGTCGACGCCCGACTTGATGGCACGGCGCACGATGTAGTCGATGTGGCCCTTTTCGAGAAGATCGTTCGGGTGCTTGTCGTCCGTGCAGAACATGCAGTAGGTGTAATACTGCGGTGTGAGCAGCGGGAGGAGCGCGTCAAGGTTGCGCGCAGCCGTGCCCTCGCGGATCATGATGTACTGCCCGCGCTCGAGCTTGGCGATGGCATCCTCCACGGTGCTGCACTCGTGGTCGGAATAGACGCCGGCGGCGATGTAGGCGTTTAGGTCGTTGCCCGAAAGGCCGGGGGCGTGGCCGTCGATTTTTTTGTGGTGCGCCTGCGCGGCGACGATCTTTTCGAGCACCTGCTCGTCGGCGTTCGCGACGCCGACATAGTTCATCATTTCGGCCAGACCCTCGACGCGGTTGTGCTCGTAGAACGAGTCGATCGCGCGGTAATCGAGCACCGCGCCGGATTCGTCGAGCGGCGTTGCGGGCACGCAGGAGGGGAGCATGAAGCGCACGTCAACGGGCAGATCTTCCGTCGCCTGCAGCATATACTCGATGCCGTCGGTACCCATGACATTGGCGATCTCGTGCGGGTCGGTGATGACGGTCGTGGTGCCGTGCGGGATGACGGCGTTGGCAAATTCCTTGGGGGAAACGAGCGCGCTCTCTAAGTGGATGTGCGCGTCGACAAAGCCGGGCAGCACGAGCTTGCCGCCCATGTCGACCTCGACCGCACCCTCGTAATGCTCGCCCATGCCTGCGATCAGCCCTTCGGCCACGGCGATGTCGCCATGACTGAGCTCGTTGCAGAAGACGTTCACATACGTCGCGTTCTTGAGCACGAGGTCGGCCTTCTGCCGTCCCGAGGCCACCTCGACGACGTGGAGCTTCTTGTTCAGCTTGCGGTTGATCTTTCCTGCGTAGCTTTCCCGGTATGCCATGCGTTTTCCTCCTTATTTTGTTGTGTTTGACCAGTTTATCGGATGAATCATCCATCTTCCTCGTTTATTTTTTATAGGATACTACGTTCTTTTGCACTTGTCCAGCAGAAAAAGCTAAAATATTTTTAGTAAAACTGACGAAAAGTGAGAAGGACGCAGAAGTTCACTGTATCATAAACTGTATGATGGACCGGACAAATACAGGCCGTTGCCGAAAGATTGCTTTTCACAAAATGCTGTTTACAAGCATCGGATAATACAGTATAATTAAACAAACGGTATAGAGATAAATGAATATTTTCAACTAAAAGACGAATAAAACGCGCTGGCATTCACTGCGCCGGGCTTGCTTGAAGTGGCCCGCACACAAAATGGAGGCTGCGGCAATTTTAGGGCCGGACAAGGAGGGGGAAGATATGAAAACCGAGCATTCCTATTCCGCAAAGGGCGTTTTGGCTGCGCTGGGGAGATCCGCTTTGTATCAGCTCTTTTTCGTGGCGGTGCAGGTTTTGCTGCCCTTTGTCTATGGGATCGGTATCGCTGCCGATGCGGCGATCAATAGGGGAGCGGACCTTGCACAGGGGGCGCAGGCGGTGGCGGAGCGGCTTCTTGACGGCCTGTCGGCGCTCACGCTGCTATCGTGTCTGATTATCGCCGCGGTACTGCTGCTGTGGTTCCTGCTGCGGAAAAAGCCGCTATCCGAGGCGGCGGGCCTTCGTCACTGCTCGGGCCGGACGGTGGGCTTCTGCGCCTTCGGCGCGGTCGGCCTCTATGTGCTGGTCAGTCTGGTGCTCGCCCTGCTGCCGGAAAGCTGGATGGAGGAATATGGAAAAGCCATGCGCCTGAGCACAGAGACGGGGCTGATCCCGGCGCTTGCCGTGGTGGCCGGCGCGCCGCTTGCGGAGGAGCTCGTGTTCCGCGGCGTCATCCAGTCGCGGCTGGAACGGGCCATGCCGGTGGGGATCGCAATTGTACTGCAAGCGGTACTCTTTGGATTCATCCACGGAACGCCGGTGCAGATCGGCTACGCGTTTCTCATGGGCCTGCTTTTCGGCTATATTCGCTATCGCACGGGGAGCATCCTGCCCACGATCGCCGCGCACGCCGCGTTCAACGCAATGAACGACCCGCTGGGGCTTTTGGGCGGTTTTGCGGAGAAGTGGCAGTTCCTTGCCGTCATGGCCGCCGTATGCGCGGCGGGCTGCGTGCTCTGCCGCCGCGGTTTGAGCGGACTAAGAACAGCGCCGGAGGCCGAAGCAAGGTCCACATCGCCGACGGTCTGCAAGGAGATCACCGAATAACAGAGAAAGCGCCTTTCAAAGAAAGCTCTTTGAAAGGCGCTTTGCGCTTCTGTGATTGAATCTTTTTACTTCACGCTGCCGTCGGCGTTGAAGACGGGCAGCTTTTCAAGGAACAGGATGTCCTTGCGGTCGGCTGCGCCGCCCTCGGCGAGAACGGCCATGCGGCCCGTAACGGTGCCGCCCGCCTTTTCGACGAGTGCTTCCATCGCCTTGAGCGAGCCGCCCGTGGAGATGACATCGTCGACGAGCAAAATCTTCTTGCCGCGGATGAGGTCTGCGTCGTCAGAGCCGAGGAAAAGCTTCTGCTGGGCGACGGTGGTGATGGACTTGTCCTCCACGGAAATGGGGTCGGGCATGTAGACCTTGGGGCCCTTGCGCGCGATAAAATACTTTTTCGCGCCGCTCTGGCGCGCCATCTCGTGGATGAGGGGGATGGACTTTGCCTCAGCGGTGAAGAGGTAATCGTAGTCGATGCCCTCGGCGAGCTTCAAGAGCTCTTCTGCGCAGCGCACGGTCAGCTCCGCGTCGCCGAACATGATGAAAGCACCGATATAAAGATCGTCCGTTACCTTGCAGATGGGAAAGTCGCGGTCAAGACCCGCGACATGCATCGGATAAGTCGCCATAAAAGGAAGCTCCCTTCGCGTTTTACATCTTTTTCTGCCGT
This sequence comes from Hominicoprocola fusiformis, assembly GCA_040095065.1. Lineage (GTDB taxonomy): Bacteria > Bacillota > Clostridia > Oscillospirales > Oscillospiraceae > Hominicoprocola. The sequence continues at coordinate 16,981 of JBBNGO010000020.1, forward strand.
TTCGCGCGGCAAACAGGATTTAGTATATCTTTTTTGCGCGGATTGTCAAGCGGTCAGACCTCGGTGTCGCCCTCGGGCAGGATGATCGCGCAGGCAATATAGGCGAGCACGCCGGTACCGGCGGCCAGAGCGAGGACCGCCCAGAGCACGCGCACGATCGACGGGTCAATGTTGAAGTAGTCTGCGATGCCTGCGCAGACACCGCAGATCATCTTGTTGTTGCGGGACTTGTAAAGACGCTTTCTTTCGTCCATGATCGTTCTCCTTATCCGGCTGCGAGAGCAGCCACGGTGGGTTTGTAAACAACTATTATAGTATATCACGTTTTTGCACGTTGTAAAGTGCGGCTTTTCCGCGTTTTGGGCAGGAAAAGGGGAGTGCGCAGAGGAAAATGCGCGATATTTTGCGCTTTTGCCGCTTTTTTGCCGGCAAGGGGCAAATTCCCCCTTGCAAGTTCCTTTTTTCTGTGATATAAGTACCACTTAGACAAATGCTGTGAAAGGGAAAATAGCGTGTTTGTTCCGCGTAGAGAGGACCGGTCGGCGGCTGGGAGCCGGTCTGCGGGATGTCGCTTGGTTCGCCCCCGAGCAGCCGCGAGGAAATGCGCGGCCGGTCAGCCCCCGTTACGGGCAACGAGCGCGCGCCTTTGGGCGCGAATCAGGGTGGTACCGCGGAAGAAAGTCTTTCGTCCCGAGAGTGTCGGGAGGAAAGGCTATTTTTTTGCCCCTGCCGCCGATTTTTGAAATTCTGCAAATTTTTACCTGAAAAGGAGAAATGATATGAAACAACAACTGGAAGCGATCCGCAAGGCGGCGCTCGATGCGATCTCCGACGCCGGCAAGGCGGAGGACCTCGAAGCACTGCGCGTCCGCTACCTTGGCAAAAAGGGGGAGCTGACCGCCGTTTTGAAGCAGATGGGCAAGCTCAGTGCCGAAGAGCGCCCCGTGATCGGGCAGCTCGCCAACGACGTGCGCGCCAAGCTCGAAGCGAACATCGAGGAAAAGACGAAAGAGCTCGCCGACAAGGCCATGGAGCTCAAGCTCAAGTCCGAGGCCGTGGACGTGACCATCCCCGGCAAGCAGGAAAAGATCGGCGTGAAGCACCCGATGTATCAGGTGCTCGACGAGATCAAGGACATCTTCGTCGGCATGGGCTTTGAAATTCTCGAAGACCGCGAGGTCGAGCTTGCCGAGTACAACTTCACGAAGCTCAACGTCGAGGAGGGCCATCCCGCCCGCGAGTGGAGCGACACGTTCTACTTCACCGAGGACAGCTCGATCCTTCTGCGCACGCAGACCTCTCCGATGCAGATCCACGCGATGGAGACGCGCGAGCTGCCCATCCGCATTCTCGCCCCCGGCCGCGTGTACCGCAAGGACGAGGTCGACGCCACGCACTCGCCCATGTTCCACCAAATCGAGGGCATGGCCATCGACAAGGGCATTACGATGGCGGACCTCAAGGGCACGCTCAACGAGGTCGTGCGCCAGCTCTACGGCGAGCACACGGTCACGCGCTTCCGCCCCCATCACTTCCCGTTCACCGAGCCGAGCTGCGAAATGGACATTCAGTGCCACAAGTGCCACGGCGCAGGCTGCCCCACCTGCAAGGGCGAGGGCTGGATCGAGGTGCTCGGCGCCGGCATGATCCACCCGAAGGTCCTCGAGGGCTGCGGCATCGATTCCACGGTCTATTCCGGCTGGGCGTTCGGCATGGGCCTTGAGCGTCTGGCGCTCGGCCACTTCAAGATCAGCGACCTGCGTTTGATCTTTGAGAACGATGTCCGCTTCCTCGAACAGTTCTAATATTCCTCGCGAAAGCGGCGAGCCGCTTTCTGCGATCTCTTTCGCAGGGTGCTGCGCCGCACTCGCTTTGCTCGCACGCTTGCACCCTGAGCGGTGTTTTTTGTGACGTGCATGTCGTCACAAAAAACGAAATTTGATTGTTACTTCTTAGGAGGATACAAATATGATCCTATCCCGTAATTGGCTCAACGAATTCGTTGACCTCAAGGATATCACCGATAAGGAATTCAACGACGAGATGACGCTCTCCGGCTCGAAGGTCGAGACCATCGAGCGTCCCGACGAAAACCTCAAGAACGTGGTCGTCGGCAAAATTCTCGAGATGAAGCGCCATGAGAATTCCGACCACATGTGGGTCTGCCAGATCGACGTCGGTCAGGCCGAGCCCGTGCAGATCGTTACCGGCGCGTGGAACATCCATGTGGGCGACTATGTCCCCGCGGCGCTGCATGGCGCGCATCTGCCGGGCGGTGTGAAGATCGAAAAGGGCAAGCTGCGCGGCGTCGAGTCGAACGGCATGCTCTGCTCGCTCAAGGAGCTTGGCATGACGGCGGAGCATGACTTCCCCTATGCCGTTATCACGCCCGCGGCGCTTCTGAACGACTATCATCCCATCGACCCCGCGAAGCCCTCCATCCCCGCTGACATCAAGCCCGGCGACAAGGTCTACGGCCCTGTGCTCTGCGGCCGCGTCGAGGCGGTGGAGAGCGTTGACGGCGGCTATAATGTCCGCGTGAACGACGGCACAGTCACCCGTGCGGCGAAGACTGCCTGCTCGAACCTCCACGAGGGCGACCTTGTCGCGTACAACACGAAGAGCGACACGATCTGCACGCTCGAGGACCTGCACGCCGAGCAGAAGGAGTTCCCTCACTGCATCGCCGACGGCATCTTTGTCTTACAGGAAGAGGACGCCGAGCCGGGCCTCAACATGGCGCACATCCTCGGCTTTGACGATTCCATCGTCGAGTTTGAGATCACGCCGAACCGCCCCGACTGCCTTTCCGTCATCGGCCTTGCCCGCGAGGCGAGCGCGACGTTCAAGCGCCCCCTTAAGCTGTACACGCCCGAGCCGCACGGCTGCGGCGGCAGCATCGCCGACCTTGTCGACATCGACATTGAGGACGGCGACCTCTGCCCGCGCTACACCGCGCGCATGGTGAAAAACGTCAAGATCGCTCCATCTCCGCGCTGGATGCGCGAGAGATTGCGCAACAGCGGCGTGCGCCCCATCAACAACATCGTCGATATCACGAACTATGTGATGCTCGAATACGGCCAGCCGATGCACGCCTTTGACTTCAGCTGCGTCGAAGGCGGCCACATCATCGTGCGCACCGCGCGCGAGGGCGAGACCATCCAGACGCTCGACGGCAACGAGCGCAAGCTGACGCCGAACATGCTCTGCATCTGCGACGAGCACAAGCCCGTCTGCGTCGCGGGCGTCATGGGCGGCGCGAACAGCGAGATCGTCGGCGACACGGCGATGGTGCTCTTTGAGTCCGCTAACTTCAACGGCGTTTCCGTGCGCCGCACGGCCAGCGCCCTCGGCATGCGCACCGACGCCTCCTCCCGCTATGAAAAGGGCCTCGACATGATGAACACCATCAAGGCCGTCGAGCGCGCCTGCGAGCTCGTGGAGCTGCTCGGCTGCGGCGAGGTCGTCGACGGCGTGATGGACGTGGTCGCCAAGGAAAAGGCCCCCACGGTCGTCAAGCTCGAACCCGACAAGATCAACGCCCTGCTCGGCACGGAACTCAGCGAAGACCTGATGCGCGAAATTCTTGTCTCCCTCGGCTTTATCCTGAATGGCGACGACATCTACGTGCCGTCCTGGCGCGGCGACGTCGAGCATTACAGCGACATTGCCGAAGAGGTCGCGCGCTTCTACGGCTACAATAAGATTCCCTGCACGCTCATGCGCGGCGAGACCACGCGCGGCGGCTTTAGCGAGCAGCAGCGCTTCGACCGCGCCATCGGCGGCGCTGTGCGCGCGCTGGGCTACGATGAGATCATCACCTATTCCTTCATCAGCCCGACCTATTACGATAAGATCCGCATGCCGAAGGATTCCTCGCTGCGCAACTCCCTGAAGATTTTGAACCCGCTGGGCGAGGATACCTCCATCATGCGCACGACGATCCTGCCGAGCATGCTCGAGATCATTGCCCGCAACCACAGCTACCGCAACAAGTCCGCCCGCCTCTATGAGCTCGGCAAAATTTACCTGCCACGCGAGGATGGCCTTGCTGACGAGCCGAAGTACCTCTCCCTCGGCGCTTACGGCGACGGCGTGGACTTCTTCTCCTTCAAGGGCAGCATCGAGACGCTGCTGCACGAGCTGCGCATCACGGATGTCAAGTACGTCGCCTGCACCGACAATGATTCTTATCACCCCGGCCGCTGCGCGAAGGTGTATGCGGGCGAGACGTATCTCGGCGTGTTCGGTCAGATCCACCCGCTCGTCGCGGCGAACTACGGCATGGACACCGAGGTCTACACCGCAGAGCTGAGCTTCGATGCGATGTATGAAAAGCGCAGCGACATCCCTGTCTACCAGCCGCTTCCGAAGTTCCCCGCCGTCACGCGCGACATCGCCGTCGTGTGCGACGAGGCCGTCACGGTCGGCGCGCTCGAAGAGAGCATCCGCCGCGGCGCGAAGGGCCTTCTCAAGGATGTGTCGCTGTTCGATATTTACCGCGGCCCCGGCGTGGCCATCGGCAAGAAGAGCGTGGCGTTCAACCTCGTTCTGCGCGCGGATGACCGCAGCCTGACCGGCGAAGAGGCAGATGAGGACGTCCAGTCCATCCTCGCAGCGCTCAAGGCCGACCACAACGCGGTGCTCCGCTGAGAATTCCTTAAGGAAACATTACGATTTGGTTACAGTTGACAGCGCTCTCTTTACTTTTTGAAATTGCGTTGCTATACTGTCTGCATGGAAAGGAGGGGCTCTCCCAATGGAAGAATTTACCCGAAAGTTTAATGTTGCGCAGGAAAAGGACGCTGAGATCCGTCATATTCTGACCACCGTTTATGCCGCGCTGGAGGATAAGGGCTATAATCCCATCAACCAGATCGTGGGCTACATCCTGTCGGAGGACCCCACCTATATCACGAACCATAACAACGCCCGCACGCTGATCCGCAAGCTGGATCGCGATGAGCTGCTGCAAACGCTTGTGCGCAGCTACCTCGGAAAGTAAGCGAAAAGCGTCAGAATAACGACCCTCGGAGACCGTGAACGCGGCCTCCGAGGGTTTGTTGCATTTTTTCGCCCCACTTTTATTGACAAGGGGGGCAAAAAATGCTATACTGCAAAAAGTTACAAAACGGTTACAAAGTTACAAATTGGTTACAAGGACAGGAGTGAGTCAGATGGCAGAAGCTACGGAAGGTCTCGTTTACCGCGGACACCCGCTGCGCCGTGTGGATAATCTCATCTACTACGGCTCGATGGCGGATAAATATATCGTGATGATGCAGGTGTTGGATACCACGCCGCTCAAGGATATCACGCTTGCCAAGCGCGTTTCCATTCAGTTGCAGATGACAGACGCAAGCCTCCGTTCGCGCGACCGTGTGGTCCGCTCGACGGAAAAAGGAAGCCTCGGCGAGGCGATGGAATTTGCCTCCATCTGGCTTGAGCGCGCGCTGAGCGGCAAGATGTAAATAGCCGCCGCGCAGCCCCCTGATTTTATTCACGAAAGGATGACTCCGCTATGAGAAACCATTCACGATGCTTATCGTTCCTGCTTTCGGGCATTCTCTCCGTCAGCCTGCTCGCGCCGCTCTCTTCGGCGCAGGCCGCTTACGACGGTTCAATCCGCAACCTTGTTGACCGCGTGACCGTGCTGACGGAATCCGTTCAGACCGAGAGCGCGAACGAAGAAGAGCTCGCCAAGCTCGATGAAATGCAGGCAGAGCTTGAAGACAAGGCTGACGCCAAGGAAGACGTGAGCAAGACCGAGACCGTCTCCATGGTCGTTACGGGCGGCACGATCAACGTGCGCACGGGCCCCGGCACAAATTACGACAAGATCACGCAGGTGGTCAGCGGCAAGCAGGTCACCGTCGTCGGTGAATCGAACGGCTGGTATCAGGTCACGTTCGACTCCACGACCGGCTGGCTGCTCGGTGAATATCTGCGCGATCCTGCCGACCTCGACGGCACGGTGGGCGCGAAGGTCGTCTCCATGGCGATGCCCTTCCTCGGCACGCGCTACCGCTCCGGCGGCGCGTCCCCCAACGGCTTTGACTGCTCGGGCTTCACGATGTATCTCTACGCGCAGCTCGGCTACTCCCTGCCGCACTCGGCGACCGCCCAGTATAAGAACTGCGGCTACGCCGTCGCCAAATCCGACTTGCAGCCAGGTGATCTGGTGTTCTTCTCGGATTCCTCACACGCCATCGGCCACGTCGGCATCTACATCGGCAACGGTCAGATCATCCATGCACGCTACAGCGTCGGCAAGATCACGATCGACAGCCTGTCCGCGAGCTACTATGCTTCCCGCTACGTCGGCGCGAAGCGCATCGCGTAAAAGTACATAAAGAAAGCGGAACAGCTTAGGCTGTTCCGCTTTCTTTATGTATTCAAAAAAGTGGCAGAGCCACTTTTTTGAGAAGGTTTCGCTGCATTCTGTGCCTCGGTTGTCCGCTTAAAAGCGGACAATTCGACACTCACTTCGCGCAAAGTGTTTTCTGCCACGCACATGTCGCGGCAGAAAACGAATTTGATTTTATTTCGTGCTGTGCGCAGCACGAAACTCTGCGAGGCTTTTTATTCGACCGGCGATTCTGCGGCGTTCTCAGCCTTCGCCGCCTCCGCGGCGAGAATGGCTTCTGCTTCGGCTTTGGCTTCAGCGAGGACTTTTTTCTCGCTCTTTGTTTTGAGCTGCTTTTCGTCGAACTGTGCCCACATGTCAGGGCGGCGGAGCATTGTGCGCTTGTAGCTCTCTTTTTTGCGCCATTTGGCCACGTTTTCGTGGTGGCCGGAGAGCAGCACGTCCGGCACGCGGCGGCCGTGCCATTCATCGGGGCGGGAATACTGCGGATACTCCAAAAGCCCAGCCCAGTGGGACTCCTCGGTGAAGCATTCCTCCTCAGGCAGCACGCCCGGGACCATGCGGCAGATGGCGTCCGTCACGGCCATGGCGGGAATTTCGCCGCCCGTGACGACGAAGTCGCCCATCGAGAGCTCCTCGTCCACGCACTCGTCGATGAAGCGCTGGTCGATGCCCTCGTAGTGGCCGCAGACTAAAATGAGGTGGTCATACTTATCCTTCAGCTCGCGCGCCACGCTCTGTGTGAACGTGCGCCCGCAGGGGGAGAGGTAGATCGTATGCCCGCGGCTGCCGGCATCCTCGCACACATGCGCCCAGCAGCGGTATAAGGGGTCAGCCTGCATCACCGCGCCGCGCCCGCCGCCGTAGGGGTAGTCGTCGACCTGCATCTGCTTGTTCGTCGTGTAGTCGCGGATCTGATGTGTCTTGATCGTGATGCAGCCGCGCTCCTGCGCGCGGCCGAGGATGCTGACGTTCATCATCGCGTCGACCGAAGCGGGGAAGAGTGTTAAAATATCAATCCTCATCGGTCTCTAACCCCTCGATCATGTGCACGCTGATCTCACGCGCATCCTCGTCAATGTCCGTGATGAAGATATCCTTCACCGCGGGGATGAGATAGGTCTTCTCCTCGCCTTTGACCTTGTAGAGCTTGTGGGCGGGGTAGGAGAGCACGTCCACCACCGTGCCGATATACGTGTGGGGGAAGTAGTTGTAGACGTTCATGCCGATGATCTCGGCGTCGAAGTGCTCGCCGGGCTTGAGCTGGACATCATTGCGGCGGATGGAGAGCACCTTGCGCTTGAGCGCGGCGGCAGCATCCATGTCGTCGACCTCGGGCAGCTTCATGAGCACCATGTCGCCCTGCACGCGCTTGCTCGTCGGGCGGAAGGGCGCACCGTCCATGTAGAACGTTTTGAACCCGCACAAAAGCTCGGGACTTACGTCCCAGGGCTGTACCTTGACCTCGCCGCGCACGCCGTGCGTGTTCACGATCTGGCCGACCTCGATATATTCGGGGCGCGCGCTCGGCCGCGGCGCGTCCTTTTTGGAAAAGAGACCCATTGTCATGCTCCTTTGTTTTGTTCTATCCATCCAGTATAGCGGAATCGGCGGGGGATGGCAAGAATAAAGAACGTTCCCGAGAGCTTCTCGGGAACGTTTTTGCAGTTCAGTCTACGATGTCGACAGACACCTTTACGCCGGTGCGCTGAGCATAGGAACGGACGACCGTGCGGATCTCCTTGGCAATGCGGCCCTGACGGCCGATGACCTTGCCCATATCGTCAGGTGCGACGCGCAGCTCCAACGTAAGCTCGTCCGCGCCCTGCTTCTCCGTGACGGTGACGTCATCGGGATGCTCAACAAGGCTGCGGGCGATGTAGAGCAGCAAGTCTTTCATTTCTTGCACCCCGGGTCTTACAGCGCGTTGACTTTCTTCAGCAGCGCACGGACGGTGTCGGTGGGCTGAGCGCCGGTCTTGATCCACTCCTGAGCGCGCTCAGCGTCGATCTTGATCTCGGCGGGGGAGACGCAGGGATTGTAGGTGCCGATCTCTTCGATGAAGCGGCCGTCGCGGGGATAACGGGAATCAGCGACGACAACACGATAGAAAGGAGCCTTCTTGGCGCCCATTCTGCGCAGACGAATTTTAACCATGGTTACTACCTCCAAAAATAATGTAAATGATTTTGTATTATGATGAAATGCTTGTGCACTTATCAACGGAAATTACTTGAAGCGTTTTTTGCGCCCGAAACCGCGCATCCGGCCGCCGCCGAAGCCGCCCATGCCCTTTGGCATCTTGCCGCCGCGCGTGACCTGCTTGATCATGCTCTGCATCATCTCAAACTGCTTGAGCAGGCGATTGACATCCACGACCTCGAGTCCGCAGCCGGCAGCGATACGCTTTTTGCGGCTGGCACCGAGCACCGCGGGATTCTCGCGCTCGTAGGGCGTCATCGAGAGGATGATCGCCTCGGTGTGCGCCATCATCTTGGGGTCAAGCTCGGCGTTTGCCATCTGCTTGCCGAGCTGGCCGGGCATCATGCCCGCGAGCTGTTCAAAGCTGCCCATGCTCTTGAGCTGGACGAGCTGGTCGTAATAATCAGAGAGGGTGAAGCGGTTCTTCTTGAGCTTTTCTTCGAGCTTTTTCGCTTTCTCCTCGTCGATGCTCTGCTCGGCGCGCTCGATGAACGACAGCACGTCGCCCATGCCGAGGATGCGCTGCGCCATGCGGTCGGGGTGGAAGGGCTCGATCATGTCGAGCTTTTCGCCCGTGCCCATGAACTTGATGGGCTTGCCGGTCGCCGCGCGGATCGAGAGGGCTGCGCCGCCGCGGGCGTCGCCGTCGAGCTTCGTGAGCACGACGCCGTCGATGCCGAGTGCCTCATCAAAGGCAGTGGCGGCGTTCACGGCGTCCTGACCGGTCATCGCGTCGACGACGAGCAGGATCTCGGTCGGCTTGACGGCGGCCTTGATGCGCTTGAGCTCGTCCATCAGCGCTTCGTCGATGTGCAGGCGGCCTGCGGTATCGAGGAAGACCATGTCGTTGCCGTGGTCACCGGCGTACTTGACGGCCTCCTGCGCGATCTGAACGGGGTCGATCTGACCCATTTCGAAAACGGGAATATTCAATTGCTTGCCGACGACCTGCAGCTGCGTGATGGCCGCGGGACGGTACACGTCGCACGCGGTGAGCAGGGGACGGTGGCCCTGCTTGCGGAAGTAGCCCGCGAGCTTGGCGACGTTCGTCGTCTTACCGGCGCCCTGCAGACCGACCATCATCACGATCGTCGGCGGCTTGGAGGCGAATGTCAGCTTCGCATTGGCGCCGCCCATGAGCGCGGTGAGCTCTTCGCTGACAATCTTGATGACTTGCTGAGCAGGCGTCAGGCTGTCGAGCACCTCGGCACCGACAGCGCGCTCGGACACGGTCTTGACAAAGTCCTTGACGACCTTGTAGCTCACGTCTGCTTCGAGGAGCGCCAAGCGCACCTCACGCATTGCGAGCTTGATGTCCTCTTCGCTCAGGCGGCCCTTGCCGCGCAGGTGTTTGAATGTGGCGTTGAGCTTTTCGCTCAGTCCTTCAAATGCCATGGATGTATTACTCCTTGAGTGCCGCCGCCTCGGCCTCGATCACGCCGGCAAGCTCTTCGAGCTGGCGGTCCTCATACCGGCGGAAGTTGAGCTGCTTGATCTGCTCGGCCGCGTCCGTGATCTTTTCCACGTGGGGCTGAAGCTGCATGAAGCGCTTGATGAGCCCCGTCTTGTCTTCGATCTCGGTCATGTAGTTCTCCGCGCGCATGATGACGTCGCGCACGCCCTGACGGGAGATGCCGTAGTTCTCGGCAATTTCGGAGAGCGACAGGTCCTCGTTATAGTAGAGGTCGTAGAATTCCTTCTGGCGGTCGGTGAGAAGCTCCCCATAAAAGTCGAAGAGCATCGTCATACGAAAGGTCTGGTTTTTCACGGGAAGTTCCTCCTTGTGCAGATTCTTATGTAAAGTTTTATACCTTTACAACATGAATCAGTTTACATGATTTTATCAAAATTGTCAAGGAAAAATCGCAAGAAAAACGTCATGCGAGCAGAAAATTCTTCCGTTTTTGCGCCGGAAAGTGCGGTGTAAGCAGAAAAGAGTGGAATTGTTCACAGTTTCGTGGTATCCTAAGGGCAAATTCTGAAAAATGACCACAGGAGGAATCCGTGATGGAACCGGTCAGACTTGAGATCGCACCCGAGGTGAACCTCGACTATGTGCGCTCGGATAAATTCAAAACAGGGACGCTGAGCGTGCAGCTCATCACGCCGATCAACGAAAAAACGGCGAGCTTTGGCGCGCTGCTGCCGAGCGTGCTGCGCCGCGGCACGATGTCGCACCCCGATATGCGCTCACTTTCCACCGCGCTCGACCTGCTCTATGGCTCGTCCATCGGCTGCACGGTACGCAAAAAGGGCGAGAACCAGTGCATCGGCTTTGCCGCGAGCTTCATCGACGAGGAATTTGTCCCGGGAGGAGAAAAGCTGCTCGAGCCAATGTGCGACCTCTTGGGCGAGCTGCTGCTCGACCCTGTGACGCGCAACGGCCGCTTTTTGAACGACTATGTCGAAAGCGAGAAGCAGAACCTCATCGACGCCATCCGCGGCATCATCAACGACAAGCGCGACTACGCAGACCTGCGCTTACTTCAGGAGATGTGCCGCGGCGAGCGCTACGGGGTGGACAAGTTCGGCTCCATCGCGCGCGTTGAGAAGATCACGAACCAGACGCTCTTCCGCTACTATCAGGAGTTACTCTCCACCGCGCACTTGGAACTCTTCTACTGCGGCAGCGCCGAGCGCGAGCGCGTGGAGGAGGCCATCTCCCGCGCGTTTGCGCCGCTTCAGCGCGGGCGTGTCGTGCCGCCGGTCATCGCGGAGAAGAAAAACGCGCCGGAGACGCCGCGCGAGATCACCGAGCGCATGGATGTGACGCAGGGAAAGCTCTCGATGGGCTGGCGCGCGTCGACGAACGACGCGCCTGCGATGATGCTGGCAAATTTGATTTTCGGCGGGTACAGCAATTCCAAGCTCTTTTTGAACGTGCGTGAAAAGCTGTCCCTCTGCTATTATGCTTCTTCCGCCTATCACCGCTCCAAGGGCATCGTGACGGTCTCGTCCGGCATTGAGTGCAGGGATGTGGAGACCGCCAAGCGTGAAATTCTTGCCCAGCTCGCAAGCGTGCAGCGCGGCGAATTTGAGGAATGGGAGGTCGAGGGCGCGAGAGCGTGCCTGATCGCGTCGCTCGAATCGCGCGGCGACAGCGCCGGGCGCATGGAGGAAAACGCCCTCGGTCAGGCGGCCACGGGCATCCGCGAGACGGCGGATGAGCTCATCGCGGCGCTGCGCGCCGTGACGAACGAGCGCATCGCCGAGGCTGCGCAGAGCATGACGCTTGACACGGTGTATTTCCTGACAGGGGAGGACAGCAAGGATGAATGAGAAAAGCTACCCCCGCATCGGGGAAACGGTCCTGGAAAAGACGCTGCCGAACGGCTTGAAGATATTCATCGTCCCCAAGCCCCAGCACCGCAAAAAATACGCCTTTTTCGCCACGCGCTACGGTGGGATGGACATGCAGTTCATCCGAAACGGCGAAAAGTGCGACACGCCCGCGGGCATCGCGCACTATTTAGAGCACAAGATGTTCGACACGAAGGACGGCAACGCCCTACAGGTACTCTCGCAAAACGGCGCAGAGCCGAACGCCTTTACCTCCAACGCGATGACGGGCTATTACTTTGACTGCACCGAGCATTTTGAAGAAAACCTGCGCATCCTGCTCTCGTTTGTCTCCGTTCCGTACTTTACGGACGAAAGCGTGGAAAAGGAACGCGGCATCATCGGTCAGGAGATCCGCATGGTCGAGGATTCGCCCGACTGGCAGGTCTACGAAAGGCTTCTTGCCTGCCTGTACCGCTCGTCGCCCGCGCGCGTGCCCATCGCCGGCACGGTCGAGAGCATCGCGGGCATCACGGCGGAAACGCTGTACGACTGCCACCACGCGTTCTACTGTCCGTCCAATATGGCGCTGTGCGTTGTTGGCAACGTCGATCCCCACGCGGTGATCGCGCTGGCCGAGGAGGTCTTGCCCCGCGAGCGCGGCGAGGAGATCGCGCGCTGCTATGGCGAGGAAGAGGACGGCGCTGCCGCGCAGAAGGAGACCGTCACGCAGATGGAGGTCGCGCTGCCGCAGTTTTTAGTCGGCTTTAAGTGCGAGACGAACGAGGGCGACCTCCTGCGCCAGTCGCTCATCGGCGAGATGGCGAGCGACGTGCTGCTCGGCGATTCGTCGCCGCTCTACCAGCGCCTTTACGACGAGGGACTCATCAATTCGAGCTTTGGCGGCGGTTTTGACCAGCTGCCGGGCGTCGCGGTGCTGTGCGCGGGCGGCGAGAGCGAGCAGCCGCAGCAGGTGAGCGACGCGATCTTGGAAGAGGCGCAGCGCCTCGCGCGCGAGGGCATCGACCCTGACTTTTTCGAGCAGATCCGCCGCGCAAGCTTCGGCGCGACGCTGCGCGCGCTCAACTCGTTTGAAAATATCGCCATCTCCATGGCGGACGGCTACTTCCGCGGCTTCGATGCGCTCCGGTTCCCCGAGGCGTACGCGAGCATCGAAAAAGCGGATGTCGAGCGCTTCTTGCGCGAAAACCTGACGGACAGCCGCCGCGCCATCTCCATCATCGAACCCAAGAAAGAAGGATAACGATCCCATGAGCTTTTCCGACGCGCCCATCAGCTTTCCGGGCCTTTTCGGCGACTGGCAGTTCACCGTGCCGTCCAAGGCATTGAACATCGGTAGCGGCATCTACTGGTACGGCATCATCATCGCCGTGGGCATGCTGCTGGGACTCTATTTCTGCATGAAGCAGGCGCACAAATACGGCCTGACCGAGGACAATGTCATCGACACGGTGCTCTGGGTCATCCCGTTTTCCATCATCGGTGCGAGGATTTACTATGTGCTTTTCTACCTCGACCTGTTTCGCGGGAGCGACGGCTCGATCAACTGGTCGTCGACCTACCGCATCTGGGACGGCGGCCTTGCCATCTACGGCGGCGTCATTGCGGGCTTTTTGACGGCGTATCTTTTCAGCCGCCGCCGCAAGATCTCCTTCTGGGCGCTGACGGATTGCTGCGTGCAGGGCCTTTTCATTGGGCAGGCTATTGGCCGCTGGGGCAACTTTATGAATAGAGAGGCCTTCGGCGCGGCGACGGAGCTTCCCTGGCGCATGCGGCTCTGGACGTCGGCCACGACGTATATGGACGTACACCCTACGTTTCTTTACGAGAGCCTGTGGAATGTGATCGGTCTGCTGCTGATCTATTTTGTTGTGTCCCGCGCCCGCCGCTTCGACGGGGAGAACACCTGCTTTTACTTCATCTGGTATGGTCTCGGTCGTTTCTGGATCGAGGGGCTGCGCACCGACAGTCTGTATCTTTTCCACTGGACGCTGTTTGGTCAGCGCATCCGCGTGTCGCAGGCGTTGTCGCTCGTGATGGTGCTCGTGTGCGCAGGGATCCTCGTCTATCAGTTCAAGGTCAAAAAGGCCGACGGGTCGAATCTGTTTGTCAAGCGTGTGCAGCAATCGGCAGAAGCGGAAGAGACCGCCGCGCCGGACGAGCAGCAGTAAGCTATGCACTATCACATTGACAAAACCGCCGCGCAGAGCGCGTATTTACAGCTCTATCACCAGCTGCGGCGCGACATCGTCAGCGGTGTTTACCCGCTGGGAACGAAAATGCCCAGCAAGCGTCTGATCGCAACAGAGACAGGCGTGAGTGTCATCACGGTCGAGCATGCGCTGGCGATCCTATGCGACGAGGGGTATTTGGAATCCCGCGAGCGCAGCGGCTTTTTCGTGAGCTTCGCCGCGGCGGACTGCTTCCCGGTCTCCGAGACGGAGACCGAGCGCCGCACGACCGTTTCTCACGGGACGGAGGATGAATTTCCGTTCCCGTCGCTCGCCAAGACGATGCGGCGTGTACTCAGCGAGTACGGCGAGAGTATTCTCGTCAAGTCGCCGAACAACGGCTGCGCTGAGCTGCGCGGCACCATTGCGGCGTATCTTTCCCGCTCGCGCGGCATCAGCGTCCAGCCGGGACAGATCGTGATCGGCTCGGGCGCGGAGTACCTCTACGGGCTCATCGTGCAGCTTTTGGGGCGAGAGCGCGTGTTTGCGCTCGAAGACCCGTCTTACGACAAGATCCGCAGAGTCTATCAGGCGCACGGCGTCACGTGCGAGATGCTGCGCCTCGGCAGCGACGGCATCCGTTCCGATGAGCTCACCCGCGCGAGCGCGACGGTGCTGCATGTCACGCCGTTCCACAGCTTCCCGAGTCTGGTGACCGCCAGCGCGGGCAAGCGGCTCGAATACCTCCGCTGGGCGAAAGAACGCGGCGGCTACATTGTCGAGGACGACTTCGACTCGGAATTCAGCGTGTCGAGTAAGAGCGAAGATACGCTCTTCGCCCTCGAGCCCGAGCGCTCGGTCATCTACATGAATACGTTCTCCAAGACCATCGCGCCGTCGATGCGCGTGGGCTACATGGTGCTGCCGCCCGCGCTCTCCGAGCAGTTTCGGCGCGAGGTGGGGTTCTATTCCTGCACCGTGCCGGTCTTTGAGCAGTATGTGCTTGCCGAGCTCATCGGAAGCGGCGACTTCGAGCGCCACATCAACCGCATCCGCCGCAGACGGCGGAAAGAATGAAAAAGCGGCGGCTTTGCCGCCGCTTTCAAAAAGTTTGAAAAATCGCTTGACGCGAAAAAATCTTTGTGCTATACTTCCATTTGCATTTGAATGAATGCGCTGGTGTAGCTCAGTCGGTAGAGCAGCTGATTCGTAATCAGCAGGTCATGTGTTCGAGTCACACCACCAGCTCCAAAAAGCATCGAAAACTTCGGTTTTCGGTGCTTTTTTGTTGCAAAAACGCTGAAAAAGGTGTGGGTCAAAATGGGAGTCAACTGCCTGACCCACACCGTGACCCACATCGGCAATCAGCGGCTTTGCCGCCTACTGCCAGCTCATGCCCCATGGGTACAACGAAATGCGCGGAAAGAACCAAAGAGCACCGGAGAGGAAATTGCTTCCTTTCCGGTGCTCTGCTTGCCTGCGGGACTTATCGAATCTGCGCCATGAAGCTGCCCATTTTCTCTGCGGCCTTTTGCTGCATCTGCCGTGTGACGTGGGTGTAGGTGCGGAGCGTAAAGCCAGCGTCGTAGTGGCCGAGCATACTGCTGACGGTTTTGACGTCCACCCCATTTTGCAGTGCCAGCGTTGCGAAGGTGTGTCTGAGGTCGTGAAATCTGATGTGCGGCAGCCCGGCGTCCTTCAGGATTTTCTTGTGCAGATTTACGACGGAGTCTGGGTAGTACATCTCACCAGTTACCGGCGAGGGGAACATGTAGGGATTCTCGGGATGCTTGCCGTGTTCCGCTATCAGCAGGTCTACGGCATCCTGCGGGATAGATACTTTTCTGACCGAAGTCTCCGTTTTGGGGCGGGAGAGCGTCAGCTCACCATTGGGATTCTTTACATATTGTTTGTTCACGGAGATGGTGCGGTTCTGAATGTCGAGGTCAGACCAGAGAAGCGCCGTGATCTCACCCTTCCGTAAGCCTGTGACCAGCTCCAGATAAAACATGGAGAGCAGTCCTCGCCTGTCAGCAGCATCCAGATAATCCTTGATATGCTCCGGTGGAAGAATCTGCATTTCGATTTTCTGCACCTTCGGCGCGATGCAGTCCTCGGTCGGATTGCGTAGGATCAGGCGTTCCTTGACCGCCCGTTCCAAGGCGCTGTGCAGCATGAGATGCAGACTCCGAACCGTGGTGCTGCTGAGTCCTGGATTGCCATGACCGCTCTTGCGGTCGATGCGACCGTTTTCCATCAGATCTTTGTAGAGCTTTTGTAAATCGCGCGAGGTCAGTTTGGTGAGTTTGATGCTGCCGATGCGGGGGATCGTGTATTGTTCGATCATCAGTTGATAGCGGTTTGCTGTTGAGATGCGGATATTCGGCTTTGCGTAGATCTCATACCAGCTCCGCAGCCAAGTTGCTACCGTGTACTCATCAGCGCGGCTGACATCGATTCCTCTGGTAGCCGCCATTGCGGCACTGAGCTTTGCCTTGCATTCCGCCTGCGTCTTACCCAGCACGTTTTTGATGATGCGTTTTCCGGTTTCGG
The DNA here is from genome assembly GCA_040095065.1 of Hominicoprocola fusiformis. GTDB lineage: Bacteria > Bacillota > Clostridia > Oscillospirales > Oscillospiraceae > Hominicoprocola. Next base: position 33,577 of record JBBNGO010000020.1, read on the forward strand.
GGTGGTAACCTGCGGTATAGCGTCCCTCCCAACGCCCGTCTGCGCGTTTGCGAATATTGCCCTCGCCGTTGGCGCGTTTTTTAGCCATTTACAACGAGGACAAGCCGTTCACCGGCATCAACGGCGGCGGCACGGTCATGACCGGCTTCGGTCATGGCGCGGTGCTTGGCGTGGCGGATCAGGTGATCGAGGCGGTAAAGAGCGGCGCGATCCGGCACTTTTTCCTGGTCGGCGGCTGTGACGGAGCCCGTCCCGGACGGAACTACTATACTGAGTTTGTCAAGCAGACGCCTGCCGATACCGTGGTGCTGACGCTGGCCTGCGGCAAATACCGCTTCAACGACCTTGACCTCGGGACCATTGGCGGCCTGCCTCGGCTCATGGACGTGGGTCAGTGCAACGACGCTTACGGAGCTGTCAAAATCGCGCTGGCGTTGGCGGAGGCGTTCGGCTGCGGCGTGAACGATTTGCCCTTGTCCATGGTTCTTTCGTGGTATGAGCAGAAGGCGGTGTGCATTCTGCTGACGCTGCTGCATCTGGGGATCAAGAATATTCGCCTTGGCCCCACGCTGCCGGCGTTCGTTTCGCCCAATGTGCTGAACTACCTCGTAGAGAATTTCGGCATTGCTCCCATCACCACCCCGGAGGAAGATTTGAAACAGCTTCTCAAATAACAGCGCCTCAGGCGGCGCAAGAAAGCGTGACTCCCTTGACGGAACGATGTGACGAAGCATACAAGAATGGAGATTGCAGTGATTTTTGAAATGAATATTGATTTTTCTGAGGCCAAAGCGCTATAATCGATATGTAACAAAAACAAAGGGCCTATGCTAAGGCTACCGCGAGCCGTCGAATTTGTGGCGTACCACAGGTCGATACATTCTGCCCCAACGGGTGCGAGAATACCGAGCCGATCCTGCTGACGCTGGACGAGTATGAGGTCATTCGGCTGGTTGACTTGGAGCGGCAAACCCACGAGCAGTGTGCCGCACAGATGGACATTTCCCGCTCCACCGTGCAGGAGATTTACGAAAGCGCACGACGCAAGATCGCAGCGTGTCTTGTCCACGGGAAACCGCTGCACATCACCGGGGGAAACTACCGTATCTGCGGAGGACAGGAGGCAGCCCACTGCGGCCGCTGCTGCCGGATGCAGAGAGGCAACACGGAAAAAACAGGTAAAAATTGTAAAGGAGATTCCATGATGAAAATTGCAGTTACCTATGAAAACGGTCAAATCTTTCAGCATTTCGGCCATACCGAACAGTTCAAGCTTTATGAAGCTGCGGACGGCAAAATCACTCATGCGGAAGTCGTTGACACCAATGGCAGTGGTCACGGCGCACTGGCAGGCTTCCTGATGCAGCACGGCGTAGACACTCTGATTTGCGGAGGCATCGGCGGCGGTGCGCAGGCAGCACTGGCCGAGGCGGGCATCAAGCTCTACGGCGGTGTCAGCGGGGACGCTGACGCGGCGGTGAGCGCATTGCTCAGCGGAAATCTGGGCTACGATCCCAATGTTCGCTGTGACCACCATGACCATGCGCATGGCGAGGATGGGCACACCTGCGGTGACCACGGCTGCGGCAATCATAGCTGCCATTGATATGGAACGCACACTGACACAACTTCCGTTCTGGCCATCCTTGACCGAACAGGAGCAAGAAACGCTGCGCCGAAGTGCCTTTGTCCGTCATTATGAAAAGGGCGCGTTCATACACAGCAGCGACAACGAATGTCTCGGAATGCTGTTCGTCCTTTCCGGCGAGATCCGCACCTATCTTCTCTCCGAGGAGGGGCGAGAGATAACGCTGTTCCGCCTGTATCCGGGTGAACTGTGCGTGCTTTCTGCCTCCTGTGTGATCAGTCAGATCACCTTTGATACGCAAATGACCGCAGGAATGGATACGGACGTTCTGATTATCCCCGCAAATATCATTGCTGCACTCAAGGAGAAAAATCTATATGTCCGCTGCTTCCTCTATGAGTTGGCAACGAAACGGTTTTCTGATGTGATGTGGGCGATGCAGCAGATCATGTTCAAGGGATTGGATCGGCGACTGGCAGAATTTCTCCTTGCCGAAGCGGAGCGTACCGGCTCCGACACGATACGCATGACCCATGAGCAGATCGCCCAGCACATCAGCTCGGCGCGGGAGGCGGTGGCGCGGATGCTCAAGAGCTTTTCGGAGGACGGGCTGGTGGAGCTGAAGCGCGGTGCGATCACGCTGCGGGATACAGGCGGATTGAATCACTTAAAATGAAAATATTGTTTTTAACCCGAATCCGTGTTATAATATGAGCAGAAAAGCTGAAAGGAGCATCGACCATGAAAGAAACGAAATACGCAGGTACTCAAACCGAAAAAAATCTGATGGCTGCCTTTGCCGGTGAGTCCGAGGCACGCAACAAGTACACCTATTTCGCATCCAAGGCCAAGAAGGAAGGCTACGAGCAGATCGCGGCGCTGTTCCTTAAAACCGCCGATAACGAGAAGGAACATGCCAAGCTGTGGTTCAAAGAGCTGAACGGCATTGGTGACACCGCCGAAAACCTTCTCTCCGCCGCTGAGGGTGAGAACTACGAGTGGACGGATATGTACGACGGCTTCGCCAAAACCGCCGACGAGGAGGGCTTCCATGAGCTGGCCCAGCGTTTCCGCCTGGTAGCCGCCATTGAAAAGCACCACGAGGAGCGCTACCGTGCCCTGCTGCACAATGTGGAAATGGCGGAAGTCTTTGCCAAGAGCGAGGTCAAGGTGTGGGAGTGCCGCAACTGCGGGCATATCGTGATCGGTGAGAAAGCACCGGAGGTCTGCCCGACCTGCAACCATCCCCAGAGCTATTTTGAAATTCACGCAGAAAACTATTAAAGAAAGAAAAGGAGAATCATCATGGAGCAGAAGTTTTACATTTGCAAGCATTGCGGCAACATCATTGCCAAGGTCAAGGATACGGGCGTTCCCGTCATCTGCTGCGGTGAGCCGATGAGCGAGATCATCCCCGGCACGACCGACGCGGCCGTGGAGAAGCATGTCCCTGTCTGGACAGTGGAAAACGGCATCGTCCATGTCAAGGTCGGCTCCGTGGAGCATCCCATGCTGCCGGAGCACTACATCGAGTGGGTCTCTCTCCACACCAAGCAGGGCAACCAGCGTAAGGAGCTGCACCCCGGCGAGAAGCCCGAGGTCTGCTTCGCTCTCTGCGAGGGCGACGAGGTCGAAGCGGTCTACGCCTACTGCAACCTCCACAGTCTGTGGAAAGCATAATTCATCCTCTTAAAAATCCGGTGCTGAAAAAAGCACCGGATTTTTTTATCAATGTAACCTCGTCACATAAAAAAGATTTGTCCTGCGGTATGATAAAGCCACAATCAAGAAAGAGGTGGCGAACATGAAAATCAAGCTCAATCCCGATCAGGAGATTGTCAATACCATCCGGGAAGGACTCAAGCGCACCGGCGGATACTGTCCCTGCCGCAGAGAACGCACAGAGGCAACCAAATGTATGTGCCAAGAGTTTAAGGATCAGATTGCCGATCCTGATTTCGAGGGCTACTGCCACTGTATGCTCTATTACAAATCCTTGCAGGATTAAGGGGGAACGCTGTGCTGTCGAAGAAACTGGCTGCCGTAGATAAAACGCGGTGCGTCGCCTGCGGCGTGTGTGAAAATACCTGTCCATTAGGGGCTGTCAAGGTGAGCCGGGGCTGCTACGCCGCTGTGGAGGCGGAACGCTGCATTGGCTGCGGCAAGTGCGCGAGGCTCTGTCCCGTGGGCTGTATCGAGGTGAAAGCGAGGGACGAGGCATGAAGAAAGCAAAACATTGGTACGACTATCTCTGGATCTGCGCCATCCTCTACTTCACCCTCGGCTTTTTCAACATCCTCTTTGCGTGGCTGGGCATGATCGACTTCCTGCTGCCGCTGTTCTTAGCCATCTTCGGCGGGAACAAGTTTTTCTGCAACCACCTCTGCGGACGGGGACAACTGTTCAGCAAGCTGGGGACAGACCATAAATGCTCCCGCTGCAAGCCCACGCCCCGCTGGATGTCCTCCAAGTGGTTCCGCTACGGCTTTTTGATCTTTTTCCTGACGATGTTCGGCAACATGGTGTTCCAGACCTATCTGGTCGCTGCGGGTGCTGCGTCCCTGCGGGAGGCCATTAAGCTGTTCTGGACATTCCGTGTGCCGTGGGACTGGGCCTACACCGCCGGGACGGTGACGGATTGGGTGGCACAGTTCAGCTTTGGCTTTTATAGCCTCATGCTGACCTCTCTGCTGCTGGGTCTGATCGTTATGGTGCTCTACAAGCCCCGCACATGGTGCGCCTTCTGCCCCATGGGGACTATGACCCAGAGTATTTGCAAGCTGAAAAACAAAGACTGACAATATACAAACGAAAGGAGCCTTTCTCATGGCTGAACTGAAAATTACTGCTGCGAATTTTGAAAACGAGGTGCTGCGTTCCGACAAGCCCGTTTTGCTGGACTTCTACGCCGACTGGTGCGGACCGTGCAAAATGCTCGCTCCCGTGCTCCACGAGATTGCTGAGGAAAACGCCGGTGCCCTCAAGGTGGGCAAGATCAATGTGGACGAGCAGATGGAGCTGGCAATGCGTTTTCAGGTATCCAGCATCCCGATGCTGGTGGTATTCAAGGATGGAAAGGCCGTCGCCAAATCGGTGGGCTATCGGCCTAAGTCGGAGATTGCTGCGATGGTGGAGGGCGCAAGGTGAAAGTTGTGATCGTAGGCGGTGTGGCGGGCGGCGCGTCTGCCGCCGCCCGCCTCCGCCGTTTGGATGAACACGCGCAGATCATCATGATCGAGCGCAGCGGCTATGTATCCTATGCCAACTGCGGTCTGCCGTATTATGTGGGCGGTGTGATCAAGGAGCAGGAAGAACTGACGCTGCAAACTCCGGAGAGCTTCTGGGACCGCTTTCGCATTGATGTGCGGGTACGGCAGGAAGTAACTGCGATCAATCCCGCAGAGAAAACCGTCACCGTTCACGTGCTGGACAGTGGAAAGGTCTACACGGAAACCTATGACAAACTGCTCCTCGCACCCGGCGCAAAGCCGACGGTTCCTGCGCTTTCCGGCGTCAGCAGTGAGCGTGTTTTCACGCTGCGCACCGTGGAGGATACCCTCCGCATTCGGCACTTTGTAGAGGATCAGAAACCGAAAACTGCTGTTTTGGCTGGCGGCGGCTTTATCGGTCTGGAAATGGCGGAAAACCTTGTGGAGATGGGTGTTTCGGTTACCATCGTTCAGCGTCCGAAGCAGCTATTAGCACCACTGGATGCGGATATGGCGAGCTTTGTCCATGCGGAAATGCGCAGACACGGCGTGGCTCTGCGGTTGGGTGAAACCGTCACCGGATTCCGGCAGGACGGAGATTCCGTGCTGACTCTGTTGGAGGATAGTGAGCCGCTGCATTCGGATATGGTGCTGCTGGCCATCGGTGTTACCCCGGATACGCATTTGGCAAAAGAAGCCGGACTCAAACTTGGTATTCGTGGCAGCATCGCTGTCAACGAGCGGATGGAAACCTCCGTGCCGGACATCTATGCTGTGGGCGATGCCGTAGAGGTCACCCATTTCGTGACCGGGCAGAAAGCGTTGATCTCGCTGGCGGGGCCCGCTAACAAGCAGGGACGCATTGCCGCCGACAACATCTGCGGCGGAAACAGGCACTTTCACAGCTCTCAGGGTTCGTCTGTTCTGAAATTGTTTAGCTTGACCGCGGCCTCTACGGGAATCAATGAGAAGGTAGCGCAGACAGCAGGGATCGCTTACGACAAAGTCGTATTGTTCCCGGCATCCCACGCTACCTATTATCCCGGCGCACAGTCTATGGCAATGAAGGTGCTGTATGAAAAAGAAAGCCTGCGGCTGCTCGGTGCGCAGATCGTTGGCGGCGACGGTGTGGACAAGCGCATTGATGTACTGGCAACGGCCATTCGCGCAAAAATGACAGCTTTGGAACTGACGGAGCTCGATCTTTCCTATGCGCCGCCCTATTCCTCTGCCAAAGACCCGGTCAATATGGCGGGCTTTATGATCGAGGATTTGGAGAGCGGGAAGGTACGGCAGTTCCATTGGAATGAGGTTGAGGACTTGCCTTGCGATGGAAGTGCGACGCTGCTGGACGTCCGCACGGCGTGGGAGTATCAGCGGGGGCATCTGGACGGCTTTCGGAACATTCCCTTGGACGATCTGCGGGAGCATTTGGACGAGTTAGACCGGGACAAGCCTGTCTATGTGAATTGCCAGACAGGGCTTCGCAGTTATCTGGCCTGCCGTTTTTTGACGCAGTACGGTTTCTCTTGTTCCCATCTCTCCGGCGGATACAGTTTTTATCAGGTCGTAACAAAAGAGCAGCAGACAGCGCGGGGCGCCTATCCCTGCGGAATGGAGAAGCTATGAGTGAAAATCTATTTGGTTTGACGGTTGCGGCAGATAAAGGCTTGGATGATGTGCAATGCCAGCGCCTTTTGAGAGAGAACCGCAAATATCAGGAGGTCATGCTGCAATACCGCTGCGCACTGAAAGCACTTGAAAGCCGGTTGTAAATTTTGAATGAGGAATTTTCATTGCAGCATGACCGCAATCCGATAGAAAGTATGAAAAGCCGCTTGAAGTCGCCGTCCAGCATTATGAATAAGATGCAGAAGCGCGGACTTCCTTTGGATTTTCCGACCATGCAGGCAAATATCATGGATGTTGCCGGTGTGCGTGTGATCTGCTCTTTCGAGGAGGATGTGTTCTTTTTGGCAAAGTGCTTAAAAGATCAGTCTGATATTGAGATAGTCACAGAGAAGGACTACATTTCCAACCCAAAGCCCAACGGCTACCGCAGTCTGCACCTGACGATCCGGCTGCCGGTATATTATATGAAATAAATTTTACGGCTGTGCAGGCATATCTCCAACACCGTGCTATACTGTACGGGAAATTGAGAGTACCATCCGTTCAAGGAGGTGTGCATGGCAAAACCGATGTAAACATCTCACCGGAAACCATGCTGGACGTAAGTCTGACCTTGCTGATGCTGGGAGAAAATCAAAAGCTGGAAAATACTTCCACCTGTAAGAATCTGTACAGGTACAATTCTCAACGTCCTTTAGCAGGCGTCCTTCTTGACAATGTGAAAAGAATGGTGTATCCTTCGTTCAAAAGGGAGTAGCTTGCACAGCTTTGTGTATCCGTTGGCGTCAGTACGGGTCGTTTGGCTCCGCTGCGGATTGAAATGGCGAGACTTTTGTATCAATGTGAAGGCATTGACGCAAAAGGGCTCGCCTTTTTTGCGTCCACCGAAAGGAGACACAGTACATGAAGCAGGAAAAGAACATTTGGGAACAGTCCCGCGTGGAGTTGTTCCAGAAACTGGATTGCCGGGAGACCGGCCTATCGCAGGAGGATGCGGCGGATCGTCTGGCAAAATACGGAGCCAATGAACTGCACGCCGGCAAGCAAAAGAGTGTTTTGCAGATCTTTCTGGGGCAGTTTGCGGATTTTCTGGTGTTGATCCTCATCCTGGCCGCCGTCATCTCCGCCTGCATGGGGGACGTGGAGAGCATGATCGTCATTCTGGAGGTCATCACCATGAACGCAATTCTGGGCACCGTTCAGACCGTCAAGGCCTCCGCATCGCTGGACAGCCTGAAGCAGATGTCCGCTCCCACCGCCAAGGTGCTGCGGGACGGTCAGATCGTACAGATCCCCGGTCGAGAGGTGGTTCCCGGTGATGTGGTCATATTGGAGGCGGGAGATTCCGTCTGTGCCGACGGACGCCTGTTGGAATGTGCCAGCCTGAAGTGCGCGGAGAGTGCCCTCACCGGCGAAAGCCTGCCGGTGGAAAAGGATACGGAGCCGCTCAGTGGGGAAACGGCCTTGGGCGACAGGAAGAACATGGTGTTCTCCGGCAGCTTCGTCACCTATGGGCGGGGCCGCTTTCTTGTGACGGCCACCGGCATGGACACGGAAATGGGCAAGATCGCCCAGCTTCTGAAAAACACGGAGGAGCGGAAAACGCCGCTTCAGGTCAGTCTGGACCAGTTCGGCAGAAAGCTGTCGATCATCATTCTGGTGATCTGCGCAGTGCTGTTTGGCGTCAGTGTGCTGTGGCGGCACGAAAACGTGATGAACGCCTTTCTCTTCGCCGTGGCGCTGGCGGTGGCCGCTATCCCGGAGGCCCTCAGCTCCATCGTGACCATCGTGCTGTCCTTCGGCACCCGGAAAATGGCCAAGGAAAACGCCATCATCCGCCATTTGCAGGCGGTGGAGGGGCTTGGTAGCGTGTCGGTCATCTGCTCGGATAAGACGGGTACGCTGACCCAGAACCGTATGACGGTGCGCAAGCTCTACACCGGAGGCGAGGTGATCGACGCCAAGGACGCGGACTTCCGGGACCCGTTACAGGAGCCGTTGCTGCGGACGGCTCTGCTGTGCAGCGATGCGGTCATCAGCGGGGATACGGAGATCGGCGACCCCACGGAAACGGCACTGGTGCGGCTGGGGGAGACCAACGGCTTTGACGAGGATCTCGTCCGGAACCGCTGGCCCCGTCTGACAGAGATCCCCTTCGATTCTGACCGGAAAATGATGTCCACGGTCCACAAGCTGGCGGGTGGCCTGATGCTGGTCACCAAGGGCGCGACGGATGTGCTGCTGGACCGCTGCGTGGTGACGCCGGAGGAACGGGCGAGGATCGAACAGGTCAACGAACAGTTTTCCAACGAGGGCCTGCGGGTGCTGGCCTTCGCCTGCCGCAGCGTGGACGGCCCAGCCATCACTCTGGCGGATGAAAACAGCTTGACTTTCCTCGGCCTCATCGCCATGATGGACCCGCCCCGTGAGGAATCCAAGGCGGCGGTGGCGGAGTGCATCCGCGCCGGTATCCGTCCTATTATGATCACCGGCGACCACAAAATCACGGCGGCGGCCATTGCCCGTGAGATCGGCATTTTGCGGGACGACACGGAGGCCGTGGAGGGCGCGGTCATCGACGGCATGAGCGACGAGGAATTGCAGGAGTTTGTGCCGAAGGTCAGCGTCTACGCCCGCGTGTCCCCGGAGCATAAGATCCGCATCGTCCGGGCGTGGCAGCAGCGGGGCAATCTGGTAGCCATGACCGGCGACGGCGTCAATGACGCTCCCGCCCTGAAGCAGGCGGACATCGGCGTGGCTATGGGCATCACGGGAACGGAGGTGGCCAAGGATGCCGCCGGTATGGTGCTGGCGGACGACAACTTCGCCACCATTGTGAAGGCTGTAAAAAACGGTCGGAACGTGTATGCCAACATCAAGCGGGCCATTCAATTTCTACTCTCCGGCAATACGGCGGGCATTTTGACGGTGCTCTACGCCTCTCTGATGGGACTGCCCGTGCCCTTCGCGGCAGTGCACCTGCTGTTCATCAACCTGCTGACGGACTCTCTACCCGCCATCGCCCTTGGCATGGAGCCACACACCGACGAGGTCATGTCTGAAAAGCCCCGGCCCCGGAATGAAGGCATCCTGACAAAGCACTTCCTTTATAGCGTGGGCGTCGAGGGACTGGTCATCGCCGCCGCCACCGTCACGGCCTTCTATCTGGGGCTGAACGCCGGCGGTGCCGCTGCTGGACAGACCATGGCCTTCTCCACCCTGTGCCTGAGCCGACTGTTCCACGGATTTAGCTGCAAATCCCAGCATCCGGTGCTGCTTACCCGGCACTTCTGGAACAACCGTGCCCTGTTAGGGGCCTTTACCATCGGCGCTCTGCTGCTGGGGCTGGTGCTGCTGGTTCCTGCGCTGGAACCGCTGTTCGCAATTGCGCCGCTGTCTGTTGGCATGGTCGGTGCCATTGTGGGACTGGCGTTTGGCTCTATGCTGGTGATTCAGCTTCTGAAATGGATCCGGCGGTAAACGAGCAATATTATTTGCTGGTCGCCGCGAAGCTGCGGGAGACCGCGGCTCATGTGATCGCCATGTCCGTTCTGGTGCTGAATCTCCGCAAGATCCAGCGTGCTCTTTTGAGAATGCTCGCATATCTTCTGGAGATTCTGGCTCAGAACAAAAATTGGGCACTTGTTCAGTGGACATTAGTTAGACCGCTTGAGACTGGTGTCGTAGGTCACAAAAGTTACATTTTGCTGTTCAGCTATTCATCTATCTTTCGTGTGCAGATGAAATTCTACTGTTTTTGAGCATTAAACGAGCATTGAGCTTGTAGCAAGGCTCAAAAAACCAGCCCCGCAGCAGGGGGAAAATTTAGATACTCGATTAATCCGCCAAGCTGATCTGGCCATTGCTGTAACGATACATAGTTGCCCTCCAGGTACAAGGTTTTTGCTGGATTTTTGCCAGTTCTCTTGCTCCAATTATACCACAGATTGGCCTCTATGGATTGAAATATAAGGCTTTTTCTTTTATTCAGTGCACATTAACTTAATTCGTCGAATATAACATGAAAAGCACGCACTTTATTGCTTGTTTCGGCTGGACGGCTTAGGCTTGTCAGGGATCGCCGCATCCGCCTTGGGTGGGTGACCCCTGTGAGCCCCAACCGATTTCTCCGCTTTCTGGTTTTCAGTCATAGTCTTTTCTACTTTCGGCGGGCTGCCACGGCACAGTTTTTTGGCTTCTATAATTAAAAAGAACATGGCTTTTCGCTGAATGGAAAGCGAAGCTGACCCGGGCTGGGGCGGTCTGTGTTAAAGCAATATTTTTTTTGGAAATTATCTTGACAAATTTTGTCAAGATTGATATGATGGCACTAACAAGCAAGCGAAAAGAGGATGCGGAGCATGATCATCACCAAAGAGACGGACTACGCGCTGCGCATTTTGCGGGTGCTGCTGGACGGGGAGAAGCATTCGGTGGCCGAGATGTCGGAAACGGAGCTGATCCCCACTCAGTTTGCCTACCAGATCCTGCGCAAACTCTCCGCCGGCAATTTGGTGCGGGTGAGCCGCGGCGCTCTCGGCGGCTGCGAACTGTCCTGCGATCTGGACGCGACCTCCCTCTACGATCTCATGGGGGTCATGGGGGAACGGGGCGTCCTGTGCGCCTGCATGGAGCCGGGATTTGAGTGCCGCTGGCAGGACGAGCACGGGCGGTGCGCCATCCACTGTCAGCTGGCGGCCTTGCAGCGAAAGCAGGACGAGGCGTTCCGCGCCGTGAGCCTGCGCAGGCTGCTGACCGGCAAATCCGATCCCCAAGATACAAGCGAGCTGTAAAATTTTAAGAGGAGGTACCCGTATGCTGTTTCAAACCACGGCGGCGCACGAAGAGCTGCGCGCGAAGATCCGGAGCTTTGCGGAGGAGGAGATCAAGCCCCTCGCATTTCTGATGGATCAGAACAATGAGTTTCCCGAGGAGGCTGTCAAGAAGCTAGGTAAGCTGGGCTGGATGGGCATTCCCTACCCCAAGGAGTACGGCGGTGCCGGTCTGGATGCCCTGAGCTACGCCATCGCGGTGGAGGAGCTGGCCCGTGTGGACGGCGGCGCGGGCGTTATCCTCTCCGCCCATGTCTCCCTTGGCTCATGGCCTATTTTCGCCTACGGCACTGAGGAGCAGAAGCAGAAATATCTGGTTCCGCTGGCCAAGGGCGAGAAGATCGGCGCCTTTGGTCTCACGGAGCCCAACGCTGGATCCGACGCCGGCGGCACGGAGACCACGGCGCTGGATAAGGGGGACTACTACCTCCTCAACGGCGGCAAGATCTTCATCACCAACGCCCCTAAGGCGGACACCTATGTGGTTTTCGCCGTCACCACGCCGGACATCGGCACCCGGGGCATCTCCGCTTTCATCGTGGAGAAGGGCTGGAAGGGCTTTGAGTTCGGCGACCACTATGACAAGATGGGTATTCGCTCCTCCTCCACGGCGGAGCTGATCTTCAACGACGTGAAGGTCCCCAAGGAAAACCTGTTGGGCAAGGAGGGCGAGGGCTTCAAGATTGCCATGTCCACGCTGGACGGCGGACGCATCGGCATCGCCGCGCAGGCGCTGGGCATCGCCCAGGGCGCGTTTGAGCACGCGTTGAGCTATTCCAAGGAGCGCATCCAGTTCGGCAAGCCCATCGCGGCCCAGCAGAGCATCGCCTTCAAGCTGGCGGATATGGCCACCAAGCTGCGCTGCGCCCGGTTCCTCATCTACTCCGCGGCGGAGCTGAAGGAGCAGCACGCGCCTTACGGCATGGAGTCCGCCATGGCGAAGATGTACGCCTCGGACATCGCGCTGGAGGTCACCAACGATGCCTTGCAGATCCACGGCGGCAGCGGCTTCCTCAAGGGCATGGAGGTGGAACGGGCCTACCGCGACGCCAAGATCACCACCATCTACGAGGGCACTAACGAGATCCAGCGGGTGGTCATCGCCTCTCATCTGGTGGGCAGGCTGGGCAAGAGCTCCGGCGGCGAGAGCCGTTCGGCGGCCAAGAAACCCGCGCCCATCACCGGCATTCGCAAAAAGACCATCTTCCGGGAGGGGGATGCTGCCCAGCAGGTGGCTGACCTTGTGGCGGCGCTGAAGAAGGATGGTCACGACTTCTCCGTGGGCATCCCTATGGATACGCCCATCCCGCAGGCGGAGCGGGTGGTCTCCGCGGGCAAGGGCATCGGGGAGAAAAAGAACATGAAACTGGTAGAGGCGCTGGCCAAGGCCGCCGGCGCGGCCATCGGTTCCTCTCGTCCTGTGGCGGAGACCCTCAAATATCTGCCGCTGAACCGCTATGTGGGTATGTCCGGTCAGAAGTTCACCGGCAATCTGTACATCGCCTGCGGCATCTCCGGCGCATCCCAGCACCTTAAGGGCATCAAGGACGCCTCCACCATCGTGGCCATCAATAAGAACGGTAACGCGCCTATCTTCAAGAACTGCGACTACGGCATCGTGGGCGATGTGGAGGAGATCCTGCCCCTGCTCACTGCTGCGCTGGATAGCGGCGAAAAGCTGCCCGCGCCGCCCATGGTAAAGATGAAGCGGCCCACGCCGCCGAAGCCCGCCCCCATCGGCGACCGCTACGTCTGCAGCGGCTGCGGCTACGAGTATGTGCCGGAGTTGGGCGACGAGGACGGCGAGATCGCGCCCGGTACGCTCTTTGAGCAGCTTCCCGCCGAGTGGGTGTGTCCCGAGTGCGCGGAGACGAAGGATCAATTTGTAAAGGCTTGAGCCGTGAAGGAGGTAAGATAAGATGTATTGCGTGCGTAAAGTAACGAACGACCTCTACTGGGTGGGCGCCAACGACCATCGCCTGGCCCTGTTTGAAAACTGCTTCCCCATTCCCCGGGGCGTAAGCTACAACTCCTACTGCCTGCTGGATGAAAAGACGGTGCTCTTTGACACGGTGGACTGGTCTGCCTGCCGCCAGCTTTTGGAAAATCTGGCGTATGTGCTGGATGGCCGCGAGCTGGACTACCTGCTGGTCAACCATCTGGAGCCGGATCACGCCGCCTGCATCGAGGAGATCCTGCTGCGCCATCCCAAGGTGAAACTGATCTCCAACGAGAAGGCATTCATGCTCATGCGGCAGTTCGGCTTCCATGTGGACGGACATGAGTGCATCGAGGTGAAGGAGGGTGACACCTTCTCCTTCGGCAAGCACACCGTCACCTTTGTGGGCGCGCCTATGGTTCACTGGCCGGAGGCCATGGTGACCCTCGACGTCACCGACGGCGTCCTCTTTTCCGCCGACGCCTTCGGCACCTTCGGCGCGCTGGACGGCAAGCTGTTCGCCGACGAGGTGGACTTCGAGCGGGACTGGCTGGACGACGCCCGCCGCTACCTCACCAACATCGTTGGCAAGTACGGCCCCCACATCCAGCTCCTGCTGAAAAAGGCCGGCGGCGTTTTGGATCAGATCAAGTACATCTGCCCGCTCCACGGCCCCGTGTGGCGCAAGGATCTGGGCTGGTTCATCGAAAAGTACGACACCTGGAGCCGCTATGCCCCTGAGACCAAGGGCGTGCTCATCGTCTACGCCTCCATGTACGGTAACACGGAGAACGCGGCGCAGGCGCTGGCGGCGTCGCTCTGCGATAAGGGCATGAGCAAGGTGGCGATGTACGATGTGTCCTCCACTCATGTCTCCCAGCTGATCTCCGAGGCGTTTAAGTACAGTCACATTGTCCTGGCCTCTGTGACCTACAACCTCGGCATCTACCCCGCCATGCATGACTTCCTCATGGATATGAAGGCACTGAATCTGCAAAACCGCACCTTTGCCATCATTGAAAACGGCTCATGGGCGGTGAAGTCCGGCGACCTCATGCAGAAATTCGTCAACGATGAGCTTAAGAACATGACGGTGCTCAACGAGCGGCTCAGCCTCGCCTCGTCCATGGGCACGGACAAGCGCACTGAGCTGGAAGCACTGGCGGACGCCATTCTGGAATCTATGAAGTGATTGGCAGGGAAGCCAAAACCAAGACAACAGGCAACAAACAGCCCCGCCGCGTCGGCTGCAGAAAAACCGGCTTTCAAAAACAGAGCGGGCAAGCGTGATACTGCGCTTGCCCGCTCTTTGCCCAAAAGGACATGAGAAGTGACCGGAGAAGATGAGAGGATCGAAATGGAGATCAGAAAACGAAACGGGAAGTCTGTTCCCTTTCAACAGGAGAAAATTTTCAACGCCATGAAAAAAGCGTTTGATGGACAGGGGAGGGAGATCGAGAGCAGAGAGCTGAATGAGATCCTCGCCGCCGTTCTCGACAATCTCTCCGTCACAGTACCGCTCACCGTGGAACGTGTGCAGGACGAGGTGGAGCGGACGCTCATGGAGCGCGGACACTATGAGGTGGCCAAGGCGTACATCCTCTATCGCGAAAAGCGGTCTGCGCTGCGCCGCGTCCGGCATACCATCGCGCAGACGGTGGGGGATGACTCGCTTGACGAGGTGCTGCGCCGCATCCAGATGGATTTTACCGAGGAAGTCTACTCCCTCGCGGCGCTTCAAATGAAGTTTGAGAGCTTCTGTCGCCCGGGCATGACGGAGGATGAGCGGGCTGAGGCACTGACCAAGGCAGCGGTAGAGCTGACTACGGCAGAGGCACCCAAGTGGGAGTTCATCGCGGCGCGGCTTCTGAACCACTCCTTTCGCTGCCGCAACGCACAGGAATGGGAGGGGCGCGGCATCGGCGACCTCTATGGCAGGCTTCGCTATCTGACGGATAAGGGACTCTACGGTGACTATATCCTTGCCCACTATACCCACGAGGAGATTGCCATGGCGGAGGACTTTCTCTGCCCGGAACGGGACGAGCTGTTCACCTACTCCGGCCTTGACCTGCTGCTCAAACGCTATGTGATCCAGTCACGCAGCCGCGTGCCGCTGGAAACACCGCAGGAGATGTTTTTGGGTATCGCGCTGCATCTTGCTATGAACGAAGGCTCTAATCGCATGGGGTGGGTAAAGCGCTTTTACGATATGCTCAGCCGTATGGAGGTCACGATGGCGACACCTACCATGTCCAACGCGCGAAAGCCCTACCATCAGCTTTCAAGCTGCTTTGTGGACACTGTGCCGGACAGTCTGGACGGCATCTACCGCTCGCTGGACAACTTCGCAAAGGTCTCTAAATTCGGCGGCGGAATGGGGATGTACTTCGGTAAGGTGCGCGCTGCAGGCAGCACCATCCGCGGCTTTCAAGGGGCGGCGGGCGGTGTTATCCGCTGGATCCGGCTGGTCAACGACACCGCCGTGGCGGTGGATCAGTTGGGGATGCGGCAGGGCGCTGTGGCGGTTTACTTAGACGCATGGCACCGGGATCTGCCGGAATTCCTTCAACTGCGCACCAACAACGGCGACGACCGCATGAAGGCGCATGATGTGTTTCCTGCCGTGTGCTATCCGGATCTCTTCTGGCGACTGGCGGAGGAGAACATAGACGCGCCGTGGCATCTCATGTGTCCGCATGAGATCCTCACGGTCAAGGGCTACGCACTGGAGGATTACTGGGGTACGGAATGGGAGAAGCGGTATCTGGACTGCGTCAATGACCCGCGCATCGAAAAGCGCAGCGTCACCGTCAAGGACATCGTGCGGCTGGTGCTTCGCTCGGCAGTGGAGACCGGCACGCCTTTCGCCTTCAACCGCGACAGCGTAAATCGTATGAACCCAAACGGCCACACGGGAATGATCTATTGCTCCAATCTCTGCACGGAGATCGCGCAGAACATGGCGCCCATCGAGCATATCAGCACTGAGGTGCACACGGAGAACGGCGACACAGTGGTGGTGACGGCCACACGCCCAGGTGAGTTTGTGGTCTGCAACCTGGCGAGTCTGTCTCTCGGTAATCTGCCGGTGGAGGACGAGGCCTATATGGAACGCACGGTGGAAACGGCCATCCGCGCACTGGATAATGTGATCGACCTCAACTTCTACCCGTTGGAATACGCGCGGCTTACCAATCAGAAGTACCGTAGCATCGGCCTGGGCGTCAGCGGCTACCACCACATGCTGGCAAAGCGCGGCATCCGCTGGGAGAGCGAGGAGCACCTTGCCTTCACCGACGCGGTGTTCGAGCATATCAACTATGCCGCCGTCAAGGCGGACGCAGCACTGGCACGGGAAAAGGGTCGTTACGAACTCTTTGAGGGCAGCGACTGGCAGACGGGCGCGTATTTTGAAAAGCGGGGTTATACCTCCGAAAAGTGGCAGGCGCTTGCGGAAACGGTGGCGGTGCAGGGAATGCGCAACGCCTATCTGCTGGCGGTCGCACCGACCTCCAGCACATCCATCCTCTCCGGCACGTCGGCGGGCATCGATCCAATTATGAAGAAATTCTTCTTAGAGGAGAAAAAGGGCAGCATGCTGCCCCGCGTTGCCCCGGAGCTTTCTATGGATACATGGTGGTACTATAAGGCGGCGCATCTGATCGACCAAAGCTGGTCGGTGCGCGCCGCGGGATTTCGCCAGAGACATATTGACCAGGCGCAGAGCATGAATCTCTATATCACCAATGACTATTCCATGCGTCAGGTGCTCAGACTGTATTTAGAGGCGTGGAGGGTCGGCGTCAAGACCATTTACTATGTCCGCAGCAAGGCCCTTGAGGTCGAGGACTGCGAAAGCTGCTCGTCATAAGGAGGATAGCATGACGGAACTGAAGAAAAAGCCCCTCTTTAACCCGGAGGGCGACCTTGATGTGCGCCTGCGGCGCATGACCGGCGGCAATACCACCAACCTCAACGACTTCAACAATATGAAGTACGCTTGGGTCAGCGACTGGTACCGGCAGGCCATGAACAACTTTTGGATCCCAGAGGAGATCAATCTCTCGCAGGATGTGAAGGACTATCCCCGCCTGTTGTCAGCCGAGCGCAGCGCCTACGATAAAATTTTGAGTTTTCTTGTCTTTTTGGATTCCATTCAGACAGCGAACCTGCCTAATATCGGCGCCTACATTACCGCCAACGAGGTCAATCTCTGCCTGTCCATTCAGGCGTTTCAGGAGTGTGTCCACTCACAGAGCTACAGCTATATGCTCGACACCATCTGCTCTCCTGTGGAGCGCAATGACATCCTCTACCAATGGAAAACGGACGAGCATCTGCTGCGCCGCAACACCTTCATTGGGGACTGCTACAACGAGTTTCAGGAGCGGAAGGACGCTCCCACGCTGCTGCGCGTGATGATGGCGAACTATATTTTGGAGGGCATCTATTTTTACAGCGGCTTTATGTTCTTCTACAATCTCTCCCGAAACGGGAAGATGTCCGGTTCGGCGCAGGAGATTCGCTACATCAACCGCGATGAGAACACGCACTTGTGGCTGTTCCGCAATATCATCACGGAGCTGCAAAAGGAGCAGCCGGAGTTGTTCACCGCCGAGAGCGTACAAGAGCTGCGCGAGATGATGCGTGAGGGCGTGGAGCAGGAGATCGCCTGGGGGTATTATGTGATCGGCGACGACATCCCCGGGCTGAACCGGCAGATGATCAGCGATTACATCCGCTATCTCGGCAATCTTCGCTGGACAAGCCTTGGCTATCCGGCATTGTATCCGGGCTTTGAGAGCGAACCGGAGAGCATGGAATGGGTCAGCCAGTACGCCGACGCCAACATGGTCAAGACCGATTTCTTTGAGGCACGCAGTACCGCCTACGCCAAGAGCACCGCACTGATAGACGATTTATAAGAAAACCAAAGACATCAGAATAGGAGGATACCACTATGAATTACAGCGCTATGATTCAAAATCGCAGATCCGTTCACGCATTCCGCGAAAAGGAAGTTCCGAGCGAGGCTATCGGCCAGCTCCGATCCTACTATGAAAAGACCTGCCCCCGTCTTGTCCCGGAGATTGCAACGGAGTTGATCGTCTTGGACAAGGATGCACAGCCGGCACTGGAGAGCTCAGCGGGCTATAAGCAATTTCTCATCGAAGCACCGCACTACCTGCTCCTTATGTCTGCCCCGCATTCCTATGCGGGCATCAACGCCGGCTACATGATGGAAGATCTCGTCCTCAAGCTGACTGAGTTGGACATTGACACCTGCTGGATGACCTTCACCGACAGCGACAAAATCAAAAAGGCACTTTCTCTCACCACCCCGTTAGAGGTGGCGGCAATCGTTGCCTTTGGCTACGGGGAAAAGACCGCAAAAAAGCTGCGGCTGAATATCCTAAGTATGTCTCATATCGACGTGCGGGCCGAGCAGCAGTACTACGCGCCCAAAAAGGGCGTGCATGATTTGGTTCACATGGGGAGCTGGAGCAACAAGTCTGGGCTTGACGAGATGATGGACTTCTACGACAATATGCTCTGGCAGTCCTTCTACGCCGCTTCGCTCTCCCCCAGCTATCTCAACCGTCAGCCCTATGGCTTCCTTGTGCAGGATCACAGCATCTATTTGGTGCAGCAGGAGGATGCCTACACCGATAATTTGGATGCCGCATTGGATCTCGGTATTGTCATGCTCCACTTCTCCGCCGTCGCCTCCCAGTGGGCGGGGCAGGTACGCTGGGAACTTTCACCTGCTGCGCCCGACGGCCTGCCGGAAGGACTTCGCTCCGCTGCGGTGTACCACATGTAACGGCTCTTGGGGAAGCAAGGCAACGGTAAAATGCGCGACCGTCGATCCGCGGTTGAGCGTATGTTCCATTAGAAAAGAAGAACCTATCAGTCAGAGTCTGAGTAAGGAAAATAGGAGGTATTTTTTATATGACCATTCAAGCGGTAACAGATGCCATCCGCTATGTAGGGGTGGATGATAACACATTGGCACTCTTTGAAAACCAGTACCCCGTCCAG
>JBBNGO010000021.1:0-49816 GCA_040095065.1 Hominicoprocola fusiformis
ATCTCTCTTTCCGAGGAAAGAGAATAGCCCCCCTTATCCGTCCCCTGCACGGTGCAGGGGAACTATATCATTCGATGGAAAGCTGATACTTAATAGGCAACGCCCCAATAAATATCAGTAGTGCACTCTTTGCCGCAGCAGACACACTTGCCGGTGGTGCCGCTCTGCTTGAGGGGCATGCAGCGGGAGGAAACGCCCGCCTGTTCCTTCATCTTGAGCTCACACTCGAGGCTGCCGCACCACTTGGTGCGAGCGAAGCCGCCGCGGCCGGAGGCCATCTCCTTGACCTCGTCGATGGTCTTTAAGTCGAACGTGTTGTCTTCCAGGTTCTTTTCCGCCACGGCGTACATGTTGTCATGGATGGCGTCAAGCAGCGCCTTGATCTCGTCAACGATCCCCTCGATCTTGGCCGTGACCTTTTCGCCGTTGTCGCGGCGGACGAGGCAGCAGTTGCCCTCGGCCAGGTCGCGGGGACCGAGCTCGAGGCGGATGGGCACGCCGCGCATCTCGTACTCAGCGCACTTCCAGCCCATGGACTGGTCGCTGTCGTCCAGCTTGACGCGGACGTCGGCGGCGATGAGGTCCGCCATCACGCTCTTGGCGGTCTCGAGCACCTCGGGATTCTTGTGCGCGGCGATGGGGACGATGACGACCTGCGTGGGCGCGATGCGCGGGGGCAGAACAAGACCGTTGTTGTCGCCGTGGGTCATGATGACCGCGCCGATCATGCGCGTGGTGGAGCCCCAGGACGTCTGGAACGGGTACTGGAGCTTGTTGTCGCGGCCGGTGAAGGTCACGTCATAGGCGCGGGAGAACTTGTCGCCAAAATAGTGGCTCGTCGCACCCTGAAGCGCCTTGCGGTCCTTCATCATGCACTCGACGGTATAGGTCGCCTCGGCGCCCGCGAACTTCTCCTTGTCGGTCTTGCGGCCGGGGACGACGGGGATGGCGAGCACGTGGCGGAAGAAGTCGGCGTAGCAGTTGAGCTGCTGCATCGTCTCGGCCTGCGCCTCCTCGGCGGTCTCATGGATGGTGTGGCCCTCCTGCCACCAGAACTCGCGCGAACGCAGGAACGGGCGGGTGGTCTTCTCCCAGCGGATGACGGAGCACCACTGGTTGTAGAGCATCGGCAGCTGGCGGTAGGTCTGCAATACGCGGGACCAGTGGTCGCAGAACATCGTCTCGGACGTGGGGCGGAAGGCAAGGCGCTCTTCGAGCTTCTCGCTGCCGCCCATCGTGACCCACGCGACCTCGGGCGCGAAGCCGTTGACGAGCTCGCCCTCTTTCTTGAGCAGGCTCTCAGGGATCAGAACGGGCATCGCCACATTCTCGTGTCCGGTCTTTTTGAACTCCGCGTCCATCAAACGCTGCATGTTCTCCCAGATGGCGAAGCCATAGGGGCGCAGGATGGTAAAGCCCTTGACGCTGGCATACTCAACAAGCTCCGCCTTGCGGCAGATGTCGGTATACCATTGGGCGAAATCGTCTTCCAGATTCGTGATCTGTTCTACCTTTTTATCTTTTGCCATGTTTATGTTCTCCCTCAGTTTCAGGATAGAGTTCTGAACTGTTATTGTATTGTTTTTGCGCCGAATTGTCAAGCACAGGCGCGGAAAAGGTGCGGAACGGCAACGCCTTTCCGCACCTTTCTGTATTTTTCTCACACCACCGTTGGGAAACGGAGGATGGCCTTGAAGAGGTCGCCATCGATGGCGAGCGACATCTTCCCACCCTGCAGCTCCGTCAAGCTCTGCGCGATGGAGAGGCCGAGGCCGTTTCCCTCGGTCGAGCGCGAGCTGTCGCCGCGCACAAAGCGCTCCATCAATTCCTCGGCGGGAATGTTCAGCGCCGCGCGCGAGGTGTTCTTAAAGGTCACGACCGCGTCGCCGCCGGTCTTTTCAAGCGTCAGATAAACGCGCGTGCCATTCTGCGCGTATTTGCAGATGTTCGAGAGCAGATTGTCGATCACGCGCCACATCAACGCGCCGTCCACATTGCAGAAGAGCTCCTTGTCCGGCATCACGCTCACGAGCGTCAGGTCCGCCGCGCTCAGCTTGTCGCCGTACTCGCCCTCGACCTGCGACAGAAGCTCGTTCATGCTGCACCGCACGGCGTTCACGGGCAGGTTACCCGTCGTGGCCTTGCTGGCCTCGACCAAGTCCTCCGTGAGCTTTTTGAGCTTGAACGCCTGCCGCTTGAGGACGGCGAGGTATTCTTCCTCCTGCGCGGGAGTGTG
Source organism: Hominicoprocola fusiformis (assembly GCA_040095065.1). Classification (GTDB taxonomy): domain Bacteria; phylum Bacillota; class Clostridia; order Oscillospirales; family Oscillospiraceae; genus Hominicoprocola. The sequence continues at coordinate 2,237 of JBBNGO010000021.1, forward strand.
CTCATGCTGCAAAAGATCAACGTAGTTGATGATGCTCGTGAGCGGCGTCTTGATGTCGTGCGAAACGTTTGTGATAAGTTCCGTTTTGAGCCGCTCGCTCTTGAGCTGCTTGTCGATGGCCGCAGCCATGCCGTCGCCGATGGAATTCAAGTTCTCGGCGTGGCGCTTAACGTCCCAATACATCCACTTTGTGTCCACCTGCGCGTCAAGATTGCCGGCGGCGAGGGCTTCGCCCTCCTTCTGGAGCTTTCGAAGCTGGAGCGAGAAGAGGCACGCGGCGACGGACAGCACAAGCATCGTCAGCAGCATCGCCCCTCCCGCGCGATTTGCCGCAAATATACCGAGCATCATGCTGACCACAAAGCAGCCCACCGCCGTGCGCCAGACGAGCGGGATGGCGTGCAGCAAACCCACAACGCCGCGACAGAAGGCGCAGAGCGTCCGCCAGCACCACTTGACGATCTTCCAGCACAGGCACAGGAGCTTGTAGATAATCGTGCCCTTCCACAGTCCGCCCACCTTGACGCGCGCGCAGAACGTCACCCACGCGGCAAAGACGAGCACCGCCAGCGCAAAGCTCATCGCCAGCAGCAGCACATCGTAGGGCGGGGTGTAAAAGCTCACATAGGAGTAGACCTCCTCCACCGCCACGCACAGCAGCGCAATGATCGTGCCGTCAACGAGAAGATAGAGGTCGAAGGGTATCTTTTCCTGCCAGCCGCCCTGCAGCTCGCCGTCCTCGCGCCGCGCCGCCGTGCGGGCGAGGAAGATGAGCAGGAACAGCTCCATCGCGCCAAAGAGGATGAGCATCTCCAGGGCGTTCTGCCCCCAGTTTTCTGCCTTGTCGTAAAACACCTTTGCCCAGTAGATATCATCCTGCGCGGGAAGGCCCTTCACAAGGTAGACATCAAAGGTCTTGTCGACGTAAACGGTGCTGTAGCAGAAGGTATCACCGTCGCTGACGTTGCTGAACTCCACCTTGTCCTGCTCGTCCGTCACACGGAAGCGAATGTTGCTGTAGCTGTCTCCCTTGGAGTAGATCTTGTCGAGCTCATAGTTTCCGCCTTCCATGGCGATATAGTCGTCGCAGATCTCCCACGTCTTTTTGCCGACCGCATTCAGGCAGAGGTCGCTCGTGTAAAAGTCCTTACCCATACCGCCGTAGGAGTAGACAAGTCCCACAACATAGGTGAGGATCATCGGCACGAGCGCCGCCGCCAGCAGAAAGGCGACCGCCTTGATCCAGAAATTGCGTATCCACGCAGCCTTCATTTCTTGTCCTCCATTTTATACCCCAGCCCCCACACGACCTTCAGGTAGCGCGGCTCGGAGGGGTTGATCTCCAATTTTTGCCGCAGGTGGCGGATGTGGACGCTCACAGACGTTTCCGCGCCCAGCGAATCCTCCTTCCACACCAGCTCGTAGATCTGGGCAGAGGAATAGATGCGTCCCGGGTTCTTCATCAGCAGCCGCAGGATGTTGAACTCGATGGGCGTGAGCGCGACCTCGTCGCCGTCGACCGTCACGCTTTTTTTCTCCTCGTCGAGCACGATGGGGCCGACGGTGTAGACGTTCGCCTGCTCCTCCACCTTCTTTGCCCCAAGCTGCGTATAGCGACGCAGCTGCGAGCGCACGCGCGCGAGCACCTCCACGGGGTCAAAGGGCTTGGTGATGTAATCGTCCGCGCCGATGTTCAGGCCCAGGACCTTGTCGCTGCTCTCGCTCTTGGCCGTGAGCAGGATGATGGGCACGTTGCTCTTTTCGCGCAGCTTCGCCGTCGCGGCGATGCCGTCGAGCTGGGGCATCATGATGTCCATCAGGATCAGATGGATGTCGTTCTTCTCCACGACCTCCAGCGCCTCGCGCCCGTTGCTCGCCTCAAACAGGCAGTAGTCCCCACCGGAGAGATAGATCTTCAGCGCGTTGACAATGTCCTGTTCGTCGTCACAAATCAGAATGTTGTACATTTTCTCACCTCATGTTGGTCATTGTATCAGCCGTTTTCAAACAAAAACAGCGATTGTTTCTTAATTCTTACTTAATATCCTCTCAAAAAAGGCCGAAAGGGGCTTCCTTCCGGCCTTTTTCGGTTGTTTTCTTATCTTTTTCGGTCAATTTTGCGATAAAGGCGGAGCGCCCTCTCCGCCGCGACTCCCGCGGCGTGCACAAAACTTCGCGCGTCGTAATGGAGCTCTGCAAAGCAGAATGCGGACTTTCCCACCGCCGCGAGGCGCAGGGATTTTCCTTCCTTTTTCCGTCGGCTGTACCAGATCGACATACTCTCTCCTTCTCAAAGGTCGCGCCCGTCGAGCGCAGCAAGGCCAAAGCGCGCGGCGAGGCTGATCTTCGCACGCTCGTCGTCCGAGGATGCAACATCGAATTTCGTGCGCAGCTCACGCAGGAACAGGCCGCGCAGCGAATCCTCCTGCGCCCGCGCCCAGACGTCCTCGCCAATGCGCGTCTCATCGCGCAGCTCCAAGTGGAAGAAGTCGGGCGCAAACTGCTCTTCGATCGACTTGAGATCAATCCCGCGCTCATCCGTCTCTCCGGTGAAAATAATGCGGTAAATATCGTGCACAGTCGCATCCGGCAGGCTTGCTCGCAGCGCGTCCTCCGCCGATCTTCCCGTCACATCGACGTTCAGGATCTCATACCGCCGGCGCGCGAACGGCACAAACGAAAGTTCGGCCTTCCCGCGCTCCACCGTGCCCGTAAGGATGCCCTTTTCGCCCAGCTCGTCGAAACCGCGGCCCTCCGGGCAGCCGGAGTAGGCGTAGGTCGTCTGCCCTTCGCGCAGGAAACCGCCGAACTGGTGTGTGTGGCCGAGCGCAAGATAGTCGATCCCGCTCTCCTTGATCTGCTCTTTCGTGAGGGGATCGTAGCGCGATTCCGTGGCGGAGATATCACCGTGCAGCACCATCAGATGGATGAAATCGTCCTCCGGTGCGCGGAAGCCCGCAAGCAGGCTCTCATCCTGCACCGGCGCGGTAAACGCCGCTCCGTACACGGCGCACCCGAGTTCCGGCAGCTCCACGCGCTCGACCGTCTTCGACGTGAAGATGTGCACATTCTCCGGCCACGCAAGCGTCGCGTAGGCCGACTTCGCGCTGTACGGGTCGTGGTTGCCGGGGGCGATGAACACTCGCGCCTGCATTGCGCCCAGCGCCTCAGAGAGCGCTTCCAGCGTCTCGCGATAGGTCGTATCGCTGTCAAACAGGTCACCCGCAAGCAGCACGAGATCCACACCGTTCTGATTCACGTAATTCGATAGTCTCGTCAGCAGCTCGCGGCTCTCGCGGCGGCGCTGGCGCGCCTGCTCGGCGCTCAGCGCGCCGAACGCGCTGTCCAAATGGAAGTCCGCCGCGTGGACGATCTTCACGCTCATGTGCTCTCTCCTCTCACGCCTGCGGGGCGGGCGCTTTCTCCTTGCACACGTCGACCCAGGCGACAAAGTTCGAGGAATACTTCTCAAGCTCGTCGCAGGTCATCTCGATGGCGCTGTTCGCGCTGCCCGCCGCGGGGAAAACCGTGTCGAAGCGTTTGAGCGACACATCGAGATAGGTCTTCACATTCTCCGGCAGTGCGAACGAGCACACGCCGCCCGGCGCGTGGCCGGTGAATGCGCAGGCCTCGTCAAAGGTCAGCATCTTTGCTTTCACGTGGAAATACGCCTTGTACTTGGCGTTGTCGATCTTCCTGTCCCCCGCCGTCACGATGATGATGGGCTCGTCGTCCGCGAGCTTGAAGCTCATAGACTTGGCGATGCGCGCGCCCTCCACACCGACGGCGATGGCGGCGAGTTCGACCGTCGCACTCGACACGTCGAACTCGCGGATGCGGTCGGCGATGCCGAAATGTTCAAAATACGCTCTCACTTTTTCGATGGACATTTGCGTTGTTCCTTTCTATTTTGCGCTTTTTCAGCGCACATCGACGCGCTCGACGCCCACGCAGAGCCCCGTCGCGTCATCCAATGTAAAAATCGCTCCCTGCATCTTGCCGGCGCTCTTCTCCGGCTCGCGGTAGCGGCCCGGGAGGCCGCCGAGGAACGTCTCGACCGACTGCTCGGGCTTGATACCGAGCACGCTGCGCACCGCCCCCGTCATGCCGAGGTCCGTGAGGTAGCCCGTCCCCTTGGGGAAGACCTCTTCGTCCGCCGTCGGCACGTGGGTGTGCGTGCCCCAGATGGCGCTGACGCGGCCATCGAGGTAATAGGCCATGGCGAGCTTTTCGCTCGTCGCCTCGGCGTGGAAGTCAAGCAGCGTGAACGTCGGCTTTTCGCCGCTTTTGAGCAGCTCGTCCGCCGTTTTGAACGGATTGTCCGCATGGAACGCGAGGTCGCAGCGGCCGATGAGGTTCATCACCGCGATGCGGGCGCGCCCGCAGTCGAAAACGCCGTAGCCCCTCCCCGGCACGCGCGCGCCGAGATTGTGCGGCCGCAGAATATATGGGCAGTCGTCGAGGTAGTCGGTGATCTGCATCTTGCCGAATGTGTGGTTGCCAAGCGTGATGACGTCCGCTCCCGCGGAGAAGATGCGCTCGGCGTCGTTCGGCGTCAGGCCGACCATCGCGGCATTCTCGCCGTTGACCACGGTGAAGTGGATGTTCTTGAGTTTTTTCACGGCGCGCAGATGGCGCTCGAGGCAGCTGACGCCGCAGCCGCCCACCACATCGCCGATGGCCAGAATATTGTAGAGCATGGCGTTCCTCCGCTTTGCGTTTTCTCCAGTATAGCAAGCCGCGGTCAAAAACGCAAGAAAGGCGCAAAAAAAGCTCTGCCATTCGGCAGAGCTTCTTTCTTATTTCGCGTATTCGACAGCGGTCGTCTCGCGCAGGACGTGCACCTTGATCTGGCCGGGATATTCCATCTCTTCCTCGATCTTTTTGGCAAGCTCGCGCGCCAGAATGACCATCTGGTCCTCGCTGACCTGGTCGGGCTTGACCATCACGCGCACCTCGCGGCCGGCCTGAATGGCATAGGCCTTGTCGACGCCGGGATAGCTGCCGGTGATCTCCTCAAGCTGCTCGAGGCGCTTGATGTAGTTCTCCAGATTCTCGCGGCGGGCGCCGGGACGGGCGGCAGAGATCGCATCCGCCGCCTGCACGAGGCAGGCAACGATGGTCTGCGGCTCCACGTCGTTGTGGTGCGCCTGCACGGCATGGATGATGTCGTCCTTTTCGTGGTACTTGCGCAAAAATTCGACGCCGAGGGCGACGTGCGTACCCTCCATCTCGTGGTCGACGGCCTTGCCGATATCGTGCAGCAGGCCTGCGCGCTTGGCGGCGTAAACATCCGCGCCCAGCTCGGCGGCCATCATGCCAGCAAGGTGCGAGACCTCGATAGAGTGCTGCAGAACGTTCTGGCCGTAGCTCGTGCGGTAGTGCAGGCGGCCGAGCATCTTCACAAGCTCGGGGTGCAGACCGCGGATGCCGGTCTCCAGCACGGCGCGCTCGCCCTCAGACTTGATGATGGCGTCCACCTCGCGGCGGGCCTTGTTGACCATCTCTTCAATGTGCGTGGGATGGATGCGGCCGTCGGCGATGAGCTTTTCGAGCGCCAGGCGCGCGACCTCGCGGCGCACGGGCTCGAAGCACGAGACGGTGATCGCCTCGGGCGTGTCGTCGATGATGAGGTCGACGCCCGTGAGCGTTTCGATCGTGCGGATGTTGCGGCCTTCGCGGCCGATGATGCGGCCTTTCATCTCGTCATTGGGCAGGGGCACCACACTGACGGTGATCTCGGCAACATGGTCGGCAGCGCAGCGCTGGATGGCAGAGGCGACGATCTCGCGGGCGCGGGAATCGGCCTCGTCCTTGGCGCGCTGCTCCAGCTCCTTGATCTTGAGCGCGGTCTCGTGCGTCACTTCGCTCTCGACCTGCTCGATCAGGTACTTCTTGGCGTCTTCGGCAGTAAAACCGGAAATGCGCTCAAGCATTTCGGTCTGGCTGCGCTTGATGATCTTGATTTCTTCGTTTTCCTTGTCCAGGGCGGCATGCTTCTGGTTGAGAGCCTCCTCGCGCTTTTCCAGCGCGTCGGTCTTGCGGTCGAGGTTCTCCTCCTTCTGCTGGAGCCGGCGCTCCTGCTTCTGCTGCTCGGCGCGGCGTTCCTTGACTTCCTTCTCGTATTCGTTTCTGGAGCGCAGGATATCTTCCTTTGCCTCCAACATGACTTCGCGTTTCTTGTTTTCAGCGCTCTTGATCGCTTCGTTGACAATACGAAGAGCCTCTTCATCGGCGTTGGAGATCTTCTCCTCGGCGCGCTTAGCGGCTCTCTTGCGAATCCAAATACCAAGAAGAATGCCAATGACGAGCGTCCCCACCGCGATAAGCGCAGCGTAGAGATAGCTGATCATGCGATTCCTCCTGTGTGCTTTTTTGATCGATGCGATTGATCTATCGTTGGGTTTTTGAATCATAAACGGGAGATTCCCCTTCTCTCCCCTCCATAAATCCAAAAAACATTGTAAACTTTTTATGACCAGCTGTCAAGGAAAAGTCGCGTTCGGAAAATATCGGAAACGGGCAAATGTCACACCGCGATGTAGGCCTGCGCCGCGTAGCCGAGCTGGTCGTCGTAGCCCACGGAGTACCAGCCCTGATAGCTGCCGTAGACCTGCACGCTTTCGCCGTTCGGGATGCTGCCGACTATTTCCCCGTCGATGCCCGGGTAGCTTCGCAGGCGCAGCGCCGATCCCTCCGTCGTGACGACGCCGGTGCGCACGAGCTGCGGGTAAATGAACGGCAGGCCGAAATACTCCGTCAGTCCCCGCGCGATGGCCTGCGCCGCGGCGTCGAGGTTATTTTCGATCCAGCGCGCATCGTCGTAATTGTCGTGATAGCCGAGCTCGATGAGATTCGCAGGGTATCTGGGCCGCCGCACCTCGCCGAGCGTTGTGGTCGCCTGCGTCGTCACCTTTGCAGGCAGCGGGTAGACCATGCGCAGCTGCGCGGCGAAGAGCTCGGCAGCACGCTTTCCGTCGCTGCTCGTGGGATAGTAAAAGACGATGATGCCGCGGTTCTTCCCCGCCTGCTCCTCCCCCGAGGCGTTGGAGTGCAGGGCAAGGTAAAAGTCAAAGCCGCCGAGGCTGTTCGCCTGCGCGATGGACGAGGCCGCGGTCATCTCCGGCGTGTTGCGCACAAAGGAGATGGTGTTTGCGTAAAGGTACGGCTCGAGCGTGTCGGCCAGCAGATTCATCCAGTATTCCTCGCTGCCGCTGCCGTCGACATACGGGTTCCAATCCTGCGTGGAGGGACTCAAATAAATTCTGGGCATGTGCAAAACCTCCCGTCGTTTCCAGCTTATGCTTGAAAAGCGGCGCACATGCAAAAAAAGAGACCGCCGAAGCGGTCTCTTTTTTGATTGATAGGATGCTTTGCGTTACACGGACGCAGCCGCCTTGTCCTTCTTGTTCTCGATACGCTGGAGAACGAGGACGACGACCAGCACCGCAAGACCCGCAAGGTCAGTGACCGTGCCGGGGATGACCATCAGCAGGCCGCCGATGACCAGTGCGACGCGGCTGATCGCCTTCATGTCGCGGATCAGGTAGCCCATCAGGCCGGAGGCGATAGACGCCATACCGAGGGTCGCGGAGATGACGATGGAGGCAACGCTCAGGAACTTGACGTCGCTGCCAACGAAGATCAGGGCGTTATTGTAAACAAAGATGTAGGGGATGATGAACGCCGCGATTGCGAGACGGGTCGCGTTCCAGGCGGTCTTCATCGGGGGAGCCTTGGCGATGGCGGAACCGGCGTAGGCAGCCAGCGCAACGGGCGGGGTGATGTCCGCGACGATACCGAAGTAGAAGCAGAACATGTGGGCAGCCATCAGGTTGAGACCCATGCCGGAGGCAAGGATCGGCGCGCAGGTGGTGGCCATAATGATGTAGTTCGCGGTGGTGGGAACGCCCATGCCGAGCACGATGCAGCAGAGCATCGTCAGCACGAGAGCGATGATCAGGTGACCGTTGGACAGACCGACGATCGCGCCGATGAGCACCTGGCCGAGACCGGTCATGGTGACGACGCCGGCGATGATACCAGCCATACCGCAGGCGATACCGACGCTCAGGCAGTTCTTGCCGCCGTTTTCAAACGCGTCGATGATGGTGGGCAGGCTCTTGACGTTAGGCTTGCTGATGGCGTAGTTGACGACCAGCAGCGCGAAGGCGATGGCAAGGCAGAGCGTGCTGCCGTTCTCGCCCATGAAGGTGCCCGGCTCGAAGCTGCGGCTCATGAGGGTCATGAACAGAAGCGGGATCAGGGGGATGGCCATGACGAGCTTCTTCTTGCCCTCTTCACGGCTGATCATGGCGACGACCACGCAGTAAAGGGTCGCGTACACGGCGGCGGTGGCCATCGTGAAGCCGATCATGATCATGTAGACCAGAACGACCAGCGGGAGGATGAGGTAGATCTGCGGGAGCAGGATCTTCCACTTGGGGAGCTCTTCGCGGGGCAGGCCCTTGAGGCCGAGCTTCTTGGCCTTGAAGTGCACGCCGAGGAAGATGCCGAGGAAGTACAGGAATGCGGGCAGGATCGCACGCACGATGATATCAGCATAGGGAACGCCGACCATTTCCGCCATCAGGAACGCCGCAGCGCCCATGATCGGGGGCATGATCTGACCGCCGGTGGAGGACGCAGCCTCGACCGCGCCGGCAAACTCCGGGGGATAACCGGTCTTCTTCATCATCGGGATGGTGACGGAACCGGTGGTAACGGTGTTACCGACGGAGGAACCGGAGACCATGCCGCAGAGGGCAGAGGAAACGACCGCGACCTTTGCAGGACCGCCGGAAGCCCAGCCGACCAGCGCGTTCGCGCAGTCGATGAAGAAGTTTGCAACACCCGTGGCCTCCAGGAAGGCGCCGAAGATGACGAACAGCGCGATGTAGGTCGAGCAGACGCCGATCGGGGTGCCGAGGATACCGGTCGTGGTGTAGAAGAGGTTATACATGACGGTCTTTAAGTCCTTGCCCGCGCCTAAGAAGGCGTAGAGCACGAACACCGTCGCCACGCAGATGATCGGCATACCGACCACGCGGCGGCAGCACTCGACGAGGATCAAAGTGCCGATGATTGCAAATACGATCAGAAGGGGGATAGAAATGCTGCCGATCTGCACGACAAAGGCCTTCTGGATTCGCGTACCGGCAGACACGATTTTTTCAAGATTTAAGGGGTAGAAGAAGAAGCAGAACGCGCCGACTGCCGCCATGACGATATCGTACCAAGGCATGTAGTTGACCTTCTGAGAGCCCTTCTTGATGGGGTAGTAGATAAACACGAGAATGATGACCAGGCCGAGGAAGAGCGGACGGCGCGCACGCTCGTCCATCTTGATCCACATGTTCATCACGATCAGGAAAATGCCGAACAGTGCCGTAAGGACACGCAGAATCTTGCGGGGAGTCCCCTCCCAGACGCGCGTGTTCGACTCACGGTCGTACTTTTTCATGATCGCATCGACGTCTTCCATGGTGCCGACGTCGTTGTCGACTGCAACATTGTTGAGCTTTTCGTTTTCAGCCATGATGCAATTTCCTCCTAATTCTATTTGAGAGCGTCCGTGCGCTCAGACGAGCCAGAATTCGTAATTAAAACGCACAGGCGCGTTTTTTCCACACAAATCACGCAGACTGACATCCTCGCCGTTTACATTGAGTACATGGTCAGAGACCGTACCGACAATGTAGCCGACGTTTGTCCTGTCCTGATGGATGTTTCGGATGACCATTGCCCAGCCCTTGTAATCGGGGCGGTCCACATAGACCTTGTCAAGCGTTTCGCCGGGGTTGAGCTCCGTCTGCACGCCTGCGCCAAAGGAGCAATAGGTCGTCTCCTCCACATAGATCGTTTTGTTTTCGATCTCGTAGGTATCGGTCAGGGGATATTTGTTCACGGAATGGATAAAGGTCACGGAAAAGCGGTCTCCCTCGCCCATTTTGTACCGGGCGTAGACCTCGCCGGTGTCGCGGTTGCGCAGGGTCAGATAGTAGCCGGAGCGAGGAAGAAGCACGGCGGCCGCTGCAATAATCGTTATTATTGCAGCGGCCGCAGTTATGTATTTCCGCAGATGAGAATTCACGTCAATACACGGTAGCGATCCTGCTTACAGGACGCCGATTTCCTTGTAGTACTTCTCAGCACCGGGATGCATGGTGACGGTAGCGCCAGCGGAGGCAGCCTCGGGATCGAGGAAGCCGAACTTGGCGTGGCCTTCGGTCAGAGCGTCCTTGTTGTCGAACATGGCCTTGACGAACTCATAAACGACATCCTCGCTCAGCTCTTCGGAGGCAACGAGAGTAGCCTGGATAGCGACGCAGGTGACGTCGGCATCCTGACCGGTGTAGGTGCCGGCAGCCAGGTCGTCACGGATCAGGAACGGATAGGCCTCCTGGATGGCGGCGAGCTCATCGTCGCTCAGGGAGACGAGGTTGAGGGTGTTGGTGGTGGCATAGTCGACGATAGCGGTCGTGGGAGCACCGGCGACAGTGAAGGCAGCGTCGATCTTGCCGTCCTTGAGCTGGTCAACGCCATCCTGGAAGGAGCCGTTCACCGCATTGACGTCGTCCTTGGTAAGACCCGCAGCGCCGAGCACCTGCCAGGCGTTGATCTCGGTACCGGAACCAACGTCACCGACGCAGATGGTCTTGCCCTTGAGGTCGGACACGGTGTTGATGCCGGGCTTGGCAAGGATCTGAACGGTCTCGTTGTAGATACCGGCGACCCAAAGAGCGTTGGTCTCGGGAGCGCCGTCGAAGGAGTTGGTGCCCTCGTGCGCGTAGTTGATAACGTCGGACTGCAGAATGGCCATCTGAGCCTCGCCGTCGGTGATCATGTTGACGTTCGCGACGGAAGCGCCGGTGGACTCAACATTGAGGGTGGAAAGGGTCAGCTTGGAGTCGAGGACGGTCTTGAGAACGCCGCCGACAGCATAGTAGGTACCGGAGGTACCGCCGGTCGCCAGAGTGATCGCGACGGGGGAATCGGAGCTGGTGTCGCCGTCGTTGTTCTGGCTGTCGTCCGTCTTCTCACCGCCGCAGGCGACCAGCGCGAAGACCATCGCGAGAGAGAGGATCAGAGCTAAAAACTTTTTCATACGCAATCTCCTTTTTGATTCTTCCGGCATTCACCGCTTCACCGGCACATGCTCCGCCGCGTGGGGGCGCTTCGGAGCACCTACGTTGGAGAAGCGTTGAATTCCGAAATTTACTTGCCTCTTTCAGGCAGTCTCATTATAGCCGAATGACAGGTCTATTGCAAGACGTTTTTACTTTTTTGGATATTTCGCCAAATTATCGTTGAATTCCGTCATCATTCGACCGATTATTTCGTTAAACATTTGTCAGGTTTTCATTTTTTTCTTTAGGTATAAAAAATCAGGGCGGCAAAGCGCCGCCCTGATTTCATGAAAGGCTCAAATGCTAATTATGCAAAATCGGTATGCTATTATTTCTTTTCCTTGTTGTCCACGACCTGCTTGAGAAGCGCGGAGAACTCGTCCATGCTCATCGCGCCGAGGTCGCCGTCCGCGCGGTGGCGCGGGGAAACGGTGCCGTTCTCCATGTCGCGGTCGCCGACGACCACCATGTAGGGGACCTTCTCCATCTGCGCGTCGCGGATCTTGCGGCCGATCTTCTCGTTACGGTAGTCGACCTCGACGCGGAAGCCCATGTCCTCGAGCTTCTTGGCCTGCTCGGCGCAGTAGTCGGCGGCGCGGTCGGTGACGGGCAGGAAGCGCACCTGCTCGGGCGCCATCCACGTCGGCAGCGCGCCGGCGTACTCCTCGATGAGGTAGGCGAGCGTGCGCTCATAGCAGCCAAGAGACGTGCGGTGGATGATGTACGGCAGCTTCTTCTCGCCATTTTCGTCGATGTAGTACATGCCGAAGCGCTCGGCGAGCAACATGTCGATCTGGATGGTGACGAGGGTGTCCTCCTTGCCGTAAACGTTCTTATACTGGATGTCGAGCTTCGGGCCGTAGAATGCGGCCTCGTCGATGCCGACGGTGTAGTCGACGTCGAGATCCTTGAGGATGCGCTCCATCACGCTCTGGGCGTGATCCCACTGCTCCTTCGTGCCCTCGTACTTGTTGTTCGGGTTTGCGGGATCCCACTGGGAGAAGCGGAACGTGCACTTGTCGAGAAGACCGACGGTGCCGAGGCAGTACTTGGCAAGGTCGAGGCAGCCCTTGAACTCCTCTTCGAGCTGGTCGGGACGCAGGACGAGGTGGCCTTCGGAGATCGTGAACTGACGCACGCGGATGAGACCGTGCATCTCGCCGGAATCCTCGTTGCGGAACAGCGTCGAGGTCTCGCCCAGGCGCATCGGCAGGTCGCGGTAGGAGCGCTGGCGGTTCAGGTAGACCTGATACTGGAACGGGCAGGTCATCGGGCGCAGAGCGAAGCACTCCTTCGTCTCGTCATACGGGTCGCCGAGGATGAACATGCCGTCGAGATAGTGATCCCAGTGGCCGGAGATCTTGTAAAGGTCGCGCTTGGCCATCAGCGGGGTCTTGGTGAGAAGATAGCCGCGCTTCTGCTCCACATCCTCGACCCAGCGCTGGAGCACCTGCACGACGCGCGCGCCCTTGGGCAGCAGCACCGGAAGACCCTGACCGATGCAGTCGACGGTGGTGAAATATTCGAGCTCGCGGCCGAGCTTGTTGTGGTCGCGCTTCTTGGCCTCTTCGACCTGGGCGAGGTAGGCGTCCAGCTCTTCCTTCTTCGGGAAGGCGACGCCGTAGATGCGCTGGAGCACCTCGCGGTTCGAGTCGCCGCGCCAGTAGGCGGCGTTGCAGGCGGTCAGCTTGATGCCGTTGCCCTTGATGCGGCCGGTGGAGTCGAGGTGCGGACCGGCGCAGAGGTCGGTGAACTCACCCTGCTTGTAGAAGCTGATGACGGCATCCTCAGGCAGGTCGTTGATGAGCTCGACCTTGAACGGCTCTTCCTTTTCTTCCATAAACTTGATGGCCTCGGCGCGCGGGAGCTCAAAGCGCTCAAGCTTGAGCTTTTCCTTGCAGATCTTGCGCATCTCGGCTTCGATCTCAGCCAAATTCTCCGGCGTGAAGGAGAACGGGGCGAGCATATCGTAGTAGAAACCGTTGTCGATGCTCGGGCCGATGGCGAGCTTCACCTCGGGCCAGAGGCGCTTGACGGCCTGCGCCAGCACATGGGAGCAGGTGTGCCAATAGGTCTTGCGGTACTCGGGATTTTCAAACGTGAACTGGTTTTCTTCGTTGACCTTGACTTCTTCAGACATGTTATTTACCTCCATTTTCACTTGAGGGTGCAAAAAAGCTCCACCCCCGATGTTCTCAGGGGTGAAGCATTCAACTACTCCACGGTTCCACCCTGCTTGCGCATTTTGCGCCGCTTGTGTCCGCTGTAACGGGCGATCCCGTCCCGCTTGTTTCGCGGGCGGCTCAAGGGTGGTACTGCCGGTCTCTTCCGCAGGATGCTCGCAGCAAATGCATCCCTCTCTGCGCGGGGAAATATCGGTTTCTTCCCTATCTGTGCCATTTTGATGATGGGAGTGTACACCCGCCGCGCCCGTTTGTCAAGCAAAAGTGCGCACAGTGTGCGCACTTTTACAATAAATTCATCAAAACTCCGGCGGGCGGTTCTTTGTCGGCTTATCGTCGTCGCCGTCCTTGCCAAGAAGATTTGAGAAGAACTTTTTGCGCTTTGCACGCTTTTCCTCCTCTTCCCTCTCCTGCTCTGCCTTCCAGCGCGCGTCGGCCTCAAGCTCTTCGATGTGCTCGCGCGCGGCGTCCTGCAAGAGCTCGGGATTGCTGTCGTAAAGGAGCGCGCGCAGCTCCTCTATCGTTTTTCCTTCGCAGGCATCTGAAAAGCGGCGCTTGCGGATCGCCTCCGGCTCAAAAAATGCCATGCGGCCGCACCAGGGGCAGATGTACACGTCGACCTCGACATGGTCAGTCCATAGGTTTGAACCAAGACTCGAGCCGTTCATCTCGAGCGTCTGCGCGCCGCGATCCTCCATCGAGTGGCCGCAGACGCAAAGCTTGTCAATCATGCGTTTTCTCCTTTCGGTGCAGCTCGTGCTTTGGGATGTCGTTGTAGAAGGCGAACGTCTCCTCAAAAAGCGCGGCACCGTAGGCGCGCAGCTTTTCGCAGTAGGCGTCGTAGGCGGCGATCATCTGCCGCGCCTCGTCCGTCAGCTCTGCGCCGCCGCCGTGCTTGCCGCCCGCCGTGGAGGTCAAAAGATGGAAGCCCAGCCCGTCCTCGGCATTGCGGACGACCGTCCACGCCTTGGAATAGGCCATGGACATCGACAGCGCCGCCGCGCGCAGCGAATGCAGCTCGTCCACGCGCTTCAAAAGCTGGGACACGCCGGGGCCAAAGCATTTCTGGTCGGAAAACACACGGGCGGAGAGAACAACGCGGAGCTCACGATCCATAGGGCGGCACTTCCTTTCTGTTGTATTTCATTATATCCAGGTGAATGCGGTTCGTCAATACGGCAAAAGCTAAGCGGGAGCATGCCGCTCCCGCTTTCTTCACTTTAAGGTGTTGTAGTGCGTATTTTCGCCGTCGAACAAAAAGCCGTCCGTGTCGTGCACGCGGCCGTTGGAAATCATCTGCCGGTAGCGGAGGTCATAGGAATAGAGCTCGTCGTTCGTGATGCCGGTCAGGCTGCGTCCGTTGCTGCGCAGCTGCGCGTTTGCGCTCTTTTCCGTCTCGGGGTTCAGATAGGTCTTGCCGTAGAGGTTGCCGTTTTCGTGCGTGATGGTCTTGTCGCTGCCAAAATAGCGGCTGCGGTCGCTGGCGCTCGCGGCGGCATTGCGGCGGTCGACGCTGCGTGTCGTATTCTCTCCGTCGCCGTCCATGTCGTCGCCCATCATGCCGTCGCCGGTCACGCTGTCGTCTTTTTTGTTTTCGCCGCTCATGTCGTCGCCCGGCATGTTATCCTTTTTTTTGCCGCTGTCCGCCGCGCCGTTGTCGGTCGTACCGGTCGACGGGCCGTTGGCGGTGTTGCTGTCCTTCTTCTCCCCGCAGCCCGCGAGCGAGAAGAGCAGCAGCGCCGTCACAAAAAGCATGGCAAGGGTCTGCTTCATTGCTGCATTTCTCCTTACGTTCATCTCCCGCGATACCCAAGCAATAGTATGCGCACGAAACAAGAAAAAACCAGACGTAAATTTTGTCAAAACCCATGTCACCGACACTAACTCGGCAAAAAACTTCGCAGAGTTTCGCGCCTATATGCGCGAAATAATTATAATTATTTTTCTGACGACATGTGCGTTGGAAATTACACTTCTCAGGCCGCAAGTGTGGAAATTGCTTGCCTGCGGCAAGCAATTTCTGCGCGCAGCGGGTGTAAAAAGCAAAAAAAGAGGACACCTTACGGTGTCCTCTTTTTTTGAGTATTTTACTTGCTCGCCTTCGCGGCCTTGAAGGCCTCGATCAGCATCGGGGTGACCTTGAACAGGTCGCCGCAGATGCCGTAGTCGGCGATCTCGAAGATCGGCGCGGTGTCGTTCTTGTTGACCGCGATGATGCACTCGGACTCGCTCATACCGGCCTTGTGCTGGATAGAGCCGGAGATACCGAGAGCGACATAGACCTTCGGGTGGACGGTCTTACCGGTCTGACCGACCTGATGGTCGGCAGTGAGCCAGCCGGAGTCGATGGCAACACGGGAGCCGCCAACAACGCCGCCGAGCACGTCGGCGAGCTCGTGAGCGAGCTTGATGCCGCCCTCGACGTCCTTGGAGATACCACGGCCGACGGAGACGATATAGTCAGCGCCAACCAGGTCGACGAGCTTCTTGGCAGCCTTGACGACCTCGACGACCTCGGTCTGGAGATCGGCGGCGTCGAGCTTGACGTCGTACTTGGTGACCTTAACGGCCTTGGCCTTCGCCTCGTCGTAAGCAGCCTTCTTCATAACGCCGGGACGGACCGTCGCCATGGAGGGACGGAAGCGCGGGCAGATGATGGTAGCCATCAGGTTGCCGCCGAACGCGGGACGGGTCATCTTCAGGTCGCGAGAGACATCGTGGTCCTTACCCATGACCTTCGCGGTGGCCATGCCGTCGATCTTGGCCTCGGGCAGCGTGGAAGCGCCGCGCAGGAAGTCCTTGTAGATGGGCATGTCAACGTCGAGGTGGGTGCAGTCGGCGCAGAGACCGGTGTGCAGACGGGCTGCGCAGCGGGGGCCGAGGTCACGGCCGATGTTGGTCGCGCCGATGAGGAAGGCCTCGGGCTTCATCTCGGAGATGACGTCGCAGATGACCTTGGCATAGGCGTCGGTGGTGTAGTTCTTCAGCAGGGGGTGGTCGCAGACGATGACCTCATCAGCGCCGTAGCCACCAATGCTCTCGGCGAGATCGCCGACATTGTCGCCGACCAGCAGACCGCAGAGCTTCACGCCCAGCTCGTCCGCCAGCTTGCGGCCTTCGGAGATCAGCTCATAGGAGGTGGACATCATCTGGCCCTGACGCTGTTCGCAGAAGACCCATACGTTCTTGAACTCTTCGATCTTGGAGGAGTCATAGTTGGGATTAGCAAGTTTCACTTCGTTACGCATCGTATTGATCTCCTTTCCTTAAATGATGTGTTTTTCGAGCAGGATACCGGCGAGCTTCTCGCAGGTAGCCATGTCGTTGCCCTCGAGCATCTGGCCAGCGCCCTTCTGGGGAGGCGTGAAGGAGGTCAGGATGTTGGTTGGGGAGCCCTTGAGGCCGATGGTGGTAGCGTCGATGAGGGGGTGATCCTTCAGGGCGTTGTAGTCCAGAACGGTCATGGGCTTGGAGTAGCACTCAAACACACCGGAGACGCTCATGTAACGCGGAGTATTGAGCTCCTTGATGCAGGTGATCAGGCACGGAGTCTGAGCCTTGATGGTCATGTAGCCGTCCTCGAGCATGCGCTTGACGGTCAGGGTGTCGCCTTCCTTCTTCACATCGGCGGCGTAGGTGATCTGGGGCAGGTGCAGCTTCTCAGCGATCTGAGGACCGACCTGAGCGGTATCACCATCGATAGCCTGACGGCCGCAGAAGACGATGTCGTCGTCATCGAGACCGATGGTGTCGAGAGCGGCGGCAAGGATCTGGGAGGTGGCGTAAGTATCGGAACCGCCGAACTCACGGGCGGAAACGAGATAGCCGTCATCAGCGCCCATGGCCATCAGCTCGCGCAGCATACCTTCTGCCGGCGGGGGACCCATGGTGACGACGGTGACCTTGCAGCCCAGCTCATCCTTGAGCTTGAGAGCGGCCTCAACGGCGTTCATATCATCGGGGTTGATGATGGTCTGCATGGAAGCGCGGTTCAGGGTACCATCGGGATTGACGGCAACCTTACCGGAGGTATCGGGGACCTGCTTAACGCAAACAAGAATCTTCATTATATCTTTACCTCCTTTTTTAGTTCACACCAAGATACTTGGCAACGACCATACGCTGGACTTCGGAAGTGCCCTCGTAGATCTCGGTGATCTTGGCATCGCGCATCATGCGCTCAACGGGATACTCACGGGTGTAGCCATAGCCGCCGAAGAGCTGAACAGCGCGGCGGGTGACGTCGGAAGCGGTCTCGGCCGCGAAGAGCTTGGCCATGGCAGCGTCCATGGAGTAATCCTCGTGATTCTGCTTCTTCATAGCAGCAGCGTAAACGAGGTACTGGGCAGCCTGAGTGCGGGTGTGCATGTCGGCCAGCTGGAACTGGGTGTTCTGGAACTGGCTCAGGCGGCGACCAAACTGGATACGCTCCTTGGTGTACTTGACAGCCTCGTTGATGGCGCCTTCGGCAAGACCGAGAGCCTGGGAGGCGATACCGATACGGCCGCCGTCGAGGGTCTTCATGGCGATCTTGAAGCCTTCGCCTTCCTTACCGAGCAGGTTCTCCTTGGGGACGACGCAGTCTTCGAAGACGAGGTCGCAGGTAGAGCTGCCGCGGATACCCATCTTCTTCTCGTGCTTACCGGTGGAGAAGCCGGGGAAGTCCTTCTCAACGATGAAGGCGGTGATACCGTGGTTGCCCTTGCTCTTGTCGGTCATGGCGAACACGACGAAAGTGGAGGCAACGTTACCGTTGGTGATGAAGCACTTGCTGCCGTTGAGGACGTAGTCGCCGTTCTCGTTCTTGACAGCGGTGGTCTGCTGGCCGGAGGCGTCGGTACCGGCGCCGGGCTCGGTCAGACCGAACGCGCCGATCTTGCGGCCGGACAGAAGGTCAGGCAGATACTTCATCTTCTGCTCCTCGGTGCCGTTCTCGAAAATGGGAGCGCAGCAGAGGGAGGTGTGGGCGGAAACGATAACAGCGGTGGTGCCGCAAACCTTAGCGAGCTCCTCCACGCACATGGCATAACTGAGAACATCGCCGCCGGCGCCGCCGTACTGCTTCGGGAAGTAAATACCCATCATGCCGAGCTTGGCCATCTTTTCGACGGTCTCCATGGGGAAGCGCTCTTCCTCATCGAGTTCCTCAGCTAAAGGCTTGACTTCATTTTCTGCAAATTCGCGATACATTTTGCGGACCAGCAGATGTTCTTTGGACAGATGGAAATCCATAGTCTTTTGCTCCTTCACTATAAAAATAATTGGATTGTCTAATTTTTCACAAATCAGTTCCGTGACTCTCATTATATCCTGTGCGTTTCATTTTCGCAAGGGGAACTATCATTCCTTTTTGGAATTCGTGCTTTTCGCCGAATTCATTAAAGTCTTTTTGACATTTCCGTTCCTTTTATGACAGTTTTCTGTCATTTTCAGGAATCCTTTCCATTCCAAAAGAGAAAAGGGGAGGCAGTTTTTGTAAACTGCCTCCCCTTTTTATCCTTTTAGGGACGGATTACTTCTTGCTGTAATCGTAGAAGCCCTTGCCGGACTTCTTGCCGAGCTGGCCGCCGCGGACCATCTTCTTGAGCAGCAGAGCGGGACGATACTTCGGATCGCCGGTCTCGCTGTAGAGGACGTTCATAATGGCGAGGCACACGTCAAGGCCGATGAAGTCGCCCAGAGCGAGGGGACCCATCGGGTGGTTCGCGCCGAGCATCATCGCCTTGTCGATATCCTCGACAGAGGCAACGCCGGTCTCGACCAGGCCGATGGCCTCGTTGATCATCGGGATCAGGATCTTGTTGACGACGAAGCCCGGAGCCTCAGCGACCTCGACAGGCTCCTTGCCGATCTCCTTGGAGAGGTTGTAGATGAAGTCGAAGGTCTCCTGCGTGGTGTTGGCGCCGCGGATGACCTCAACGAGCTTCATGCTGGGCACGGGGTTGAAGAAGTGCATGCCGATGACGGCGTGCTTCAGGCCGAGGCCCATCTCGGTGACGGACAGAGAAGAGGTGTTGGTCGCGAAGACGGTGCTCTCCTTGCACATCTCGTCGAGCTCTCCGAGGAGCTGACGCTTGGTGTCCATGTTCTCCGCCACGCACTCGATGACGAGGTCGGCGTCCGCCGCGGCAGACTTCTCCTCGACGAGGATGTTGTTCAGGATGGCGTCCTTGGCCTCTTCGGTCATCTTGCCCTTCTCGACGCGCTTCTGCAGGGAAGCGGCGAGCTTATCCTTGTGGCGCTGAGCGGAAGCGACGCTGGAAGCGTACATCAGAGCGGTGTGGCCCTTGGCCGCGAAGACCTGAGCGATGCCGCTGCCCATGGTGCCGGCGCCGAAAACTGCAACTTTCATTGTGTGTATCCTCCTACAATATAAATAGATAATTCTATGGAATCACTTGTTGATAAAGGGCTCGTGCTTGCGCTTTTCGAGGAAGGCGCCCATGCCCTCCTGCTGGTCGGCGCTCTGGAAGCAGAAGCCGAAGGCCTTCTCCTCGATCACGACGGCGCGGTCAATGTCGACCTGAAGACCGTCGTTGATGGCCTGCTTGGACGCGCGCACCGCGATGGGCGCGTTGCCAGCGATCTGGCCGGCGAGCTTTTCCGCCGCGGCGTAGAGGTCAGAAAGCGGATAGACCGCGTTGACAAGGCCGATGCGGTAGGCCTCGTCCGCCTTGATGTTGCGGGCGGTATAGATCATCTGCTTGGCCATGCCGGGTCCGACGAGGCGGGCAAGGCGCTGTGTGCCGCCAAAGCCCGGCGTGATGCCAAGGCCTGTCTCGGGCTGACCGAAGACGGCGGTATCGGAGCAGATGCGGAAGTCGCAGCTCATCGCGAGCTCGCAGCCGCCGCCGAGGGCATAGCCGCCCACCGCCGCGATCGTCGGGATGGGGAACGCTTCGAGCTTGCGCATGACGTCGTTGCCCTGCTTGCCGAAGGCCTCGGCCTCCTCCTTGCTGAGCTCCTTCATCTGCGCGATGTCCGCGCCGGCGACAAAGGACTTCTCGCCCGCGCCGCGGACGATCAGGCAGCGAATCTCGCTTAAGTCCACCGCGTCGAGCGCGGCATCGAGATCGGCGAGCACCTGAGAATTGAGCGCGTTGAGCGCCTTTTCGCGGTCAATGATGAGATAGGCAATGTTGCCCTTGGGTTCATATTTGACAAAAGACATCGTGTGTCTCCTCCTGTCTTCTTCAACTGCCCCCTATTATATGGGCGGCAAGGCATATTTGCAAGAGAAAAATCACTTTTTTCAAAAAAGTTTCACACTTTTCCGGTGTCATTGCAAGAAACGTTGCATTTTAAATGATCTTTTCTCCCAATGCAGCAACTCTTGTATAAAATTTTTAAAATGACTTGTCTCTTGCACCAATTTTCGATATGATAGGCTTTAATTATAGGAAAACGAGGTTCATTCTATGCGAATGCGCAAAAAGAAAAACCTGCTTCCCCGCATGGAGCGGTGCGGGGCGTATCAGATCAAGGACCCCTACGAGCGCAAGGGCCGCTGGCACGACTTGATGCCCGAGGCGAAGGAGATCCGCGTGGAGCTCGGCTGCGGCAAGGGCCGCTTCACCGTCGAGACGGCCGCGGCGGAACCCGACGTGCTGCTCATCGCGGTCGAAAAGGTGCCCGACGCGATGGTCGTCGCGATGGAGCGCGCGGCGAAGGCAGAGCTGCACAACGTCTTCTTCATCGACATCGATGCCAACCAGCTGCCTGAGATCTTCGATGCGGGTGAGGTCGACCGCATCTATGTCAACTTCTGCGACCCGTGGCCGCCCAAGCGGCAGGCCAAGCGTCGGCTGACGCACGGCAATTTCTTGAAGCTCTACCGCAAGGTGCTCAAGGACAACGGCCAAATTCATTTCAAGACCGACAACGACCCGCTGTTTGAGTGGTCGATTGAGGAGATCCCGCAGTTCGGTTTCACCCTCTCCGAGGTCACGCGCGACCTGCACGGAAGCGGACAGCGCGGCGTGATGACCGACTACGAAGCCAAATTCTATGCCGAGGGCAAGAACATCAACCGCTGCGTCGCCACGATGCAGCCGTGGGAAGAGCCCGAGGAAGAGGATACGCCCGAAGAGGCTGACGAAACGGCTGAATAAAAGGAAGGCTTTCAGCCTTCCTTTTTGCTTTCTTCCAGATACGGCGAATACATCATCACTGCGTCGTTCTCGGCGACAGGCATCTCCGCGAGCAGCTTGCCCTGCAAATCAAACGTCTGCCGGTAGAGCTCGTTGTGGCGGATGTAGCCGCCCCAGTACTGCGCGCGCATCTCATGGCTGCGCTCGACGACCTCATAGCGCTCGGTCGGTTCGGCGCTCACGCGCCACTCGCCCTCAAGGTCTGTTTCGCCGACGCGGACGCGCATCTGATAGGTCTCCTGCGTGTCGTTGCGGATCATCAGGTCAAGATAGGGGTAAAAGCAGGTCGCACCGCTGCCGAAGGGCTGCGTGCGGTTCGCGTCGGGAAAGACGTCGTAGCCGTGGCGGTGGCGCTCGACGACCGTGAGCGGCGTGTGCAGCGTCATCCAGTAGATGAGGTTTGAGAGCTGGCAGAGCCCGCCGCCCGTCGCGGCCAGATACCCGCCGTTGCGCAGGATCATGCCGGGCAGATACCCCTTCCCCGCCGTCGGCTTTCCGATGAGATACCAGTAGCTCATCGTTTCACCGGGGCGCAGCAAAAGCCCGTCGAGCCGCGCACAGGCGAGGCGGAGATTCGTCACCTTGTTGCTCTGGAGCTGCATGTCGACGTCCTTGAGCTTTCGCATGAGCGGCGTATGGTGGGAAAACGCCTGATATGCTAAGTCTTCCCCGCTGCGCTCGCGCGCAAAATGCTTCCGCATCGAAAGCCATCTGAGTTTTCGCTGCGCGCTGAAATACGCGCCGCCGAGCTTCAGCCGCAAATTAGAGCGTTTTTTCGGTTCGCGGACGGTCATATGCTTCCCTCCCCTGTTTTTCTGCTTTTATAGACGCAAAACGGCGGGAAAAAGTTCCAACATTTTCTTATTTCAGGCTCATCACGTAGATTTGACACGGGTTCCACTCGTCCCAGAGCGTCGGGAATACCTCAAACTCACCAAAACCGAGGGCGAGATAGAAGCGGTTCGTCGCGTCGTACTCGGGGTACTTCCCCATCTGCACGGTCTTGACCTGTAAGAACGAGTAGCCAAGCTCCTTCGCCCGCTGCTTCGCTGCGGCAAAGAGCATCTTGCCGACGCCGCGGCGGTGGTATTCTTTCAGCACGCCCATGACATAGAGTTCCGCTGTATCCCTCCCCGTTTCGGCAAGGTAAAGGAAGCCGACGGCGTTCTCGCCGTCGAACGCGGCAAAAAACGGCTGCTTAACACTCTTTTCGATGTATTCCTCGCGCGCCTCTGGAATGCCAAACCAGTCAGGCAGCGATTCTAAAATCAAGCGTGCGATGCGCTGCTTCTCCTCTGCCGCTGTGATCTCTCTAACTTCCATACATTTCTCTCTTTCATTTTGCAATGAAGCGGTATGGCTGCGCCATACCGCTTCTTATGTAATTTAGCGCTGGCCCTTGTCGTAGGGGATGCCCTCAGCCTTGGGGGCGCGGGAGCTCTTGGACGTAAACGCCAGCACGAGCAGCGTGACGATGTAGGGCAGCATGCGGTAGAGATGGGCGCTGATGCCGATCTCGGCGAGCATGTAGACGCCGTCGCCGTTGATGTCAATGCTCGCATAGCTTGCCGCGATGCACTTGAAGAGGCCGAACAGCAGCGAGGAGACCGCGATATTCACGGGCTTCCAGTTGCCGAAGATCATAACGGCCAGTGCGAGGAAGCCGAAGCCCGCCACGTCGCCGTTCGAGGCGCAGTTTGCCGTCGTCAGCGCATAGACGAAGCCGCCCATGCCCGCGAGCGCGCCGGAAATGGTCGTGCCCGCGTAGCGCATCTTGTAGACGTTGATGCCCAGCGAATCCGCCGCCTGGGGATTTTCGCCGCAGGCGCGCAGGCGCAGGCCGAAGCGCGTCTTATAGAGCAGGATCGACAGGATGAGGAAAAGCAGGATGCAGACGTAGGTCGCAAGGTAGACCTTGTTGACGAACGTCTCGCCGAAAAAGCCGAGGTCGGTGTTCTTGTCGATGCCGAGCGTAGACTTTTTGATCATGAACCAGCTCGCCGCGTCGCCCGTGAGCATCTGCAGCGTATTCTGGTTGGCGATGATGCGGATGAAGAACAGCACGAGTGCGGGAGCCATCAGGTTCAGCGCCGTGCCGCCGATGGTCTGGTCGGCACGCAGGTTGATAGAGGCAAAGCTCAGAAGCAGCGAGAACAGCGCGCCGAAGGCCGCCGCGACCAGCATCGTGAGAAGCTCCACGCCCTGAAGCGCGACCCAGTTGCCGCTCTGCTTGAGGGAGAGGATGGTGTCGCTCGTCTGCAGAATGCGCACGAACCAGACGCCGATGAACGCGCCGAAGACCATGATACCTTCCAGCGCCAGGTTGATGATACCGCTGCGCTCGGCGAACACGCCCGCGAGCGCCACGATCATCAGAGGGACGGCATAAATGAGCGTCTGCTGAATGAGGAATGTCATTTCGCGTCGCCTCCTTTCTCCGTTTCCGCTTGTGCACCGGCTGGTGCGGAAGCTGCCGCCGGGGCGGGCTCCGCGTTGGCATCCGCGCCGTCGTCCTTCTTCTTGCCGAGCTTGCCGATCCACATCTTGATGACCAGCGAGAAGGCGCTGAGGTACACGATGACGGCAATGATGACGTTCGTGATGTACTCGTTATAGGCCGTCAGGTTCGTCAGCTGCAGGCCCGAGATATCGAGCATCGACATGAACAGCGCCGTGAAGATGATGCCGATGGGGTTACAGGAGGCGAGCATCGCAACGGGGATACCGTTGAAGCCGATGGCGGGGAGCGACTGGTACGTGGACCAGAAGAACTCTGTGTTGCCGGAGAGATAGTAGAGCGAAGCGCCCGCCGCGCTCAGTCCGCCCGCGATCGCCATGGAGATGACGATGTTACGCTTGTCGGCGATACCGGCGTAGCGCGCGGCATGACGGTTGGAGCCGCAGGCTTTGAGCTGATAGCCGAACGTCGTCTTGGACATCATCACGTAAACGGCGATTGCAAAGACGATGGCGATGAGGATGCCGCCGTTGACCTGGGAGTTCGGGAAGAGCTTGTCAAGGCCCATCTTCGCGGTGGCGACGCCATTGTAGGTCGTCTTGTAGATGTAGCCGGTCTTGGTGGACTCGGTGACGTTCTTGAAGTTACTGATATCAAAGAGCCATGTGACGAGGTTTGCCGCGATCCAGTTCGTCATGATGCAGGCGAGCACCTCGTTGATGTTGAGCAGGGCCTTGAAAAGGCCGGGGATCGCGCCCCAGATCGCGCCCGCGAGCGTGCCGCCGAGGAAGGCGAGCAGCCAGATGAGCGTGGTGGACATCGTCTCGGACGGAAGGCCGAGGGCGATGGAGAGCGACACGAGCGTACCGATGAGGTACTGGCCCGGCGCGCCGATGTTGAAAAGGCCGGTCTTATACGCCATGCCGACGGAAAGGCCCGTCATGATGAGCGGCGCGGCACGGAAGAGCATGTTGCCGATATTCGTCGGGTTGAAGCCCCACATCAGCGTACCGGAGGCGTCGCGTCCCGTGGAGAACAGGCCACCGAACACGATGCGGATGCCGTCCCACGCCGAGGAGAGCGAGAGGTTTGGGCTCGTGAGGCCGACGATCAAAATGACGATGCTGCCGACGGCGAGGCCAATCAGGATCGAGAGGACGGACGCCGCGACGGTCTTGAAGCCTTCGCTTTGCAGGAAGTGTTCTTTTTTCATACGGCCGCCTCCTCCTTCGCCATGCGCTTGGCGCCGGCCATGTAAAGGCCGAGCTCTTCGACGGTGGTTTTCTTCGGGTCGAGCTCGCCGACGATCTCACCCTCGTACATGACGAGGATGCGGTCGGAGAGGCTCATGACCTCGTCCAGCTCGAGCGAGACGAGCAAAATCGCCTTGCCGCGGTCGCGCTCGGCGACGAGCTGGCTGTGGATGAATTCGATCGCGCCGACGTCCAGGCCGCGCGTGGGCTGCACGGCGACGATGAGGTCCTTGTCGCGGTCGACCTCGCGGGCGATGATGGCCTTCTGCTGGTTGCCGCCGGACATGGAACGCGCGCGCGTAATCGCGCCCTGGCCGCTGCGCACGTCGAACTTGTCGATCAGGTAGTTGGCATAGTCGCGCACAGCCTTGTTGTTGATAAAGCCGTGATTTTCAAAACGCGGCTCGTTGAAGCGCTGGAGCACCATGTTCTGCTCGAGTGTGAAGTCGAGCACGAGGCCGTGCTTGTGGCGGTCTTCGGGGATGTGGCTCATGTGCTCGCCGCGGTGGCGGATGGAGGCATGAGAGATATCCTTGCCGCAGAGGGTGATCGTGCCGGAGGATGGCTTGTCAAGGCCCGTCAGGCCGTAGACAAGCTCCGTCTGACCGTTGCCGTCGATACCGGCGATGCAGACGATCTCGCCCGCGCGGACGGTGAAGGAAACGTCGTTCACGGCGTTGCGCTTTTGCACGTGGGAATGGACGCAGAGGTGGTCGACCTTCAAGACCTCGCCCGCGGGCTTGGCCTCGTCCTTCGTGACCTCGAGCTGCACGGGGCGGCCGACCATCATGTTGGAAAGCTCCTGCTTGGTGGTCTCGCTCGTATTGACCGTGCCGATGTACTTACCCTTGCGCAGAACGCTCACGCGGTCGGAAACCTCCATGATCTCATTGAGCTTGTGGGAGATGAAGAGGATGGACTTGCCTTCGCGGGCAAACTCCTTCATCGTGGCCATCAGCTCCTCGATCTCCTGCGGAGTGAGCACCGCGGTCGGTTCGTCGAAGATGAGGATCTCGTTGTCGCGATAGAGCATCTTCAGAATTTCGACGCGCTGCTGCATACCGACCGTGATATCCTCGACCTTGGCGTCAAGGTCGACGTTCAGGCCGTAGCGCTTCGAGATCTCCTCGACCTTTTTGCGTGCCTCTTTCTTCTGCAAAAAGCCGCACTTCGTCGTCTCCGCGCCGAGGATGATGTTGTCGAGCACCGTGAAAACGTCCACCAGCTTGAAGTGCTGGTGCACCATGCCGATGCCGAGCGCGGTGGCGTCGTTCGGGTCCTTGATGGACACGACCTTGCCGTCTTTTTTGATGATGCCCTCCTCCGGCTGATAAAGGCCGAAAAGGACCGACATCAGCGTCGATTTCCCCGCGCCGTTTTCACCGAGCAGGGCGTGGATCTCGCCCTTTTTGAGCTGTAAGGTGATGTTGTCATTGGCGATAATACCGGGGAATTTCTTCGTGATATTCAGCATTTCGATCGCATACTGATTCTCCAAGTTTTTTCGCCCTCCTTCCGTTTTGATGGCCCGCACGCGCTGCGCTGCGAGGACGGAAACCATAATTACATTATACTATATCACGTTTCCCGATGAAAAGCAAAAGGTTTTCGCATGTCTTTCCCTGTCAGAAATGTGAAAAAGAACGGAAGACCGAAGTCTTCCGTTCTTTTTATGTATGCGCTATTGGGAATTAGCCGCCGATGTAGTTGACGTTGATGTTGGTCAGGCCGCCCTCAGCGGGGTTGGCCATCTCGGAGTTGTTGTCGATGGTGATGTCGCCGTTGAGGACCTTCTGGAAGAGGTCTTCATAGTCGGCAACGGAGAAGTTCTCCATGGACCAGGTAGCGGTCGGCAGGCCGACAGCATTCTCAGCAACGCCCAGGGATGTGGCAGCATTGCCGATCTCGTCCCAGGTGCCATCGTAAACCTTGGCAATCGCCCACTCGGCAGCATCGCTCAGGCCCTTCATAGCGGAGGTGACGACGGTCTCGGACTCGCTGGACTGGTCGACGTCGACGCCGACGACCTTGCCGTCCTCAGCGGAAGCGGCAGCGGCGACGGACTGGAACATGGAACCGCCGCAGGCGAAGACGATCTCAGTGCCGTTGGAGTACCAGCCGGAGACCATGGTCTGCAGCTCGGGGGAAGCCTGGAAGGAAGCGCCGTACTCCCAGGAGTAGTTCAGGTCGACGGTCTTATCCATTTCCTTAGCAGCGTCGTTGGCGCCCTGAGCAAAGCCCCAGCCGTAACGGATGCAGGCGGGGTTCGTGCCGCCGCCGCCGCCGGTGAAGCCGAGCTTCTCATAGCCTTCCTTGACGACAGCGTAACCGGCGAAGTAGCCGCACTGCTCTTCGTTGAAGGCGATGCCCGCAACGTTGTCAAGGCCGAGGGACCAACCGTCGATGAAGACGAACTTGGTGTCGGTGAATTCCTTAGCGGCCTTCTCGAGGGCCGTGCCCTGCATGAAGCCGGCGCAGACGATGACCTTGGCGCCGCCGTCCACGGCAGCCTTCATGGCGTCGTAACGGTCGTCATCGGTAGCCTGATCGCCGTTGGCGGGCTGGTAGTACTTGTAGCTCAGGCCGTTGTTGGCGGCATAGAGCTTCACGCCGTCGAAGGTGCCCTGGTTGAAGGACTTATCCTTCAGCTGGCCGACGTCGGTGACGAACGCGATCTCATACTTGCCGTCCTCGGACGTCATGTTGTCGTCGATATCGTCAGGATTGGTGTAAGTGGTGGTCCCGCCCTGCTGATCGTCAGTGTTGGTGTCGCCCTGGTTGTCGTCGGTCTTCTTATCACCGCAGGCAACGAGGGACAGAACCATGACGAGAGCGAGAAGCAGTGCAAAAAACTTCTTCATTCTTCTAT
This sequence comes from Hominicoprocola fusiformis, assembly GCA_040095065.1. Lineage (GTDB taxonomy): Bacteria > Bacillota > Clostridia > Oscillospirales > Oscillospiraceae > Hominicoprocola. The sequence continues at coordinate 30,279 of JBBNGO010000021.1, forward strand.
CCTTCCTTATTTTTCCGGTCGGCGGCGGGCCGCTTTCCGGTTTATTTTGAAGTGCGGACGCACTTCGTCTGATAGTATAGCAAAAGCAAAGGGGAGAATCAAGTCCGATTCTCCCCCATTTTACTTTTTTTGTGATAATTGATGGGATTCTTTACAAAAAGTCCATACTTTTTACACGTTATTTTCTCAGTCCAGCTTGAGGTCTCCGTCCTTGACCCAGCCGAGGCGGCGGCAGACCATATTGATGAGCGGAGCAAGGATGGCGGGCAGCACGATGGCGACGAGCACAAGGCCCAGCCAGTCAAAGCCCGTTGCGCTGATGGCTTCCGCGCCCTTGGCGATGGCATCCTCGGAGGGGGCGAGCCAGCCCGTCCACACGCCGATGGGGCCGCAGAGGCCGCAGGTGCCCATGCCGGAGTTGATGGGCGCGCCGTTCATCTCAAGATGGAACACGCAGGTGGCGATGGGTCCGGTGATGGCGGAGGCGAGCGTCGGCGCGATCCAGACGCGGGGATTTCTGACAATGTTCGGCATCTGGAGCATCGACGTGCCGAGGCCCTGAGAGACAAGGCCGCCCCAGCGGTTTTCCTTAAAGCTCATCACGGCGAAGCCGACCATCTGCGCGCAGCAGCCCGCGACGGCCGCGCCGCCGGCAAGACCCGTCAGGCCAAGCACCGAGCAGATGGCGGCGGAAGAGATCGGCAGCGTGAGCGCGACGCCGACAAGCACGGAGACCGCGATGCCCATCCAGAACGGCTGGAGTTTGGTCGCATTGTCGATGATAATGCCAAATGCCGAGGCCGCCGTGCCGATGGGCGGGGCGATCCACTTGGCGAGCGCGACGCCGACCAGGATGGTCACGGCGGGCGTGACCAAAATGTCGATCTTCGTCTCCTTGCTCACGGCCTTGCCGCACTCGGCGGCAAGGATCGCGATGATGAGCACGGCGAGCGGGCCGCCTGCGCCGCCCTCGGCGTTGGCCGCATAGCCCACCGCCGCGAGGGAGAAGAGCACCATCGGGGGTGCCTGCAGCGCGTAGCCGATGGCAATGGCCATCGCAGGGCCGGAGACGGACATCGCATAAGTACCGATATCTGTCAAAAACGTGACACCGAGCTGCGCGCCGAGCGTCTTGATGATCGTGCCGATGAGCAGCGAGCAGAAGAGGCCCTGCGCCATTGCGCCGAGCGCATCGATGCCGTAGCGCTTGGCCGAAACTTCAATGTTTTTGCGTTTGCAGAACGCTTTGAATTTTTCCATGATATCCTCACAGCCTAAAAATAAAATAGTGTCATGTGCAGGTGTCTTGACACGTGCACATGACACTATAATCGTTTGTGTGAGGATTGTCAACCCTTAATTTCCGTTTTCCTCCAGCAGGACGCGCAGTGCGCACAGCGCACTCTTCGTGCGCTCGAACGCCGCCTCATCGGGACAGGAGAGCGTGTGCAGGTGGATGCCGTCGGTGAGACTGGACAGCGGCTCCGCCTTTTTGCAGCGCTCAATGAACTGGCTGACCTCGTAGCGGCTCGAAATTTGCAGCGGGCCGGTGAGCTGGCCGTAAATAGGATGGTCGACGATGACGTCGATGACCGTACAGCCGTTGTCGACGATGGTGTTGAGCTCGGCTTCCATCTCCTGCGGCGTGTGCTTCACGGCAACGCGGCGGACGATGCCGCGCGCCTCCTTCGGCGTCACATAGCCTCGCGGAGTGGCGAGAATTTCCTCGCCCGAGGAGCGCAGCAGCGCGATATCGCCCACGATGATCTGGCGCGAGACGGAGAATTTTTCCGCCAGCGCGGAGGCGCTGACCGGCGCGTCCGCCGCGCGCAGCACGTCGGCAATGGCCTTTCGCCGCTCGTCAGAATGCATTCGCTCTTCCTCCCCTTTTCGCGCAAAAGCGCCAAATTTCGATTACGTTTTGTATTGTAAAAATCAGAAATTACAGTTTGTTGTCGGATTTTGCCGATTTAATACTCAAAGCAGCTGCCGCCGACGAACTCTCGCACGATGGAGTCGCGCGGGACATAGTCCGTGCGCAGCGACGGCACGGAGTTGACAACGTCCATCAGGTCGCTCAGCCCGTGCTCGGCGATAAACTGATCGTCGAGCTGGCTGTAAAACTCGGGGATCTCCTTCAAATACCGCGCGAGGATGCACGGCTCGTAATCGTGGAACGTGTCGATGTGGATGCTCGCGTTCGGCTTGTTCGGCATGATGTAGTTGAGCTCGCCGCGGTCGACACTCTCGGCGCGCTCGACGGTCTGACGCAGCGAATGGCCGCGGCCCTGATAGTCGCGGATCATGCGGCGCGCCACGCGCAGCTGCTCGGGACGAACGATGCGGTCCTTGTGCGTGATGATACGCGTACGCGGGGCAACGTAAACGCCCGTAGCTTCGCTTCTGAGCTGGTCGAAAATCAGCGGGTTGAGCATGTGGATGCCCTCGGCGATGATGACGGCGTCCTTGTCGCCCTGCATGGGCTTGTAACCGCCGACGCCGCCGGCCTTGAAGTCGTAGACCGGCAGCTCCACGAGCTCGCCGTCCATCAGGCGGTGGATATCCTCGATGAGTAAATCGCGGTTCACGCAGTAGGGCGACTCCCAGTCGCTCGCCTCGGGCGGACGCTGATCAAGCGGCAGGAAAAAGTTGTCCATGCTGAGCATGCAGACCTTGACGCCGAGGTTTTCGAGGTATTCGCGCAGGCGCATCGCCGTCGTCGTCTTGCCCGAGCCGCTCGGGCCCGTCAGGCAGACGATGGGCTTTTGCCCCTTGTTCATTAAAATACTCGCCGCGGCGGAGCTGATCTTGTCGTGGAAGACCTCCTCGCAGCGCAGGACGAAGCGGGTGTCGTCCTTCATGTTGGTCACAATGTTTTCAATGTCGATCACGCGCATGGCATGATAATCTCCTTACTTTTGGGATTCTGCCGCCATCTTTACGGCTGTTTCGAGCGCGATTTTCATCATGGCGGTGAAGCTCGTCTGCCGCGCCTCGGGCGAAAGCTCCTCGTCGGTGAGGATATTGTCGGAGATCGAGCAGAGGGAAAGTCCGCGCTTTTTCGTATAGGCGGCGTTGCAGTAGAGGGCGGCGGCCTCCATCTCGATGGCGAGCACGCCCATGTCCGCCCACTTGAGCGACGGGTTCGACGCGTCGTAGAACGTGTCGGACGAGTAGAGGTTGCCGACGTCCATGCGGACGCCGAGCTCCTTCGCCGATTCAACGGCGGCGGAGAGCAGCTGAAAGTCCGCGATGGGGGCAAATGTGCCGCCAAGGCCGTACTGCACGGCGTAATTCGAGTTGGTGCACGCACCCATGCCCGCGACCACGTCGCCGAGCTTCAAGTCCTTTTGCAGCGCGCCCGCCGAGCCGACGCGGATGATGCTCTCGACATCGTACTGCGTGAACAGCTCATAGGAGTAGATACCGATGGACGGCATCCCCATGCCGCTGGCCATCACGCTGACGGGAACGCCTTTATAGGTACCCGTGTAGCCCTGCACGCCGCGGACGTTGTTGACGAGCTTTGGTTCATCTAAAAATGTTTCGGCGATGAACTTCGCGCGCAGCGGGTCGCCGGGCATCAGAACGGTCTTGGCGAAGTCGCCTTTTTTCGCGCTGTTATGCGGAGTCGGCATATTGAGCCCTCCCCTTTCTTAAAGTTCGCCCTTGGCCTCGAGCTCCTTGACGGCCTTGACGATGCGGGACGTGCCGAGGCGGTCGGCGCCGAGCTTGAGGAAGTCTTCGGCATCCTGCAGACTCGCAATGCCGCCGGCGGCCTTGATCTTCTTGCCGTTGGTCATGTGGGCGGCCATGAGGGCGACGTCCTCACGGGTCGCGCCGCCGCCGGCAAAGCCCGTGGAGGTCTTGATATAGTCGGCGTGGGAGGCAGAGACGACCTCGCAGAGCTTGATCTTCTCTTCGTCGGTGAGCAGGCAGGTCTCGATGATGACCTTTAAGATGTTGCCGTGGCAGGAGATTTTCACAGAGTTGATCTCCTGAAGGATCTTGTCGTACTGGCCTTCCTTGACCCAGCCGAGGTTGATGACCATGTCGATCTCGGTCGCGCCGTCAGCGACGGCGGACTCGGCCTCCATGCACTTGATGCCGCTGGGCGTGTAGCCGTTGGGGAAGCCGATGACCGTGCAGATGGGCAGCTGGCCAAAGCCGTAGTGCTGCTGCTCGGCAACATAGTGCGCGGCGTGGTTCACATAGGTCTGCGGGATGCAGACGCTTGCGCAGCCGTACTTGATGCCGTCGTCACAAATTTCCTTGATGTCCTCCCAGGTGGCAGTCTGCTTGAGGAGGGTATGGTCAACGTGCTTGAGAATTTTCTTAACGTCCATGATATATTTCCTTTCTGTCGTTGAAAGCGTATTTGATCAAAAATCGTTTTATTTTAGCATGTTTCCGCGCTTTTGTCTACCGTTTCGGCAGGTCTCTTACAGTGCGCTGCCGAAATACTCCGTCATCGCGCGGATCAGGAATTCATAGTCCTGCACGCCCGCAGTCTCCCACGAAGAGTGCATCGCGAGCTGGGGCAGGCCGATGTCCACCGTGCTGACCGGCACGAGTGTGTCGGAAATCGAGCCGAGCGTCGAGCCGCCGGGAAGATCGGAGCGGTTGGACATGACCTGCGTGGGAACGCCCGCGTTTTCGCACACGGCGCGGAAAATAGCGCAGGAGCGGCCATCGGTCGCGTAGCGCTGGTTGGCGTTGAATTTGATGACGACGCCCTCGTTCATATACGGGCAGTTGTCGGGGTCGGCGTATTCACCGTGGTTGGGGTGCTGGGCGTGCGCGTTGTCCGCCGAGACGAGGAAGCTGCGCGCGAGCATCATCTGGAGCTCCTGCTCGTCCTTTCCGAGGCACAGGGCGATGCGGCGCAGCGTGTCGCGCAGGAACGTCGAGCCCGCACCCTGCTTGGTGGACGAGCCGACCTCTTCATTGTCGAAAATGCAGCAGACGGCGATATTTCCGCTCTCTTTCGCCGCAAGGAAGCCCTCGAGGCAGCCGCAGGCGCACTCGAGATCGTCGAGCTTGGGAGAAAGGATGTACTCCTCGTTCTCGCCAAGCAGCGTCCCCTCGCCGCGGCAGTAGAGGAACAGGTCGCTTCCGAGGATGTCATTTTCCGCGACGCCCGCGGCCTTGGCGACGATGGGCAGGATGCCACCGCTCTCTTTGCCGCCGAGCAGCGGCAGCGTGTCGATATTCGCGAGATACTTCATGCCGTCGTTCGCCGTGCGGTTCATGTGGATGGCGACATTGGGAATGACGAGCAGGTCACGGTCGACGCTCACGAGTTTTTCGACGATCTCGCCGTTTGCGCGCACGAAGACGCGGCCCGCGACGGAGAGTGGGCGGTCGAACCACGTGGACATCAGCATGCCGCCGTATTTTTCGGTGGAGAGCTGGACATAATGCGCGCTGCGGCGGTCGGGATGCTCTTTCAGGCGGAACGTCGGCGAGTCGGAGTGCGCCGCAGCCATGGCGAAGCCGCCGTCGATCATCTCCGGCACGCGGAAGGCGATGGTGCTCGAGCCGTTGCGGCAGACGAAATACTTCCCGCCGGGGGCTACCTCCCAGCGTTCACGTTCGGAAAGCTCGGTATAGCCGTTTGCGAGGAGCTTTTGGCGGATGTTCTCGGTCACATGGTAGCAGGTGGGGCTATTTTTGATAAAATGCAGCAGTTCTCTTGCCGGTGCATGTTGCATGGTGATGTCCTCCACAGTTTATTTTTGTTTGGCGGTATTATAGCACACGTCATGCTTCTCGGCAAGCGGACACTCCCTCTGTGCCGCACAAAGCAGGGGCAGCATTTGTGCATTTGTCCATATTTGGTGGAATTATAGTTGATTCTTTTATCGAAATCCTTTATAATACAGTTGATTTCCGTCCCCCCTCCCGCATCGAGCGGGCTTTTGTTTGCGCTCTTAAGCCGGAAGGAGGCTATTTCTATGAACGAATCCTCTTCTCCCGCGCCAGCTCCGGTCTCACCGCTGTGGACGCGGGATTTCACTATCATCACATTGGGCAGCGTGATCTCGATGCTGGGCAATTCGATGTCCGGCTTCGCGCTGAGTCTGCTCGTGCTGGACTACACGGGCTCAAACCTGCTCTACGCCATCTATATTGCGACATTTACGCTGCCGCAGATCGTCATGCCGATCTTCTCGGGCGCGATCCTCGACCGCTTTTCGCGCAAGAAGACGATCTACACGCTGGACTTCCTTTCCTCCGGGGTCTACCTTGTCGCTGCGCTGATCCTGAGCCGCGGCTGGTTCAGCTTTCCGATGCTCGCGGTCTTCTGCTTTATCATCGGCTCGATCAACAGCATCTACTATGTCGCCTACGACAGCTTCTATCCCCTGCTGATCTCTGAGGGGAACTACTCCAAGGCCTACTCCATCGCGAGCGTGCTCGAGACGCTCTCGGCGCTCATCATCCCGATCGCAACGTACTTTTATAATCTCTTCGGCATTGCGCCGCTGCTCGGCATCAACGCGCTGTGCTTCTTCATCGCCGCGACGGCGGAGACGCAGATCCGCGCCGAGGAACACTACATCGAAAAGCAGCGTGCCGCGCTTGCGCTCGAAGAGCAGCATTCCTCGGGCCGCCAGCTCCTGCGCGACATCAAAGAGGGCTTTCGCTATCTGATGAGTGAAAAGGGGCTTCTGCGCGTGGCCATCTATTTCACATTCAGCATGCTGGCCTCGGGCGCGTCGCAGGTCATCACGCTGCCGTACTTCAAGTCGACATTCGATAACGGCGAATACATCTATATGCTCGTCTGGGGCATGGCGATCTTCGGCCGCGCCATCGGCGGCGGCATTCATTATAAAATCAAGCTGCCTGTGCAGCATAAGTATTCCATCGCCCTGATGGTTTATGTCGTCATCTCGCTGTGTGAGGGCTTCTATCTCTACTGCCCGCTGCCGGTGATGATGGTCTCGTGCTTTTTAACGGGTATCCTCGGCGTGACGAGCTACACCATCCGCATCTCCGCCACGCAGAGCTACGTGCCCGACGAGAAAAAGGGCCGCTTCAACGGCGCGTTCAACATGCTCAACACCGTCGGCAGCTTCACGGGCAATCTGCTCGCGGGCGCGCTGGTGGCGTTTCTCCCCGTGCGCGGCGTGCTAACGGGCTTCATGCTCGTCACGGCGGCCGCGGCGATCGTCGTCATCGGCGGCGGACGCAGGGACGTGTCCGCGATCTATAACCGGCAAGAATAAGAAATGTAACAATAAAAATTTGATGGAGGAAACAACATGAAATTTTCTGAAATGACCTACACCCGCCCCGATCCCGCGGCGAGCAAGCAGCGCCTTTCCGCGCTGACGGCGGAACTCAAGGCTGCCAAGAGCTATGAGGAAGCGCGCAAGGTGTTCCTTTCGCAGCAAGAGCTGATGAGCCACATCTCCACCGCCGCGACGCTCGCGAGCATCCGCCACTCGATCGACACACGCGACGAATTCTACGACGGCGAGGAAAAATTCTGGAACAACTTCAACCCTGAGCTTGAGGAATACAATCAGGCGTGGACAGCGGCGATGCTCGAAAGTGCCTTCCGCGCGGACTTTGAGAAGGAATACGGCGATCTGATGTTCGTCAACGCCGAGATTGCGCTCAAGACCTTCTCCCCCGCCATCATTCCTGAATTACAGCAGGAAAACGACCTGACGCAGGAGTATGAAAAGCTGCTCGCCTCGGCGCAGATCCCGTTCGAGGGCAAGGTCTACACGCTCTCGCAGCTCTCCCCGTTCAAGACCTGCGCTGACGACGAAAAGCGCCTTGCCGCGTGGAAGGCCGAGGGCCAGTGGTACAAGGACAACCATGCGAAATTCGACGAGCTCTACGACAAGCTCGTAAAACTCCGCGACGCGATGGGCAAAAAGCTCGGCTACGAGGGCTACACTACGCTCGGCTACTACCGCATGGGCCGCAACTGCTATACGAAGGACGATGTCGAGAAGTTCCGCGAAGCGGTCATCAAGTATCTCGTTCCCGTGGCGGACAAGGTCTACCGCGAGCAGGCCAAGCGCCTTGGCAAGCAGTATCCGATGAGCTTTGCCGACAACGCGCTCGAATTCCGTTCCGGCAATCCCCGCCCCGCGGGCACGCCGGACGACATTCTCGCCCAGGGCATGAAGTTCTACAGCGAACTTTCGCCCGAGACGAAGGAGTTCTTTGAAACGATGCTGCGCGACGAGCTGCTCGACGTGCTCTCGACCGAGGGCAAGCAGGCGGGCGGCTACTGCACGAGCATCATGGACTATGAGGTGCCGTTCATCTTCGCGAACTTCAACGGCACGCAGCACGACGTCGAGGTCGTGACGCACGAGGCCGGTCACGCCTTCGAGGCCTGGACGAACCGCAAGCGCATCCCCATCGACTACATCTGGCCGAGCATGGAGGCCTGCGAGGTTCACTCGATGTCCATGGAGTTTTTCGCAGAGCCGTGGGCGGACGGCTTTTTCGGTCCCGACGCGAAGAAGTTCCTCTACAGCCACCTCTCCGGCGCGCTGACGTTCATTCCCTACGGCACGATGGTCGACCACTTCCAGCACATCGTGTATGAAAAGCCCGAGATGACGCCCGCCGAGCGCCACGCCGTTTGGAAGGAGCTGCTCGGCGTCTACATGCCGTGGATGAAGCTCGACGGCGAGATCCCGTTCTACTCCGAGGGCATGGGCTGGCAGCGCCAGCACCACATCTATTCGAGCCCCTTCTATTATATTGACTACTGCCTTGCCCAGACCGTGGCGCTCGAATTCTGGGCGATGATCCGCAAGGACGTGGGGAATGCCTGGCAGCACTACATGGCCTACACCGTGCAGGGCGGCAGCCGGACGTTCACCGACCTTCTCAAAAACGCTGGCCTTGAGAGTCCGTTTGACGAAGCGTGTCTCCGCGGCGTGTGCGCCGAGGCGGAGAAGGCGCTCGCGGACTTTGACCTCACGGGCATCGAATGATGGGCGAACAGCACAAAAAGCACAACCGCCGCGAACACCTGAACGACTTTCATCTGAACGTCGCGGGCGAATATGTTTACGACGGGGCGCTCTACGCCTGCCAAAGCGATGATGCAAAGCAGCGCAGATCTAAGCGCGCCGTGTGGGGAATGGCAGCCATTCTGACCGTTGCGGTCATCGCGGGCGGATGCATTCCCGCGCCGGGGATGCAGAACTGTTTTTACGTTCTGCTCCCCTACCTCGGCGAGTTTCTGGGCGCTGGAAGTGTCGTCTGGGCGCTCGTAAAGCTCGGAACGGATTGGGGCACGGTGCGCGAGTACAACTACAAAAAAAGCGTGGCCGTTCTGCCCGTGCGAACGGCGGTCACGGCGGTCTTTTCTCTTCTCGGCATCGTGTGCGAATTGATCTTCTTTTTCGTCAATGACCACGCAGGACAGACGTTTTTCGCGCTGCTCTATGTCCTGCTGAAGCTGACAGCCCTACTGAGTGCCCTTGTTCTGCGCGCCGAAATTATGCAGGCAGAATGGGACAAATTGCCTAAAAAAGATAACTTCTAAGATTTTACTCTGTACAATCTTCATCTTTTCATGCTATAATTAGAAAAATTCTATGCGCTGTTTTTCGGCGCACAGATGTCCATAAGGGGCGTACGCTCCTTTCCGCGCGTATTTACGCGCGGGTGCCTTACTTTGTGCTGCACGGGGCGACCCGTTTTAGCAAAAATTTATAAAGGAGTAGATTCAATGAAAAGAACACTTGCACTGATCCTTTCTCTGGTCATGTGTCTTGGTCTTCTGGCCGGCTGCGGCGACAAGAAGACGGACGACGGCCAGACCGACGGCAAGACGCTTGTTGTCGGCACGCAGAACTTCGACGGTAAGTTCTCCCCCTTCTTCTATACCAATGACTATGAAAACCAGGTCATGGGTATGGTCTTCGACGGTCTGTTTCTCGTCGACCGCGAGGGCTCTGTCGTCCTCAAGGGCATCGAGGGCGACGTCCGTCCCTACAACGGCACCGACTATACTTACAAGGGCATTGCCGACTGCGACATCGTTGAAAACAGCGACGGCACGGTCGACTACAACATCACGCTGAAAGAGGGCGTCAAGTTCTCCGACGGTGAGGAAATGACCATCGACGATGTCATCTTCTCTTACTATGTCCTGCTTGACCCCGCTTATGACGGCGCTTCCACGCTGTACTCCCTGCCCATCAAGGGTCTGGAAGCCTATCGCAGCGGTATGGACACTGTGCAGAACCTGATCCTCGCCGCCGGTCCTGACGCCTACGCCGCCAACGACTTTTACACCGAAGAGCAGTACAACGCTTACTGGACCGCCTTCAACGCCGCCGGCGTGAAGTTCGCCCAGGAGATCCTTGACTACGTGGTCGCCGCCGGTTACGCCACCGCTGACGACTCCGTCGCCGCGCAGGCTGGCAACTGGGGCTTCGATCTCGCCGATGACGCGACCGTCGAAGACTTCTGGGCTGCCATCGTTGCTAAGTACGGCTACGACATCTCCGATGACGGCATCAACGCCGAGACCGCCGGCACCAGCATCTCCGCTTTCCTCGAGGCTGAGCTGGGCGACGCCTACACCGACTATACCGTCGCCGTCCAGACCGGCGAGTCCGCTCCCAACGTTGCCGGTATCGTCAAGACCGGTGACTACTCCATGACCGTCACCCTCACCGAGGTCAACGCCACCGCCATCTATCAGCTCCCCGTCACCGTGTGCCCCATGCACTACTATGGCGAGACTGACAAGTATGACTACGACAACAACATGTTCGGCTTTGTCAAGGGCGATCTGTCCCACGTCAAGTCCGTGACCTCCACGCCTGTCGGCTCCGGCCCGTACACCTTCGAGGGCTGGTCCAACGGCGCTGTCACCCTGCAGAAGAACCCGACCTACTGGAAGGGCGAGCCCAAGATCGACACCGTCATCTGGCGCGAGATGCAGGACGTTGATAAGATCCCCGGCGTTGTCTCCGGCACGATCGACGTAACTGACCCCTCCTACTCCAAGGAAGCTGCCGAGCAGATCAAGGAAGCCAACTCTAACGGTGAGATCTCCGGCGATACCATCCAGACCGACCTCGTTGCCAACCTCGGCTACGGCTACGTCGGATTCAACGCCAACCGCGTGAAGGTCGGCGACGGCAACGGCGGTGATGAGGCCTCCAAGGATCTGCGTAAGGCCATCGCCACGATTATCGCCGTTTACCGCGATGTCGCTGTCGACTCCTACTACGGTGAGTTCGCCAACGTCATCAACTACCCCATCTCCGACACCTCCTGGGCCGCTCCGCGCGTTACCGATGAGGGCTACAAGGTCGCCTTCTCCGTTGACGTCAACGGCAACGACATCTACACCGAAGGCATGAGCGCCGACGACAAGTACGCCGCCGCCAAGCAGGCCGCTCTCGGCTACTTCGAGGCTGCCGGCTACACCGTCGCTGACGGCAAGATCACCGCTGCTCCCGCTGGCGGCCGCATGGACGCTGAAGTCATGGTCGGCGGCGGCGGCACGGGCGACCACCCCTCCTTCATGGCTCTGACCCTCGCGTCCGACGCCCTCAAGGAGATCGGCTTCAACCTGATCGTCTCCGATATGTCCAACTTCAGCGAGATGACCAACGCGATCAACGCCGGTACTGCCGACATGTTCGCCATGGCGTGGCAGGCCACGCCCGACCCGGATATGTTCCAGATCTATCACAGCCAGGGCGGCTCCAACGAGAAGTCCTACTGGATCAAGGATGCCGACCTCGATGAGCTCATCATGATGGCTCGTCAGTCCACCGACCAGACCTACCGCAAGACCCTGTATAAGCAGTGCCTTGACATCGTGGCCGACTGGGCGGTCGAGATCCCCATCTATCAGCGCCAGAACTGCGTGATCATCTCCGCCAAGCGTGTCAACCTCGACACCGTGACGCCTGATATCACGACCTACTGGACCTGGTACAACGACATCGAGCTGCTCGACCTGCAGTAAGCTCCGTCGCTGCACAAAAACGTTACTTAGGCGCATGGCTACCCTGCGGCTTTTGCCGCGGGGTAGCCTGCCTCAGGCACATCTGCTTATGATCCAAATGCCCCGGTGCATCGGAGCATTTGGCTGATATGCAGAGAGAGACATATCAAACCCGAAACGGCGACAAGGCCCCGGGCGCGGGGCAGCCGTTATCAAAAAACGGAGGGATTCTATGCGCAAATATCTGGTAAAACGCCTGCTGCTGTCGGTGGTGATCCTCTTTTTTGTGACATTCATCATCTACGTGCTCATGCGCTGCCTGCCCAGTTCCTACGTGGAGAATATGGCGCGGCAGCTCTCGCAGGCTCCCGGCTCCAAGCCCTATGAGGAGTGGCTGGCACAGCTCAACGCACAATACGGTCTGGACCTGGGCCTCATCCCTGGCTTTTTCGTCCAGCTCAAGAACCTGTGCACCGGCAACTTCGGCGACAGCTGGAAGTATACCGTGCCCGTTCTCCAGAAGTTCAACGAGGTCATCTGGGTCTCGTTCATCATGGGCGCTATCTCGCTCGTGTTCGAGCTTCTCATCGCGGTGCCGCTCGGCATCGTGGCCGCCACCAAGCAGTACAGCGTGACCGACTACACCGTCACGACGGTCGCACTGCTGGGTATGTCGCTGCCGACGTTCTTCTTCGCGACGCTCTTAAAGCTCATCTTCTCGGTCAAGCTCGGCTGGTTCGACCTTGTCGGCCTGACGGGACGTGACTTCAACTCCCTCAGCCAGTTTGGTCAGATCCTCGATATGGCAAAGCATCTGGTGCTGCCCATCGTGACGCTGGTGTTCATTTCCATCGGCCCGTGGATGCGCTATGTGCGCACGAACATGCTCGAGGTGCTCAACGCCGACTACATCCGCACCGCCCGCGCCAAGGGTCTTTCCGAGCATAAGGTCATCTATCACCACGCCTTCCGCAACACGCTCATCCCGCTCGTGACGTTTATCGGCGGCTCGCTGCCCGGCCTTTTTGCCGGCGCGCTGATCACTGAGACGCTGTTCGCCATCCCCGGCATCGGCTTCATCTCGTACAATGCGATGGTCGCGGGCGATATCCCCTTCTCCATGTTCTACATGACGTTCCTGGCGATCCTGACCCTGCTGGGCAACCTGATCTCCGACATCCTGTACGCGGTGGTCGACCCCCGCGTGCGCATCGCGTAAGAAAGGAGGCGCTAATCCATGTCTGAAGAAAAGAAGATCAACGATCAGCAGGAGAGCGGCTCCCCCGAGCAGCTTTCCCTCAACGACGACCGCCGCGTCAAGGTCCTTTCCCCGGGCACGCTGGTCGCCAAGCGCTTTTTCCGCAACCGCCTCGCGGTCGTGGGTCTGACGATCCTCGCCGTGATGTTCATTTTCTCCTTCATCGGCGGCCTCATCAGCCCCTACGGGCAGGACGAGGTCTTCTACCGCGACGATATCCAGCTCAAGGAATACGCCGCCATGAGCGAGAACACCGAGTACCGCTATCTCGTGGCCGACGGCCAGGAGTTCGGCACGATCCTTCAGGCGCAGCTCACGCTGCACATGGGCAAGGACGACAGCTTCTCCTACAAGGGCGTCACCTACGACGTGACCGAGGAGGGCGACTCGCTCTACTCCGTCTCGAGCGGCGGCAGACTCCTTGCCATCGCCTATAAGGACATCATCAGCTCGAACGACCCCAGCCAGAAGTTCGGCTTCAACTTCAGCTTCAACGCCCTCAAGGCGCACGCCAACGGCGAAGCGGAGTTCACGGCCGACGGCAAGACCTATACGCTTGATGAAGACAGCGTCATGCTGAATGGCGAGGAGATCGCCTACATCAGCCGCTTTGTCATCCAGTCCAAGGTCAGCGGCACGGTCATCACCAAGGACTTCAAAGAGCGCGTGCAGCAGGCCGTCGAAAACGGTGAGACCAAGTACACCTATGTGAACGACGCCGGTCAGGAGCGCGAGATCAAGCTTGAATACAATCCCGCCAAGTACCAGTGGTCGATCAAGGAGGGCACGTCCACCCGCGTGTTCGACGCCTATTCCTTCCCCAGCTCCGCGCACTGGCTCGGTACGGATAAAAACGGTATGGATATGCTCACCCGCCTGATGTACGGCGGCCGCGTGTCGCTGATGATCGGCTTCATCGTCGTCATCATCTCCGCGGCGCTCGGCGTGGTGCTCGGCGGCGTCTCCGGCTACTTCGGCGGCTGGGTCGATAACCTCATCATGCGTATCGTCGATATCTTCTACTGCATCCCCTCCACCCCGCTCATCATCATTCTGGGCGCAGCGATGGACGGCATGCGCGTCGACCCGCAGATCCGAATGCTCTACTTAATGCTGATCTTGGGCTTCCTCGGCTGGCCGGGTATCGCCCGTCTCGTCCGCGGCCAGATCCTCTCTCTGCGCGAGCAGGAGTTCATGACCGCGACGGAGGCCTGCGGCATCAGCGTTTCGCGCCGCATCTTCCGCCACCTGATCCCCAACGTCATCCCGCAGCTCATCGTCAACTGCACGATGAGCCTCGGCTCCACCATCATCACCGAGGCAACGCTCAGCTTCCTCGGCCTCGGCGTCAAGTTCCCGTTCGCCTCCTGGGGCAACATCATGAACGACGTTTCCAACTCTTACGTCCTCACGAGCTACTGGTTCATCTGGATCCCCGCCGGCATCTGCCTGATGCTGACGGTCCTCGGCTTCAACTTCGTCGGCGACGGTCTGCGCGACGCGTTCGACCCGAAGATGAAGCGCTGAGAAAGGAGGGAATTTGAATGGCTAAGAAGCATAATGACGGCTATCTTTCCGCAAAGGAATCCCGCCGCATTTCCAAAGAAAACCGCAAGATCACAAATGCGCTCGAAAAGAAGCGCAAGCGCAAGAACGTTCCCGAATCCGAGTATCTGACCAAGATGCACGACCCCAACAACGCGGTCGAATTCGACAACCTGCACACTTACTTTTTCACCGACACGGGCGTTGTCAAGTCGGTCGACGGTGTCACGTTCTCCGTGCCCATCGGCAAGACTGTCGGCGTCGTCGGCGAGTCCGGCTGCGGCAAATCGGTCACGAGTTTGTCGCTCATGCAGCTTTTGCAGCGCCCACAGGGCCAGGTCGTGGAGGGCGAAATTCGCCTGAACCTCGGCAGCAAGGCCTACGACGTGACGAAGGCGCCTGACAGCGTCATGCAGCACTTACGCGGCAACTACATCTCCATGATCTTCCAGGAGCCGATGACCGCGCTGAACCCCGTGTTCCGCATCGGCGACCAGGTCGACGAGGTGCTGGCCCTGCACAACGAAAAGGGCCACGACGAAGCGCAGATCAAGGCGCGCACCATTGAGCTCCTTGAAATGGTCGGCATTGCCAACAGTGAGGGCGTTTACAAGATGTTCCCGCACGAGCTCTCCGGCGGTATGCGCCAGCGCGTCATGATCGCCATGGCGCTTGCGTGCAGCCCGAAGCTCATCATCGCCGACGAGCCCACCACGGCGCTCGACGTGACGATCCAGGCGCAGATCCTCGACCTTCTGCGCAATCTGAAGGATCAGATCAATTCCTCGATCATGTTCATCACGCACGACCTCGGCGTCATCGCCGAAATGGCGGACTATGTGGTCGTCATGTACGCTGGCCGCATCGTCGAGCAGGGCACGGCGGAGGAGATCTTCGCCCATCCCGCGCACCCCTACACCATCGGCCTCATGGCCTCCAAGCCGGTCGTGGGCCGTCAGGTCGAAAAGCTCTACTCCATCCCCGGCAAGGTGCCGAACCCCATCAACATGCCGAACTACTGCTATTTCAAGGACCGCTGCGAAATGTGCGTGAACGGCTGCGAGGGCGACTACCCGCACGAGGTCAGCATCTCGCCGACGCACAAGGTGAGCTGCTACCGCTATTACGACGGCAAGCGCCCCGACTTTGAGGAGGTCGTGGAGGAAGAGCTGACTGAGGGCAAGGAAAACGGAAAGGAGGGTGAATAAGATGCCGTTTTGGAAAGCCGGTAAGAACGACGATCAGGTCCTCGATGAACTGAAGGAAACGCAGAAGCAGAATGCCGATGAATTTGTCAAGAAGCATGAGCACGCCGATGAGGCGCAGAAGTCCTCACTCATCATCGACAACAATTTCACCCCCGTGGAATATGACCCGCAGTACATTCTGCAGGTCAATCACCTCAAGAAATACTTCCCGATCAAGGGCGGTATGGTGTCGAAGACGGTCGGCTATGTCAAGGCCGTCGACGGCGTCACGTTCAACTTAAAGCGCGGCACGACGATGGGCCTTGTCGGTGAGTCCGGCTGCGGCAAGACGACCACGGGCCGCACGATCCTGCGCCTGTATGACTCCAAGTCCGGCGGTCAGGTGCTCTTCAACGGACAGGAGGTCTACGACCTCTCCCACAAGGAGCTGCGCGCCCTGCGCACGAAGATGCAGATCATTTTCCAGGACCCGTTCTCCTCGCTCTCCCCGCGTATGCCGGTCGGCGAGATCATCGGCGAGGCCGTGCGCGAGCACAACCTTGTCCCGAAGGCGGAATTCGACGATTATATCGACCAGGTCATGGACAACTGCGGCTTACAGCCGTTCCACAAGGACCGCTACCCGCACGAGTTCTCCGGCGGTCAGCGTCAGCGTATCTGCATCGCGCGTGCGCTCGCGCTCAACCCCGAGTTCATCGTCTGCGACGAGCCGGTCTCCGCGCTCGACGTGTCCATTCAGGCGCAGATCATCAACCTGCTGAACGAATTGCAGGATAAGTACAAGCTGACGTACCTCTTCATCAGCCACGACCTCTCCGTTGTCGAGCACATCTCCGACACCGTCGGCGTCATGTACCTCGGCAACCTTGTGGAATACGGCGCGAAGGAAGATATCTTCCGCAACCCGCTCCACCCCTACACGAAGGCGCTCTTCTCCGCCATCCCCATCCCCGACCCGAAGGTGAAGATGAACCGCATCGTGCTCGAGGGCTCCATCCCCTCCCCTGCCAATCCGCCCAAGGGCTGCAAATTCCACACCCGCTGCGCCAACTGCATGGCCTGCTGCAAGGAGGAAGCACCCGTCCAGCGCGAGATCGAGCCGGGCCACTTCGTGTGCTGCCACCTGTACGATAAGTGATGAAGAAGGACGACTTCTACGAGGAGGACGACGGCCGCACGATCGCCGACATGAGCGGCATCGAACGCCAGCCGACCTTTCTCCCGCACTTTCACCGCAAGCGCAGCGACTTTTCCGCGCCCGACGCGCCCCGTGCGAACGACCGCCCGTGGGAAAGCGCTGCCGGTGAGCTGACGCGCGAGGAGCGCAATGCCGCCATCCGCGGCGCGCTCAAGGCAGGACTGCTGATCGCAGGTGTGTATATCCTCGCCGCTGCGGCGCTAATCGTCGCGATGCAGCTGCTCTGGTCTTAAATATGGAAAAAGGAAGACTCTTTCGAGTCTTCCTTTTTTATTTTTCTGCACGGCAACGACAAATAGCTCTCTTTTCTTCGGATTTCAGATTGTTTTCATCTTTATTCTA
Organism: Hominicoprocola fusiformis; assembly: GCA_040095065.1. Classification (GTDB taxonomy): domain Bacteria; phylum Bacillota; class Clostridia; order Oscillospirales; family Oscillospiraceae; genus Hominicoprocola. The sequence continues at coordinate 47,789 of JBBNGO010000021.1, forward strand.
TGATATACTGAGTAAATTGTATGTCGTAAAAAAAGAGAGGAGATTCTTCATGGATCATAAAAGAGGTTCCTTTTCCGGCAAGATTGGCTTTGTCCTTTCGGCTGCGGGCGCGTCCGTCGGCCTCGGAAACATCTGGCGCTTTCCTTATCTGGCCGCCAAATACGGCGGCGCTATTTTCCTGCTGGTATACATCATTCTGGCGATGACCTTCGGCTACACGATGATCATTGCGGAGACTTCGATCGGCCGCATGACCGGCAAGAGCCCTGTCGGCGCTTACAAGTCCTTCAGCGATAAGCCTGCGCTGCGCGTGGGCGGCTGGATCAACGCCATCATTCCGATTCTGATCGTCCCCTACTACTCCGTCATCGGCGGCTGGGTCATCAAATATCTGGCGGAATACCTGATGGGCAAGGCGCACCTCGTCGCGGAGGACGGCTATTTCTCGTCCTTCATCTCCAACGGCGTGTCCTCGGAGCTTTGCTTCCTCGTCTTCACGGCCATGACGCTGGCGATCATCTTCGCGGGCGTGGAAAACGGCATTGAGCGCGTCTCCAAGATCATGATGCCCATTCTCGTGGTGCTGTCGCTGATCATCGCCGTGTATTCCGTGACCCGCCCCGGTGCGCTGGAGGGCGTCAAGTACTTCCTTGTGCCCAATCTTGACAACTTCTCCTGGATGACGGTCGTCTCCGCCATGGGGCAGATGTTTTATTCCCTGTCCATCGCCATGGGCATTCTCATCACGTTCGGTTCCTACATGAAAAAGGACGTCCCGATCGAAAGCTCCACCCGCAATGTCGAGGTCTTCGACACGGCCATTGCCATCATGGCGGGCCTGATGATCATCCCCGCGGTGTTCGCCTTCTCCGGCGGCGATCCCAGCGCGCTGAAGGCCGGCCCCTCGCTGATGTTCATCACCATCCCGAAGGTCTTCGATTCCATGGGCTTCGGCACGGTGATCGGCATCGCGTTCTTCCTGTTAGTGCTGTTCGCCGCGCTGACGAGCTCCATCGCGCTGACGGAAAGTGCCGTCTCTACCTTGCAGGATGAGCTGCACTGGAGCCGCAGAAAGGCCACGAGCATCATGGGCGTCTCCATGATCCTCCTCGGAAGCCTCTCCAGCCTGGGCTATGGCCCGCTGGCAAATGTCACCGTGATCGGCATGCAGTTTTTGGACTTCTTCGATTTCCTGACCAACTCCGTGATGATGCCCATCGCGGCCATCGCAAGCTGCATCCTCGTCTCCCGCGTCATCGGCGTCGAACGCATCGCGGACGAGGTCACGCTGAACGGCGCGCCCTTCCGCAGAAGAAAGGTCTTCAACGCCATGATCCGCTTCCTGTGCCCGTTCTTCGCGGCGATCATTTTGATCAGCTCGATCGCCAGCGCGTTCGGCTGGATCTCGATGTAAATAGTCGCGCTCACCGAGCGCGGCACGAGTCAAGGGGGGCTATTCTCTTTTGTGAAAGAGAATAGCCCCCTTTCAATCCCCCAAGAGAAAGGTTTTAGATTGGCAGTCTCAATCTCGAATGACCTTTTTCCCTCCGGAATGGAAATGCCTGCGCGCGGCGATGCCGCGTTTAGAGCTACTATACGATTTGCCTCTGCTCCTACTATCCGCTGTTGCGCAGCCGTTGGCGTCTCTGCGCCTTACGGATGCGGCACACCCCTTGCGGGTGCCGCTCTGCCCATCTTGTAGAGGTACAGACTAATCTCCTGCTGCCAACAATGCATACCGTTTCGATAATGCGTACTGCGGCGAGCGAAGCTATGCCGCTTCGGCAGGCAATACCAGGATTGATAGAATCCGAAGTAGAACGCAGTTATGTAAGGGTAATGAATCGCAGGCAAAGCGACAGCGAAGATAGAAGTAAGTCAAATCGTTTAGATATAAAACAAGGCAGGCACCTGATTCGGCAAGCATTGCAGTTCTTCGAGCTGCTCGCTTGCAATGGCGGGGTCAAGGGGCAAGGCCCCTTGCGTTCTCTTGGGGGTCCAAGGGGGATATTCTCTGAAGATCGGAAG
>JBBNGO010000022.1:0-39590 GCA_040095065.1 Hominicoprocola fusiformis
GATCTGGTATCAGCGGCCCGCCCTTCGCCTTTTCACTTTTCGATCAGATAGCTGCCGCTGTCCGTCACCTCCGTCACGATGGGGACGAACTCGACGTCGTAGGCCTTCATCGCCTCGGTGACGCTCTCGAGCTGGTCTGCCGTGACCTTGACGTACACGCGGTCGAACTTTTCCGTGAGCTCGCTCATCACGATGCCGGACTTCTCTTCGCTGCCTGCAAGCGCGATGTCCGCGTCCACGCTGACGGAGAGCTTGCCCTTATAGCCCGCCTGCTCAAGCGCGGTGTGGATGTCGTCGGCGAGCAGCGCAAGCGCCTCCTGCTGCGTCATGGTGCGCTCGTCCGTCTTGATGCGGCTCATGCGCCCCTCGCGCGGGTAGTGGAAATCGTCGAGCAGAAGCTCGTCAAAGCCCATCTTGCCGCATTCCGTGACGATATCGCTCACATATGCCCGCGCGGCCTGCTTTTCGGGCGCGAGCCAGTGCGTGCTGTTCGTATCGTACCAGACGAATCCCGTCAGCTGGCACACGGCGGCGTCCGTCATGTGCTCGTAGGCGTACAGGCTGTCGTGGAGCGTGCTGATGCGGCCGATCGTGTAATAGTCCGAGTCGACAAGGCCCTGAATGGCCGTGTCCGATGTGCTGTTCCCGGCCACCGCGCCGCAGTCGATCGCGCCCTGCACTTTGGAATTATAGTAGAGCTTGCCGCTCGCGTCCTTGAGCTCGACCGCCACGGCGTTCACGTCCTTATCAAGGCCATCGAGCGCTGCCTGCCAATCGCTGCCGAGCGCGTCCGCACCCAGCTCGACTGCGTAGGTATCCTTGATGACGGGCTTTTGCACCGTGATCTCAAGGTCGTCCTGCTTCTTATCGTCGCCGCTGTCGCCGTCATTTACGGTGTCGTCCTGTGGGGTCTTCTTTATCCAGGGGAACTCAAAGCGGACCGAGCCGTCCGCATCGTATACCATATAGCGCTGCGCAAACAAAAAGCCGCACGCCAGCAGCAAAATGACCACCAGCACCACGGCCAGCACGCCTCTGCCGCGCCTGCGCCCGCGATAACCGGTATAGCCCTTCGTTCCGCTCGATCTTCTTGCCATTGTCTGCATCCGCCTCCTTTTTCTTGTGCAACAGTTTACCTTTTGAGAGCAAAAAAATCAACAAAAACCTTTCGGTTTTTGTTGATTTTCCGCTTTTGTATGCTTTAGCCCTCGATAGCGTCCATCAGCGCGACGCGGCGGGCGTGGCGGCCGCCCTCAAACGCGGTGGAGAGGAACGTCTCAACCATGGCCGCGGCCAGCTTCGGGCCTGTGAAGCCCGCACCGATGGCCATCATGTTGGCGTTGTTGTGCTGGCGGCACAGCTGCGCTTCGAGCGTATCGGCGCAGTGCGCGCAGCGGATGCCCTTGACCTTGTTCGCCGCGATGGAGATACCGATGCCCGTTGTGCACACGACGATACCGTACTCGCACTCTCCGCTTGCGACGGCGCGCGCGGCGGCCTCGCCGAAAATAGGATAGTCGCAGCTCTCGGTGGAGTAGGTGCCGCAGTCCTTGACCTCGTGGCCCAGGCCCTCCAGCTGCTTTTTGATGTCTTCCTTCATGGCGTATCCGCCGTGGTCACAGCCCAATGCGATCTTCATAGTGTTTCTCCTTTTGTCAGTCAGATTTTGTGAAAGACCGGTTTTTTCTTTTCAAACGTGCACACATAGTTGAGGCCGCAGCTCTTGAGTAATTCCTGCGTCTCTCGGGCGCGCATGCCGACGAATTCCGGCGTATGCGCGTCGGTGCCGATGGTGATGATCTCGCCGCTGAGCTCGCGGTAGAGCTTCAGCCACTTCCCGTCCGGCAGCGGCGTGTTGCCGCGGTTGACGTTGCACTCGATGCCGCAGCCATTTTCAATGAGCGCGCGAAACACCTGCGCCACCTCGTCCTCAAAACCGTCGAAGCTCATGTGCATACCGTGGTTTTCGTTCATGTAGCGAAGCGGCAGCGTCAAGTGGCCGAGCACGGAGAACTTCCCCCACTTGGCCGTCTCCAGAACGAGCGTTAAATAGTCCGCGATCTGCTCGCGCGCCTCCTGCTCCGTGGCCTCGGGCATGAAGTAGAGGTCGTTCCAATCGTACTTTTCCGACAGCTGATGCTGCGAACCGATGACAAAGTCGAGCTCCGGCAGGCGGGAAAGCAGCTCGTCTGCGTAGGCAAAGTCGCGCATCGCCTCGCCGAGCTCGATGCCGCGGCGGACGATGATCTTCCCGTCCGCCGCCTGGTCGGCGCGCGCAAAGGTCTCTTCACGATTCGAAAAATCGTGCTCCCAGTGCGCCGTCTCCCTCGGGCGGAACAGGTCCGCATGGTCGGTCAGGCACATTTCCTGCAAACCCTGCGCGATGCCCGCGCGCACCATGTCTTCCACCGGCGTTTTCGAGTCGAACGAAAGCGAACAGTGGGTGTGATAATCGGATAAATACATCTTCTATTCGTTACAGCTTGAACTTTCCGAAAAAGCTCTTGTGTTCCTCATAATTCTTCTCGCCGAGCGACTCGCTGAACTTCTTGAGCGCTTCCTTCTGCTCGCGGTTCAGGTTGCGCGGCGTCTCGATATACACGGTGACGTACTGGTCGCCGCGGCCACGGCCGTTGAGGCCGGGAATGCCCTTGCCTTTCAGGCGGAACGTTGTGCCGCTCTGCGTGCCCTCGGGGATGGTGTACTTCACCTTGCCGTCGATCGTCGGGATCTCAAGCTCCGCGCCGAGTACCGCCTGCGTGAACGTAATGGGCGCTTCGCACAGGACACTCGTGCCCTCGCGGCGGAAGATCTCGTGTGGACGCACGGACACAACGATCAGAAGGTCGCCCGCGGGGCCGCCGTTCTTGCCCGCGTTGCCCTGCGCGCGCAGCGAAATGGTCTGCCCGTTGTCGATGCCCGCAGGAATGCTGACCTTGATGGTCTTGCGGTGGCGGATCATGCCCTTGCCGCCGCACTTGGGGCAGGGCTGATGAATGATCTTACCCTTGCCTCCGCAGCGCTGGCAGGGTGCCGACGTCGACATATAGCCCAGCGGCGTCTGGCGGCGCTGCTGGATCACGCCGCTGCCGCGGCAGTCAGGACATACCTCGGCGGTCGTGCCTTTGGCGCAGCCCGAGCCGCGGCAGTCAGGGCACTGCTCAATGCGGTCGATGCTGACTTCCTTCTCGCAGCCGAAGGCCGCCTCTTCAAAGCTGATGTTCACGCTCGTGCGCAGGCTTTCGCCGCGCTGGGGCGCGTTGGGGTTCGCGCGCGCGCCGCCGAAGCCACCGCCGAAGAAGCTGCCGAAGATATCGCCGAGGTCGCCGAAGTCGAACCCGCCCGCGCCGTAAGCGCCGCCACCGGCGCCTGCGCCGTAATTCGGGTCAACGCCCGCAAAGCCGAACTGGTCGTAGCGCGCCTTCTTGTCTGGGTCGCTCAAAACCTCGTTCGCCTCGTTGATCTCCTTGAACTTCTCCTCGGCTTCCTTGTCGCCGGGGTTCATGTCGGGATGATACTTGCGCGCGAGCTTTTTGTATGCTTTTTTGATCTCTTCTTCCGAAGCGCCCTTGGAAACGCCGAGCACCTCGTAATAGTCTCTTTTATTTTCAGCCATAGACTACGCTCCTAAAAACGCCGCAATCGGGGGCAGTATAAACTGTCCCCGCTGCGTCGATCGGTTTCAAATTACTTCTTGTTGTTGTCGTCGTCATCCACGACCTTGTAGTCAGCATCGTAATACTGCTGACCGTTCGGGCCGGTCTGCGCACCGCCGTTCTGGCCGCCCATGTCAGGACCGGCCTGTGCGCCGCCCTGCGGGTTCGCCTGCTGATAGAGCTTCTCGCTCATCTGGTAGAACATCTGGGTCAGCTCTTCGGTCGCGCTCTTGATGGCGTCGGTATCGTCGCCCTTGAGGACTTCCTTCAGCTTGTCGATACCGCTCTGGACCTTGGCCTTCTCGTCCGCGGGGATCTTGTCGCCCACTTCGCCGAGGGTCTTCTCGCTCTGGTAGACCATCTGGTCGGCCTGGTTGCGGACTTCGACCTTTTCCTTGATCTTGGCGTCCTCAGCGGCGTACTGCTCGGCGTCCTTGACGGCCTTTTCGATATCCTCCTTGCTCATGTTGGAGGAAGAGGTGATGGTGATGTGCTGCTCGGTGCCGGTGCCGAGGTCCTTCGCGCTGACGTTCACGATGCCGTTGGCGTCGATATCGAACGTGACCTCGATCTGAGGCACGCCGCGGCGGGCCGGAGCGATACCGTCGAGGTGGAAGCGGCCGAGGCTCTTGTTGGCAGCGGCCATCTCACGCTCGCCCTGCAGGACGTTGACCTCAACGCTCGTCTGGTTATCGGCAGCGGTGGAGAAGATCTGGCTCTTCTTCACGGGGATGGTGGTGTTGCGGTCGATGAGCTTGGTGCAAACGCCGCCCATGGTTTCAATGCCGAGGGACAGCGGGGTGACATCGAGCAGCAGCAGGCCCTTGACATCGCCGGTCAGAACGCCCGCCTGAAGAGCAGCGCCCATGGCGACGCACTCATCGGGGTTGATGCCCTTGAAGCCTTCCTTGCCGGTGAGCTTCTTGACCATTTCCTGCACGGCGGGGATACGGCTGGAGCCGCCGACCATCAGGACCTTGTGGATGTCGTTGCCGGTGAGGCCCGCATCGCTGAGCGCCTGACGGACAGGGCCGGCAGTGGCTTCGACCAGGTGCGCGGTCAGCTCGTTGAACTTAGCGCGCGTGAGGGTCAGGTCGAGGTGCTTCGGGCCGGTAGCGTCAGCGGTGATATACGGGAGGTTAATATTGGTGGAGGTCACGCCGGAGAGCTCGATCTTGGCCTTCTCGGCAGCTTCCTTCAAGCGCTGCATGGCGACCTTGTCGCCGCTGAGGTCGACGCCGTCGGTACGCTTGAACTCGCTGACCATCCATTTCATGATGCACTCATCGAAGTCGTCGCCGCCGAGGCGGTTGTTGCCCGCGGTGGCCAAGACTTCAATAACGCCGTCGTCGATATCAAGGATGGAGACATCGAACGTGCCGCCGCCAAGGTCGTAAACCATGACCTTCTGGCTCTGCTCCTTGTCGACGCCGTAGGCGAGGGCCGCGGCCGTCGGCTCGTTGATGATACGCTTGACCTCGAGGCCGGCGATCTTACCGGCGTCCTTGGTCGCCTGACGCTGCGCATCGGTGAAGTAAGCGGGAACGGTGATGACGGCTTCGCTCACGGGGCCGCCGAGGTAAGCCTCAGCGTCGCTCTTGAGCTTCTGCAGGATCATCGCGCTGATCTCCTGCGGGGTATACTTCTTGCCATCGACTTCGACTTTATAATCAGAGCCCATCTCGCGCTTGATCGAAGAGATCGTGCGGTCGGGGTTGGTGATGGCCTGACGCTTTGCGACCTGGCCGACCATACGCTCGCCGGTCTTACTGAACGCGACGACGGACGGGGTGGTGCGGTTGCCTTCGGCGTTGGGGATGACGACGGCTTCGCCGCCTTCCATCACGGCCACACAAGAGTTGGTAGTACCAAGGTCAATACCGATAACTTTAGACATAATGTTGTCCTCCTAAGATCTATCTTAATTTTTTTGTTAACGAAATTAATTTATCATTTCGCGCTTCCGCGCGGAATTTGCACTTTAATTAATTGGCCACTTTTACAATGGCAAATCGCAGCACCTTACCGCCCAGCGTGAAGCCCTGCTGGAGCACCTCGACCACGGTGTTTTCCCCGTAGTTCTCGTCTTCCACATGCATCACGGCGTTGTGCTTTTCAGGGTCAAAGGGCTTTCCGGCGGCGTCCATCGTTTCAACACCCAGCTTTTTGAGGCTCTCTTTGAACTGGTTGAACACCATCTCAAGGCCCTTGCGGTGGGGCGACTCCTCGTCGCCGTACTGGGCAAGGCCGCGCTCGAGGTTATCGTAAACGCCCAGCAGCGCCTTGATCGTGTCGATCTTCGCGTCGGCATAAAGGTTTTCCTTTTCCTTCGCGGTGCGCTTGCGGTAGTTGTCGTACTCGGCGGCAAGGCGCAGGTATTTGTCCTGCTCGTCGGCAAGCGACTTGGCAAGGCCTTCCATCTTCTCCATCTGCTCGCGCGTGACGGTGAAGGTCTCGGGCTCCGCGCTCTTCTCAGCGGCCTTATCAGCCTTGGCGGTCTCTGCGGTCTTAGCCGCTTCGTCTGCTGCGGGCTGCTGCGCCGTGTTCTTTTCCGGCGTGCTCTCCGCCGCGTTCTGCTTGTCTTTCTTACCCATTTCTTACTCCTTATCTTCTTCCTTGGGCGGAAGCTCGTTCTTGCCGAACATCCGCGTCAGGCTGTCTGCAAAATAACTCAGCCGCGCCGTCACGGTGGCATAGTCCATTCTGGTGGGACCCACCACACCGACGAGGCCGCGCATCCCGTCGCCGATATCGTAGCTGGCGACGACCACGCTCGTTTCCTTGAGCGCCTCGTTCACGTTTTCCGGCCCGATCAGGATCTTGAGCGGTGCGCCGTCATCCGGCACGGGAAGCTCTTCCTTGTTATCCACAAGGAATGTCACGAGATCGTGCGCCTTGTCGACATCGCGGTACTCAGGCATTTTCAAGATCTGGCTCGCGCCCGCGGTCTCCACATTGCGCTGCGCGCTCTGCTCGAGCACACCGATCGCATATTCGACCGCTTTGGACACCACTAAAAACAGCTCAGGCGAAAGCTGCTCGGAAAGGCTCATCAGCCTTGCACTCATCTCATCGGCGCTCCGCCCGGTGAAGTGCGTGTTCAAAAGCTCCTTGACGTCCGCAAGCCGCTGGCTGTCGAACGGGAGGTCCGAGCGCTGGAGCTGGCTCTTCACGCGGTTATCCTCGCCCATCACCACGACGATGAAGCTCATTTCATCGACCGCGATGAGCTCGAAGCGCTTGACGCTCGCCTCGCGCCGTCCGCCCGTCACGCTGTACACGGGGTAATTGACGATGCTCGACACCATCTGCCCCGCCTTGGCGATCACGCTGTCCGTGCCGCTGAGCTTGGACTTTAGCTGCTCGTTGATCTCCTCCGCTTCTGTTTCGGAGACCTCGCGCTTTTCCATCAGCTCGTTGACGTACAAGCGGTAACCTTTCGGCGACGGCACGCGTCCGGCGGACGTGTGCGGCTGCTCAAGGTAGCCCATTTCGACCAGGTCCGCAAGCTCGTTGCGGATGGTCGCGGAGCTCACCGAACCGCCCATCTCCTCGGCCAGCGCCTTGGAGCCGACCGGCTCAGCCGCGGCGATGTAATCCTCGACAACGCGCTTGAGAATCTGCTTTTTGCGCTCGGTCAAGTCCATACGCCGCGCTCCTTTCGTAGCTTTAGCACTCCTTTCCCTCGAGTGCTAAACGCAGTGTACCACCGACATTTCCCATTGTCAATAGGACGCAGTGTAAACAGTTTGTGAACTACGCAAAAGTCAGGCGAGCGCCGCCCCGAAAAAGCGCCTCTACGCTTTTTGTGCAAAAAAAGAGGAACGCTTTCGCGTTCCTCTTTTTTTAAGAACCTTTATTCGGCCTTGGGCGCTTCGGCGGCTTTCGCGGCTTCGGCAGCCTTGGCTTCGGCGGCTGCCTTGGCGGCAGCGGCCTTGCGCTCGGCGGCAGCCTTCTGCGCGGCCTTGAACTTCTCCTTCTCCTCGGGGGTCGGGATGGGCTCGATGGCGTTGCGCGGGCAGGCCTTGGCGCACATGGTGCAGTTTTTGCACTTGGTGTAGTCAATGACGGCCACGTTGTTGATGACGTGGATGGCGTCGAACTTACAGGTGCGCTCGCACATGCCGCAGGCGATGCAGGAGTTGGCGCACACCTTCGTAACGGCGGGGCCCTTCTCCTTGTTCGAGCAGTTGACGAAGACCTTCTGCTTGTAGGGCACCTCGACGATCAGCTTGCGCGGGCAGGCCTCGCGGCAGGCGCCGCAGTTGGTGCACTTCTCCTTGTCGACCTCGGCGACGCCCTGCTCATTGATATGGATGGCGTCGAACTGGCAGGCGGCCACGCAGGTGCCAAAGCCCATGCAGCCAAAGGAGCAGGCTGTCGGGCCGCCGGCGACCTTCGTCGCGGCGACGCAGTCGTGAAGACCGACATACTCGAAATTCTTCACAGAGGCCTCGCCGCCGTTGCACAGCACGTGCGCGACCTGCTTTTCGCCGCTGGGGGCTTCCATGCCCATGATCTCAGCGATCTTGGCAGCGCCCTCCGCGCCAGCGGGCGCGCAGGCGGTGACGGGAGCCTTACCGGCAAGAATTGCCTCGGCGCAGCCCGCGCAGCCGGGGTAGCCGCAGCCGCCGCAGTTTGCGCCGGCGAGGCAGGCCTGGATCTTGGGCAGGCGCTCATCGACCTTGACCTCAAAGGCCTTGGCCGCAACGGACAGGATCAGGCCGAACACGACGGCGATCACGCCCAGCACGAGGACAGCGTAAATAACGTTTGTAATCATAATTTCGTTCCCTCCTTACATGGGCCACACCTGCAGACCCGAGAAGCCCATGAATGCAAGGGCGATCAGGCCTGCGGTGATCAGCGCGATGGGGAAGCCTTCAAATGCCTTGGGATAGTCGGCAAACTCCAGGCGCTCGCGCACCGTGGAGAACAGGTAGATCGCCAGCAGGAAGCCAAGGCCGCCGGTGATGCCGTAAACCACGGACCCGATGAAGTTGTAGTCGTTCTGCACGTTGAGCAGCACCACGCCGAGCACGGCGCAGTTGGTGGTGATCAGCGGCAGGTACACGCCGAGGGCCGTGTAGAGCGTCGGCATGGACTTTTTGAGGAACATCTCGATGAACTGCACGAGGCTCGCCACCACGAGAATGAAGGCGACGGTCTGCATGTAGCCGAGACCGAGCTTGACGAGGATGATGTTCACGCCGTAGCAGAACGCCGAGGCAAGGCCCATGACGAACGTAACGGCAAGACCCATACCGACGGCGGTGTCGCTCTTTTTCGACACGCCGAGGAACGGGCAGATACCCAAGAACTGCGAGAAGATGAAGTTATTCGTCAGGATCGCGCCGAGGGAAATAGCAAGTAACTTAGTCACACTCATTTTTATTTACCCTCCGTTTCTTTCTTTTCCGCGTTCTTCTTCTCGCTTCTGGCAAGCGCCCACTGCATGATGGCGATCAGCGTGCCGAGGCAGAGGAAGCCGCCGACGGGCAGCGTGAGCATACCGGCGGGAACATAGGAAGAAGGCATGACCTGAATGCCGAGCAGCGTGCCCGCGCCGAGCAGCTCGCGGAACGCGCTCAGGATCAGCAGCACCACCGTGTAGCCGATGCCCTGGCAGATGCCGTCCACCGCGGAGGCGGCGACGGAGTTCTTGCTGGCAAAGGCCTCGGCGCGGCCGAGGATGATGCAGTTGACGACGATCAGCGGGATGAACACGCCAAGACTGTTGGCGATTTCAGGAAAAAACGCCTGCAGGCACAGATCAACGATCGTAACGAAGCCTGCGATGACGACGATGTAGCACGCGATACGCACTTCGTTGGGGATGATCTTGCGCAGAAGGGAAATAAAGATGTTGGAAAGCGTCAGGATGATGAGAACGGAGATGCCCATGCCAAAGCCGTTGGCAACACTCGTGGTGATGGCCATGGTGGAGCACATACCGAGCACCTGCACCAGAACGGGGTTTTGGTAGATCAGACCGTCTTTGAGCTGTTTGTTAAAATTCATAGATCGTTCCCCCTTTCTCAGTTCATGGCCTCGGCGGCAGCCAGAGCGGCGTTGACGCCCTTGGTCACGCCCTTGGTGGAGACCGTCGCGCCGGTGACGGCGTCGATGTTCTGCTTGACGACGAGCGTGCCCGCGCCGGACTTGCCGACGAACTGATCGAGCGCGCCGGTGCCTGCGGAGGTCGCTTCATTGTCCATGACCTTGGAGCCGATGCCCTTGGTCTCGGAGTTGTTGACGATGGAAACGCCCGTGACAGTGAGGTCGGTGTCAACGCCGACGATCATCACGATGTTGCCCTGAGAGCCGCTCGCGGTGACCTTGAAGGCATAGCCGATGGTGTCGCCGCCGGACTTCACCTCATAGACCTCGCTCAGCTTGCCGCCCTGGTCGTTGGCGGCGTCGATCATGGCCTGCGGGATGTCTTCCATCGGGGGGAACTCGCAGTCGGCCGCGGAGACGACCTTGGCGAGCGCCGCCTCGGTCTTCTGCTTGTTGATGGCCGCGATCTTGTCCGCGGTCAGCATGTTGGTCAGGCCCAGCAGCAGCGCGACGACCAGCGAGATCGCCGTCAGCGTACCGGCTACCTTGAAAATGAATTTACCTTCGATCTTCATTTCTTTGCCGCCTCCTTCGCTGCTTTCTTATCTACGCCGAAGCGGGTGGGCTTGGTGTACTTGTCAATGATCCAGGTGCAGCAGTTCATCACAAGGATGGAGTAGCAAACGCCCTCGGGATAGGAGCCGAAGTAGCGGATGAACACCGTGATGAGACCGCAGCCGATGCCGAAAATCAGCTGACCCTTCTTTGTGACGGGGGAGGTGACATAGTCGGTGGCCATGAAGAACGCGCCGAGGAACAGGCCGCCGCCGAGCACGTTGTAGAGCATCCAGCTCATCGCATCGTTGCCCTGGGGGAAGAGGAACGTGAGGACTGCCACCGTGCCGATGTAGGCAACGGGGATCTGCCAGGAGATGACCTTGCGGAAAATTAAGTACAATCCGCCGATGAGCAGCATCATCGCGGAAATCTCACCGAGAGAGCCGCCGATGTTGCCGATGAACATGTCGGACAGGCTGTACTGTGCCGTCACCTCAGCAAATTCGCCGCCCTTCATCATCGCGAGCGGGGTGGCCGCGGTCACGACGTCAGCGCCGCCGAAGAGCGGTGCCTTGCCGGAGGCCGGGTCGATCCAGGAGGTCATCTGGCTCGTGTAGCACGCGACGAGCGCGGCACGGCCGGCCAGCGCGGGGTTCAGGAAGTTCTTGCCAAGGCCGCCGTAGAGCTGCTTGACAAGGAAGATCGCGAAGAAGTTGCCGACGATCAGCATCCAGTAGGGAAGCGTCACGGGGCAGACGAACGCGAGCAGGACACCGGTGACGGCGGCGGACAGGTCGCCGAGCGTCTGCGTCTTGTGCATCAGCTTACGGTAGAGCCACTCGAAAAACATCGCGGAAACCACGCTCACGAGCACGGAGATCAGCGCGCGGAAGCCGAAACGGATAACGCTCATGATGAGCGCGGGGCACAGCGCGATGATCACGTCGAGCATGATCGAGCGCGTGTCTTCATTGTTGCGGATATGGGGGTTGGAGGAAGCGATGAGCTTCAGACCCTTATAATCATTCAGCATCTCTTAAGCCTCCTTCTTTGCTTCTTCGGCAGCCTTGGCAGCCTCAGCCGCGGCCTTGGCCTTGGCGGCGGCTTCCTTGACCTTCTGCTTGCCAACCTTGAACGAATGCGTCAGGTGCAGGCGGCCCGGGCAGATGTAAGAGCACGCGCCGCACTCGATGCAGTCCATGACGTGGGCCGCCTCGAGATCCTCGATGCGGTTCTTCTGCACATATAAATAGAGGTACAGAGGCTCGAGGTGCATGGGGCACGCCTCAACGCAGCGGCCGCAGCGGATGCAGGTCGGGTCCTCGGAGACCTTGTTCTCATTCGCGGCGAACGCCAGCACCGCGCCCGTGCCCTTGGCCACGGGGAAGTCGGCGGAGGCCTGCGCCATACCCATCATCGGGCCGCCGGCGATGAGCTTGAATGTCTCGTCCTTTAAGCCGCCGCAGGCGTCGAACAGGAGCGAAACGGGCGTGCCGATCGGGCACTCAAGGTTCTTCGGCTCCACAACGCCGCTGCCGGACACGGTGACGACCTTGCGCACCACGGGCATGCCGTCCTTGATGGCATGGTAGATGGCGATGGTGGTGTTGATGTTGAACACGGCGCAGCCGATGTTCGCGGGCAGACCGCCCGGGGGCACCTGCTTGCCAGTGATGGCCTGGCAGAGCTGCTTTTCACCGCCCTGGGGGTAGCGGCAGCGCAGCGATTCGACCACGACAGGAGCCTTCTGCTCGGCGATGACCTTGTTGAGGGCCTCGATGCCGTTTTTCTTGTTGTCCTCCACGCCGATGACGACCTTGCTCACGCCGAACATCTTGGCGAGGTAGCAGCAGCCGCCGATGATCTCAGCGGGGCGCTCAAGCATCGCGCGATGGTCGCCGGTGATGTAGGGCTCGCACTCCGCGCCGTTGATGATGACGGTATCGACCTTGCCGATGCCGCTGGAGATCTTCGTGTGCGTGGGGAACGTTGCGCCGCCCATACCGACGATACCGGCCTGCTTGACCATTTCGACCATTTCCTCCACGCTCAGCGCGTCGGGGTCGGCCGGAGCATGGACTTCCTCGCTCAAGTCGTCCTTGAAGTCATTGTCGATGACAACGGACATGACCTTGCCGCCCATGGAATAGGGACGGGGCTCCACCGCAGCGACCGTACCGGATACGCTTGCGTGAATGGGAGCGCCGAGACCTTTGAATTCGCCGATCTTCTGTCCAAGCTTGACATAGTCGCCCTTGGAGACCGTCGGGGTGCAGGGTGCGCCGAAGTGCATCGACATGGGGATCACCACCTGAGCAGGGGCTTGTAACTGCTCGATGGCCTTTTCATTGGTAGCAGCCTTCATATCATTGGGATGAACGCCGCCAAAGAAAGCTTGTGCCATAGTCTTCACCTCATCTTTATACTGCCAGAGCAGCGGAAACACTGCTCCATAATCGGATAGATTATATCCCCTTTCTTTTCTCTTGTCCAGAAAATATTCTTCATGACCATCATTTTCCTACATAATTTATCAGATTTCGCCGTCATTTTTTCGCAAAAACAGCATTTTGCCAAACAATTCGCCTTTCGGCGGCCCGCGGAGGGAATAACCCATTTCTCCGCTTCTTGACGTGTCCCGGACGCGATGCTATAATTATGTATTATTATTTTTATGAATTTCGTGCATTTTCCGCACTTTGCCGTCCGTTTTTCCCCGTTCCGGCAAGAAAGGAGCTTTTTTATGCCCATGCAGCTCGATATCGGCGCGATCAAGGCAGAATCGCGCTCACTGCTGCGCACCGGTGAGGTCAATCCTTTCCGGATGACGCTTTTCTATCTTCTCATCACCCTTGTGCTCGATATGATCAACTCGGGCGTGAGCTATATGATCGACTCTGCCGGCGGCTTCACAGTGCTCTCGTTCAGCTTTGTGAGCATCCTCGTCGGCCTTGTCGCGCTCGTTCTGAACGCGGGGTATTACTGCTACTGCTTCGGCATCCTGCGCCGCGAGGAAATGCCGTATGAGAGCCTTTTTGACGCGTTCCCCTTTGCCGGGAAGGTCATCCTGCTTTCCATCGTCGAGGGCGTTTTCATCTTCCTGTGGTCGATGCTTTTCGTCATCCCCGGCATCATCGCGGCCTACCGCTACTCGTTCGCCATGCTGAACCTGTGTGAAAATCCCGAGCTCGGCGTGATGGAGGCATTGAACCTGAGCAAGCAGCAGACAAACGGCTACAAAATGCAGCTCTTCCTGCTCCAGCTCAGCTTCATCGGCTATCAGATCGCCGCGGTGCTTATCGCGCTGCTCTACGAATACGTCATCATCAGCTACCTGCCCGACTCGCTCTCCGGTGCGGTGCTCGGTGCTCTGATCTACGGCGTGCTCTCGGCGGTCGTGGACGTCTACCTGACGCCGTATCTGAACCTTTCGACCTGCCGCTTCTACCAGCTCGCCACCGCGCCGCAGGTAAACGAGCCGCCGCACTTTGACTCCTGGAACGACAACTTCTGAACGCCGCAAAAAAGAGGGATATCTCGCATGAGATATCCCTCTGTCATTTTTTGTTTTACTTCAGCACGTAGACGTTCTTGATGCCGAGCAGCGCGCAGAGCTCGGTCTTTTCGGCGATGTCCGCCTCGCTCTCGTACCAGACGACGGTCGTGGAGCCGTCCTTTTCCTTACAGAGAAGGTACGAGCTGTCGAAGCGGTTCGAGCGCGATTTCTGCACGGCGCTGTCGTTCAAATACGCGCTCAGCTCGTCCTGCGTCAGCTCGCGCAGCGCGCCCACCTTGCCGCTTTTCACGTTCTGCGCCGCGGGGACGGCGTTGATGACCACGCTGCCGCCCTTACCGGCCTTGACCGCCGCGTCGTAGACCTGCTCCACTGCCGCGCGCGGGGACAGCGGCACCGCGCCGCTCGTGCCCGTCAGGCTCTCAACCGGCACCGCGCCGGAGGGCGCCGCGCTCACGCTCGTCACGCTGACTTTGGCCTTGAGGCCGTTGTAGGCGCGCAGCAGCACCGCCGCGGCCTGCTCGCGCGTCGTGTCGTTTTTCGGCGCGAACGTCGTTAAGTTCATACCCACCACAAGGCCCATGCGCCAGGCGAGCGTGATATAGCCGGGATTCGTCGAAACATCGGTGAACGGGCACTCATCCTGCACCGTGCCGGAAAGCGTGCTGTACCCCAGTGCGCGGACGGTCATCGCGGCCATCTCCTCACGCGTGATGGGGTCGTTCGGTCGACAGGTCGTGCTGTGGCCGGAGAACACGTCGTGCGCGCTCGCGGTCTCAATGGCGCTATAATACCACTTTTTCGCATCCTGATTGTCGGTATAGCTGCCCTTTTCGGGCGTGAGCATCTGCCAGCCCATCAGGCGGCAGAGCGCCGCGGCATAGGCCGCGCGCGTCATCTTCTGCCCGAGGCCGAACTTGCCGTTTCCGATGCCCTGCAATAAGTTGTACTGCTTGCACTGCGCGATGCTTTGGCTCGCCCAGTTCTTGTCCGGCACGTCGGAATAGCCGGATTTGTTGGCGGCGAGCGCGAGCGTCGTGGTCATCACGAGCGCAAGAAGAAGCGCCGTCAGGCGCGTCATGATCTGTTTCATTGGTATTTTCCCCCTTTTGGGTAATCTTTCTGCCGTATTGTAGCACAAAGTCGCGTGGATAGTCAAATTTCCTCTTTACCTTTGCGGTGGTTTTTGTTAAAATAATAGATTGTATTAGTATGATGAGGTAGTATTGCCTGAGATAGTATGTCCAAAAGTTCTCAAAAGAAAGAAGGTGAGCCGAAACATGAAGTACGAGCACTGGCAGATCCCCGCCGCGCCGGAGGATGCCATCAAGACGCTGATGGACGCGGGATACCCCTATCTTGTCTCGTCGGTGCTGGCCGCGCGCGGCGTCACCACGAGCGAGCAGGCCGCTGAAGCGCTCGAGCGCGAGAAGACGCTCGCCTACTCTCCGTTTTTGATGAAGGACATGGACAAGGCCGTCGCGCGCATCTCGAAAGCGCTTGAAAACGGCGAAAAGCTGGCGGTCTTCGGCGACTACGATGTGGACGGTATCACCTCGACCTGCCTTCTGACCGATTATCTCCGCTCGCGCGGGGCGGATGTGACGATGCACATCCCCCGCCGCATCGAGGAGGGCTACGGTCTCGGCTGTGACGCCATCCGCGCACTTTCCGAGTCCGGCGTGACGCTGATCGTCACGGTCGACTGCGGCATCACGGGCGTGGACGAGACGGCCTACGCCGCGACGCTCGGCGTCGATCTTGTCATCACCGACCACCACGAGTGCAAGGAGCAGCTCCCCGCCGCCGTGGCTGTCGTTGACCCTCACAGGCCAGACTGTCCGTATCCCTTTAAGCACTTGGCGGGCGTGGGCGTCGCGCTCAAGCTCGTTTTGGCCCTTGGCGAGGGGCGCGAGGATGCGCTGTTTGCGCGCTACTGCACGCTTGCCGCCATCGGCACGATCGCCGACGTCATGCGCATGGAGGGCGAGAACCGCACCATCGTGCAGTGCGGGCTTGAGAGCATCGACCGCAGCGACTTTACGGGGCTGCACGCGCTGCTGCGCGAGGCGGGGCTCACGTCGCGCCCCATCTCGTCGATCCAGATCGGCTTTGTGCTCGCCCCGCGCATCAACGCCGCGGGCCGCATGGGCCGCGCCGAGCTGGCCGCCGAACTTTTACTCACCGACGATCCCATCCGCGCGGAAAAGCTCGCGCGCGAGCTGTGCGAGCTCAACCGCGAGCGCCAAAGCGTGGAGCAGGACATTTTCCGCCGCGCCATCGAGCAGATGGAGGACCTTCCCGAGAGCGAGCGCAGCGCGCTCGTGTTGTCGAGCGAGGACTGGCACCAGGGCGTCGTAGGCATCGTGGCGTCGCGGCTTTCCGAAAAATTCTCCTGCCCGAGCTTTATGATCCACCTCTCCGGCGGGTCCGGCAAGGGCTCGTGCCGCAGCTACGGCGGCTTTAACCTCTTCAATGCGCTCGAGGCGTGCTCCGACCTTCTTGTGAGCTTCGGCGGACACGAGCTCGCCGCGGGCTTTACGATCGAAGAGCGCAACATCCCCGCGTTCCGCACGCGGATGAACCAGTATGTGCGCGCCCACACGGGCGAGCATCCGCCGGTGTCGATGCTCGATGTCGACGTCGACTTGCAGCATCCCTCGCTCATCTCGCTTGAGGAGGTCGAGGCACTTTCGCTCCTCGAGCCCTACGGCGCGGGCAACAACCGCCCCGTCTTCTGCCTGCGCGGCGCAACGCTCGAGAGCGTGCAGGGCGTGGGCCAGAACCGGCACTTAAAGCTGAAACTACAGAAAAGCCGCGTGAATTTCGACGGCATTTTCTTCTCCGTCACCGCCGACGAGTGCGGCGTGTGCGCGGGCATGCGTGTGGACGCGGCGTTCTATCTGCAGGTGAACGAGTTCCGCTCCCAGCGCTCCATCCAGCTCCAACTCATCGACCTGCGCCCCTCGCTCGACCCCAGCGGGCGCGAGAATGAGGCGCTCTCCCTCTGCCGCGAACTGATTAGCGGCGGCACGCTCTCCCCGCGCGACGCGGCGCGGGCGCTCCCCTCGCGCGACCAGTTCGTGCGCGCGTGGCGCGTTTTAGAGCGTGAGGTCGGACCTGACGGCGTCAGCGAGCCCATGCTGCCGCTGCTGCGGCATTTGAGCTCGGAAATGGTCGGCGCGGAGACGTTTCTGCGCACGGCGATGTGTTTGCAGGTCTTTGCCGAGCGCGGGCTTCTTTCGATCGAGCGCGAGGACACGACCCTCACGCTCCGCCTGACGGCGGGCGGAAAAAAGGTCGAGCTTGACAAGAGTCCCTATCTTTCCGCCCTGCACGGCTTTCTTTCGTAATTAAAGGAGACGATTCGGATATGACAGCACAGGATAAAGCATTAAAAGAGAATACCGCTTCGGCTCCCCTCCAGATCGTCGCGCCCGGCACCTGCGTGGAGACCGGCGAGCAGGCGGCGCTCGTGCTCGGTATGTACGACCACCTTGTCGAGACGATCCACCAGTACAACCCGAGCGCAGACTTTGCCCAGATCGACAAGGCCTTCCGCTATGCCGACACGCACCACAACGGTCAGCTCAGAAAGGACGGCTCGCCGTTTATCACGCACCCGCTCGCCGTCGCGCAGATCATTGCAGAGGAGCTGCGGCTTGACAGCGAGTCCATCGAGGCCGCCCTCATGCACGACTGCATCGAGGACACCACCGCCACGTATGCCGAGATCGCCAAGGAGTTCTCCCCCGCGGTCGCGGACCTGGTCGAGGGCGTCTCCAAGCTGACGCGCGTGCAGTACGCCAGCAAGGAAGAAGAGCAGATGGAGAACCTGCGCAAGATGCTCATGGCGATGGCCAAGGACATCCGCGTCATTCTCATCAAATTAGCCGACCGCACGCACAACATGCGCACCATGGAGTACCAGACGGCGGAAAAGCAGCGGCAGAAGTCGCTCGAAACGATGGAAATTTACGCGCCCATCGCTCACCGTCTCGGTATGCAGCGCATCAAGTGGGAGCTTGAGGATTTGTCTCTCAAGTATTTGGATCCCGTCGGCTACGACGAGATCACCCGCTCGCTCGCGGCCAAGGAGGCCGAGCACGAGGCCTTTATGGACCGCGTACAGGCGCAGATCGAGGCGCGCCTGAAGGAGCAGCACGTCCCGTATCTCAAGGTCTACGGCCGCATGAAGCACCCCTACAGCATCTACCGCAAGATGTACGCGCAGAATAAGACGATGGACGAGGTGCTCGACCTCTTCGCGTTCCGCGTCATCGTCGACACCGTGGCCGACTGCTACAACGTGCTCGGCATCATCCACGACCTTTACCGTCCCATTCTGGGCCGTTTCAAGGACTATATCGGCACGCCCAAGCCGAACATGTACCAGTCGCTCCACACCACCGTCATCGGTGCGGACGGCATCCCGTTCGAGGTGCAGATCCGCACCGAAGAGATGCACGAGATCGCCGAATACGGCGTCGCCGCGCACTGGAAGTACAAACAGGGCATTTCCGGCAACGCAGGCGAGCACAACTACGAATGGGTGCGCCGTTTGCTTGAAAATCAGGAGAACACCGACGCCGAGGAATTCGTCCACACGCTCAAGGTCGACATGTTCGCCGACGAGGTCTTCGTCTTCTCTCCGCGCGGCGACGTGACGAACCTCCCCGCCGGCGCGACGCCCATCGACTTTGCCTACTCCATCCACTCGGCCATCGGCAACCGCATGACGGGCGCGAAGGTCAACGGGCGCATTGCCCCGCTCGACTATCAGCTCAAAAACGGCGACATCGTCGAAATTCTGACTTCGAAAAACGCGCACGGCCCCAGCCGCGACTGGCTCAAGATTGCCAAATCGAGCGAGGCACGCAGCAAAATTCGCCAGTGGTTCAAAAAGGAGCGCCGCGAGGAAAACATCATCAACGGCCGCATCTCGTTTGAAGCAGAGCTCAAGCACCTCGGCATCCCGATGAGCGACGTGCTCGGCACGGACATCGAGGCCGCGCTTCTCAAGAAGACGTCGTTCGGCTCGATGGATGAGATGTACGCCGCCATCGGCTACGGCGGATTTTCCGCGCAGAAGGCCGTCAACCGCATCCACGACGAGATCGTCAAGCTCGAAAAGCAGCGCAAGGAGGAGCGTGCCGCCACCGTGCCGGTGGACAACTCCGGCGCGACGCGTCCCGCCGTCCCCAAGCGCACGAAGAGTGAGCAGGGCATCGTGGTCGAGGGGCTGTCGAACTGCCTGGTCAAATTCTCCAAGTGCTGCACGCCTGTCCCCGGCGACGAGATCGTCGGCTTCATCACGCGCGGCTACGGTGTGTCCGTCCACCGCTGCGACTGCCCCAACGCCGCCATTGAGCGCAGAAAGCCCGAGGAGCGCGGCCGCTGGATCAAGGTCAGCTGGGGCACGGACGTCAAGGAGTCGTATCAGACCGCGCTCGACATTTACGCCAAGGACCGCCTCGACCTCGTGCTCGACGTCTCCGCCGCGCTCTCGTCCTCGCAGACGCGCGTGGCGTCCATCAACGCGACGACGACCGCCGACGGCTTTGCGGTCATTCACCTCAGTATTTTTATTTCCGACGCGCAGCATCTCGCGGCGGTCATGCGCCGGCTGCATCAGATCAGCGGTGTGATGAAGGTGGATCGCCCAGCGGGCTAAATTCCGCGCATCGCGCGGAGAGAAATGCCGCCTGCGGGCGGCAGGACCACACCCCCCATTTTCTTTCCCGAGAAAGAAAACGGGCGGTGTGACCGTCCAAAAGAAAGGCGTTTGATTGGCAGCCCCAAGCTCGAACAACCTTTATGCCTCCGGAATGCAACTGCCTGCGTGCGGCGGAGCCGCGTTTAGAACTGCTATATGATTTGCCTCTGCTTCTATCATCCGCTGCCGCTCTGCTGATCTTATAGAAGTACAGCCTAATTTTCGTCTATCGCTGCACTACTCAATGCGGCGAGCGCAGCAATGCCGCATTCCGCAGGCAGTCTGCCGCCAAGCAAACGTCACTCGCGCCTCACGACAGTAAGGCGCGGTTGCAAAATGGTGACGTATCGCAGGGATTCATGGCGAAGCCATGTACACCGCACCCGATTGCGCAGCGCGTGCAGCTCTTCAAGCTACAAACTCACAATGTTGGGGGTCGAGGGGAACTCCCCTCGTCCTTCTCTGGGGGATACAAAGGGGGTATTCTCTTCGAGAAGAGAATACCCCCTTTGGCCCGCGCTCCCCACGGCAGTGGGGACCAAAACGCCGCCCCTTTGGGGCATAGAAAGGAATCTATCATGCGAGCAGTATTGACTAAGGTTAAACACGCCTCCGTTACGATCGACGGAGAGCTCAAGGGCAAGATCGGCAGGGGCTTTTTGATCCTGCTGGGCGTTGCGCCCGACGACACGGAAGAAAAATGCCGCAAGATGGCAGACAAGCTCTGCTCACTGCGCATTTTTGACGACGAGAACGACAAGATCAACCTCTCCCTCGACGATGTCGGCGGCGAGCTTCTGGTCGTTTCGCAGTTCACGCTCTACGGCAACTGCCGCAAGGGCCGCCGTCCCGAATTTTTAAGCGCCGCGCGGCCGGAGATCGCCATCCCGATGTATGAAAAGTTCGTAGAGATCTGCCGCGAGAAGGGCTACCATGTTGAAACCGGCGAGTTCGGCGCCTACATGGAGGTCGAATCGCTCAACGACGGGCCGTTCACGCTGATCGTGGACTCCGCCGACTTAGACGCACCGAAAAAGCAGTAAAGAAAGGGGTTATTTCTTCATGAAAGTCATCACCACTGTCGTCGGCTCCCTGCAGACGAATTGCTACCTGCTCATCGACGAGGAAACGAAGTCCGCCGCGCTCATCGACCCGGGCGACGAGGCGGAAAAACTGCTCGCGCTCGTCAAAAGCGAGGGCGTCACGCTCAAATACATTCTCCTGACCCACGGACATCGCGACCACACGCTTGCCGTGCCTGCGCTCAAAAAGGCGCTGCCGGACGTGCCCGTCTACATCGGCGAGGCCGACGCCCACTCCACCGGCATCTACCACTACCCGATGGCCGACCTCGTCCCCGATCTCAAATACTATGGCGAGGGCGATACGCTGCCGCTCGGCTCGCTGACGATTAAGGTGCTCGCCACGCCGGGCCACACACTCGGCGGTGTAACGCTGCTGGTCGGCGACGCGATGTTCCCCGGCGACACGCTGTTTGCAGGCTCGATGGGCCGCACCGACCTCCCCGGCGGCAACGACGCGCAGATGCTCGCCTCGCTGCGCCGTCTCGCCCAGATCGAAGGCGACTACACTGTTTACCCCGGCCACATGAATTCCACAACGCTCGCGCGTGAAAAGGCGATGAACCCGTATCTGCGCCATGCGCTGCGATAAAGGACACGAAACCACATGAAACTCGAGCTCATTGGGCATGATGAAAAATACGCGCTGGAGCAGAGCTTACTCACGCTCTTCCCCGGCGAAAAGCCCGTTTACGGCACGGTCGACAAAACCGCCGACACGCGCTGGGCGCGCGTGACGCTCACCGAAGAGGATGAGCGCGTGCAGGTGACGACGGAGCTGGGCGTGGACGGCAAGTCCGCCGCCCACAGCTACGACTACCCCCTCTCCGGCACGGAGTATGAAAAAGAAGGACAGCGCCGTCACGCCGTCGGCATCAGCTTTTTCGGCGCGGCGAAGGATCTTCTCGGCATCTCCCCCGCGTGGGGCAGTTTGACCGGCGTGCGTCCCAGCAAAGTCGCGCTCTCGCTCATCCGCGAGGGCGGCAAAAAACGCGCCGAAAAGGAATTGCAGGAGCTCTACTGCGTCACGCCCGCGCGCGCCCGCCTCGCCATTGAGGCGGCGGACGCCGGTATCCGCGCCGCGGCGGAGCTGGAACCGAACGACATTTCTCTTTATGTCGGCATTCCCTTCTGCCCGACGAGGTGCGCGTATTGCAGCTTCGTGGCGCAGAGCGTCGAAAAGTCGTTCTCGCTCGTCGAGCCGTATTTGGAGGCGCTTTTCGACGAGATCACCGCGGCGGGACAGCTCGTGCGCGATTTGGGGCTGAACGTCAAGTCGTTCTACATGGGCGGCGGCACGCCGACCACGCTGACCGCCGACCAGATGGACCGCCTGCTCACGAAATTGGAGCAGAATTTTGACTTTAACGGTCTCGCCGAGCTGACGATCGAGGCGGGCCGCCCTGACACGATCGACTCCGAAAAGCTGCGCGTGCTGCGCGCGCACAACACCACGCGCGTTTCCATCAACCCCCAGACGATGGAGGACAACGTCCTCGCGGCCATCGGCCGCCGCCACACGGCGGACGACATCCGCCGCGCGATGGAGCAGGTGCGCGCCGCGGGCTTCCCGCACGTCAACATGGACCTCATCGCAGGTCTGCCCGAGGACACGCCCGAGGGCTTTGCAAGGAGTCTCGACGAGGTCATCTCGATGGGCGCGGACAACATCACGGTGCACACGCTGTCGCTCAAAAAGGGCAGCCGCATCATGCTCGAAGGCAGCCGCATCCCCGGCGCGGACGAGGTCGCGCAAATGCTGGACTATGCCGACCCCACGCTGCGTAAGAATGGTTTTGCCCCCTATTACCTCTACCGCCAGAAGTACATGTCCGGCAGCTTTGAAAATGTCGGCTGGACGAAGCCCGGCGGCACGGGGCTCTACAACATCTACATCATGGAAGAGCTGCACTCCATCCTCTCGCTCGGCGCGGGCGGCTCGACCAAGATGGTCGGCGGCGGGCAGATCCGCCGCGCGTTCAACGCCAAATACCCGCGTGAATACATCGACCGGCCCGAAAAGCGCCGTGCGAACCTGATGGACTTCGCCCGCTTCTACGCCGAACAAGGAGAATAGCGATGAATAAGAGTGATTTCTTTACCGCCGACGCGGTCAAGCCGCACTTCACCTATGATGATTACTGCGAGAGCGCGGATATGATCGCCGCCCACCTCGGCGATTTCCGTCCCGAGGTACTGCTGGTGCTCGGCAGCGGTCTCGGCTTTCTCGGCGACCGCGTCGAGGCGCGCACCTGCGTGAGCTATGCGGACATCCCGCACTTCCGCGCGTCCACCGCGCCGGGACACGAGGGCCGCTTCGTTTTCGGCGAGCTGCGCGGCAAGCGCGTCGCGGTCATGCAGGGCAGAATGCACTGCTACGAGGGCTACACGATGGAGGACGCCGCCTACGCCTGCCGCGTCATCCGCTTGCTTGGCGCAAAGACGATGATCGTGACGAACGCCGCGGGCGCGGTGAACACCGAGTATTCCGCGGGCGATCTGATGCTCATCTCCGACCATATCAAGCTCTTCGACTTCGGCCCGCTCTGGGGGCCGAATATCGACGAGTTCGGCACGCGCTTCCCCGATATGTCGAGCGTTTACTCTCCCCGCCTGCGCGAGCTCGCGAAAGAGGTCGCCAGGGAGCAGGAGCTCACGCTGCGCGAGGGCGTTTACATGTACTTCCCCGGCCCGCAGTTCGAAACGCCCGCCGAGGTGCGCGCCGCGCGCGTGCTCGGTGCGGACGCCGTGGGCATGTCCACCGTGCCGGAGGCTATCGCCGCCGCGCACTGCGGGTATGAAATTCTCGGCGTGACACTCTGCGCCAATATGGCCGCGGGCGTGCTGCCCCAGCCGCTTTCCGGCGAGGAGGTCAACGAAATGGCGGAGCAGTCCGCCCCGCATTTCTCCTCTCTCATCCTCGGCTGCCTCGAGCGGCTGTAAAACAGTTTATTTCTGCTAAGAAGGAAAAGGTCGAAATTTTAATGGCTACGGAAAAGAAACAGTCCTTTTTCGGCGGCGCGGCGGTGTTGGCCGCCGGCGTCGTCATCGTGAAGATCATCGGCGCACTCTTCAAAATTCCGCTCGCGAACATCCTGAGCGAGACGGGCAACGCCGACTTCAACAACGCCTACAACATCTATGCCGTGCTTCTGACCATCTCGACCGCGGGACTTCCCGTAGCGCTCTCGAAGATGATCTCGGAGGCGAAGACGCTCGGGCGCGAGCGTCAGGCGCGGCGTGTGCTCAAGGTGTCGTTCACCGCGTTTTTAACGCTCGGTGTCCTCTCGTTTGTCATCATGTGGTTCGGCAACGAGAAGTGCGCGGCGCTTCTCAATAACCCGAACGCCGCCTACGGCATCAAGGCGCTTGCCCCGGGTGTTGTGTGCGTCGGTTGCCTTGCCGCGTTCCGCGGCTTTGCGCAGGGCAGCTTCCGTATGACGCCGACCGCCGCCTCGCAGATCATCGAGGCGGTCAGCAAGCTCTTCATCGGCCTTGGCCTTTCGATGTATGTCGTGAGCCTTGGGTACGAGGATTACATCGCCGCGGCCGCGGCCATCGTCGGCGTGACGGTCGGCTCGGTGCTCGCGCTCGTCTACATGCTCATCGACTACTTGCGCCACCGCCCGCGCACCCCGGGCACAGACACGCCGGATGCCTCCGGCGCGATCTTGAAGCGCCTGCTCTCCATCGCCATCCCCATCACGCTGTCGGCCTCGATGGTGTCGATCATCACGCTGATCGACACGTCGCTTGTGCAGGGCCAGCTCCAGAACGCGCTGGGCTACACGCTCAAGGAGACGCGCCACCTCTACGGCACGTATTCCTCGGGCATGAACCTCTACAACCTGCCGTCGTCGATGATGACGGCGCTGACCATCTCCGTCATCCCGACGGTATCAGCTTCCCTTGCGCGCAATGACCGCGTGCACACGTCCCGCGTCATCAACTCGTCGCTGCGCGTCACGGGTCTGATGGCCTTCCCGATGGGCCTTGGCCTCTGGGCGCTGGCCGAGCCCATTATGAAGCTCTGCTACCCGCGCTATGACAGCGAGCTCGGCGGCTCGCTTTTAGCCGTGCTCGGCATCGCGAGCATGTTCGTCTGCCTGATGCTCATTTCAAACTCCATCCTGCAGTCCTACGGCCGCGTGCATGTGCCCGTTTTCACGATGCTCATCGGTGGCGTGGTCAAGATCATCTTCAACTACAATCTCACCGCCGTGCCGTCCATCAACATCCACGCCGCTCCCTTCGGCACGCTCGTGTGCTTTGTGATCGTATCGTCGCTCAACCTCTTTTTCGTCTACCGCACGATGGAGGATAAGCCGAACTACTTCAAGGTCTTTGCCAAGCCCCTCGTCGCATCGCTCGTGATGGCCGTGTGCGCCAGATTCTCCTATCGCTTCTTCGCCGCCCATATCGCGCTTGGCGGCGCGACCACGACGCAGATCGTGAACGTCGGCCTTGCGGTCATGCTGGCGGTCATCGTGTACGTCGCGCTTGTCCTCGCACTGCGGATCGTCACGCGCGACGACCTCGCGCTGCTGCCCAAGGGCGAAAAGCTCGCCCGCATCCTGCACGTGCGCTGAAAACCCCTGAAAAATCAGGGAAATTGCGCAAAACACCTTGCAATGAGAGGGAATATATGATAAATTATCCTGAGAAAGCTGTCTACACATATGACGACCTTGTTGACATCCTGCGCATTCTGCGCGCGCCGGGCGGATGCCCGTGGGACCGCGAGCAGACGCACGAGTCGAACCGCCGCAACTTCCTTGAAGAAGCGTATGAGGCCGCCGAGGCCTTCGACCTCGACGATCCCGAGCTGATGAAAGAAGAGCTCGGCGATGTGCTGATGCAGGTGCTCTTCAACATCCATATGGAAGAGGAAGCCGGCCGCTTCACGACCGACGATGTGACCGACCACGTGGTGCGAAAGCTCATCTTCCGCCACCCGCACGTGTTTTCGAACACGCGGGCGGACGACAGCGAGCAGGTGCTCGTCAACTGGGACAAGCTCAAGCGGCAGGAAAAGGGCCAGCGCACCACTGCCGACGCGATGGATTCCGTCGCCCGTTCACTCCCCGCCCTCTGGCGGGCGGACAAGCTGCAGAGCAAGGCCGCGAAGGCGGGCTTTGAATTCCCCGATGTCTCCGGCGCGCTCGACAAGCTCGACGAGGAGACGCAGGAGCTGCGCTCCGCCGTTGAAAACGGCACGAATTTTGAAGAAGAGCTCGGCGACGTGCTGTTTGCTGCCGTCAAGGTCGGCCGCTTCTGCGGCGTCGACCCCGAAGCGGCGCTTTCAAAGACCTGCGAAAAATTCATCGCGCGCTTCCGCAAGGTGGAAGAGGCGGTGAATGCGCGCGGTGAGGATATGTCCGCTCTCCCGCTCGATGAGCTGATGGCGCTGTGGAACGACGCCAAGGAACAACTCAGATGACCAAAAGCGGCAACGCTTTTTGCTCATATACACCCCGGAGGCCCCGTCTCCGGACACTATTCAGGAGGATCAAACGATGAACAAGACTGAACTCATTGCTGCCGTGGCGGAAAAAGCCAGCATTTCCAAGAAGGAGTCCGAGGTTGTGATCAACGCTGCCCTCGACACCATTATCGACTCCCTGAAGAACGACGAGAAGGTCCAGCTCGTCGGCTTCGGCTCTTTCGAGACCAAGCACCGCGCTGAGCGCACCGGCCGCAACCCCAAGACCAAGGAGAGCATCACCATCGCCGCTTCCAAGGTCCCGACCTTCAAGGCTGGTAAGGCGTTCAAGGACGCTGTCGCGGAGTAATTCCCCAGTCAAGCTCTTTCATCATCAAAACGGCGGCGCGATGCGCCGCCGTTTGAGTTGGTGGAGCCCCTTTGATCCCGCACTTTTCCGAAAAGGAGACGAATTCCATGCGTCTTGACAAATATCTCAAGGTCTCGCGCCTTATCAAGCGCCGCACCGTGGCCAACGAAGCCTGCGACGGCGGCCGCGTGACCGTCAACGGCAAGGTCGCCCGCGCGTCGTACGACGTGAAGGTCGGCGACGTGATCGCGCTGCACTTCGGCGAGCGCGTGCTCGCGGTCGAGGTGCTCGATGTATCCGAGACCGCCGGCAAGAGCGAGGCCTCGCTCCTCTACCGCGAAGTGAACGCACAGTAAACCGTACTATTTTGGGTGCGCCCTTCATACGTTATCGTATGGAGGGCGCTTTCTTTGCGCCCAAAGCGAAAGGACGGGTTCTGACTATGACTTACGACACTTCCCCCGCTTCTCCCCAGCGCATCGAATTATCCGGCCGCGAGAGCCTGACGGTCTCCGGCGTGGAGGATGTCGACCGCTTCGATGAGACCGAGATCGTGATGAACACGTCGCTCGGCGTGCTCGTTGTCACGGGCGACAGCCTGCACATCGGCAAGCTGAGCCTCGACGGCGGCGAGCTGCATGTCGACGGACGCATCGACGCCATCGCCTTTGAGGATGCGCCGTCAAGCCGCGGCGGCCTGCTCTCGCGCCTGTTCGGGGGTTGAGGCACCGTGGGCGTGTCGCTCTCCGAGCAGGCGCGGTGCTTTCTCGCCTCGCTCCTGCTCGGCTTCATCCTTTCTCTCCTCTATGACCTGCTGCGCGCCGTGCGGCTGCGGCGAGCGACGAAGCGGCGCTTTACGAGCGCGCTCGATCTCCTCTACTGCGCGGCGTTCGCGCTGCTGACGTTTCTCTTCGCGCTGCGCATCGGCGGGGGCGAGCTGCGGCTCTATATGCTCTTCTCGGTGCTGCTCGGCGCGGTGAGCTACTTCGCGTTCTGTGCACGGCTTTTCCGTCCGCTATGGGCCTTCTGGGCGGAGGTGCTGTTCTCCTTTGCACGATTAGCGGCGGCGCCGCTGCGGTGGCTCCAAAAAGTTTATGGTAAACTTGCCAAACTTTGCAAAAGATACTTTCTTTTTTCCAGAAACCGGCTTATAATAAAGTCGTATGAGCGCCGCGCCCGTTATTCGCTGCGCCGCGCAAGGAAAAAGGAGGCTCATCGGCATGGCAGAGCAGGCCAAAAAAGGCAAAAAGCGCACCAGCTTTCTCACGATGCTCGTCATCGCAATTCTGATCGCACTGGTAGGGGTGCAGCTCATTCATCTGCGGAGCCAGATCGACGACGCGCGCAGCCAGCTCACCGCGCTGCAGAGCGATCTTGACACTGCCAAGCAGGAGAACGACGCGCTCGCCTCGGCACTCGAAAAGGCCGACGACCCTGAGTTTTTGCAGGAGCTTGCCCGCGATCAGCTCGGCTACGTAACGCCGGGAGAGAAGACGTTCTATGACGTCAGCAACTAAAAAGAGAACATTATTGAAGCGCCCGTTGAGGGCGCTTTTTTCTTGCGTGAAATAAAAAGGAGCCGCCGGCCAAGATGGCCCGCGGCTCAAATGGGTGGGATATTGGAAAGCTTCCGATGCTTATGATACCGCCCGTCCGCCAAAACGTCAATGGGAGCTTTTGCCGCATTCTGCCGCCTTTTGTCAATTCGCGTCGTGTGCCTTATATTTTGTCAATATGTACAAGAATGCTCAATTCATATATCGTTCATTTGAAATTTTCGTTCATTTGTGCTATGATATAGAAAAGGAAACAGAAGAGCCCTTCGCCCTCTCTTTCCTTCCTCACCAACGAAAGGAGCCAACACTATGAAATTCACCTACACCTGCAAAAAAGTCTCCCTGAACGATTCCGTCAAGGCCTATGCCGAGAAAAAGGTCGGCAAGCTCGAGAAGTTTTTCAAGGAGGAGCCCGAGGCTTCTGTCACCTTCTCCGTCGAGAAGAAGAACCGCTGTGTCGCCGAGATCATGCTCCGCGGCGCCAACGGCACGCTGTTCCGCGCGGTATGTGAGGACCCGGACGGCGACATGCGCGGCGCGATCGACGAGGCCACGGCCCAGATCGAGCGCAAGATCCGCAAGAACAAGACCCGCCTTGCCAAGAACCTGCGCGCCGAGGCTGTGCTGCCGGAGCTGCCCGAGGAGTTCGAGGCCCACGAGGAGGGCGCGTTCGACATCGTGCGCACCAAGCGCTTCACCGTCAAGCCCATGAGCGTGGAGGAAGCCATTTTGCAGATGAACCTGCTGGGCCACAGCTTCTTCGTCTTCCGCAACACCGATTTCGGCGATGCGATCTGCGTCGTTTATCGCCGCAACAACGGCGGCTACGGCATCATCGAGACCGAGGACGACGAGGAGTAAGCCGTTCAGAAAGCATATAGAAGGGCTGAGCGAATGCTCAGCCCTTTTTTTGCGCGTTTTTCCGTGGTATACTGAGTCTGTATTTTTCGGAAGAGGAGAAGTCCTATGAACACGTTTTTCTGCCGCGCGTTCCAGTGCTGCTTTGCCGTCGGCGCGCGCTTTCTCCCCTGGCGCACGCCGGAGGTCTTTTCGGGCGAGGGGAGTTTGCTGCGCGCCGCAGACATTCTGCGCGAAAACGGCCTGCGCCGCCCGTTCGTCATCGCGAGCCGCCGCCAGTGCGCGGACGAGCACTTCCGCGCCTTGCAGGAAAAACTTGACGAGCAGGACATCCTGCTCTCCATCTTCTCCTCGGTCGAGCCGAATCCGTCGGTCGAGACGGTCGAAAAGATCGCCGCGCAGTACAAGATTGATAGCTGCGACTGCTTTCTCGTCATCGGCGGCGGCTCGCCGATGGACGCAGCCAAGGCCGCCGCGGCGCGCCTCGCGCGGCCGGACAAGCCGCTTTCGCAGCTTGTGGGACTCTTAAAGGTCCGCCGCCGCATTCCGCCGCTCATCGCCGTGCCCACGACGGCGGGCACGGGGTCGGAGACGACCATCGCCGCCGTTGTCACCGGCAGTGACCACCACAAGTATGCGATCTCCGACCTCTGCCTCATTCCACGCTACGCGATCTTAGACCCCGCGCTGACCGTCGGGCTGCCTCCCCACATCACGGCGGAGACCGGCATGGACGCGCTGACGCACGCGGTCGAGGCGTACCTGAGCCGCCTTTACAACACGAAGCAGACGCGCCTGCTCGCGGAACATGCCGTCGTCGCCATCTTCACGCATTTGGAGCGCGCGTACCGCGACGGCACGTCGCTCCCCGACCGCGCGGCGATGCTGCAGGCCTCGTTCGACGCAGGCGCGGCGTTCACGCGCGCAAGCGTCGGCAATGTGCACGCCATCGCCCACACGCTCGGCGGGCTTTACGGTGTACTCCACGGCCTTGCAAACGCCGTGCTGCTCCCTCTCGTGCTCGAAGACTACGGCAAAGCGGCCTATCCGCGCCTTGCCCGTCTTGCCGCACTTGTCGGCCTCAAGGGCGAGAGCGAAGAATCTCTCGCCAAGGCGTTCATCGCCGAAATCCGCGCGATGAATACCCGCATGGGCATCCCCGACCACTTCAACTGCATCCGCAAAGAGGACATTCCCCTCATGGCCACCTGGGCCGCGCAGGAGGCGAACCCCGTCTACCCCGTGCCGGTCATCTACGACGAAGCGCGCTTTGCGCGCGTCATCGAGCGTTCACACCACAGCCAATAACCTTGTCAGCATTTTAGCGATACTTCCCCGCCGCAGTCTGGTATAATGGTGCTGCAATCCAAAAGGATCGGACGGTTTTTTATGATCGGAGTTTACGACTACACCGTGATCGCAACCTATCTCTCGCTGCTGCTGGGGCTTGGCGGCCTCTATTCCGCCGCGCAAAACGAGCCTCTCGACGCCATGCTGTGCCTGATGCTCGCGGGGCTGCTCGATGCCTTCGACGGGCGCATCGCCCGCACGAAAAAGGACCGCACCGAACAGGAAAAGCGCTTCGGTATCCAGATCGACTCGCTCAACGACCTCGTGTGCTTCGGCGTGCTGCCCGCCGCCATCGGCTGGAGCATGGACTGCGATAGACTCTGGTTCCTTGCGACGATGTCGTTTTTCGCGCTCTGCGCGCTCATCCGCCTCGCCTATTTCAACGTGACGGAAGAGGAGCGGCAGAACCAGATGAGCGAGCACCGCGCCTACTACCTCGGCGTGCCGGTCACGGCGAGCGCCGTGCTCGCGCCGCTCTTCTATCTGCTCTCGCTGCACTTTTCCCTGAACTGCGCGGTCGTCTACGCGCTGGGGCTGTTTCTGCTCGGTGTGCTGTACATCACACCGATTCGCGTCAAGAAGCCGCAGCTGCGCGGCGTGGCGCTTTTGTCCATATTCGGGCTTGGCGAACTGGCTGTTTTGCTCCGCGTATTGACGCGTTAGCGCTCCCATCTCTCTCCTCCGGGCCGTCCGAAAGGTTTTCTTTTGGGCGGCCTCTCTCTTTTTACTTTCCCGATTGACGGCGGGAAGTCCGCGTGCTATGATAGTCGGCAACTACCGTTTGCATGTTCTGTCAGATCGCGAGGAATTTTTATGAAAAAGGCCGACCCCCGTCTCATGCTCATTATGTCGATGACCGTCTTCGGCACGCTGGGGCTTTTTGTGCGCAATATTTCCGTCTCGTCCGGCGAGCTGGCGCTGTACCGCGCCGTGCTGGCCGCGCTGCTGATCGGCGTATACTTACTTGTCAGCAGGCAGAAGATCCCCTTCGCGCGCATCAAAAAGGAGGTGCCGCTGCTGCTCCTCTCCGGCGCGGCAATGGGTGTGAACTGGATCCTTTTATTTGAGGCCTACCGCTATACGAGCGTCTCCGTCGCCACGCTGAGCTATTACTTTGCGCCCGTCATCGTCACGCTCGTCTGCCCCATCCTCTTCCATGAAAAGCTCACGGGAAAGAAATTTCTCTGCTTTGTCATGTCCACGCTCGGCCTTGTGCTCATCACCGGCATCGGCGACACGCGCGGGTCGGATGACCTCAAGGGCATTCTCTTCGGCCTCGGCGCGGCGGTGTTTTACGCGACCGTCATCCTGCTCAACAAGTCCATCCATCAGGTCGAGGGCATCCACCGCACGTTTTTGCAGTTTTTGTCCGCCATCGTCGTGCTCATCCCCTACGTACTCTCGACAAATGGCATCACACTCAGCTCGCTGAACGCCGTCGGCTGGGTCAATCTTCTCATCGTCGGCCTTGTCCACACGGGTGTCACATATTGCCTGTACTTCTCGTCGCTCAAGGAGCTGCCCGGACAGGAGGCCGCGATTTTAAGCTACATCGACCCCCTCGTCGCCGTCCTCGTCTCCGTCACCCTGCTCGGCGAGAGCATGACCGCAATGCAAGTCATCGGCGGTGCCCTGATCTTAGGCTTCACCCTGCTCAACGAGCTCTCTCCCGTCCCCAAGGCGAAAAAGGAGTAAATCTCTCAAATCACGCCAAAACGCGTCGCAGACTTTGCGCCCGCAGGCGCGAAATAATTTTAATCGTTTTTTGTCGCGACACGTGCGTGACAAAAAACACCTCTCAGCCCGCAAGTGTGGAAACCGCCCGCCGTTGGCGGGCGATTTATGCGTGCAGCGGGCTGTGATCTCCCTAAAAATAGAGGCCGCTCAGCCATAGCTGAGCGGCCTCTATTTTTAATTCAGAAATTCCTTCGGGTCGCATGGTACCCCATCTTTGCTGACCGAAAAGTGCAGATGCGCCGGCATCGAGAACTCGGCGATCGAGCTGCTGCCCACCGCGCCGATGACCTCGCCCGCGGAGACGTACTGTCCCTCGCCGACGCCCGGCGAGCTGCGGAGGTTCGCGTACGTCGTTTCGTACCCGCCGTCGTGCGCGATGGTCACGAGCGTGCCCATCATGTCGTCGTCGCGCACCGCCGTCACAACGCCGCTGCACGCGGCGATCACCTGCGTGCCGACCTCGGCGGCGATGTCGATGCCGTCGTGCGTGCGCCAGTCGCCAAGCGTCTCGTTATACGTGAGCTCGTCGACCGAAAACGCCGCGACCTCCTCCCCCACGAGCGGCGCGACCACGAGCCGCGGGGCGACGGGCTGCGCGTCCGTCTCGCTCTCCATCGCGGGGACGGTGTCCTCCACGCCCGTGGCCTCATCCATCACGGTGAGGTCCTCGGGCGGCTCCTCCACCGGCTCTGCCGGCTTTGCCGCCTCCTGCGGCAGCTCCGCTTCCGGCATCTGCGGCGTTTCGTCCTCAAGCGGCAGCTCCACCTGCGAGGAAACGTTCTCCGCGTCCTTGTCCGCCGTATTTTTCGGCAGCAGCGTCCAATAGCCCGCGACGGCCAGCGCCGTCACACCGAGGAACAGGGCTATGTATAAGCCCGTCCCGCCGAAGAAGTGCCGCTTTGCGCGGCCGTTCGATCCTGCCATGTTTCATCCTTTCCGCCGCTTCGCGGCTCGTGCGAAAATTGCGAGCAAAAAAAGCTCTGACGGTAGTGTGTACCGTCAGAGCTTTTTCTAAACATGGCAGATTCGATTTTTTAGCGGACGATCAGCGTCTTGCCGTCCATTTCCGCGGGCTGCTCAAGGCCCATCACGTCGAGGATCGTCGGCGCGATGTCGGCGAGGCGGCCCTCGCGCAGCTCGGTACCTGCGCCACAGAGGATGAAGGGCACCACATTCGTCGTGTGCGCGGTCATCGGGCTCTTGCCGTCCGCCTGGAGCATCTGCTCGGCGTTGCCGTGGTCGGCGGTGATCATCGCGATGCCGCCCATCTTGAGCGTCGCCTCCACGACCTGACCGACGCACTCGTCGACCGTTTCGACGGCCTTGACAGCCGCGTCGAAGACGCCGGTGTGGCCGACCATGTCGCAGTTGGCAAAGTTCAGAATGATGACGTCGTACTTGCCGGACTCGATGCGCTCGACGCACTTGCTCGCGACCTCGTAGGCGCTCATCTCGGGCTGGAGGTCGTAGGTCGCGACCTTCGGGGATGCGACGAGTACGCGGTCCTCGCCGGGATACGGGTCCTCGACGCCGCCGTTGAAGAAGAACGTGACATGTGCGTACTTCTCGGTCTCGGCGATGCGCAGCTGGGTCATGCCCATCTTGCTCAGATACTCGCCAAGGCCGTTTTTCACGCTGATGCGCGGGAAGGCGACGAGCACGTTCGGCATGGTCGCGTCATACTCGGTGTTGCAGACGTAGGTGAGCGGGAAGAACTCGCGCTTGAAGCCGTCGAACGCGGGGTCGACGAACGCGCGCGTGATCTCGCGGGCGCGGTCGGGGCGGTAGTTGAAGAAGATGACCGAATCGTTGTCGGAGATCATGCCGTCCTTGTCGCAGACGATGGGCTCGACAAATTCGTCCGTCACGCCGTTTTTATAACTCTCCTCGATGGCGTGGATGGGGTCGCTGTCCTGCACGCCCTCACCGTAGACGAGCGCGTCATAGGCGTTCTCGAGGCGGTCCCAGCGCTTGTCGCGGTCCATCGCGTAATAGCGGCCCATGACGGTCGCGATCTTGCCGACGCCGAGCTCACGGCACTTTTCCATGGTCTTTGCGACAAAGTCGCGGCCGGAGGTCGGGGGCGTGTCGCGCCCGTCGAGGAAGGCGTGGATATACACGCGCTTTAAGCCCTTGATGTGCGCCATCTTTAAGAGCGCGTAGAGGTGGTCGAGCGTGGAGTGCACGCCGCCGGTGGAGTGCAGACCGTAAAGGTGCAGCGCAGAGCCCTTTTCGAGGCAGTCATCCATCGCCTTGTTGTAGGCGGGATTTTCAAAGAATGTGCCGTCCTCAATGGAGCGGGTGATGCGCGGCAGGTCCTGGAACACGACGCGGCCGCCGCCGATGTTGGTATGGCCGACCTCGCTGTTGCCCATCTGGCCCGCGGGCAGGCCCACGTCAAGACCGGAGGCCTGGAGCGTCGTGTGGGCATACTCGGCAAAAAGGCCGTCGAGCACGGGGGTGTTGGCCGCGCGCACCGCGTTGCCGACGGTATCGTTGGACAGGCCGAAGCCGTCCATGATGATCAGCGTGGTGGGAGTTTTATTCATCGATTTTCCTCCTTACTCCTGGTTGGCAGCGTGGACGATCTCCATCAGCGCCTTGGGGTCGAGCGAAGCGCCGCCGATCAGGCCGCCGTCGATGTCCTCGTGCGAGAGCAGCTCGTGGGCGTTCGAGCCCTTCATCGAGCCGCCGTACTGAATGGTCACGCTGCGGGCGATGCGCGCGCCGTACTGCGCGCGGATGAGCGAGCGGATATAGGTGCAGACCTCGGCCGCCTGCTCGCCCGTGGCGGTCTTGCCGGTGCCGATGGCCCAGATGGGCTCATAGGCGATGACGCAGCGGCGCATCTGCTCGGCGCTCACGCCCGCGAGGGCGGACTTGACCTGCAGCGCGATGAGCTCCATCGTCACGCCCATCTCGCGCTGGGCAAGGCTCTCGCCCACGCAGATGATGGGGTTCAGCCCCGCCTCGAGCGCGGCGAGGACCTTTTTGTTGACGATCTCGTCCGTCTCGCCGAAGAGCGCGCGGCGCTCGCTGTGGCCGACGATGACATAGCGCACGCCGAGGTCGGCGAGCATGTCGGCGGAAATCTCGCCGGTGTAGGCGCCGCTCTTTTCAAAGTAGACGTTCTCCGCGCCGACGGCGATGCGGCTGTCCTTGAACGAGCGCACGGCGGCAGAAAGGTCGACCGTGGGCACGCACACGACGATGTCGCACCATTTGGTTTTGGGAAGGATGGCCTTGAACTGTTCGGCAAAGGCCTTGGTCTCGCTGGGGGTCTTGTTCATTTTCCAGTTGCCTGCGATGATGGTTTTACGGTATCTGCGATTCATGTTGGGTCTTTTCTCCTGTTACTGTCTAAATCTAAAATCTATGCGAATATATGAAAATCAATAGTGATTTTTCTCACTTGTCTAAAAGGCACGCAACGCCCGGTAATTCCTTGCCTTCCAGAAACTCGAGCGACGCGCCGCCGCCGGTGGAGATGTGCGTGATCTTGTCGGCAAAGCCGAGCTGCTCGGCTGCCGCCGCGCTGTCGCCGCCGCCGATGATCGTGACCGCGCCGCTCTCGGCGAGTGCCTTGGCCATGGCCTTCGTGCCGGTCGCAAAGGTTGGGAACTCAAAAACGCCCATGGGGCCGTTCCACACGATCGTGCCCGCGCCCTTGGTCGCCGCGCAGAAGAGCTCGACGGTCTTGGGGCCAATGTCCATGCCCATCATATCCGCGGGGATGTGCATCGCGTCGACGACGTGGGGCTCTGCGTCGGCGGCAAACTCCGTCGCTGCGACGGTATCGACCGGCAGCAGGAGCTTGACGCCCTTCTGCTTGGCCTTTTCGATCATCTCGAGCGCGTAGGCGCACTTGTCTTCCTCGAGCAGGGACTTGCCGATCTCGCCGCCCTGCGCCTTGGCGAACGTGTAGGCCATGCCGCCGCCGATGATGACGGTGTCGGCCTTGTCTAAAAGGTTGTTGATGACGGCGATCTTGTCGCTGACCTTTGCGCCGCCGAGCACGGCGACGAACGGGCGCTTGGGATCGTCGAGCGCCTTGCCCATGACCTCAAGCTCCTTGGCAACGAGCAGGCCAGACACGGCGGGAAGATAGGCGGCCACGCCCGCGGTGGACGCGTGCGCGCGGTGCACCGTGCCGAACGCGTCGGAGACGTACAGCTCCGCCATCGAGGCAAGGGCCCTGGCGAGCTCGGGGTCGTTCTTGGTCTCACCCGCTTCAAAACGGGTGTTTTCAAGCAGCATGATCTCGCCGCCCTTGAGCGCCGCGGCCTTGGCCTTGGCATCCTCGCCGACGACGTCGTGCGCGAAGATGACATCCTTGCCCAAAAGCTCGGACAGGCGCTTGGCGACGGGCGCAAGCGTCAGCTTGTCGAGGGACTTTTTCCACTTCTCCTCGGTCAGCGTCGCGGGGTCCTTGCCCTTTTCGGTCTGCTTTTTCACCCACTTGTCAAACTTCGCCTCGGGCTTGCCGAGGTGGGAGCAGGCGATGACCGCCGCGCCGTGGTCGAGCAGATACCGGATGGTCGGCAGCGCGGCCACGATGCGCTTATCCGAGGTGATCTCGCCGGTCTCCTTGTCCTGGGGCACGTTGAAATCGCAGCGCAGCAGCACCTTCTTGCCGCTCACGTCCACATCGAGAACAGTCTTCTTGTTATAATTCATGTTGTTTCCTCCTCATACACATACGATTTGGTTACTCAGTTGAAACGGATTTGGGATTTACTCCTTTTCCAGCATTTCCCCCTCGTGCTTGAGACCGGGAAAGCCCGTCTGCCGCAGCGCTTCATACGTCAGGATCGCCACGGAGTTTGATAGATTCAGGCTGCGCGCCTCCTTGCGCATCGGAAGGCGGATGCAGCGCTCATAGTGCGCCACGCGGAAAGGCTCCGGCAGGCCCGCGGTCTCCTTTCCGAAAAAGAGCCAGCAGCCGTCCTTGAATTCCGCCTGGCAGTAGTCCTGCGGAGCCTTGGTCGTGGCGAGCCAGCAGTCTCGTTCCGCCTCGGGATGCTTTGCAAAAAGGTCGGCTAAATTTTCGTACACGCTGATATCCACAAGGTACCAGTAGTCCAGCCCCGCGCGCTTGACGGCGCGGTCGGAAATGTCGAACCCGAGGGGCTTGATGAGATGCAGATGCGCCCCCGTCGCCGCGCAGGTGCGCGCGATATTGCCGCAGTTTTGCGGGATCTCCGGCTCGACGAGCACGATATTTAGCATGACAGCACCTCCTCCACGCGAAAGTTTTATTATTGTACCGCAAAAATATTGCGAATTCAACCAAAAAAGCAGCCTTTTGAAACGAAATTTTGAAAATGCAAAAGTAAAGCCGCCAAATCAAAAAATTTTTGTTTTTTTTGTGAGAAACGGTGGATTTTTCGGGCATCTTTGCTATAATGTCGTTAATAGAGAGTAAAATGAAAGGAGATGAGCTCCGATGGATCAGAAGTTGGCAGTTCTCTTTATGCCGGACGATATGACCCTGACAAAAGAAAAAACGCCGCTGATGCTGAGGCCCATTTTGTTCTGCCCCATTCTCACGTGGATGGTCGAAGAACTGATGGGGCGGGGCATTGAGCGGTTTTTTATTGTGTCTGACAAACGGGCGCACGACATGATGCGCCCCTACGTCCCCGAAAACGCCGATGTTGTCTACGTCGACGGTGCCAGACACGGGGAAGAGCTTTTAACGCTCCTCAAGGATGAAAAGGGCAGCGTGCTCATCGTCAACGGCGCGGTGCTGCCCGTGGGCGTGTTCTCCGGCGGCGCGGTCTACTCCGCGGACGCGAAGGAGTGCTGCAAGGTGCTCAAGGAGCACGGCGCTTTTGCCGCCTTCCCCAAGGGGGCGGAGATCACGAAGGGCTTTCTGCCCGTCGGCGACGACGAGGAGCTCAGATCCGCACAGGACATGTGCCGCCGCAAGATCGCCGACAAGCACTTTGCCGCGGGCGTTTCCATCATGGACCCCAACAATACCTACATTGACCCCCGCGTCAAGATCGGCAGCGGCACGGTCATCCTGCCGGGAACGATCCTGCGCGGCCGGACCGTCATCGGCAAGAACTGCACCATCGGCCCGAACGCCATGATCCGCGACTGCACGGTCGGCGACGAGACCGAGGTGAACGCCTCGCAGCTCAATGAAAGCACGGTCGGCGCGCACACGACCGTCGGCCCCTTTGCCTACGTCCGTCCGAACTCGAAGATCGGCAACCATGTCAAAGTCGGCGACTTTGTCGAGATCAAAAACAGCGTCATCGGCAACGGCACGAAGATCTCGCACCTCACCTACGTCGGCGACAGCGATTGCGGCGAGCGCATCAACTTCGGCTGCGGCACGGTCACGACGAATTACGACGGCTTTAAAAAATTCCGCTGCACGATCGGCGACGACGCCTTCATCGGCTGCAACACAAACCTCATCGCCCCCGTCACGGTCGGGAACGGCAGCTACATCGCCGCCGGCTCCACCATCACCGACGAGGTGCCCGCCGACTCCCTCGCCATCGCGCGCGAGCGTCAGGTCAACAAGCCCGGCTGGGCGGAACAGTGGCGCGCGGCGCACGAGAAAAAGTAACTTCAGAAAAATTTTTATAAACAGAGGAGTACATCAACATGATCTCTCACGGTAAGGACATCAAGATTTTCACCGGCAACGCAAACCCCAAACTGGCAGCGGACATCTGCAAGATCATCGGCACCAAGCTCGGCGAGAGCGAGGTCAAGAGCTTCGCAGACGGCGAGGCCTCCGTCTCCCTGTACGAGACCGTGCGCGGCAGCGACGTGTTCCTCGTTCAGTCCACCTGCAAGCCCGTCAACGACAGTTTGATGGAGCTTCTGATCATGGTCGACGCCTGCCGCCGCGCTTCCGCCGGCCGCATCACCGCCGTCATGCCCTACTTCGGCTATGCCCGTCAGGACCGCAAGGCCAAGAGCCGCGACCCCATCTCCGCCAAGCTCGTGGCCAACATGCTCGTCGCCGCAGGCGTTGACCGCGTGCTGACGATGGACCTGCACGCCAACCAGATCCAGGGCTTCTTCGATATCCCCGTGGATAACCTCTTCGGCAACCCCATCTTCGTCGACTACTACGCCAAGAAGTTCGGTTCCGTGTGCGAGGACATGGTCGTCGTCTCCCCCGATGTCGGCTCCGTCGCCCGCGCCCGCACCTTCGCCCAGAAGCTGCACATGAACCTCGCCATCGTCGATAAGCGCCGCCAGAAGGCCAACCAGTGCGAGGTCATGAACGTCATCGGCGACGTCGAGGGCAAAGAGTGCATCCTCTTCGACGACATGGTCGACACCGCCGGTTCCCTCTGCAACGCGGCCAAGGCCATCGTTGAGGTCGGCGGCGCGAAGAAGGTCTACGCCTGCGCGTCCCACGGCGTTCTCTCCGGCCCCGCGCTCGAGCGCCTGGCCGCGAGCAGCATCGAAGAGCTCGCCCTGCTCGACACCATCCCCGCCCCTGCCGGCGAAGAGGAGCTCGCCAAGTCCCGCATCAAGTACCTGACCGTCGCGCCGATGTTCGCCGAAGCGATCGAGCGCACATATCAGGAAATTTCTATCGCGAAACTGTTTAACTAAAACTCCTTTAGGAATTAGTTAAATAACTTTGCTGGTATGACCCGCTGCGTGGGGGCGTAAGTCCTTTGCGCCGCGCAAAGAAGCGAGTAAAGGGGGCCATTCTCTCGCGTGAGAGAAT
>JBBNGO010000023.1:0-39307 GCA_040095065.1 Hominicoprocola fusiformis
GGTTGACAATATTGTCAACCCTTCCTCACTTCATGCCGCTTCCATTTTCATGAGTTTCCCTTTCAAGGCCGGGTTTGGCAACCTTGCCAAACCCGATTTTACACACTTACATTCCGGCAATTCTGCCGAAAAGTTTCCGCCCGCAGGCGGCATGGGGGACTGGGGCGAGCCCCAGCAAGCGCGTTTGTCATACAAATGCTATGCTTGCGTCAACGCCGCCACAGGCGGCGTTGGTATCTCAAAGGTGCCGATAATACTCCTTATGAGAAAATCGGCGATGAAGTGCGGTCGCTGGCGGATGAGGTACCGTTTGACATCCCCGATTCGTGGGAGTGGGTGCGTATTCGCTCCTTGGGAGAGATTGTGCGCGGTAGCGGCATAAAGCGGAACGAAACAGTTCAACAGGGTCTCCCGTGCGTCCGCTACGGTGAGCTCTATACAACCTATCAGACATCGTTCACTTCAGCTGTTTCATTTATTGCCCCTGATCTCTACGAGAAATGTAAGCATTTTTCGTATGGCGATGTGCTCATGACTCTTACCGGCGAGAATAAGCCGGATATAGTCCAGCAGCTTTTCTTGTCCGTCCATCCTGATACCCCCGTCAGATTGATTTTTTCCATGATACCATATCTGGGAGTATGGAGCCAGAGAAACCGGCGATTTTCTGCTGGTAAATTCTACGCATTTAGAGCGGCACTATGGCGGGGATAGGATAAAACACTCACATACCCCGCCGACTATGCGGGAAAAACCTTGAAATATAGGGCTTTTTAAGGCCCTAAATGCGTAGGTTGGTGCTTTGTTGCGATATGCTCCACGGTTACGGTGTATTGTTCATATTCTGTTTTCGGGAATCTTTATGAAATCTTCAAAATTGCCCGGTATGCTATCCGTAAAATCAAAGAAAGGACTTGATTATATGGATATGATTTTGAAAACGACTGACCTCTGCAAAAATTTCAAGGGGCAAATGGCGGTAAACAATGTGTCACTGAACATCCGGCGCAACTCGGTTTATGGTCTGCTGGGGCCGAATGGGGCTGGCAAATCCACGATCTTAAGAATGCTCACCGGCATTTTGCGCCCCACATCGGGAAGCATCGAGTTTGACGGCCACCCGTGGAAGCGGAATGATCTGGAGCATATCGGTGCTTTGATTGAGATGCCCCCGCTTTACGAAAATCTGACTGCATACGAAAATCTCAAAGTCAGAACTACATTGCTCGGCCTGGACGATGCACGAATTAACGAGGTATTGCAAATTGTCCAGCTCACGAATACCGGCAAGAAACGGGCCGGGCAGTTTTCTCTTGGTATGAAGCAGCGGCTTGGTATTGCTATTGCATTGCTGAACAGTCCCCAGCTTTTGATTCTGGATGAACCGACTAACGGCCTTGACCCTTTAGGGATTGAGGAACTTCGAGAGTTAGTTCGCTCTTTTCCCTGCAAAGGGATTACAGTTATTTTGTCCAGCCATATTCTGTCAGAAGTCCAGCAGATTGCAGATCATGTGGGTATCATTGCTGGCGGCGTCCTTGGATATGAGGGAGAGCTTCGCGCCGGTGAAGATTTGGAACAACTCTTTATGGATGTTATTCGCAGAAATGGTAAGGAGGGATATTAAATGGAGATGGCATATATTCAGGCAGAGAACCTAAAGCATAAGAGAACTTTCACAAAAACGCTGATCGTTCTGGCCCCGTTTGTAACTGCGCTTATGAACTTTTTTGCCCCTCTTTGGTTCCAGCTCAATTCTTATAATTGGTGGTATATCCTGCTTTATCCTGGATTCCTTACGCTCACCTGTGCCTTGATTGAACAGCGGGATAATGGCAAACTAAAATATCGTGCCGTTGCTTCATTGCCTGTTTCGCAGAACAAAGTCTGGAAAGCAAAAATTGGAGTGGCCGGTATTTACTCCTGTGTGGGGAATTTCATTTTCCTGGCGCTAAATCTGTTGGGCGGTTTTGCAATATTAGTTATCAACGAAATTCCCCTGACAATCGGAATTTGGCAGGCTGCGGCCGGAACAGCTTGTATTGTCATTGCAAGCCTATGGGAAGTTCCGCTGTGCTTATGGTTATCAAAAAAAGTTGGTATCTTTGTCACGGTTATTCTTAATGCCGGACTTGGAAGCGTTTTAGGGATTTTCACGGCTACAACCTCTTTGTGGATGATCTGCCCGTATAGCTGGGTGCCGCATCTTATGATTTCCGTGTTAGGTATTTTGCCTAATGGTGAGCCGGTTGCAGATCAGAGTACGGCAATGGCATTTTGGATGATTATACTTGTATTGGTCATTTCGCTGGCCTGGTTTGCGGCGCTGTCATTTTTAACTGCAAGATGGTTTGAGAAAAAGGAGGTGGGGTAACTATGGTATCTGTGGTTCGCTGCTGGAAAGCAGAATATCAGAAGTGTAAACATAGCATTTTGCTCTATATGCACAGCATGATTCCGATTATATGTGCGGCGATTTTTGCGGGTTACTATCATATATCCAGATGGGAACTGGCAACCAAAATCAGTGCCTATCTGGAAGTGCTGGCCGTTGCGTTCCCGTTTCTGATCGGCATTATTGTAGGCCTGGTTGTTCAGATCGAAAATCAGGCCGGGCATTATCAGCTTTTGTTGGGAACAATCCCATCTCGCATGGCAACGTATATTGGTAAACTTGGTTTTCTGATGATCTGTGCTTTTGGCGCAACATTTTTAGCGTTAGGAACATTCGCTGCACTATATAGGGATGCTCCGGCAAGCCTTTACCTGAAAGCAGGGATTCTATTGTTGATTACCATGCTTCCCATTTACCTGATTCATTTGTTTGTGGGAATGAGCTTCGGAAAAGGTGCATCTATGGGATTGGGAATTGCAGGGAGTTTAATAGCTGCCCTTATGATAACAGGGCTTGGTGACGCTACATGGAAATATATTCCCTGGGCCTGGGGCGTTCGTGCTATGGATTACACTGTGCTTGCATGGGATAGCCCCCAACTGTATGCACAGGTAAAAACCGATTTTTTCAGCGGTATGATTATTTCTGTATGCTGCACTGCTTGTCTGCTGATTGCCAGTTTGGTTTGGTTTCATGGTTGGGAGGGAGGTAAAAACAGTGAATAAAAAGTGCCTGTTTGCCGTGGTAATTGTGCTTGTAAATCTTATATGCTTATCGGCCTGCGGTGCGCTCCGCGATACCGCCGATA
Organism: Hominicoprocola fusiformis; assembly: GCA_040095065.1. GTDB lineage: Bacteria > Bacillota > Clostridia > Oscillospirales > Oscillospiraceae > Hominicoprocola. The sequence goes on from JBBNGO010000023.1 coordinate 3,204, forward strand.
AAAATAAGGCGTTAAATGAATCCCTGCCGTATTATGAGCTGAACGCCGCAAACTATGATGAAATTTCATATAACGGCCTGACATATACCATAACGGATGAATGTCTTGAAATGTCAGAACTGCAAGAAGAAATCGGGCAGGTATCGAAACGCTTCAAAAATGTGGCGGGGGAAGATTTCAGTTTCGGCTACGTTTACAGTATTGTGGATGTGGATATAAGCAATGCCGTAGCTGTAAATATCAACAATGAATATCGGAAAGCTGACATTAAAAATAATGATGAGTAACCTCGACAATGTGGTATAATGGGGCGGGAGGTGATTTTTTGACCCACTTACTTGTGGTTGACGATGAAGTTTCTATCTTGGAATTGATTAAGAACAGTTTGGGGAAAGATGGATATTTGATAACAGTCTGTCAAAATGCGGATGATGTAGACATCAAAAAGCTGCATTTCTATGACCTCATTCTTTTGGATGTGATGATGCCTGGCACAGACGGGTTTGAGTTTTGCAAACAGATCAGGAATATGGTAGACTGCCCGATTCTCTTTCTGACCGCAAAGACATTACAGGAAGATATATTGTTTGGATTGGGCATCGGTGCGGATGATTATATTACGAAACCTTTTCGTATTCAGGAGCTTCGCGCCCGTGTCGCGGCACATTTACGCAGAGAAAAAAGGGAGCATCACAGCACACTTTCATTTGAGCCTGATATAAGATTTGACCTTTCCGCAAAGGTACTGTATGTTTCAGAACAGCCGGTTCCCCTTACCAAAAGCGAGTATTCAATCTGTGAATACCTTGCGAAAAACCGGGGACAGGTTTTTACAAAAGAACAAATCTATGAAGCCGTTTTCGGGTTTGATGGAATAGGCGATAACTCTACGATCTCAACGCATATAAAAAATATTCGTGCGAAATTGGAGCATTTCAAAATAAGTCCGATCAGCACCGTATGGGGGATAGGATATAAATGGGAGTGAAAAAGAAACCTACATTGAAAATATTGTTTCGCCAGTTTGCTATCTCCCTCATTGTCATGCTGATAGCGGCAATTATTGTCCCTTCTGGTTTGGAGGGACTTGCTGTAAATGCTGGATTAGCTACAAGAGCAAATCTAAGTGAATTGCAGGTAAAAGAGATCATTCCAACGCTGACGATTGCCCCGGATATTACAAAGGTTGTGATTCCACAGGGATGCGGCTACTTAATTCTGGACAAGAACTTTAATGAGCTTTACAGCAATATGGACGATGATGAAAAAGAAATTGCCCTGCTGTACGCAAAGGGAGAATATATTGAATATGCTACGGGGAGGCAGTTTGCACTTGTTGTCCGGGAAAACGAATTTTGCGTTTTAAGGTATTATATTGGTTCTCAATTTACAGTGTCATGGCTACCAGAATATTTTCCATCTCCTGACACGCTTGCATTTATCCTGATGGCTGTAAATTCGCTGCTGGTCATTATCATACTGACCGCCAGATTTGCTAAGAACCTGCGTACACAACTGACCCCGCTTTTTGAAGCAACTGCGGAGGTTTCAAAGCAAAACCTTGATTTTGAAGTAGGACACGCCAAAATCAAAGAGTTTGAAGATGTCCTTGCATCTTTTTCAGATATGAAAGATAATCTGAAAATTTCGTTAGAACGGCAATGGAAAACCGAACAGACACAGAAAGAGCAAATCGCCGCGCTTGCCCATGATTTGAAAACGCCTCTGACGGTTATTCAAGGAAATGCTGATTTACTCACAGAAACAAATCTTGATGATGAGCAACGATTATACGCTGGTTACGTCGTGGAAAGCTCCGGCCAGATGCAGTCATATATTCAAACCCTGATTGATATATCACGGGCGGCGGTTGGTTATCAGCTCCATATTGAAAGTATAGACTTGCCAGCGTTCATGCAGCACTTGTTCGGTTATATGGAATCACTATGCCGGACAAAAGAAATCCGGCTGCAAATGAATACTGTTTCACTCCCTCAAATGCTGAAATTTGATAGGGTGCTGATAGAACGTGCTATTATGAATGTTATCAGTAATGGGCTGGACTACTCCCCGCAAGGCGGAACGCTTTATGTGGATGTTCAGAGTAACAACGGTTTCGTGGAAATTTCAGTCACAGACGAGGGAACGGGGTTTTCTAAAGAGGCATTATGCCACGCACAGGAACGGTTCTATATGGGCGATCAAAGCCGCAATTCAAAGTTACACTTTGGTATGGGTCTATATATTACAAATTCGATTATGGAACAACATAATGGTCAGCTTATTTTAGAAAATTCAAAAGAAACCGGCGGCGCAAAGGTTACTATGAAACTTCCTTGCTGATTTTCCGATAGTGTAATGGACGTCTTTTATGTCCGTCCATTTTTCAAATCTTTATGGAATCTTCAAAAATTCCTCTTATCATGTATCTAAAGAAAAAACATCTGCCCAGCGGCAGAAAAGAAAGAAACCGCTGCTGGGCAGACCCATTTTCACGCTTAATTTATATTCACTGGTGGCGGTTTTGAGAAATCAAGGCCGCTGCTTTCTTTCTGTCATTCCCAGCAGTTAAAGGCATGGCGGCCCACGGGAGGACGCCGCCATGCTGTTTTACTATCATTATAATCTAATCCACTTCTACCGCTTAAAAAAAGCCTTGCCCCGCCACGGGAATATTCCGGCTATGAGTATGAACTATACCATGTAAGAAAACAACAAAACGCTTCAAATCGTCGCCCGGTAGGTTTACGACCTGCCGGGCGATTTTTGTCGATTTTCGCGGATTCTCATTTCCGGCAAAAAATCAGATGGAAAAGGAGGCGGTCAGCAGACCAGGGCCAGCATAGGCCCCTGACAACGGACAGGATCATCCTGCTCACTCCCCACGGAAAGGGGGTGAGAAGATGAAAGTTACCCCTGATGATTACGGGAGGCGCTGCCAGTTTGACCATTTTTGCAAGCTGGTACTGTACCATGAAGCCGTTGACTACTTCCGGGAAAGGAAGCGTCAGCGTGGCTGGGAAACATCCTTTGAAACGCTGCCGCTTTCGGAACTGGACACGCTATGCACGATAGATCAGTACCCCAGCGACAGTTTTATATTTCCGGCCTATGGCTGTGAGCTTCAGATCAGCGACGGGCTGGTGGCTGCTGCCTTTGCCAGCTTGCCCCAGCCGGGACAAAGCATCTTGATACTGCATTGTGTCCTGGAACTGACGGACGGCGAGATCGGCGCGGTAGTGGGAATGTCCCGCAGCGCCGTCCAGCGGCACAGGACTAAGACGCTGGAAACCATGAGAACAAGACTGACGGGAGGTATTGCAGAATGAAGCAGGCCAGATATAAGGAGCCTTTGCCCCTTGCAGTGATCGAGGCGGCCCGCGCCGGTGACGCCGGGGCCGTGGAACAGGTCTTGCAGTATTACAACGGTTACATAAACAAGCTCTGTAAGGTGCAATTATGAGAAGTTCCTTTTATACACATAGATTGTACCAGAATGCAGCCTCGTTTTCAACGAAAAGCCACTGACCCTGAATAATTCAGAGTCAGTGGCTTTTTCAATGCTACTTGAACGGTAATTTGAAATGTTGTCCTTATGCGTAGGTAACTTTTGCTTCCGCTCTTCTTCATTATGGATTCGTTTGCTCTTACAGCATATTCAGCACGAGCGTCAGGACGATGAACGCAGCGCCGACCCACTTGGTGGCACGCGCAAGACGGGCATCCGTGCTCTTGGCCTTGTTCTTGGCCATGAAGGAATCGGCCACGCCGCCGATTGCACCGCTTAAGCCGGCGGACTTGCCGCTCTGGAACAGGACGATGCCGATGACGATGAGACCGCAGAGAAGCTGAAGAATCGTAACGAATAAAGTCATGGTGAAAACCTCCAAATTGTTGAACGTGTGATCACGCTATATTCACAGGTACTCATAATACCATAGAAAGGTGCGGAAAGCAAGCCTATTTTTCAATTTCTGCCGCTTTCTGCGCTCAGAGCATTGCGACCTTGGGGTGCGGCAGGCTGATGGACGGAGCCTCGGGCGGCTGCGGCTTTTTCGGGGTGGCCTCCTGCGCGTGCAGCGCGCGCTGCGCCGCGGTGAGCATCAGCTTGATGCGGTTGAGCTGGTTCACTTCGCTCGCGCCGGGGTCATAGTCGACAGCGACAATGTTTGCGCCGGGATAGGCCGCGCGCAGCGCCTTGATGACGCCCTTGCCGACCACATGGTTCGGCAGGCACGCAAACGGCTGGATGCACACGATGTTCGGCGTGCCGGAGGTGATGAGCTCTGCCATCTCACCGGCGAGGAACCAGCCCTCGCCGTACTGGTTGCCGATTGAAAGGAAGGGCTTGGCAAGCTCCGCCACATGGTTGATGGCCATGGGGGGATCAAAGCGCTTGCTGGCCTTCAGCGCTTCGATCGCGGGGCGGCGCATGCGCTGAAGTGCCGGAATGCCGAGCTTGGCGCTGGCCGAAGCTGTCCACCCCTTTCCAAGGTGGGTGTGCTTGAAGTCCTGCTCATAGATCGTGGCGGCAAAGAAATCGAGAAGATCGGGAACGACCGCCTCTGCACCCTCGCGTTCCAAAAGGTCGACAACATGGTTGTTGGCAAGTGGCATGTATTTGACGAGGATTTCGCCGACGACGCCGACGCGCGGCTTTTTGAGCGTTTCGTCGATGGGCAGCGCGTCGAAATCCTCGACAATGCCGCGGCAGAGCTGGGCGTAGCGGTACTTGGGATGCTCGCTCGTGAGCGAGTCGATGCAGATGTCGCGCCACTTGCGGTGCAGCGCGTTCGCGCTGCCTTTTTCGAGCTCATACGGGCGCACGCGATACAGGCAGCGCATCAGCAGGTCACCAAGCATGATACCGTGCGCGGCGTCCAACAGCAGTGACGGCGAGATGCGGAAGCCCTCGTTCGTCTCCATGCCGTTGGCGTTGAGCGAGATGACAGGGATGTGTTCAAGGCCCGCTTTTTTGAGCGCGCGGCGGATGAAGGCGATGTAATTGCTCGCGCGGCAGCAGCCGCCGGTCTGCGACATGATGAGGGCGAGGTGGTCGGTGTCGTACCGGCCGGAGGTCACGGCCTCCATCAGCTGGCCGACCGCCGTGATCGAGGGATAGCAGGCGTCGTTGTTGACGTACTTGAGGCCCGCGTCGATGGCGGCGCGGTCGTCGTTTTGCAGTACCTCAAAATTATAGCCGTGGTGGCGGAAGATAGGCTCGAGAATGTCAAAATGGATGGGACTCATCTGGGGGGCGAGGATGGTGTAGTGCTGCTTCTGCATCTCCTTGGTGTAGTAGACGCGCTCGAACGGCTGTACGTGAGAGGTCGAATGGATCCCGCGCTCGCGCCGCATGGCGACGGCGGCGAGCAGCGAGCGGATGCGGATGCGCACCGCGCCGAGGTTGTTGACCTCGTCAATCTTGAGGCAGGTGTAGAGCTTGCCGCCCTGCTCCAAAAGCTCGCAGACCTCATCGGTCGTGACGGCGTCAAGGCCGCAGCCGAACGAGTTGAGCTGAATGAGCTCAAGATCGTCGCGCCCGCAGACGAATTCCGCCGCGGTGTAGAGGCGGGAGTGATAGACCCACTGGTCATTCACGCGCACGGGGCGCTGGGGGACAAAGTCGATGGGCAGGCAATCCTCGGTCAGCACCGTCAGGCCGTAGGCCGCGATGAGCTCGGGGATGCCGTGGTTGATCTCGGGGTCGACGTGGTAGGGACGTCCGGCGAGCACAATGCCGCTGCCGCCGTTTTTCTCCATGTCGGCGAGTGCCTTCGCGCCCGCGGCGCGGACGTCGGCCTTGGCCCTGCGCTGCTCTTCCCACGCGAGGTGGGCGGCATGGCGCGTTTCCTTTTCAGGAATGTTCCATACTTCCTTACAGAACTGGACGAGACGGTCGGAGGCGACCTTCTCGTTCGTGAAAGCGAGGAAGGGATGCAGGTAGCGCACGGAGCCGTCGGTCACGGCTTCGACGTTGTTCTTGATATTCTCGGGATATGAAACGACGATCGGGCAGTTGAAGTGGTTCTGCGCGCCCGGCACTTCCTGATGTTCGTAGAACACGCAGGGGTGGAAGATGGTCTTGACGCCGTGGTCGATAAGCCACTGGGCGTGACCGTGGGCGAGCTTGGCAGGATAGCACTCAGATTCCGACGGAATGCTCTCCATGCCCAGCTCGTAGATCGCGCGCGTGGAGAACGGGGAGAGGATGATGCGGAAGCCGAGGTCGCGGAAGAACGTCGCCCAGAACGGGTAGTTTTCGTACATGTTCAGTACGCGCGGGATGCCGATCTCGCCGCGCGGCGCATTTTCCGGCTCGAGCGGGGGATAGGCGAACATGCGCTCACGCTTGTAGGCGAAGATATTTTCGCCGGGTTTGGCAGCGCTTTCGCCGCGCAGGGCTTTTTCGCAGCGGTTGCCGCTCACATGGCGGCGGCCGCCGGGGAAGACGCTGACCGTGAGCATGCAGTGGTTCTGGCAGCCCTGACAGCGTGCGGCGGAGGTCTTGTACGTGAGCTGCTCGATCTCCTCAAGCGGGAGCATTGTGCTCTGCTGCCCGTGGTAGCGGTCGCGCGCGAGCAGTGCCGCGCCGAACGCGCCCATGATGCCCGCGATGTCGGGACACGTGACCTGCGCGCCGGAGATACGCTCAAACGCGCGCAGCACGGCCTCGTTGAAGAATGTGCCGCCCTGTACGACGACGTGCGAGCCGAGCTCGCTCGCGTCGGAGAGCTTGATGACCTTATAAAGAGCGTTCTTGATGACGGAGTAGGCAAGGCCGGCGGAGATATCGGAGACGCTTGCGCCCTCCTTCTGCGCCTGTTTGACGTTGGAGTTCATAAACACCGTGCAGCGCGTGCCGAGGTCCACGGGGGCCTTGGCAAAGAGCGCTTCGTGCGCGAATTCCTGCGCTGTCATGCCAAGAGAGTTGGCGAAGTTTTCGAGGAACGAGCCGCAGCCGGACGAGCAGGCCTCGTTCAGAAGCACCGTGTCGACCGCGCCGTCCTTGAGCTTGATGCACTTCATGTCCTGCCCGCCGATATCGAGCACGCAGTCGACCTTGGGGTCGAAGAACGACGCGGCGGTGCAGTGGGCGATGGTCTCGACCTCGCCCTCGTCGAGCGAGAACGCGGACTTGAGCAGCGTTTCGCCGTAGCCTGTGGAGCAGGAGCGCGCAATATGCGCGCCCGCGGGAAGAGCTTCGCGCAGCGTATGTACCGCCTGCATGGCGGTCTGGATGGGATTGCCCTGATTGTTGGCGTAGAACGAGTACAAAAGCTCGCCCTTTTCGCCAACTAACGCGAGCTTTGTCGTCGTCGAGCCCGCGTCGAAGCCGAGAAAGCAGTCGCCATTATACGTTGCAAGATCGCCGCGCGGCACGACCGCCGTATGGTGACGGGTGCGGAAGGCCTCGAGGTCGGCTTCGTCTTCAAAGAGCGCCGGCAGGCGCTTTAATTCAAAATCCATCTGCACGCCGCTGTCGAGACGCTTGATGAGCGCGCTGAGCGGCTGCGCCTTGGCGGGCGTTTCGTCGATGGCCGCGCCGGTGGCGGCGAAGAGATGAGAATTTTCGGGGTCGATGGTCGTCTCATCCGTCAGCTTCAGCGTGCGGATAAACGCGGCCTTGAGTTGGGGGAGGAAGTGCAGCGGCCCACCTAAGAACGCGACATGGCCGCGGATGGGCTTGCCGCAGGCAAGGCCCGAAATGGTCTGGTTGACGACCGCTTGGAAGATCGAGGCGGCAAGGTCGGCCTTCGTCGCACCCTCGTTGATGAGGGGCTGGATGTCCGTCTTGGCGAACACGCCGCAGCGCGCGGCGATGGGGTAGATCTGCTGATAGTGCGCGGCCTCGCGGTCGAGACCCGAGGCATCGGTCTGCAGCAGGGCGGCCATCTGGTCGATAAACGAGCCGGTGCCGCCGGCGCAGACGCCGTTCATGCGCTCTTCGAGCCCACCTTTGAAGTAGATGATCTTGGCATCCTCGCCGCCGAGTTCGATGGCGACATCCACCTGCGGCGCGACGCGCTCGAGCGCCTGCGCGACGGCGACGACCTCCTGCACAAAGGGGATGCCGAGCGCCTTGGCAAGGTTGATCGCGCCGGAGCCGGTGGCGCGCAATTCGAGCGCGCACTCGCCGAGCGCTGCGCGCGCCTGCTTGAGTAAATCGGACAGTGCGCGCTGTGTGTGGGACAGATGGCGCTGGTACTGCCCGAAGATCATTTGTCCGTTTTCATCCAGCACGACGAGCTTGACCGTGGTGGAGCCTACGTCGATGCCTGCTTGATACGTTTTCATGGGGAACCTCTCTTTTCATGTCGATGCGATTTGGCGGTAAAAGAGTCCCGCCGATTTTCAAATTATCATTATAATTGTATGTCTGATGAGGACAAGAAGTAAAGTTTAGGGTCTGTTAAGAAAATGAACAAAAATTTACAAATATTTTTGGCTTGACATACCTCGTAACTCTATGTATACTACAAGCATAGATACTCTATGTATCATAGGAGGTGCAACATGAAGAAAAAGAGCATTGACCACACACAGCTTTTGCTGCTCAAGCTCCTCTCGACCGAGGACATGTACGGCTACCAGATCATTCTGGAGCTGGCGCGCCGCTCGAGCAATGTCTTCGAGATGAAAGAGGGCACGCTCTACCCCGTGCTGCACGGCATGGAGCGCGAGGGCTATGTGGAGGCCTATGAAAAGGCGGCGCCCACCGGCCGGATGCGCAAGTATTATCACCTGACGCGCGCCGGCCGTGCCGTGCTCACAGAAGAGGAGAAAGCCTGGCAGGAGTACAGCGGCGCAGTGAACGCCGTGCTGCACTTTGCTTAAAAAAGGGTGAGGCTATGGACAGAAAGGAATATTGCGACCGCGTGCTCGCACAGGTCGGCCGGCTGACGAGCGATGAAGCAAACGATCTGAGAAATGAGCTCGCCGGTCACATCGAAGACCACGCTGAAGCGCTGGTCGAGCACGGCTACACGGAGGACGCGGCCTACGGGCGTGCGGTGGCGCTGATGGGAGACCCCGAGGAGACGGGGCGGGCACTGCGCGCGCAGTACGGCGGCTGGTGGCTCGTCATCGTGCAGCGCGTCGCGCGCATCCTCACGGCGCTGCTGTGCGTGCTGATCGCGGGGCTGATCGTGAAGTCGAGCGGCCTCTACGGCGCGATCCGTGACCGGTACGAGGTGCAAAAACCGGGTGAGGGCTGGGAGCGTTGGAACACGGAGACGCCGGGCACGCGCATTCCCATCGGCGATGATATCGTGCGCATTGATGCGGTCTCCTGCAGTACCCAGCGCGCAGAAGTGCAGTTGACGGCCTTCGACCGTATTCCCGGCGGCGTGGTCTATGCGCGGCTGCTGCATACGCTGCGGCTGGAAAACGAGCGCGGTGAGGTGATCGACGAATGGGAAGACTGCGATTATCCAAGCTGCGTGAGCAGCAGTGGCACGCTCTATGTGTGCATCGCGAGTCACCGCGTCAATATCGAGCCGGACGATACTTATATCAGGCTCATTTATGACCGGCTCGGCGAGCATGTTGCATTGGAGATCCCACTGCCGGGAAGGGAGGCGCAGCCGTGAAAACGATCAAGCGAAAACCGAGCAGAATGCGCCGCGCGGTCAGGAGCGTTGCCGTGCTGCTGTGCGTGCTGGCGGCGTATGTCGTTCTGTCCGACATGAAGCTCACACCGCGCGCGGCGATCCGCATGGGAGAGCAGTATTACGGCATCTATGAGCCGACGCGCACCGTTGCGATGCAGCGTATGCGCATCGGTTGGCAAAACTACCGCGTCTATCTGACGGCGGGAGAGAACTCGCTCTACTGCGGCGCGGCACGGCTGACTCCCTCCGGCTGGGACATCATTTTTATGGGCGATGCGATCTCCTGTGCGGATGGGGAAAGCGTGCATGTCGGCAATTGGTGCCCGGGCTCGCTCAATAAGATCATCGGACAGGAGATCATATTCGGCCGCGTCGACGATCCCAACATTGCGCTGCTCACCATTGAGGAATGGGGCGGCAGAGACTGGACAAAGCCGGGGTGCGAGAATGAAAAACTCCGCAGGCTGCGTACCGTCACGGTGGAAGAATTCATCGAGGACGGCGGCTGCCGCTATTTCCTTCTTGACGCGCGTGAGCGCGAGGAAAATACAAGATCCTATGCGGCGGAAAAGGGCGTTCTGTATATTACGGGCTGCGATGCCATGCACCGGGAAATTCTGCGCCGGGAAATTGAGATCGGCGCAAACAGCCTCCTATAGGCGCGGAGCGGGAGCGCGGCAGCTTTGCCGCGCTCCCTTTGCATCGATGCAAGGGAGAGGAGGCATGAACTTTCGGTGAATTCTTCCGCGCACACGTTGACGGTAAAAGGTCAAAATGGTATCCTACTCTGGAATTCTTATTTTGATTTACTCAGAAAGAAGGCAGGATATGCTGAAGCTGCAACAGATCGTCAAGGATTACCAGGCGGGCGACACCACCGTCCACGCGCTGCGCGGCGTGAGCTTACAGTTCCGTGAGAGCGAGTTTGTCGCCATCCTCGGCCATTCAGGCTGCGGCAAGACGACGCTTTTGAACATCATCGGCGGCCTTGACCACTACACGAAGGGCGATCTCATCATCGGCGGCAGATCGACAAAGGACTTCTCCGACGCCGACTGGGACAGCTACCGCAATCACTCCATCGGCTTCGTCTTCCAGAGCTATAATTTGATCCCGCACCAGACGGTGCTGAGCAACGTGGAGCTGGCGCTCACGCTCTCGGGTGTGAGCAAGTCAGAGCGCCGCGAGCGCGCGGTCAGGGCGCTTGAGAGCGTGGGCCTTGGCGACCAGCTCGACAAAAAGCCGAACCAGATGTCTGGCGGCCAGATGCAGCGCGTCGCCATCGCGCGGGCGCTCGTCAACGATCCGGACATTCTGCTCGCCGACGAGCCGACCGGCGCGCTCGACAGCGAGACGAGCGTGCAGGTGATGGAGATCTTGAAGAACATCTCCAAGGACCGCCTCATCATCATGGTGACGCACAACCCCGAGCTTGCCGAGACCTACGCGAGCCGCATCGTGCGCTTAAAGGACGGCGAGATCGTGGACGACAGCGCGCCGTATGAGGAGGACGTGGAAGAAAAGCCCGCCGCGGGCAAGAGCAAAAAGACCTCAATGAGCTTTGGCACGGCGCTGTCACTGTCGCTCAACAACCTGATGACGAAAAAGGGACGGACGTTTTTAACGGCCTTTGCCGGCAGCATCGGTATTATCGGCATCGCGCTCATTTTGTCGCTGAGCAACGGCATCCAGACCTATATCGACCGCGTGCAGGAGGATACGCTATCGAGCTACCCCCTGACGATTGAGAGTGAGAGCATGGACATGTCCAGCATGGTCAGTTCGATGATGGGCGTCCATGCGCAGGACGAGGGTGACGGGGAGCAGCATGACCTCGACGCCGTCTACTCCAACAACATTATGTACGACATGATGAGCTCGTTTGCCTCGGCGGAGACGCAGACGAACAATTTGAAGGACTTCAAGACCTATCTGGAGGGCGACAACGAGCTTTCGCAGCATATCAGCTCCATTTCCTATGACTACGACCTCGGCATGAGCATCTATGCCAAAGACACCGACGGCAAGGTCTTCAAGTCCGACGTGACGGAGCTTTTGCAGACCTGCATGAGCGAGCTCTACGGCGGCGATTACAGCAGCTATTTCGAGCGCTTCGGCTCGGCCTACTCCGCGATGGAGACCTGGGAGCAGATGCTCCCGCCGCAGGATAGTGAGAGCGGCGAGCTCGTGGGCGGCCTCCTGCACGAGCAGTATGACCTCATCTACGGCTCCTGGCCGCAGAATTACGACGAGGTCATGCTTATCGTCAACAAGGACAACGAAATTTCCGACCTTGTCATCTATTCGCTGGGCCTGAGCGCACAGGACGAGGTCGTGGAGTCGATGCAGCACATGCTCGACGGCTCGGAATTCGACAGCAAGGACATCCAGAGCTGGAGCTATAAAGACCTGTGCAATATGAGCTTCAAGATCGTCCTGCCCGCTGAGCGCTACCAGTACGATTCCGCAAGCGGCACGTATACCGACGTCAGCACGACGGACACGGGGCTCGACTTCCTCTATAACTCCGACGATGTCGGCACGCGCGTGAAGATCGTCGGCATCCTGCGCCCGAACGAGAACGCAGTGTCCTCGATGCTCTCCGGCGCGATCGGCTATACGTCCGCGCTGACGGACTATCTTGTCGAAAAGGCGGGACAGACCGAGATTTTACGCAAGCAGAAGGCCGACCCCGCGACCGACGTTATCCTCGGCCTGCCGTTCCTGACCGATGACTACTCCGTGAGCGACGAGCAGAAGGAAGCGGACGTGACCGACTATCTCGAGGGCCTTTCCGTCACCGAACGCGCCGCAGCCTACACCGCGATGATGAGCGTGCCGAGCGAAGAGTATCTCTCCGCCATCGTGGACCAGCAGATGGGCTCGCTCGACCGCGCGAGCATCGAGCAGATGGTCATTTCGACCTACGCCCAGCAGATGAGTGTGGATGAGGCGACCGTCAAGTCCTATATCGCGCAGATGGACGACGAGACGCTTTTCGGCTACGTGGAGCAGTCTATCCGCGAGCAGGTGACAGAGCAGTACGCCGCGGGCGTGCAGGCGCGGCTATCTAACATGACAAGCGATCAGCTCGCCATGGCGCTCGACCTGGCGCTCGAAAAGTCGCCCGCTGTCACGCCGCTGACGAGCGAGCAGTACAACTGGCTTTATGATAACTACATGCCTGCGACGGTCTCGAACGGCACGTATGAGGACAATTTGAAGCTGCTTGGCGACGTCGACCTCGCGAGTCCCAAGACCATCAACATCTACGCCTCGACCTTTGCCGACAAGGATGCCATCGCCGATGCGATCGAGCAGTATAACAACAGCGTTTCCGAGGATGACCAGATCGATTACACCGACTATGTGGCGCTTCTGATGAGCTCGGTCACGACGATCATCAACGCCATCAGCTATGTGCTTATCGCATTCGTCGCGATCTCGCTCGTCGTGTCGAGCATTATGATCGGCATCATCACGTATATCTCGGTCCTCGAGCGCACGAAGGAGATCGGCATTCTGCGCGCCATCGGCGCGAGCAAGCGCGACATCTCGCGCGTGTTCAACGCGGAGACGCTCATCGAGGGCTTCTGCTCCGGTGCCATCGGCATCGGCATCACGCTATTGCTGATCATCCCCATCAACCTCGTCGTGCACCACCTGACGGGTATCGAGAGCCTGAACGCCATCCTGCCGCCTGTCGGCGGCGCGGCGCTCGTGGTCATCAGCATGGCGCTCACGTTTATCGCGGGCCTCATCCCCTCCGGCATCGCCGCGCGCAAGGACCCTGTCGAAGCGCTGCGCACCGAATAACACGATATTTGACCTTCAAAAAGGACGTTTTCCGACGGAAAACGTCCTTTTTCTCTTTTACCGCGATTTTACAAAAGGCGACTTTCTGATTTTACAACCTGCCTTTATGATGGCAAATGTAGCAAGGAACAACATCTTGGAAAAATGGAAAGGAAGTATTTCAAATGAAAAAGTTTCTCACTCTTGCGCTGACCGCTGTCATGGCGCTGAGCCTGCTGACCGCCTGCGGCAGCAAGAACGACAACAGCGCCGACACCAACACTGACGGCAGCAACACAGAAACGACCCTCTCCGGCACCGTCTCGACCGACGGCTCCACCTCGATGGAAAAGGTCATCAACTCTCTTGGTGAATCCTTCATGGCCATGAACAAGGACGTGAAGTTCACCTATAACCCCACCGGCTCGGGCTCCGGCATTCAGGCCGTTAGCGAAGGCCGCTGCGACATCGGCCTTTCGAGCCGCGCGCTCAAGGATGACGAAAAGGCCTCCGGCCTTGTTGAGACCGTCGTCGCGCTCGACGGCATCGCCATTGTCGTGAACCCAGAGAACCCTGTCTCCGATCTCGACATTGACACCATCGCCAAGATCTACACCGGCGAGATCACCAACTGGAAGGACGTCGGCGGCAACGACGCCGAGATCGTGCTCATCGGCCGTGAGGCCGGCTCCGGCACGCGTGACGGCTTCGAGTCCATCACCGACACCAAGGACGCCTGCCAGTACCGTCAGGAGCTCACCTCCACGGGCGACGTCATCAACACCGTGTCCCAGAACCCCGACGCCATCGGCTATGCCTCCCTCTCCGCGGTCGGCGACAGCGTCAAGGCGCTGACAGTCGGCGGTGTGGAAGCCACGGAGGCGACCGTCAAGGACGGCAGCTATGTGGTCCAGCGTCCGTTCGTGCTCGTCACGAAGGAGGGCACCGAGCTTTCCCCCGCGGCACAGGCCTTCTTCGACTACGCGCTGTCCGCTGACGCGGCAAGCATCATCGCCGCTGCCGGTGCGGTCGCAGCCAACTAACAGAACACAGGAACCATCACGGGAGGCGGCGTGAGCCGTCTCCCGCTGACAGCAAAAAGAGGAAACAATTATGGCGCAGAGGAAAAAAATGTTTGAAGCCGTCGTCCACGGTATTTTTCTGCTTCTCGGCCTCATTACGGTCGGATGCGTGCTGCTGATCACGGTGTATCTCATCATCTCCGGCATCCCGGCCATTCAGAAGATCGGCCTTGTGCCGTTTCTCACGGGCAAGGTGTGGTCGTCGACGTCGGCGGAGCCGAAGTACGGCATCCTGCCCTTTATTTTAACGAGTGTTTACGGCACGGCAGGCGCGATCGTCCTCGGCGTGCCCATCGGTTTTTTGACGGCGGTGTACCTCTCCAAGGTCGCGCCCAAGAAGGTCCGCACCGTGCTGGAGGCCGCCGTCAGCCTGCTCGCGGGGATCCCGTCGGTCGTGTACGGCCTTGTCGGTATGCTGGTGCTCGTGCCTGCCATCCGCAAGACGTTCCACCTGCCGGATGGCGCAAGCCTGTTTGCGGCCATCATCGTGCTGGCCGTCATGATCCTGCCGTCGATCATCAAGGTGAGCGTCACGGCGCTCGAGGCCGTTCCGCATGAATATGAGGATGCCTCGCTCGCGCTGGGCGCGACACCCATCGAGACGTATTTCCGCGTCTCCGTCCCGGCGGCGAAGAGCGGCATTGCTGCGGCGGTCGTGCTCGGCGTGGGGCGCGCCATCGGCGAGGCGATGGCAGTCATGATGGTCTCGGGCAACGTGTCGAATATGCCAACGTCGATCTTTGAGAGCGTCCGCTTTCTCACCACGGCGGTCGCAAGCGAGATGTCGTATTCGAGCGGCTTGCAGCATCAGGCGCTGTTTTCCATTGCGCTCGTGCTGTATCTTTTCATCCTGCTCATCAATGCGGCGCTCAACTTCTTCTTAAAGCGCGACAAGGAGGGTAACTGATGCTGAAAATGCAGTCCTCGGCCCGCCGCAAGGCCTATATCACGGCGATGAAGCTCCTGATGGGCGTCGCCGCAGTATTGACTTGTGCGCTCGTAGTCGGTATGATTGGTTATATATTGGGCAACGGCATTCCGAACGTCACCTGGGAGATGCTCTCCACCGCGCCGAGCTATCTTGCCAGCCGCGTCGGCATCCTGCCGGACATCCTGAGCACGCTCTACATCGTCATCGCGACGCTTTTAATCGTGCTGCCGCTCGGCGTGGGCGCGGCCATCTACTTAAATGAATACGCCGCGAACAAAAAGCTCGTCTCCATCATCGAATATGCGTCCGAAACGCTCTCCGGTATCCCGTCGATCATCTACGGCCTTGTCGGCATGCTGATCTTCTGCAAAAACGGCACGTCGCTTCTTGCGGGTGCGCTGACGCTGACGATCATGAACCTGCCGACCATCATGCGCACGACACAGGAGAGCCTCAAGACCGTACCGCAGAGCTACCGCGAGGGCGCGTTCGGCCTGGGCGCGGGCAAATGGCGCACCATCCGCACGGTGGTGCTGCCAAGCTGCGTGGACGGTATCGTGACGGGCTGTATCCTGTCGATCGGACGCATCCTCGGCGAGTCGGCGGCGCTCTTATTCACGGCGGGCTTGGCGCACATGCTCTACAACTTCTTTGAGGGCATGCACAACGCGGGCGCGACGCTGACGGTGGCACTGTACTTCTACGCCAAGGAGTCGAGCGATACGGGGGTGGTGTTCGCCATCGCGGCCATTTTGATGCTGCTGACGATGCTCATTAACCTCATCGCCGATCTGGTCGGCCGATACTTCAGGAGGAAACAGCAATGATACGACCTGTCAACGGAAGCGGCATGAAGCGCATGGCGCTCTTAAATGACCTTTCCTGCTTCGGCAAGTGTTCGCTGAGCGTGGCCATGCCCATCCTCTCTTCCTACGGGGTGGAGACGGTACCGCTGCCGACGGCCATTTTATCGACGCACACGGCGGACGGCTTCGGCAGCTACGTCATGCGCGATATGACGGACGAGATGAAAGCCTTTGCCGCGCACTGGAGACAGCTTCAAATCAAATTCGACGGCATCTGCATGGGCTTTTTCGGCTCGGTGGAGCAGATGCATTTTGCAAAAGATTTCCTCCGCGACTTTGCGGGGGAGGATACCATCGTTGTGGTCGACCCCGTGCTCGGCGACAACGGCGCGCTGTACGGCTGCTTTACCGAAGAGTACGTGCAGGCGATGCGCGCGCTGTGCGAGAGCGCACAGCTCATCACGCCCAACCGCACGGAGGCGGCGCTTCTCGCGGGCTGCGGGATGGACGCACCGATAGAAACGCTTCTTAAAGCGCTCACGGTGGAAAATGTCATCATCACCGGTGTCCACCGCGGGGAGGAGATCGGCTACTGCGCGCGGCTGAACGGGCAGTATATGGAAATTTTCAAGCCCTGCCTTCCGCAGACGCTGCATGGCACGGGTGATGTGTTCGTCTCCGCCCTGTGCGGCGAGCTGATGAACGGTAAAGGCATGCCGCAAGCCCTGAAAGACGCGGCGAAATTCTGCGACGACTGCGTGCAGAAAACGGCAAAACGCGGCGAGAGCCACTGGTACGGCCTCGCCTTTGAAGACAAATTGAAAGAGGGGAGAGGGCTATGAACAACATCCTTTCCGTTGAGAATCTGTGTCTGTGGTACGGGAGCCATCAGGCGCTCAAGGACATCAACATTGAAATTCCCGAAAAAAGCATTACGGCGCTCATCGGCCCGAGCGGCTGCGGCAAGTCGACGTTTTTAAAGACGCTCGACCGCATGAACGATTTGCTCCCCGATGTGAAGATCACGGGCAGCGTCCTCTATAAGGGCGAGGACATTTTTGACGCGTCCGTCGATGTGAGCGAGCTTAGGCGTCAGGTGGGTATGGTGTTCCAGAAGCCGAACCCCTTCCCAATGAGCATTTACGACAACATTGCCTACGGTCCGCGCACGCACGGCGTGAAGAACAAGGCAAAGCTCGATGAGATCGTTGAAAAATCCCTGCGCGGCGCGGCGATTTGGGACGAGGTCAAGGACCGCCTGAAGAAAAACGCGCTCGGCCTCTCCGGCGGCCAGCAGCAGCGCCTTTGCATCGCCCGCGCGCTCGCAGTCGAGCCCGAGGTGTTGCTGATGGACGAGCCGACAAGTGCGCTCGACCCCATTTCGACGTCGAAGATCGAAGAGCTCGCGATGGAGCTCAAGGAGAAGTACACCATCGTCATCGTCACGCACAACATGCAGCAGGCGGTGCGTATTTCCGACCACACGGCGTTCTTCCTGCTCGGCGAGCTCGTAGAGTACGGCGAGACGGAGAAGCTCTTCTCCCAGCCGCAGGACAAGCGGACAGAAGATTACATCACGGGGAGGTTCGGTTAAATGAGAAGCCGGTTTGATGAACAGCTTGCGCTTTTGAACCGCGAGCTCATTGAGATGGGCGCGCTGTGCGAGGAGGTCATCGCCCTTTCGGCACAGGCGTTGACGGAGGGCAACGCGGAGCTGGCCGCGCGCGTCGCACCGCTCGATCAGGAGATCGACCGCAAGGAGCGCGAGATCGAGTCGCTGTGCCTAAAGCTTCTTTTGCAGCAGCAGCCCGTGGCAAAGGACCTGCGCCAGATCTCGGCGGCGCTCAAGATGATCACGGACATGGAGCGCATCGGCGACCAGGCCGAGGATATTGCCGAGATCATCACGTTCCTCGGCGGCCGCGGCGCGGAGAATAGCCAGCTTCTGCGCGAGATGGCGCGCTCGACCATCAAGATGGTGACCGAGAGCGTGGACGCCTATGTCAAGCACGACACGGCGCTTGCCGATCAGGTCATCGCTGAGGACGACACCGTGGACGACTATTTCGCGCGCGTGAAGAAGGACCTCATCAAACGCATCGCGCAGGACCCCGATGATGGTGAATTCGCACTCGACCTGCTGATGATCGCCAAGTATTTTGAGCGCATCGGCGACCATGCGACGAACATCGCCGAATGGGTCATTTTCTCTGTGACAGGAGAGCATAAGGAGGGGTAAAATATGATCTGGTGCGTGGAAGACGATGCCAGTATCCGCGATATCGAGGTATATGCCCTGCAATCGACCGGCTTTGAGGCCAAGGGCTTTGAGGACGGTACTTCGTTCTGGGAGGCGCTGCGCACGGAAAGACCCGAGCTTGTCGTGCTCGATGTGATGCTCCCCGGCATCGACGGGATGGAGCTGCTGCGCCGCATGCGCGCGGACGCGGCGCTTTCCGATATCCCTGTCGTCATGGCGACGGCCAAGGGCGCGGAATACGACAAGATCCGCGGTCTCGACCTCGGTGCAGACTACTATCTGACAAAGCCATTCGGCGTGATGGAGCTCGTCTCCTGCGTCAAAGCGGTGCTGCGCCGCTGTGGTACGAAGACGGCAGCCCAGCTGCGCTGCGGCGGTCTGGTGCTCGACGAAGAGAGCCACACCGTCACGGCGGATGGAGAGAGCGTCGCGCTGACATACAAGGAATTCGAACTGCTGCGCCTGTTCCTCTCGCATCCCGGCACGGCGTTTTCGCGCGACCAGCTCATGGCGGACGTGTGGGGCACGGACTACTGCGGCGAGACGCGCACGGTGGACATGCACATCCGCACGCTGCGGCAGAAGCTCGGCGCGTACGGCGAGAAGATCGAGACCGTGCGCGGCGTGGGCTACCGGATGGAGGGCAAGGTGTGACAAAAAAGATCTTTCACTCCATCCTGCTTGTGGCGGGCACGGTGCTGCTGGCGAGCCTGCTCGTCATCATGGGCTGCCTGTACGAATACTTCGGGAGCGTCGAAAAAAAGCAGCTGCGCGACGAGCTGGAGCTTGCCGCCGTCGCCGTGAAGGAAAACGGGGCGGAGTATCTCTCTCAGCTCTCCTCCGAGCGCTACCGCCTGACGTGGATCGAAAACGACGGTACGGTGCTCTACGACACCGTGACCGATGCCGAAAGCCTTGAAAATCACGCCGACCGCGTGGAGGTCAAGCAAGCGCTGGAATACGGCGAGGGCGAGAGCACGCGCTATTCTTCGACGCTGCTGCAAAAGACGATGTACTGCGCGGAAAGGCTCGCGGACGGGAGCGTGCTGCGCATTTCGATGAGCCGCGCGACGGCGGGTGTGCTGCTCGTCGGCATGGGGCAGCCCATTTTAGTGGTGCTGATCGTGGCGCTGATCCTGTCCTCTGTTTTAGCCAAGAGCCTGTCGCACCGCATCGTCCAGCCGCTCAACAAGCTGGACCTTGAGCATCCGCTTGAAAATGACGCCTATGAAGAGCTCGCCCCGCTGCTCGGGCGCATCAACCGCCAGCACTTGCAGATCGACGAGCAGATGGACGAACTTCAGCGCCAGCAGACGGAATTTTCGCAGATCACAAGCAGCATGCGCGAAGGGCTTGTGCTGCTCGATGAAAAAGAGCATGTGCTGAGTATCAACCCCGCGGCGGAAAAGCTCTTCGGCACGGACGAGAGCTGCGTCGGGCAGGACTTTTTGACCATCGACCGCAGCCACGACATGAGCCTTGCCATCGAGCGTGCCATGGACGAGGGGCACAGTGAGGCGCGCGTGGAGCGCGGCGGCCGTATCTGGCAGTTTGACGTCAGCCGCATCGGCGCAAGCGGCGCGGCGGTCGGCGCTGTGTTGCTGGCTTTCGACATCACCGAGCGCGAGACAGCGGAGCAGACGCGCCGTGAATTCACGGCGAACGTGTCGCACGAGCTCAAAACGCCGCTGCAAGGCATCATCGGCAGCGCGGAGCTGCTGGAAAACGGTATGGTGAAGCAGGAGGACGTCCCCCGCTTCGTCGGCCACATCCGGAAAGAAGCGCAGCGCCTTGTCACGCTGATCGGCGACATCATCCGCCTGTCCCAGCTCGACGAGGGCGACGAAATGCCGCGCGAGACGGTCGACCTGCTCACGCTTTCGCAGGAGGCGGCGGACGATCTCAAGACCGCGGCGGCGGAGAAGCACATCGCGATCGCCGTCGAGGGCGGGAGCGAGACCATCGGAGGCGTACGGCGGCTTTTGTACGAGGTCATCTATAACCTCTGCGACAACGCCATCAAGTACAACGTCGAGGGTGGCAGCGTGACCATGAGCGTCGGTGAACGGGACGGCAAGGCGTTCGTCTCCGTGGCCGATACGGGCATCGGCATCGCGCCGGAGCACCAGAGCCGCATCTTCGAGCGCTTCTACCGCGTGGACAAGAGCCACTCGAAGGCAAGCGGCGGCACGGGCCTCGGCCTTTCCATCGTCAAGCACGCCGTGCAGTACCATCACGGTACAGTCGAGCTTCATAGCGAAGAGGGCAAGGGCACGACGATCTGCATCCTGCTGCCGAAGGGGTAAGTGAATAGTAAGAGAGCCGCAGGCACAGCCTGCGGCTCTCGTTTTAGTTGACGATTCTCAATAATTCTCCGCGTGGACTTCGAAGTAGCTCTGGGGGTGGTTGCAGGTGGGGCAGACGTCGGGGGCCTTGGTGCCGACGACGATGTGGCCGCAGTTGCGGCACTCCCAGACCTTGACCTCGCTCTTTTCAAAGACCTTGGCGGTCTCGACGTTGCGCAGCAGCGCGCGGTAGCGTTCCTCGTGATGGCGCTCGATTTCGCCGACGAGGCGGAACTTCTGCGCCAGCTCGGGAAAGCCCTCTTCCTCTGCGGTCTTGGCGAAAGAATCGTACATGTCGGTCCACTCGTAGTTTTCGCCCTCAGCGGCGGAGAGCAGATTGTCGGCGGTGGAGCCGATGCCCTGGAGCTCTTTGAACCACATCTTGGCGTGCTCCTTTTCGTTGTCCGCGGTCTTCTGGAAGAGCGCGGCGATCTGCTCATAGCCCTCTTTCTTGGCCGTGGAGGCGAAGAAGGTGTACTTGTTGCGCGCCTCGGATTCGCCCGAGAAGGCGGTGCGCAGGTTCTGCTCGGTTTTGGTGCCGGAATACTTGTTGGTCTTCATGGTGAAATTCTCCTTTTCATCTTTCAAAATTTTCATGCTGCTCCTGCGCCTTGCGGCAGGCGGGGCAGAGATAGTGAATGCGAAGGTCGTAGGACTGGATGCGCGCGCCGAGCGCGGCTTCGATGTCGTGCGTCAGGTCGGTGAACTTGAAGTCTGCGAGCGCGCCGCAGCGGGTGCAGATCAGGTGATCGTGGCGCGTGGTGTTGTCGTAGCGGTCGGGCGCGCCGGGCTGCGACAGGCGGATGAGTTTGCCGTCCGCTACAAGCGCGTTGAGGTTGTTATACACCGTAGCTTGCGCGATTTTGGAATTTTCCTGCTTCATTTGCAGAAAAATCTGCTCGGCGGTCGGGTGCTCGATGGAGCGCAGGACGAGATCGAGAATTTGCTGGGCGTACTTGGTCATGCGTTTCTCCTAAATTAGAATTAGAATAATTCTTATTATAGCGATAAAAATAGAGTTGTCAAGCAAAAAATCAAAAATAGTTTGCGTCATGCGCGCACGCGCTGCGGCATACCCTTTATGGAAAAGGGGGAATGAGATGGACCAGACGATAGCATTCCTGGGCGGCGACGCACGCATGCGCCTGCTTGCCCAGATGATGGCTGCGGAGGGATACGACGTCTGCTCGTGGGAGCTGACCGGTGCGCCGAATAAACGGGCGCTGTGCGACGCGCTGAAAGCAGACATCATCGTCCTGCCGCTGCCAGCGGAGAAAAACGGCTATTTGAGCGGCACAGAGCTCACGATGGAGAGCCTGCTGCGCTCGCTGCGGCGCGAGCACCGCATTTTCGCGGGCAATGTGGGAAACGACGCGTCAACGCTCGCGCAGTCGTTGGGGCTTACGATCACGGACTACTTTGCCTCGGAAGAGCTGAGCGTGCGCAACGCGATCCCGACGGCGGAGGGGGCCATCGAGGCGGCGATGAAGCACACGAGTGTCACGCTGCACGGCACGCCATGCCTCGTGCTCGGCTTTGGCCGCATCGGAAAGGTGCTCGCGCACGATCTGAGCGCGCTGGGAGCGAAGGTCAGCGTCAGCGCGCGCAAGCGGTCGGACCTTGCGTGGATCGACGCGTTCGGCTACGCGCCGCTGCACACGAACCGCCTCTCCGGCACGCTGGGGGAATTTCGCGTGGTGTTCAACACCGTGCCGCATCAGGTATTGGACGAAACGCTCCTTGCCGAGCTGCCGCCGGACTGCCTGCTCATCGAGCTTGCGAGCGCGAGCGGCTTTGACATGGACGCGGTCGAAACGCTGCGCCTTTCGTATCTCAAGGCAGGGGGACTGCCCGGGCGCGTCGCGCCGGAGACGGCGGCGCGCGCCATCAAAAAGACGTTATGTCGACTCATCAAGGAGGAAGCATGAAGATCGGATTTGCCTTTTGCGGCTCGTTCTGCAACCATCCCGAGCTGCTGAAACTCTACGAGGACATCGCGCGCGAGCATGAGATCGTGCCAATCTTGTCGGAAAATGCGGCGAAGTATTCCACGCGCTTCGGCACGGCGGAGGACTTCGTCACCCGCGTGGAGGCGCTGGCGGGGCGGAAGGCCGTGCGCAATATCGTCGAAGCCGAGCCCCTCGGCCCGCAGGGGGCGATGGAAGTGCTCGTCATTGCGCCCTGCACGGGAAACACGCTTGCCAAGCTCGCCCACGGCATCACGGACGGCGCGGTGACGATGGCGGCAAAGGGGCACCTGCGCAACGGTAAGCCCGTTGTGCTTGCCATTGCGACGAATGACGGCTTATCCGCGAGCGCGCCGAACATCGCGGTGCTGCTGAACCGCAAAAACTACTATTTTGTCCCCTTCGGGCAGGACAACGCCGAGGCGAAGCCGGCCTCGCTGATCGCGGACTTCCGCAAAATTATCCCGACGGCCGAGGCGGCGCTGGAGGGAAGACAAATTCAGCCGATTTTGCTGTGAAACGAAAAAAGGCAGGAATTTCCTGCCTTTTTTGCGATGTAACAATAAACTTGCGCGCGATCTTTGTCAATGCTCGCTGAACTTGCTTGAAAAATCCCCCTCGCTTCTTTATACTTTGCCATAGAGAGAAGAGAGGAGGGAGCGCGAATGGACGAAAACCTGCGCGAGACAACAGAGCTTCCGGAGAGCGGAGGGACTGCGCGAACGAAGAGAATGAGCCCGAGACGAAGAGCATCCGCTTTGTGCCCAGCGCCTATGACCCGCGCGGCATCGAGCAGTGGCTTTCTGAGCGCGCGGCGGAGGGGAAGCTCCTGCTCCGCTACGACGATTTTGTGATCGGCGAGCCGCGCGACTGCCGCTATCATCTGGAGCCCGCCGCGGACGATGACGACCCCGACGAAACCCTGCGCGAAAAGCGCGCCCGCCTGGGCTGGGAGTACGTCTGCCGGACGAAGGACGGCATCTTCTATATCTGGCGCGGTGACAGGACTGCGCACGTCCCCGCGCCGAAGGACTGTACGGACTCCTACGGCTACCGCAGACTGTGCAAAAAGCTGCGCCGCAGCTATTTCCTGCCGATGATCTTCCTGGTGGTGGACATCTGGCTCGTCTATTTCCTTTTTAGTGCCTTGAGTCTCCCGGTGATGTCGTTCCTCACGATGGAAAAGAGCGAGGTCATTCAGTTTGTGTCCATTATCTTAGGCAGTATCCTCGGTATCCTGAGCGAGGCAAAGGAGAGAAAAGAGATGTGGACGCTCAAGCGCGCGATGGAGGCGTGCGAGCGCGTGGAGAAGATGCCGCGCAACCGCTGGGCGAAAGCGGACCGCGCGCTTACGATCATTGCCGGTGTATTGGCGCTCGCGCTGATTTTCTGGCGAGTGGACGATACGGCCTACGGCGACAGCTATGACGAGCCGCCGCTGCCGTATATCGGGACCGAGATGCTCGGCGGCGAAAGGGGATCGGACTGGTATGGTGTGCGCGATCTCTCGACGCTGCTCGGCGGGCACGTGTACTCTGTCGGCGAAACGCCGTATGCGGGAACGATCGACACTTGGATGCAGTACAGCACGGAGCTTGACTTCTACGCCCCTCGCATTTCCGCGCTGGCCGTTCCGCTGACGCATGAGCTGCGGGACTATTTTATGGAAGACGGTGCGCAGACGCTTTCGATTGACGGCTTTGACGAGGCGTACTACGCAGAATTTATCAAACCAAATACCCGGCTTCCAAATGAACCGGACGATGTCCACCAGTTTCTTATTCTGCGCCGCGGGGGAGAGGTGCTCTACTTCCGCACCGAGGCGCCCGACAGCCTGCGCGAGCATCTGGACGAATTTGCAGACATCTTTAATCAGTACAGCGAATTAGCATAAAAAGAAGTGCGTTCCTAACGGGAACGCACTTCTTTTTTGCTATCTTGTCACTGCTCTAACTTTTTGAGCTCGTCGAGCTGGCCCTCCAGCGTGGTGAACGCCTCGGGCAGCTGTGCGACGGCAGCGTCCGCGCGCTTGAGCTCGTTCGACACGCTCTCGCAAGTCGCGCCGAGCGTCGAGAGCACCTGCTCGCAGTGCCCTCTGCATGCCGCGATCATCGCCTGCAAACGCTCCCGCGTGGCGGCGTCGAGCGCGTCGGCGCGCTCACGGGCGGAGAGCTCAATGTCGGCGATGTGCGCCTTGACGCGGCCGTATTCCTCGACCTGCGGGCGGAGCTCGTCAAGCTCGCTTAAAAGGCGCTTGCGCTCCTGCTCGGCGGTGGAAAGGCGTTCGGCGTGCTGCGCTTCCAGCTCGGCGATGCGCTGCTCGGCAGCCTCCTCTTTGGCTTTCAGCTGGAGGTCGCAGTCGGCCTTGGCGCTCGCGAGCTTCTGCGCGCCCTCTTCGATCTGCGCGCGCAGCTCGGAGATCGTCTCCTGCGCGGCGGTCAGACCCTTTTTGAGCGCGTCCTGCGCGCTGGACGCGGTCGAATAGGACTCGGCAAACTTGTCGCGCTCACGCTCGGCGGCGGCGAGCTTGTCGCGCAGCTCTGCATTCTCGCGGCAGAGGCCGTCGCTCTCCTGCTCGAGCGCTTCGATCTGCTGCTTGCTCTCGAGCGAGGTTTTTTCGATATAACGAATGACGTCATCGCGGTTGAAGCCGCCGAAGACGGAACTCTTGAAGGTATTTTCCATGATTTTCCCACCTTTTCCTTTGTCAATGTTATGGTAACACAAACCCGCCGCGATGACAAGGAAAAAAGCGCGACCTCTTAAGGCCGCGCTTTTACGGTTTTATCGGAGAGGGAAGGAAAAGCTCTTGCCCTTCTTGGTGAAAGTAAAGCTCTCCTGCTCTTCGCCGCCGGCTTTGGTGCAGCGCACGCGCTCGGCGCTCACGCTGCCGCTGATGTCGCCGCAGGTGACGCTGTCGCTTGCGCGGATGTTGCCCTTGACCTCGCCGCAGCGGACGCTGTCGTTTGCGGACACGTCGCCGCCGACATTGCCGCAGGTGACGCTGTCGCTCGCGCGGACATTGCCCTGCACGTCGCCGGTGCAGTGCACACTGTCGCCCGCCTGCACATTGCCGCCGACATTGCCGCAGGTCACGTCATCGCCCGCAGACACATCGCCGCCGACGTCGGTGCAAGTCACGCCGTCACCGGCTCTGACGCTGCCGGAGATCGTCGAATCGGTGCAGACGACGGAAAAATCGCTGTAAATATCCTGCGCCGTGCCGGAAAAGTGCAGCTCGACGGTCTTGCGGATCTCGTCGTATTTGTCGTGGCGGAACAGGCTCCCCTGTTTCGGTTGGAGCAGCCGGTGCCCCTGGAAGAGCACGGCGTGGATGGCGTCGTCATCCTCCCACGGCAGCTCTGCCACGATGGGTAAAATCTGGCTGTCCGCTTCTGCTTTTTGGGCGGTTTTTGCCATGCTTTCGCGTCCAAAGAGCTCGTCGAGGCTGAGCTCCAGCGTGTCGGCCAGCAGCGGCAAAAGCTGCAGGTCGGGGCAGCAGACATCGCCCTCCCACTTTGACACGGCCTGATTGCTCACACCGAGCTTGTTTGCCAGCGCCTCCTGTGTCAGTCCTTTTTCTTTACGGCGGCGCAGAATGCGCGCGCCCATTGTCGATTCTTCCAAGTTGTCTATCCTCCTGCACTGCATTATAATAGTAAAGTGAGCGTTGGAAACGCGATGAGCGGGTGTCCCGCGTCGAACGGGAAGTCAGGCGCCGACGTTTCCCTCATATTCAGGCAGCACATCGCGTGCAAACGCTTGATCGCCGATCGTAACATGTTGGTCCTTCCTTGCCCCGTGCTGCAGCCGCGGCTTTGAATCACCGGTTATGGACTCAGTATAGGGGGCATGGGGAGGATTGACAATGGCGCGGTGGTTGAATCGGGGAAAATCCTTTCCAACCGTCGGTTGGAAAATGAAATTTTCCCTGATTTTTCAAGAAAAACTCAGTGCCGGATGACGGTGATCTCGCCCATATCCTTGGTGTAGTCGACCACATGCTGGAGGAAAAGCTGCGTGATCGTGGAGGGGAGAAAGCCCTTTTTCACGGCGATGCCGATCTCGCGCGACTGCTTGACGTTGAGCGGCAGCGTGGCGACGCGGTAGCGTCCGGGCTTGATGAGCAGGCTGTGCACGATGCTGATGCCAAGTCCCGCCTCGACCATGGACAAGAGCGCGAAGTCGCTCGTCGTGTCATAGGTGACCTCGGGATGGATGTTGTAATGGTCGAGCAGACGGTTGAATTCGTAGTCTTCGATCTCCATCAGGCGCACGAAGTTCTCGTGCGGCAGCTGCTCGAGCGGGAAGACGGACGCGTCCGCCATTGGGTGATCCTTTGGGAGAATGGCGACCATCGTGTCGTGCAGGATGGGCGTCGTCTCAAAGTCGTTGGAGGCGGGGATGGCAAGAAAGCCGCAGTCGATCGCGCCGCGGCGCAGCCATTCGGAAATTTCATAATACTCGCCAGTCATCAGCTGGATCTGAATGTTGGGGTACGTCTGGTGGAAGTCCTTCAGAATTTCCGGCAGCAGGCTGATGGCAAGGCTTGTAAAGCACCCGAGGCGCAGCGTGCCGGACTGCACGCCATGCAGCTCGGACACGGCAAAGTTGAGGTCCTCATAGTCCTTGACGATCTCGCGGATCGTGGGCAGGAGCACCATGCCGTCGGAGGAGATCTCGATGCCGGAGTGGTTGCGCGTTAAGAGCTTGACCTGCCAGTCCTGCTCAAGATCGGAGATCATCTTGCTCACGGCGGACTGCGTATAGCCCAATTCGTTCGCCGCCTGAGTGATGCTGCCGGTCTCCACAGTGCGGAGATAGGCAATATATTTACGAATACTCATTATAAATGCCCTCAATAATCAACAATACCTCAAAGATTCCATTTTGGAATGCGCATATAAAAATATATTCGCTTTTCAAAACTGCTTTTGGATTATACAATATCAACAAAGAAAATTCAATGCCTACACACGGGATTTTCCAAGCAGTACAAAATTGTCAGACAAAATGTCGAATCAACAAGGAGGAAAACAGACATGATCCATTATTCCTGCATCGGTGCTACCGGTTATGTTTGCGGCGAAGTGCTCCGCATGATGGTCAACCACCACGAGGGAGAGCTTGTCAACGTGCTCGATACCTACGGTGTCGGCGATGCCATCTCTACGCATCATCCCGCTCTGCGCGGCTTCTATGATCAGGTCATCATGGACCTCACGGAGGAGAACGTCCGCGAGACCGCGAAGAAGAGCGATGTTATCATGATCCAGGTCCCCTCTGGCGACGTGGCCAAGTGGGCGGAGATCGTGCTCGCTGAGGACTGCGCCATCATCGATATCGGCGCTGACATCCGCTTCCGCGATGTCGACGTCTGGGAGAAGTGGTACGGCCAGAAGCACCCCGACGCCAAGATGACCCACGACGCTGTTTACTGCATCCCTGAGGTCATGCGCGACCTTGCCAAGGGCAAGAAGCTCATCGCCAACCCCGGCTGCTATCCCACCGCCTCCACCCTCGGCCTCCAGCCCATGCTCAAGGCCGGTCACATCGTTGACAACACCATCGTCATCGACGCCAAGAGCGGCTACACCGGCGCAGGCCGCCGTCCCGCCCTCAACAAGCTCCTCACTGAGGCGGAGAACAACTTCTGCGCTTACGCCCTCGGCGGTGGCCACCGCCACACGCCCGAGATCGAGCAGAACATTGCCTACATCACCGGCAAGGATCTGATGAAGCCCGAGACCTGGCAGTACATCAACTTCCAGCCGCACCTCCTGCCCCAGGTCCGTGGTATCGAGGTCACCATCTACGCTACCTGCGACAGAGACTTCACCAACGAGGAAGTTTACGAGCTCTACAAGGACTTCTACAAGGATGAGCCCTTCGTCAAGGTCTTCCCGGCGAGCCTGCCCGTTCAGACCAAGTGGGTCTACGGCACGAACTTCTGTGAGATGACCCCGACCTTCGACGCGCGTACCCACCGCCTGATCGTCTCCTCCGTGATCGACAACATCGGCAAGGGCGCAGCCGGCCAGGCCATCCAGAACATGAACCTCATCATGGGCCTGCCCGAGACCACCGGCCTCATGATGCCCCCGATGTATCCGTAATTTTCGGTTCGACGAGTTTCGACCCGATTTAGGCAAGAATGCTGTTAAACTAACGTTAAGAGAGGAGATCCCCCCACATGTCCAATCTGAAAAAGATCGAGGGCGGCGTTACCACGCCGCAGGGCTTCACCGCCGGCGCGGTCTACACCGCCATCAAAAAGCGCGAGAACAAGAAGCCCGACGTCGCTGTTCTCTACTCCGACCTGCCCTGCTCCTGCGCGGCCTGCTTCACCACGAACAAGTTCTGCGCAGCTCCGGTCATCCTTGACCGCGAGATCCTGAAAAAGGGCAAGGCCCGCGCCGTCGTCATCAACTCCGGCAACGCCAACGCCGCCACCGGCAAGCAGGGCATCGAAGACGCCCGCACCGTTGAGCGCGAGGCGGAAAAGCTGCTCGGCCTCGGCGAGGACGAAGTGTTCGTCTGCTCCACCGGCGTCATCGGCCAGAGACTTCCGGTCGACAAGGTGCTGCAGGGCATCCGCGAGATCATTCCCGCCAAGCTCGCCAAGGAGAACGGCTCCGAGGCTGCCTACGCCATCATGACCACCGATACCGTCCGCAAGGAGTGCGCCTATGAGCTGCAGCTCTCCACCGGCACCGTGAAGATCGGCGCGATGGCCAAGGGCTCTGGCATGATCCACCCCAATATGGCGACGATGCTCGTCTACGTGACGACCGACGCCAAGGCGGATCCCGCAGACCTGCAGAAGATGCTCTCCGCGGCTGTGGATAAGAGCTTCAACATGTGCACCGTCGACGGCGACACCTCCACGAACGACTCGATCTTCCTGCTCGCCAACGGCGCTTCCGGCGTTGAGATCAAGACCGAAGAAGACAAGAAGGCGATGGCCGACCTCGTGCTCGCCATCTGCACCGATATGGCCCGCCGCGTCGCTTCCGACGGTGAAGGCGCGACCCACCTCATCGAGGTCGAGGCCTACGGCCTGCCCACCGAGCACGACGCGCGCCTGGTCGCCAAGTCCATCGCGGGCTCCATGCTCTTCAAGGCTGCCGTCTTCGGCCGCGACGCCAACTGGGGCCGCATCATGGCCGCTGCCGGTTACTCGGGCGCTGACGTTGACCCGACCCGTGCCGACTGCATCATCAAGAGCGCTGCCGGCGAAGTGCAGGTCATGAAGGACGGCTTCGGCGCGGACTTCAGCGAAGAGCTCGCCAAGAAGGTCCTCACCGAGCATGACATTACCGTCATCGTCCGCTTCTATCAGGGCGACGGCGAGGCCAAGGCCTGGGGCTGCGACCTCACTTACGATTACGTCAAGATCAACGGCGACTACCGCACCTAATTTTTGAAGGAGGCTCCACCATGAGCGATATCGCAAACAAGGTCGAAACTCTGATGGAGGCAATGCCTTACCTTCAGAAGTATCAGGGTAAGATCATTGTCATCAAGTACGGCGGCAACGCCATGATCAACGAAGAACTCAAGGACGCCGTCATGCACGACGTGGTGCTGCTCAAGCTCCTCGGCATGAAGCCCGTGCTCAGCCACGGCGGCGGCCCCGGCATCAACAAGATGCTCGAAAAGCTCAACATCCCCGTCGAGTTCATCGAGGGCCTGCGCTACACCTCCGCCGACATCATGCGTGTTGTCGAGATGGTGCTCGTCGGCCAGGTGAACACCGAGCTCGTCGGCTTTATCAACAAGCTCGGCGGCAAGGCGGTCGGTCTTTCCGGCGTCAGCGGTGACATCTATCACTGCCACCAGCGCGACGAGGTCCACGGCTACGTGGGCGACATCGACTATGTCGATCCCAAGCCCATCTTTGCCATGCTCGACGCGGGTTACATCCCCGTCATCGCCCCCGTTGGCACCGACGGTCAGGGCCACACCTTCAACATCAACGGCGATACCGCCGCGGGCAAGCTCGCTTCCGCGCTGGGCGCTGAAAAGCTCGTGATCCTCACCGATATCGAGGGCCTGTGCAACGACATCAAGATCCGCGACGTCATCAGCTATCTGAACATCGAGGATGTCAAGGCGCTCAAGGACAAGGGCACGATCGCCGGCGGCATGATCCCGAAGGTCGACTGCTGCGTGCAGGCCATCGAAGAGGGCGTGACGAGCGTCAACATCATCGACGGCCGCAAGCCGCATTCCGTGCTCTACGAGGCCTTCACGAACGAGGGCACCGGCACGACGATTGGCACCGCACAGCCGAGCGTCGGCATCAAATGGTAAAACATACACCCAACTTTTATTATAGGAGGACATAATAATGATCGAAAAGTTCAAGACCAACGCCGAAGTCATCGAGAACGGCGACAAGTATCTCTATGGCAACCATGTCCGTATGCCCCTTTCCATCGAGCGCGGCGAAGGCGCTTACGTCTTCGATAAGGACGGCAACAAGTACCTCGACTTCATCGGCGGTATCGCTGTCAACGGTCTCGGTCACTGCCATCCCGCGATCGTGAAGTGCCTCGAAGAGCGCGCCCACACGATCCTGCACTGCTCCAACTACTTCTACAATGAGCCCGCCGTCCAGACCGCGAAGCTCATCGTCGAGAACAGCTGCTTCGACAAGGTGCTGTTCGCCAACTCCGGCGCTGAGGCCAACGAAGGCCAGATCAAGCTCGCCCGCAAGTACGCCAAGGATCACGGCCATCCCGAGCGCTTCGTCGTCATCACGATGAAGAACTCCTTCCACGGCCGCACCCTCGCGACCTGCACGGCCACCGGCCAGTATGCGGTGCACCGCTACTTCGAGCCCCTGCCCTCCGGCTTCCGCTATGCTGAGTTCAACAACCTCCAGTCCGTCAAGGACATCATGGACGAGTACGTCTGCGCCATCCTGACCGAGCCTGTCCAGGGCGAGGGCGGCGTGCGTCCCGCTTCCCAGGAATTCCTGCAGGGCCTGCGTGACCTGTGCGATGAGAAGGGCATCCTCCTCATGTTCGACGAGGTCCAGGTCGGCTCCGGCCGTACCGGCAAGCTCTTCGCGCATCAGAACTACGGCGTTGAGCCCGATACCTGCTCCATGGCCAAGGCTCTCGGCTCCGGCGTGCCCATCGGCGCTGTCTGCGCCCGCGGCGAGGCTGCCAAGACCCTGACGCCCGGCACCCACGGCTCCACCTTCGCCGGCGGTCCTCTCGCCTGCGCACTCGCTGCCACCACGCTCGACGTGATGATCAACGACGGCGTCATCGAGAACTCCCGCAAGATGGGCGAGTATTTCCGCAAGCAGGCCCACGAGATCATCGAGAAGAACCATCCCGAGACGGTCAACGAGATCCGCGGCCTCGGCCTGATCGACGGCATCCAGCTCAACAAGCCCTCCGGCCAGCCCGTCGTCGACCTGTGCTTCAAGGACAGCAACGTCCTGATCAACAACACCAACGGCAACGTCCTGCGCTTTGTCCCGCCGCTGATCGTCAATGAAGAGGAGATCGACATTGTCATCAAGGCTGTTGATGAGGCCATGACCAAGCTCGGCTGGTAATTATCTCGGATACTACCTCGCGTTTCTTGCCTGCGAGGCCGGCGGCACGGGTTCCCTTCCCGTGCCATGCCGGAAGTATACATGACCTCATCCCCGGCCTGCCGATGGGGGATCGGCGGGCCGGGGAGAGAGGTATTTTCTGCATTTTACATGCAGCATTTCACCCCTTGTGTTGTGCCAGTGTAAAATCCAAAAGGAGGAGTGCGATCCAAAACCTGCATCGGTAGATACCACGAGAATTGAAGAAGGAAAGAGCATTACCGTAAAACTGCGTTCACCATTCAAAAACACTTGCTATCGCTATGGAATCATGCTAAAATGAATGCATAGATATCCATACAAATAGCGAAGCGACCCCCAAAATTTCGAAAGGTTGGTAACACTATGAGTAAGGAAAAAAGAATGCCCAAACTGTGGGAAGCCCTGTTGACGCTGGCGATCCTGATCGCGGCACTCGCGGTCGGTATCATCATCTTCGGTGTTGACCCGCACGTCCCTATGTTTGTCGGCGTAATGGCTGCCGCAATCATGGCACTGCATCTCGGCTACAAGTGGGATGAAGTTGAAAAGTCCATGATGGACGGCATCTACAAAGCGTTACAGTCCATCTGCATCCTGATCATCGTCGGTATCCTGATCGGCGTGTGGATCAACGCGGGCGTTGTGCCTACGATGATCTATTACGGCCTGAAAGTCCTCAAGCCCGCGATCTTCTTCATCGCGTGCGTTCTCATTTGCTCCATCACCTCTCTTGCCACCGGTACGTCCTGGGGCACGATGGGCACGATGGGCGTTGCCCTGATGGGCATTGGCTTCGGCCTTGGCATGAGCCCCGGCATGACCGCCGGCGCGGTCCTCTCCGGCGCCTACTTCGGCGATAAGATGAGCCCGCTGTCCGATACGACGAACCTCGCTCCCGCCATGGCCGGTACGGACGTTATCACCCACGTCAAGTCCATGATCCTGCCCACCGGCATCACCTACGCCATCACCCTGATCTTCTTCGGCGTTCTCGGTGTGATGCAGTATCACGGCGGCGATGCGGATATGTCCCGCGTGATCGAGTTCTCCAACGCGCTGAACGCCGCGGAGGGCGGTATCTTCAACATCAACCCGTTGCTGCTCCTGCCTCCGGTCGTCGTTATCGTGGCAGTTGCCCTGAAGGTTCCCGCGATCCCCGGCATCACCCTCGGCATTGTTGCCGGTGTCATCCTGGGCCTCATCTTCCAGCCCGGTGCCTGCACGCTCGGAACCATCTTCGATTATGGTAAGAACGGCTACTACTTCTCCGACGAAGCGCTCGCCATGTTCGAAGCCAGTCTTTCTCCCGAAACGAGCTACACCATGACAAGACTCCTGGAAAGCGGCGGTATCATGGGTATGATGTCCTCCGTCTCCATGACGATCATCGCCATGATGTTCGGCGGTATCATGGAGGAGACCCACCAGCTCGAGGTCATCGTCAACGCCCTCAAGAAGTTTGCCAAGGGCCCTGCGGCTCTCGTTGGCCTGACCGAAGTGACCTGCGTTCTCTCCAACGCCACCATGCCCGAGCAGTACATCTCCATCGTGGTTCCCGGCCGTATGTATGCCGAGGAGTATCACAAGATGGGCGTGCACCCGGCAGTTCTGTCTTCTTCGCTCGAGAGCGCCGGTACCGTTACCTCCGCTCTGATCCCCTGGAACACCTGCGGTGTGTTCATTAAGGACACCCTGAACATCGTTCCTTGGGGCGCCGGCGGTTACGGTCCCTGGGCCATCTTCAACTGGCTCATGCCCATCATCAACTGGCTGTGCGTGCTGATCGGCTGGACGCTCAAGGATCTTGCGGGCAAGCCCTTCAAGAAGAGCAAGAAAGTCGCGCAGTAAATCAGTTAGCGACCCAACAGAAAGGTCCCTACCTAAAGGAATTAAAAATCATGACAATGAATCGGAATCAATATCCCTGTGTGGAATTCGATCTCGATAAATTGGCAGCGAATCTGGCAGCGCTCGTAGAGCGCTGCCATGATTCGCTCATCGAGGTCGCGGGCGTCGTCAAGGCTGTGTCGTCGCTGCCGGAGATCGTGCGCGTTTATGAAGAGAGCGGCGTGAAGTTCATCGCCACGTCCCGCATCAGCCAGATGCGCGCGATCCGCGAGGCGGGTATCTGCAAAAAGCCGCTGATGCTCATTCGTATCCCGATGCTCTCCGAGCTCCCCGACGTGGTGGAGCTGTGTGACATCAGCCTGCAGAGTGATATTATCGTGCTGCGTGCGCTGAACGAAGAGGCCAAAAAGCAGGGCAAGGTGCACGAGGTCATCCTGATGATGGATCTTGGCGACCTGCGCGAAGGCTTTTGGAACGAGGAGGATGCGCTTGATGCCGCGCTCGAGATCGAGCATGAGCTCAAGAACCTGCGCCTTGCGGGCGTGGGCGTCAATTTGAGCTGCTACGGCTCTGTTTTGCCGACCAAGCGCAACATGCAGGGCCTTGTCAGCCTCGCGTCCGACATTGAGCGCGAGATCGGCCGCAAGCTTGACTACATCAGCGGCGGCGCGTCGACATCCGCCTACATGGCGATGAACGGCACGATGCCCTACCGCATCAACCTGCTGCGCCTTGGCGACATCGGGCTTCGCGGCGAGACGGACAACTTCGCTCCCGACTTTTTGGAAACGGGCGTCATGACGATCAAGGCTGAGGTCATCGAGTGCCGCGACAAGCCGAGCTTTCCGGTCGGCGAGTTGGGCGTGAACGCCTTCGGCGAGGTCGGCCACTACGAGGATCGCGGCATCCGCCGCCGTGCGCTTGTCGCGATGGGCCGCGTGGACTACGGCAACTGCTTTGACCTCATCCCGCGCATGGAGGGCATCGAGGTCATCGGCGCGTCGTCTGACCACACGATCCTTGACGTCGAGGCCGTGAAGGACAAGGTCCATGTGGGCGATGTGTTGGAGTTCGGCATCAAGGCCTACGGGCCGATGGCGTATCTCACCAGCAGCGACGGCGTTCACATGGTGTTCAAGGGCGGAAAGCAAAACGCCTGATCGAAAAGAGAAAAGAGAGAGGAAAACGGTATGCCGACGGTGAGCGAGTTTTGGGACGGCCGTGCGCAGAATTACGACGCTCAGGTCGGCACCCACTACGCGGAGGCCTATGAAAAGACAGCCGCATGTTTCAAAAAATATCTCAAGCCGACGGATACCGTGCTGGACTTTGCCTGCGGGACGGGGATCGTGACGTTTGCGGTCGCGCCCTCGGTGCAGTCTGTGCGCGCAATCGACGTATCCGGTGAAATGGTGCGCCGCGCGCAGGAAAAAGTCAAAGCGCAGGGCGTGGAGAATGTGACTGTCACGCAGACGGATCTGTTCGACGGCTGCCTTGCAGAGGGATCTTTCAATGCGGTGCTGGCCTGCAATGTGCTGCTCTACATCGAAGATCGGAGCGCGGCGCTTGCGCGCATCCGCGCGCTCTTGAAGCCGCAGGGAACGCTGCTGCTGGTATCGGACTGTCTGGGAGAGGGGCTCACGCGCGAGCGAGTGCGCAAGTGGTTTGAATACAAGACCGGCAAACGCCCCTACGTTGCATTTGACACGATGCGCTCGCTCGAACGGTCGGTCACCGACGCGGGGTTCGCGGTGCTGGAGCGGGAGAATCTCTTTCCCGCGCCGCCGAATTTGTTCCTTGCGGCGAAAAAGGTATAAATGCCCAAAATGTAAAGACCCCGCACACCGTTTTAGATCGG
>JBBNGO010000024.1:0-39111 GCA_040095065.1 Hominicoprocola fusiformis
CCCCCCCACGGCGCTGTCGTCGAGCGACGCGTCGCTCACATCTCCGCTGCTCGCATCCTGCGGCAGCACGACATGCGCGGGGCGGTGCAGCGCGCCGCGCACCACAAACAGGAGCACCAGCAAAACGAGCGCGACGAAAGCAGCGCCAATGGGCGTCACCCTCCGCTTTCTCATTCCGCTCCACTCCCTTCTTTCCTTCCGTCAAAATCAGGCGTTAAAATCCGCGGGGCGCTCGCTCCGGCGGCCAAAGTGCCACAAAATCGCGTCGGCGATGCGTGCGCAGGCGTGGCCGTCGCCATAGGGGTTGACGGCGTGCGCCATCGCGTCGTACGCCTCCCTGCTGCGAAGAAGCTCGTTGCCCATGCGCAGCACATCGTCGTACTCGACGCCGCAGAGCTTCACCGTGCCAGCGGCGACCGCCTCGGGACGCTCAGTCTCTTTGCGCATGACAAGGACGGGCTTGCCGAGCGCGGGGGCCTCCTCCTGAAGTCCGCCGCTGTCGGTCATCACCATGTAGCAGCGCGCCATGAGGTTGTGCATCTCGTCCGCGCTCAGCGGGTCGATCAAATGTACGCGCGGCGTACCGGCGAGGAACTTCTGCGCGTTCTCGCGCACGACAGGGCTGAGGTGCACGGGGTAGACGAGCTCGCAGTCCTCATTCTGGAGGGCGATGTCGCGCAGCGCGGTCATGATGTTCTCCATGGGCTGGCCGTAATTCTCGCGGCGGTGGCATGTCACGAGCACGACCTTTCTTGAATAGTCCAACTCATTGAGCAGTTCCGTTGTAAAGTGGTAATCCTTGCGCACCGTTGTTTTCAGCGCGTCAATGACCGTATTGCCCGTGATGAAAAGGCCCTCGGTCACGCCCTCTTTGAGTAAGTTCTCGCGGTTATTTTTCGTCGGGCAGAAATAGAGGTCGGCGATGGCCGTGACGAGCTTACGGTTCATCTCCTCGGGGAACGGGGAGTATTTGTCGTAGGTGCGAAGGCCCGCCTCCACATGTCCGACGGGCACCTTGTGGTAAAAGGCCGAGAGCGCACCGGCAAACGTCGTGCTCGTGTCTCCGTGGACTAAGATCATGTCAGGCTTTAATTGCTCAATGGCGTCGTCCATACCGAGCAGACACTTGCTCGTGATGGTCGAGAGCGTCTGCCGCGGGGTCATAATATCAAGGTCGCAGTCGGCCTTGAGGTCGAAGACCTCCATCACGCTATCGAGCATTTCGCGGTGCTGCGCCGTCACGCAGCAAAGGCTCTCGATCTCGTCGCGCGAGGCAAGCTCCCTGACGAGCGGGGCCATCTTGATGGCCTCCGGCCGCGTGCCGAACACGCTCATAATGCGCAGTTTTTCCATTTATGCTTCCTCTTTTTTCTCTTCGTTGGTTTCTTCTTCAGGTTCCGCAGGCACGGTTTCCGCCGGTGTGGCGGTCTCTGTGCTCTTCTCCTCTGCCGCGGCCTTTTCCGCCTGCATTGCCTTGTCGATATCGCGGCGGAAGATGACGCGCGAGGCGAGGAACGCCGCCACCGCCAGCGCCATCAAAAAGAGCATCGCCTTGATTGCGCCGCTCGACGTCAGCACCACGGCGGAAAGGCCTAAAATGCTGCTGATGACATACAGCGCCGCGACGGCCTGCTTCTGGTTGAGGCCCATGTCGATGAGCCGATGATGGATGTGGCCGCGGTCAGGCGCCATCGGGTTCTGCCCGTGGGCAAGGCGGCGGATGATTGCAAAGAGCGTGTCGAACATCGGCAGGCCCAGGATCAGGAACGGCACCGCGAACGACACAATGGCATAATACTTGAAAAGACCCTGGATCGAGATCGTCGCAAGGATGTAGCCAAGGAACGTCGAGCCCGTGTCGCCCATAAACATCTTGGCCGGATTCTTGTTGTACGGCATAAAGCCGAGGCATGCGCCCACGAGCGCGGCCATCACGAGCGCCACATCACTTTCAGACACGAGCAGCGCGATGACGAGCATCGAAATGGCGCTGATGGTCGAAACGCCGCAGGCAAGGCCGTCGAGGCCGTCGATGAGGTTGACGGCGTTCGTGATGCCGACGATCCACAAGACTGTGATGGGG
Source organism: Hominicoprocola fusiformis (assembly GCA_040095065.1). GTDB lineage: Bacteria > Bacillota > Clostridia > Oscillospirales > Oscillospiraceae > Hominicoprocola. Next base: position 2,084 of record JBBNGO010000024.1, read on the forward strand.
ATGGACAGCCAGCCGAGGTCCCAATACGGGCTTTCAGCAAAGACGTTCGGGTTGGAGAGCGTTTGGATCACGACGCCGTGGAACACGGCGACGAGCGCCGCGAAGATCTGCACGCAGAACTTAAAATACGCGCGCAGCGGAGACATATCGTCCACCACGCCCAAAACGACGATGATGGACGCGCCCAGCAAAATGCCCTGTAACTGATGGTCGACCTTGACGAACAGCAGCATGCTCACGATAAAGCCGAGGAAGATTGCAAGGCCGCCGAGGCGCGGTACGGGCTTTTTGTGCATGCGGCGGTTGTCCTTCGGCACGTCGATCGCGCCGATCTTATAGGCAAACGACTTGACGAGCGGGCACATCAGAAAGCTGACGGCAAACGCGCACAGCAGCGCGCCGCCGACGCTCAGCAATAACTCTTTCGGAATTCCATTCATGTTCTCCACCCTTTAATCAGCGCGCGACAAAGCCGACCTTCTTGTAGACCTTGCGCAGCGTTTTTTCTGCCACGTAAGACGCCTTCTGTGCGCCCGCGCGGTACACGGACTCAAGATACGCCTTGTCGCCCAAAATGCGCGTGGCCTCCTCGCGGATGGGGCGCAGGGTTTCAACGACGGCCTCGCCAACGGCGGGCTTGAACGCGCCGTAGCCCTTACCGGCAAACTCCTGCTCGATCTCATCAAAGCTCTTGCCCGTCACAGCGGAGTAGATGGTCATCAAGTTCGCAACGCCGGGCTTGTTCACGGGGTCGTAGCGCACGCAGTTTTCCGTATCGCTGTCGGTCACGGCGCGCTTGAATTTGCGCAGGATGTCCTCGGGCTTTTCCATCAGGTAAATGGAGCCGTTAGGGTCCTTGTCGGACTTCGACATCTTGGCTCCCGGGTCGCTCAGGCTCATCACGCGCGCGCCGACCTTGGGGATGTAGGGCTCGGGCATCTTGAAGACGTCGCCATAGATGCCGTTAAAGCGCTGGACGATGTTGCGGCAGAGCTCGACGTGCTGCTTCTGATCCTCGCCCACGGGGACATAGTCGGGCTGATAGAGCAGGATATCCGCCGCCATCAGCGCAGGATAGGTGAAAAGGCCGCCGTTGATGTTCTCGCTGTTCTTGGCGGACTTGTCCTTAAACTGCGTCATGCGCGAAAGCTCGCCGAACATCGTGTAGCAGTTTAAGACCCAGCCGAGCTCGGCGTGCTGCGGCACGTGGGACTGGATAAAGAGCGTGTTCTTCTCGGGATCCAGGCCGCAGGCGATGTACTGCGCCAGCTGCTCGAGCGTGCGGCGGCGCAGCGCCGCGGGGTCCTGACGCACGGTGATCGAGTGCATATCGGCCATGAAGTAGTAGTTGTCAAATTCCTCGTCGCGCTCCGCCCAGTTCTTGATCGCGCCGAGGTAAGACCCGAGGGTCAGATCTCCGCTGGGCTGAATGCCGGACAGCATCACTTTCTTACGCGCCGTGTTTTCCATGTTTTCCATCGTTTTTTCTCCGATCTGTTTGTTTTTCTCATTTTATCTCGAATTGCGCCGTTTTGGCGCAGCTATCGACCCAATTTGTTATGTTACCATACCCCTTTCGAAAATACAAGCATGTTCCGGTGAAAAAGAGCCCTGCTCGTTCGTTGACTTTTCGGTCAAAATATGGTGTAATAAGCTATCTTTATTTTGATTCCACTTCAGGAGGTCATCTATGTCCATCGACATGAAGTATTTTGAGGAAATGGAAGCGAAGATCCCGCACGGCAAGGTGCGCACGCGCTTCGCTCCCTCCCCCACGGGCTATATGCACGTGGGCAACCTGCGCACTGCGCTCTACACCTATCTGATCGCCCGCCACGCAGACGGCACGTTCATCCTCCGCATTGAGGATACCGACCAGGGGCGTCTCGTCGAGGGCGCAACGGACGTCATCTACCGCACGATGGCGGAATGCGGCCTTTCCCACGATGAAGGCCCCGACGTTGGCGGCCCCGTCGCCCCGTATATCCAGAGCGAGCGCCGCGACACCTACGGCAAGTACGCCGAGCTCTTAGTCGAGCGTGGCCACGCCTACTACTGCTTCTGCGAAAAGGCCGAGAGCGAGGAGGACAGCGGCGAATTCGACCGCGCGGACGATCCCTGCCGCGACCTGCCGCTCGAAGAGGCCAAAGCGCGCGTCGCCGCGGGCGAGCCCTACGTCATCCGTCAGCGCATCCCGAAAGAGGGCACCACAACGTTCCACGACGCGAGCTTCGGCGACATCACGGTCGAAAATAAGACGCTCGACGATCAGGTGCTCTTGAAGCGCGACGGCCTTCCGACCTACAACTTCGCGAACGTCATCGACGACCACCTCATGGGCATCACCCATGTCGTGCGCGGCAGTGAATACCTCTCCTCCGCCCCGAAGTACAACCTTCTCTACGAGGGCTTCGGCTGGGAGGTGCCGACCTACGTGCACTGCTCCCCCGTCATGCGCGACGCACAGCACAAGATGTCGAAGCGCCACGGCGACCCGAGCTATGAGGACCTCAAGGCGCAGGGCTTCCTGACGCCCGCCATCCTCAACTATGTCGCGCTTCTCGGCTGGTCGCCGCGCGGCGAGCAGAGCGAGCAGGAGTTCTTCACGCTCGACGAGCTGGTGGGGGCGTTCGACATCGGCGGCATCTCCAAGTCCCCTGCCATTTTCGACATCGAAAAGCTGACGTATTTCAACGCGAATTATCTGCGCAATCTCCCGCCCGAGGAATTCTGTAAAGTTGCCGAGCCTTACATCCGTCAGGCCGTCAAGAACGAAGCGTACTCCGTCGGTGAGATCGCAGCACTCTTACAGGCCCGCTGCGAAAAGCTCACCGATATTCCCGAAAAGGTCGACTTCTTCGATGCTCTTCCCGAGTACGGCGTTGAGTTCTACACGAACAAGAAGTCCAAGACCAACAGCGAGGTCTCGCTCGACATGCTCAATAAGGTCCTGCCCAAGCTCGAGAGCCTTCCCGCGTGGACGAATGATGCCATCCATGACATGCTCGTCTCATTCGCCGAGGAGCTCGGCGTGAAGAACGCGACGCTCATGTGGCCGCTGCGCATCGCCGTTGCGGGCAAGCTCGTCACGCCCGGCGGCGCTGTCGAAATTTGCCATATCCTCGGCCGTGAGGAGACGATCAAGCGCGTCAAGGCCGGTATCGCCAAGCTGGCATGATCTTCGAGCTCTGCCCCACGCTCTCGCGTGACCTGCTCAAGCGCGAATTCGGGAACACCGCCGCCGCGTTCGGCGTGCTGGTGCTTCTTGGCTTCGCCGCCGGAATGATCTTCCCCGACATGGCGCAGCAGACGCTTCAAAACTTCGCCGCGCAGGTCGAACAGTTGGGACTTACCGACGATGTTCCCCAGTCGCAGATGATGGCGACGCTGTTTTTCAACAACATTACAGCGTCCCTCCTCTCGATGCTCTACGGGCTCATTCCGTTTCTGCCGCTCAGCGCGCTCGCGCTCGGCACGAATGCGCTGATGCTCGGCGCGTTCGCCGCTATCTATCAGCAGCAGGGCATCGGTCTCGGTGTGTATGTTCTCGGCGTTTTGCCCCACGGCATTTTTGAGCTGTCCGCGCTGATCTTATCCTGCGCGCTGGGCCTTCTCATCTGCCGCACGGGAACGGAACGGATCCTCAAAAAGAGCGATACGCCCTTTTTCCGCCGTGTGCTGGACTGCATCCGCGTCTTTTTGACATTCTCTGTGCCGCTGCTGCTGGTGGCCGCGCTCATCGAGACGTACGTCACGCCTGCACTTTTGAACCTTGTGCTGTAAACGGCAAGGTTGACTTTCGTTCCACACAACTATATAATGGACCTGTCAAGATTTTGTAGAATTTTCATCTGCTGTTTCTTCAGGGATTGAGGAAAAGCACCGCTCCTGCGGCGCTTTTCCTTTTTCGTCAAAAAATGAGAGATTCGTCCCGCCGCGGGACAGAGAAAGAGAGGTGCGCATGGCGCAGACAGTTCCGGCAAGGCAGACCGTGCAGAACATGACGGAGGGCAGCCCCGTCTCGCTGATTTTGCGCTTTGCGCTGCCGATCTTCATCAGTCAGGTCTTCCAGCAGCTATACAGCACGGCGGACGCGTTCATTGTGGGCAAATACCTCGGCACGAACGCCTTTGCCGCTGTCAGCTCGTCCGGCACGCTCATCATGCTGCTCACAAGCCTCTTTATCGGCACGGCCATGGGCGCGGGCGTCGCGATCTCAAAGTACTTCGGCGCGGGCGACTATGAAAACGTCTCGCGCGCCATCCACACGAACCTGGCGTTCGGTATCGTGTCGGGCACACTGCTGACGCTCATCGGCGTATTCCTCACGCCGACGTTTTTGGTCTGGATGAACACCGACGCGCAGGTCATGCCGCAGGCGGTCGAATACTTCCGCTACTACTTCCTCGGCGTGCTGGCAACAGTGCTCTACAACATGTGCACGAGCATTCTTAACGCCCTCGGCGACAGCCGGAGGCCCCTGCACTATCTGATCATTTCGTCGCTCGTCAACATCGCGCTCGACCTGCTGTTCATCGGCGCGTTCCGCTGGGGCGTCTGGTCCGCCGCGGTGGCGACCGTCATCTCTCAGGGCACGAGCTGCGTGCTCTGCCTCATCCACCTGCTCAAAAAGGGTGAGGTCTACACCGTCACGCCGCGCAACATCCGCTTCCACAGCGCCATGCTCAGCGAGATCATCCGCTACGGTCTTCCCTCCGGCGTGCAGAACTGCGTCATTGGCCTTGCCAATGTCATCGTCCAGTCGCAGATCAACTCGTTCGGCATGCTCGCGATGGCGGCCTACGGCGCGCACTGCAAGATCGAAGGCTTCGCCTTTCTGCCCATCACGAGCTTCACGATGGCCTGCACCACGTTCGTTGGTCAGAACCTCGGCGCCAAGCAGTATGACCGCGCCAAGCGCGGCGCGCGGTTCTGTATCATCATCGCCGTCGTGATGGCCGAGCTCATCGGCCTGTGCTATTACATCTGGGCAAGTCAGCTCATTTCCCTTTTCGACAGCACCCCCGGCGTTGTCGCCCTCGGCGTGCAACAGGCGCGCACGGTGGCACTGTTCTACTGCCTGCTGGCGTTTTCGCACTCTATCGCGGCGGTCTGCCGCGGCGCGGGCCGCGCGGTCGTGCCGATGATGATCATGCTCTCCGTCTGGTGCGTCATCCGCATCATCTACATCATGCTCGTCGTCCACTTCATCGGCGAGATCGGCTACATCTACTGGGCGTATCCCCTCACCTGGGCGATCAGCTCCACCATCTATCTCATTTATTACCTGCGCTCCGACTGGGTGCACGGATTTGAAAGGTGACCCTATGTCTTCTCCTGCGTTCCGCTTCCGCCTCGCCACGCTTGACGACGCTCCCGCGCTTCTGAGCATCTACGCGCCGTACGTCGAAAAGACGGCCATCTCGTTTGAATACGACGTACCGTCGCTCGACGAATTCCGCCGCCGCATCGCGGATATCTCGCGCAAATACCCTTATCTCGTCGCGGAGGATGAAAATGGCCAGCTCCTCGGCTACGCCTATACGCACACGTTCATCGCGCGTAATGCCTACGACCACTGTGCGGAGACGACGATCTATCTCGCCCTCGACGCGCGCAAGCACGGTCTCGGCAAGCGCTTCTACCGCGCGATTGAGGAGCTGTCGCTCGCGCAGAACATCTACAATCTCTATGCCTGCATCGGCGAGCCGCAGGGCGCGGACGACGAATATTTAACGGACAACAGCATCCGCTTCCACGAGCACATGGGCTTCCGCCGCATTGGTGTGTTCACGCGCAGCGGCTACAAGTTCGGCCGCTGGTACAACATGTCCTGGGCGGAAAAACTGCTCATGGAGCATCCCGCGCATCCCGATCCGGTCATCCCCTTCCCGCAGCTCGACAAGACGTTCGTCGCCGACATCCTTCGCCGCGCCGCGGAATAAAGAACCGAAATTTTACAAAAAATCATGCACACCCTATTGACATTGCCGATGGGGTGTGCTATATTTTCGCCCAAGTTAATACCGCAAACCGTTGAAGCGGAGATAACGGCAGTGATGCCTTTACAGAGAGCCTGCGATGCTGAAAATCAGGCAAGATACACATTGTCAAATGGACCGCCGAGGGTGCAGCGAAATGCGTTTTGCGCGCAGAGTATCCTGCAACGTGTTGGCATACGTCAGTTGCCGGGAGATATGATGGTATCTCCGCCAAGCGCACGGGTAACCGTGAATTCAAGGTGGCACCGCGGATCGTTCGTTTCTCTCGTATCGCATTCGTCCTTGACAGACTGTACCGTTCTGTCGGGGGCGCTTTTGTTTGCGCAATAAGCTCCTTTGGCAGAACGCCAAAGGAGCTTTTCTTTTTCAGGAGGTCACTCATGCATATCCTACCACCGCTCGAAACCGTCAAAGACATCGCCGCGACGCAGCAGTACGATGTGCTCCCGCTGAGCTGCGAAATTCTTTCCGACTTCATCACCCCCATCGAAGCGATGCGCATCCTCAAGAACGTGTCCACCCACTGCTACATGCTCGAATCCGCGCAGGCGGACGACCGCTGGGGCCGCTACACGTTTTTGGGCTTCGACCCAAAGCTCGAGATCACGTGCATTGACGGCAAAATGAAGGCTGGCGGCCTCACCGTCCGCACGAACGATCCGTCCCAATACCTGCGTGAGCTGATATCAAGCTATAGAAGCCCCCGCTTCGACTACCTCCCCTCCTTCACCGGCGGGCTCGTGGGGTATTTTTCTTACGATTATCTCAAATACAGCGAGCCGAGCGTCCGCTGCGGCGAGCAGGACGAGGACAGCTTCAAGGATGTCGATTTGATGCTCTTTGACAAGGTCATCGCCTTCGATCATGTGCGGCAGAAGATCGTGCTCATCGTCAACATGGCGCTCAGCGACGTCGAGGTCGGCTACAACAAGGCAAAGCTCGAGCTTGAGCAGCTCGTCTCGCTCCTCAAAACCGGCGAAAAGAAGCAGGAAGCGCCGGGGCGGCTCCTCGGCGAAGTCACGCCGCTCTTCTCCAAAGAGCAGTTCTGCGCCATGGTCGAAACCGCCAAGCACCACATCCGCGAGGGCGATATCTTTCAGATCGTACTCTCGAACCGCCTGAGCGCACCGTTTGAAGGGAGCCTGCTTGACACCTACCGCGTGCTGCGCACCATCAATCCCTCGCCGTACATGTTCTACTTTTCCGGCACCGACGTTGAGGTCGCGGGCGCGTCGCCCGAAACGCTCGTCAAGCTCAAAGACGGCGTGCTGCACACCTTTCCCCTCGCTGGAACCCGTCCGCGCGGCAAAACGGACGAGGAGGACAAGGCGCTTGAAGAAAGCCTCCTGCACGACGAAAAGGAGCTTGCCGAGCACAACATGCTCGTCGACCTCGGGCGCAACGACCTCGGCAAGGTCAGCAAATTCGGCGCGGTGCAGGTTGAAAAGCTGCACTCCATCGAGCGCTACTCCCACGTGATGCACATCGGCTCCACCGTGCGCGGCGAGATTCGCGATGACCGCGACGCGCTTGACGCCATTGAGGCCGTGCTCCCCGCTGGAACGCTCTCCGGCGCGCCGAAGATCCGCGCCTGCCAGCTCATCGGTGAGCTTGAGAACAACAAGCGCGGCATTTACGGCGGGGCCATCGGCTACATCGACTTCACCGGCAACATGGACACCTGCATCGCCATCCGCATCGCCTACAAGAAAAACGGGCGCGTGTTCGTCCGCAGCGGCGCGGGCATCGTGGCAGATTCCGTCCCCGAAACAGAGTATCAGGAATGCATCAACAAGGCGAAGGCCGTGGTCAGCGCCTTGACGCTTGCGCAGGAGGAAGACCTATGATCCTTTTGATCGACAATTACGATAGCTTTTCCTATAACCTCTACCAGCTCGTTGGCGCGATCGATCCAGACATCCGCGTCGTCCGCAACGATGAGCTGAGTATCGAGGAGATCGATGCGCTGCACCCCGCGCGCATCATCCTCTCCCCCGGCCCCGGGCGGCCCGAAGACGCAGGCGTTCTCATCGACGTTGTGAAGACGCTCTCGCCCCGCATCCCGACGCTCGGCGTGTGCCTCGGGCATCAGGCCATCTGTGCCGCCTTCGGTGCGACCGTGACCTATGCTAAAGAGCTAATGCACGGTAAGCAGTCGCTCGTCCACTTCGACACAAGCTCGCGGCTCTTCCAAAACTGCCCCAAGACCGCGCCCGTCGCGCGCTACCATTCCCTCGCGGCCGACGCCGCCACCATGCCGGACTGCCTGAAAGTCACCGCCGTCACAGACGACGGCGAGATCATGGCCGTGCAGCACAAGGACTATCCCATCTACGGGGTGCAGTTTCATCCCGAATCCATTATGACGCCGAACGGCAAAACCATGCTGGAAAACTTTTTGAAGGAGAATTGAAACCATGATCAAAGAAGCCATCGTGAAGATCGTCAACAAGGGCGATCTCAGTTATGACGAAGCCTACGCCGTGATGAACGAGATCATGAGCGGCGAGACCACCCCCACCCAGAACGCAGCGTTCCTCGCGGCCCTCTCGACCAAGAGCGCCCGCGCCGAGACGACCGATGAGATCGCAGGCTGCGCCGCCGCCATGCGCGACCACGCCACAAAGGTAGACACCGGCATGGACATCTTCGAGATCGTCGGCACCGGCGGCGACAACGCCCACAGCTTCAATATTTCCACTACCTCCGCCCTCGTTGCGGCGGCGGGCGGCATGAAGGTCGCCAAGCACGGCAACCGCGCCGCCTCGTCCCAGTGCGGCACGGCGGACTGCCTCGAAGCGCTCGGCGTCAACATCCAGCAGAGCCCCGAGCAGTGCGTGGAGCTCTTAAAAGAGGTCGGCATGTGCTTCTTCTTCGCACAGAAGTACCACAGCTCGATGAAATACGTCGGCGCGATCCGCAAGGAGCTGGGCTTCCGCACGGTGTTCAACATCTTGGGGCCGCTGACAAACCCCGGCTCGCCGAAGATGCAGCTGCTCGGCGTGTACGACGAGTACCTTGTCGAGCCGCTCGCGCGCGTGCTCGTGAGCCTTGGCGTCAAGCGCGGCATGGTCGTCTACGGACAGGACAAGCTGGACGAAATTTCCCTCAGCGCGCCGACGAGCGTATGCGAAATTCGTGACGGCTGGTACAAGAGCTATGTCATCACACCCGAGGACTTCGGCTTTGCGCGCTGCACCAAGGACGACCTCAAGGGCGGCGCGCCGGAGGAAAACGCCGCCATCACCCGCGCGATCCTGTCGGGCGAAAAGGGCCACAAGCGCAACGCGGTGCTGATGAACGCGGGCGCGGCGCTCTACATCGGCGGCAAGGCAGAGAGCATGAAGGACGGCATCGCGCTCGCCGCCGAACTCATTGACTCCGGCAAGGCGCTTGAAACGCTCGAGCGCTTCATCACCGTCAGCAACCGCGCGGAGGCGAACGCATGAGCATCCTCGACGAGCTGGCCGCCCACGCCCGCGAGCGCGTGCTGGCAGACAGCGAGAACATGAGCCTTGATATCCTGCAGGCAATGTGCCGCGAAAAGGGCCGCGCGAACGGCGCGCGCTTTTACGACGCGCTCAAAAAAGATAATCTGTCCTTCATCTGCGAGGTGAAAAAGGCCTCGCCCTCCAAGGGCGTCATCGCGCAGGACTTTCCCTATCTCGACATCGCGCGCGATTACGAGGCCGCCGGTGCGGACTGCATCTCGTGCCTGACAGAACCCAAGTGGTTTTTGGGCTCGGACGACATCTTCCGCGAAATTCGCGCCGCCGTCTCAACGCCGCTGCTGCGCAAGGACTTCACCGTCAGCGACTACCAGCTCTATCAGTCCCGCCTGATGGGCGCGGACTGCGTGCTGCTGATCTGCGCGCTGCTGGACACGAAGACGCTCGCGCAATATCTCGCCGTCTGCGACGAACTCGGTCTCTCCGCGCTCGTGGAGACGCACGACGCGAACGAAATTCGCTCCGCCGTCGCGGCGGGCGCGAAGATCATCGGCGTCAACAACCGCAATCTGAAGGATTTTTCCGTCGACTTTTCCAACGCCGCGCGGCTGCGTGACCTCATCCCGCCGGAAGCGGTCTACGTGGCCGAATCCGGCGTGCAGAGCGCGCAGGACGTCGCCGCACTCCGCTCGATCGGCGCCGACGCGGTGCTGATCGGCGAAACACTGATGCGAGCCTCTGATAAGGCCAGACGGCTCGCGGAATTGAGAGGTAACTTATGACCAAGGTGAAACTCTGCGGCCTGTCGCGCGAGAGCGACATTGCCGCCGTCAACAAGCTGAAGCCCGACCTCGTCGGCTTCGTCTTTGCCAAAAAGAGCAAGCGTTATGTCTCCCCCGAGCAGGCGGAACACCTCAAATCGCTGCTCGCCCCCGGCATTCTGGCCGCTGGGGTGTTCGTCAACGAGCCAGTCGAGGCCGTGGCAGAGCTCTTAGACCGCGGCATCATCGATGTCGCGCAGCTCCACGGCAGCGAGGATGACGACTACATCGCGCGCCTGCGCGCGCTGACGGGCAAGCCCATCTTCCGCGCGTTCAAGGTGAAAAGCGAAGCCGACCTCCCCGCCATCGAAAACTGCGCCGCCGACCTCGTGCTGCTCGACTCCGGCGCGGGCACGGGCAAGACATTCGACTGGATCCTCGTCCGGAGCGTGCAGCGGCCCTATTTCCTCGCCGGCGGGCTCGACCCCGACAACGTCGCGGACGCCATCGCCGCGCTGCACCCCTACGGCGTGGACGTGAGCTCTGGCATCGAGACGGACGGCGTCAAGGACGAAAGCAAAATGGCGGCGTTCGTTGCCGCCGCGCGCAAGGAGGGCTAAGGCATGTCGAATCCGAACGGGCGCTTTGGCGTGCACGGCGGACAGTACGTCCCCGAAACGCTGATGAACGCCATCATCGAGCTTGAAGAGGCCTACAACTACTACAAGGCCAACCCTGACTTTCAGAACGAGCTGACGCAGCTTTTGAACGACTACGCAGGCCGTCCCTCACGGCTTTACTACGCGGAGAAGATGACAAAGGACCTCGGCGGCGCGAAGATCTACTTAAAGCGCGAGGACCTGAACCACACCGGCGCGCACAAGATCAACAATGTGCTCGGTCAGGCGCTGCTCGCCAAAAAGATGGGCAAAACACGCCTGATCGCCGAGACCGGTGCGGGCCAGCACGGCGTGGCGACCGCCACCGCCGCGGCGCTGATGGGCATGGAGTGCGTCGTTTTCATGGGCAAGGAGGACACCATCCGCCAAGCGCTGAATGTCTACCGCATGCGCCTTCTCGGCGCGACGGTCGTGCCCGTCACCTCCGGCACCGCCACGCTCAAGGACGCCGTGTCCGAGGCCATGCGCGAGTGGACGACGCGCATCAGCGACACGCACTACTGCCTCGGCTCCGTGATGGGGCCGCACCCCTTCCCCACCATCGTGCGCGATTTTCAGTCCGTCATCTCAAGCGAGATCAAGCAGCAGCTCATGGAAAAAGAGGGGCGGCTGCCCGACGCCGTAGTCGCGTGCGTCGGCGGCGGCTCGAACGCCATCGGCAGCTTTTACCATTTCATCGACGATCCTGCTGTGCGCCTCATCGGTGTTGAGGCCGCGGGCCGCGGCATCGACACGCTTGAGACCGCCGCGACCATCTCGACTGGCAGGCTCGGCATCTTCCACGGCATGAAGTCCTACTTCTGCCAGGACGAGTACGGTCAGATCGCGCCGGTGTATTCCATCTCCGCCGGTCTCGACTACCCCGGCGTCGGCCCTGAGCATGCGTACCTGCACGACATCGGGCGCGCAGAGTATGTTGCCATCACCGATGAGGAGGCCGTGCAGGCGTTCGAATACCTCGCCCGCACGGAGGGCATCATTCCCGCCATCGAATCGGCCCACGCCGTCGCCTACGCGCGAAAGCTCGCACCCACGATGGGGAGCGATCAGCTTCTTGTCGTCACGATCTCCGGCCGCGGCGACAAGGACTGCGCCGCCATCGCCCGCTACAGAGGGGAGGATCTTCATGAGTGATCTTGCAAGAGCATTTGACCACGGCAAGGCGTTCATCGCCTTTCTGACCTGCGGCGACCCCGATCTTGAAACGACCGCGGCTGCCGTCCGCGCTGCCGCGCAAAACGGCGCCGACCTCATCGAGCTCGGCATTCCCTTCTCCGACCCCACGGCGGAGGGGCCCGTGATTCAGGCGGCAAACCTGCGCGCTCTGCAAAGCGGCACAACGACCGACAAGATCTTTGACCTTGTGCGCGAACTGCGGCGCGACGTGACGATCCCCATGGTCTTTATGACCTACGCGAACGTCGTCTTCTCCTATGGTACGGATCGCTTTTTGTCGAATTGCCGTGACGCCGGCATCGACGGACTCATCCTGCCGGACGTGCCGTATGAGGAAAAGGAAGAATTTCTCCCCGCGTGCCGCAAGTACGGCGTCGAGTTTGTCTCCCTCATCGCGCCGACGTCAGAAAACCGCATCGCGATGATCGCACGCGAGGCCGAGGGCTTCCTCTACATCGTCTCGTCGCTCGGTGTCACGGGCGAGCGCAGCGAGATCAAGACCGACCTCGCCTCCATCGTCTCCCTCGTGCGGGAAAACACAGATATTCCCTGCGCCATCGGCTTTGGCATCTCCACGCCCGAGCAGGCGAAGAAGATGGCCGCCCTCTCCGACGGTGCGATCGTCGGCTCCGCCATCGTCAAGCTCCTTGCCCAGTACGGCAAGGACGCGCCCGAGCACATCGGTGCGTATGTAAAAGAAATGAAGGACGCGCTGCGGTGAAAACAGGAAAAAGGGGCCTCTGCTTTGATGCAGAGGTCCCTTTTTTGCATAAATACGATTTGTCGTCCCGTCATTCGATGGAGAACGTCTCTCCGAAGACGGAAACGCTGCTCACTGTTTCCGGATCAAGAATTTCGTCCATCCGGAAGCAGTAGCGCCCGCGCTTATCGGCATAATTCGTTATAAGGAACAGCCAGTCCGCCGCGCCGACCGTTTCGCCGTTTTGCAGCGTCACCTCGGGAGCGATGCTCTCCTTCCCGTCGTCGCTGTGGATGGGCTCAACCGTTTCTTTCAGATCATCCGTTCCCTTCTTGATCTCGCAGGTCAGCGAGAGCGGCGAGATGTAGAGCGTTGTCAGCACGGCGTTCTTTCCCTCGATCTCGATCGGCTCATTCACCGTGCACAGGCGTCCCGGATCAGTCTCCGGCATGGTGAATGTGCAGCTCCAGCGCCCGGGAACGACAAGTTCTTCCAAACAGTTATCCCGATACAGGCCATTGAGCGTCAACTTCACCTTCGCACCGATGAAGTTGAATTCTCCTTTCAGAGAATGGATCGTCATCAAAATCGTGGCATGGCGGCCCGTCTCATCCTCCGTGCTGCTTGGCAATACCTCCCAGCCAATGCCGTAGGTATCCATCTCCACTCCGTCCCTGGACGTTGCGGACACGATCCGATCGAATGCGTAGTAGTCCTGATCCAGAACTGTCCCATCCGGCGCGGTAAAGTCGATGAGGACCGCCGCACAATAGCGGTCGGCGATGACCTGCTCGATGCGCATCACCGCGCCGCTGTCCCGCTTCACAATGTTCATTGGGACCGCCGCAGTCGAGAGCAGCTCTTCCTGCTCCGCCGTTGCTCCAAAGTACTCCGTCAACCGCTGATTCAGTCCAAGCGCCGCTGCGGCTGCCGCCATGCAGCACAGGATCGCGATGACCGCCGCAAGCACCGCCGTCGTGCGCAGGCGGCCTCTTCTTTTTGTCTTGTGCGTCATGTTCATTACCTCCGAAAGTGTGTCTTCGGAGGCATGAAGCGCGGAGACTGTCTCCTGATAAAGTTTTTCGTCAAACATCGTTGTTCGCCTCCTGAAGATCGGTTTTGAGCTGTTCCCGCCCGCGCCGCAATCGGGTGCGGACGGTCGCGTTGGGAATGCCGAGGAATTTGGAGATCTCCTCGCAGGAGTACCCCTCGTAATAATGCAGGAAGAGCGGCACACGGTATTTCTGCGGCAGCGCCATCACGGCATGAAAAAGCTCGCTGTGCTCCGGCGTTTTGAACGCAAGCTGTTCGGCATAGTCCTCGATCGGCTCCGTCCGCTTCCACGGAGAGAGGAACGCCCGCTTGCACTCGTTGACCGTGACACGGATAAGCCAGTACCTAACGTGGTCCTCGCTCTCAAATGTCTTGTCCGCGCGGTAGAGCTTAAGCAGCACCTCCTGCGTGATGTCGTCCGATTCCGAGCGGCTTTTGGTGTAGTGGAGCGCCAGACGGAACACCATGTCCATATACTTTTTTGCAAGATACGAAAACTGTTCTTCTGTCAACATAGGATTCTCCTTGAAAGGCCTTTCACTTACTATATCATTCAGGCTGCGGAAATGTTTCACATTTGAAAAGTTTTTTGAAACGGCCCTGTATTCTGACGCAAGCGAAACAAGAGGGAAATTTTTGTTAGGAAGGCTGTTCGTAAAGCGCAAAAAATAACACTGCTTTCTGATCTCTAAAAAATCCAGTTCTCTACCACCCCAAGGAATCTAATGTAAAAGAAAAAACTCAAGGGAAAACCCCTTGAGTTTCAACACTTTGGTGCGCGAGGCGGGACTTGAACCCGCACGTCCGTAATGAACACTAGAACCTGAATCTAGCGAGTCTGCCAATTCCACCACTCGCGCATATTTAATTTTTAAAAAGATGGTGCGGATGGCGGGACTTGAACCCGCACGTCCATACGAACACTAGCACCTCAAGCTAGCCTGTCTGCCAATTCCAGCACACCCGCATGTTCATCTTTTAAACGGCTGTCTCTCAACGACCGCTTGGCTATTATAAGCCCAAAATAGGCCAAATGTCAACCTTTTTTTAAGAGAAAAAATAAAAAAATTTGCTGTAAGAGAAATGACGGAAAAGCTCAGATTTTCCAAACTTTTCCGGCATCTTTTTTGTGTTAAAGCTGCGCGAGCGTCTCCCCCACCGCGCCCGTGATGACAAGGTCTGCACCAAGTCCGCGGTCGAGCGGCGTCTTGTTGATGACAACGAGCTTGTGTCCGCGATAGTAGCGCACGAGGCCCGCCGCCGGATAGACCGCGAGCGATGTGCCCGCGATGATGAGCACGTCGGCCTCCTGAATGTACTCCACCGCGCGATAGAGTGTCTTTTCATCCAGGCCCTCTTCGTAGAGCACCACATCGGGCTTGATGCGCCCGCCGCAGGTGCAGCGCGGCACGCCCTGCGAATGCTTGATGTAGGACACGTCGTAGAACTTGCCGCACTTCTCGCAGTAGTTGCGCAAGGTGCTTCCGTGCAGCTCGAGGACATTCTTGCTGCCCGCGGCCTGATGCAGCCCGTCGATATTCTGCGTGATGACAGCCTTGAGCTTTCCTTCCTTTTCCCACTCGGCGAGCTTTAAGTGCGCGGCGTTGGGCTTTGCGCCTTCGCAGAGGAGCTTCGCGCGGTAAAAGGCGAAAAACTTCTCGGGATAGCGCTCATAATACGTGTGACTCAGGATCGTCTCCGGCGGGTCGTCCCACTGCTGATGATACAGGCCATCCACGCTGCGAAAATCCGGGATACCGCTCTCGGTCGAAACACCTGCCCCGCCGAAAAACACGATGTTGTCCGTTCCGTCGATGAGTTCTTTTAATTTCTTGACTTCGTCCGTCATAGCTTCTCCTTTGCGCTCGTGCGCTTATCTCACATAGCTCTTGTCAATCTGCACCACAGCGAAATAGCTCGGATCCAGCTCGTGTACCGCCTTTTTGATCTTCTCCTCCGCTTCCCTGTCGCTCAGCGCGCAGCCATACGGCACCACGGCATCGAAGATGACGTTCGTGTGCGTCGGCCCCGTGACCATGCGAAAGTCGTGGATGGAGATATTCTCGTCGATGCCGCGCACGAGCGAGGCGATCTTCTGATGCGCGGCGTTGATGGTCTCGTCGTCCGTCACGATGGGGTCCATGTGGATGACCGCCTCACAGCCAAGCTTGTCGTGCAGCAGCTTTTCCACGTTGTCGATCTCGTCGTGCAGAGCGAGGATATCGCCGTGCGCGGGAACCTCGGCATGCAGCGAGATCATCACACGGCCCGGGCCGTAGTCGTGCACCACAAGGTCGTGGATGCCGCAGACAACCTGGCTCTCCATTACGATGTCGCGGATCTCCTGCACGAACTCCTCGGACGGCGGCTGGCCGAGCAGCGGCGAGAGGGTGTCCCTTGCCGCCTGCACGCCCGCCCACAGGATGAGCAGCGACACGACCAAGCCGCACCAGCCGTCGATCTGCCAGTGCAGGAAATGCCCCGCAAGCGTCGAGAGCAGCACCGCCGCGGTGGCCGCGCAGTCGGACAGGCTGTCCGCCGCGGTCGCCTGCATGGCGGCGGCGCTGATCTTCTTCCCCACGCCGCGGTTGTAGCAGTACATGTAGAACTTGGCGCAGATGGAGACAAGCAGGATCGCCACCGTCAGTGCGCTGCACTCGACCGACTCGGGGTGCAGGATCGCGCCCACGGCGTCGCGCAGCAGCTCAAAGCCCATCAGCAAGATGACGATCGAGACGATGAGACCCGAGATGTACTCGAGCCGCCCGTGGCCGAACGGATGCTCGGGATCCGGCTTCTGCCCCGCGAGGCGAAAGCCCAGCAGCGTCACGATGGACGCGCCCGCGTCGGACAGGTTGTTAAAGGCGTCCGCCGTGACGGCGACAGAGCCCGCAAGCGTCCCCGCAAACAGCTTGAGCGCGAAGAGCAGCAAATTGATGACAATGCCCACCGCTCCGCAAAGCACACCGTAAGCGCGCCGCACTGCGGCATCAGACGTGTTCTGATAGTCTTTGATGAACCGACTCGCAAGAAAACCGATCATAGTCTTCCCTCACTCGCTTTTGATCTGTAATTTCATGCGGCAGCAGAGGCGGTCAAGGTCCTCATCCGTTGCCGCAGGGATGCGCAGCTTCGCGCCGCAGCTTTTGCACACAAGATCGACGTAGGTGCTGTGGATCTCCATGCCGTAGCTCTTGCTGCCGCAGGAGCAGGTGATGCCATCCTTGCGCGCGGCGATCTCCTTGAGCTCGGAGAGAATCTCATACATGATGACGCTGTCGGCAAAGGCGGCGGGGTCGTCGCCCTGCTCGCGCTCCTTGGCCGCCGCGAGCGAAAGCTGCTCCATCTCGTGCTCGACGGCGTAGTCCTCGCCGATGAAGCAGCAGAGCATCTTCGTATCGGGGCAGGCAAGGCCGATGCCGCGCCCGTGCAGAAGCTTGTCGGCGCTGCACTCCGCCAGATGCTCCTCACCGCACACGCCGCACGGCACACTCAGGCGGAATTTGTTCTCCTCCGCCTCGATGGTCAGGCTGGATTCGCCGCACTCGCAGCTCACGACCGCACCCGAGGCGCTCAGGGCAAACACGCTTCTCTGCTGGATGACGCGCTTGTGGCACGCGGGGCAGAGATAGCCGATGGTACGCATTTCTTCTTTCATTCCATTTCCTCCCGGAAAGTAAAATATCATATGGTAATTTGAATATTATACCGCGTCCGTGCGCAAAAAGAAAGGGAGAAACACGCTGTTTCTCCCTTTTCTTTTTGGTTTTCGCGCTTTACGGCTTGACCGCGATGGCCTCGATCTCGACCAGCGCGCCCTTGGGCAGGGCGGCCGCCTGCATCGCACAGCGCGCGGGGCACTCGCCGGAGAAATACTTGCCGTACACCTCGTTGACAACGCCGAAATCGCCAATATCGATCATAAACACGGTCGTCTTGACAACGTCCTCAGCCTTGCAGCCAGCCGCCTCGAGCACCGCGAGCAGATTCTTGATGCTCTGCTCCGCCTGCTCGGACGTGCCGCCGGGAACAAATGCGCCGGTCGCCGGGTCCAGCGGAAGCTGGCCGGAGACAAATACAAAACCGTTTGCTTCGATCGCCTGGGAGTAGGGGCCGACGGCGCCGGGGGCAGTGGTCGTAGAAATCACATGCTTCACGGAAAAATCCTCCTATATCAATGTATTTTTATCATAACATCTTGCGCAATATGCGTCAAGTACTCATATTCTTGGAAAAACGGCAGAAACTAATGCCACTTTTGAACGATTCCCCTAAATCCATCGGAAAGGAAGAGCGTGATGGAGCAAAAAACCGTCGGCGCGCAGACGCGCCGCCTGCGCACATGTCCCTCCGTCCTCTCGTTCGCCGCCGTCGTCGGGCGGTTCGAGGGCGAAGGCCCGCTGCGCGAATACTTTGACGAATTGAGCGAGGATCACTTCTTCGGCGAGAAGACCTGGGAAAAGGGTGAGAGTACCATGCAGCGCCACGCGCTCTCCCGCGCGCTGGAAAAGGTGGGGCTCAAGGTGAGTGACCTTGACCTCATCTTTGCGGGTGATCTTTTGAACCAGTGCGTCGGCTCGTCGTTCGCTCTGCGAGAGAGCCGCATCCCATTCTATGGACTCTACGGTGCGTGCTCCACGATGGGCGAGAGCCTGTCGCTCGCCGCATTGATGCTCGACGGCGGGTATGCCTCTTGCGCCGCGGCGCTGACCTCCTCGCACTTCTGCACCGCCGAGCGGCAGTACCGCATGCCGGTGCCCTACGGCTCGCAGCGCACGCCGACCGCGCAGTGGACGGCCACAGGCAGCGGTTGCTGCCTCCTCGCGTGCGAGGGCGAGGGGCCCTATATCACACACGTGACAACCGGGAAAATCGTCGACAAGGGCGTCACCGACGCAAACAACATGGGCGCGGCGATGGCCCCCGCCGCCTATGACACGCTGTGCGCGCTCTTTCGCGACACAAGAACAAAACCCGAAGACTATGACCTCATCGTGACGGGCGACCTCGGCAGGCTCGGGCATCAGATCGTCTCGGACTTTTTCGCGCGCGATGGGCTCCCTCTCGGTGAGCGCTACACCGACTGCGGGCTTCTGCTCTACGACATCGAATCGCAGGACATGCACTGCGGCGGCAGCGGTTGCGGCTGCTCGGCAAGCGTTTTGTGCGGGTATCTGCTGCGCGGGATGCGCGAGGGCAAATGGAACCGCATCATCTTCGCGCCGACGGGCGCGCTGCTCTCCCCCACGACGACATTTCAGGGCGAGAGCATCCCCGGCATCTGCCACGCGGTCGTATTCTCGAATCACAAGGAGGGATAAGCGGTGGATTATCTGAACGCCTTTCTCTGCGGCGGCATCCTCTGTGCCATCGGACAGATTCTCATCGACAAAACGCCCTTGACGCCCGCGCGCATCCTGACGGGCTATGTTGTCTGCGGCGTTTTGCTGACGGCTGTCGGCGTCTACGAGCCCATCGTCAAATGGGGCGGCGCGGGTGCGACCGTGCCGCTGCTCGGCTTTGGCTACTCGCTCGCTATGGGCGTCGAAAAAGCGGTCAGCGAGCAGGGCTGGCTCGGCGTGATGACCGGCGGCCTCAGCGCCACGGCGGGCGGCATCGCCACAGCGGTCGTCTTTGCTGTGCTGATGGCGCTCATTTTTAAGCCCGGCGACAAGCGGTAATAATAAAAAACGAGGAGAGGGTTTTCACCCTCTCCCCTTTTATGGAAAATCACTTTTTACGATACGCGCAGGCCGGGCTCTTCGATCTGCTCAAGCGTCATCACTCTGGTGTGGCAGATCGGCTTCCACTCGACCTTCGTAAAGAGCGACGCAATGCAGATCGGCACGTAGGTGAGCATGAAGAGCGGGAACGTGAAGGCGTAGAGCACCTTTTTCCACGCCGCGCAGCGGATATTCTTCCACTCCGTCACGGTCGTGATCGCGCCGAGCACAAAGAGCGTTAAGTACAGGCTCATCAGCGTTTGCAGCACGGAGACCGCCAGCACCGCCATCGAACCGCCTGACGTCGCGTTCGCGATCGCCGCGCCGATGTTCACGACCGCGCTCAAACCCGTGAGCACCGCCGCGGGCATGATGTTCATCGTCATGTCATAGCAGGAAAAGCTGCCGCGCGCAATGCCGGAGAAGAGCTCGGAGGCGTACTTGCGGAACACCTGCAGATAGCCCTTCGACCAGCGCATGCGCTGGCGCCAGGACTGGGCAAAGCTCGTGGGCTGCTCATCATAGAGCACCGCGCCCGCCGCGTAGCCGACCTTTTCCCCGCGCACGACGTTGTCAATGGTAAACTCGATGTCCTCGGTCAGCAGGAAGAAGTTCCAGCCGCCGCACGCTTCCAGCACACCGTCGGAAAACAGAAAGCCTGTGCCGGACACGGCGCAGCTGCTTCCAAGGCGCATGCGCGCGTTATTGAGATACTGCGCCTCGCGCAGGAACCACAGCGCATAGCCCGCGGAGATCCAGTTGTCGCCGTAGTTTTTGGAGTTGCGGTAGCACGTCACGATCTCATAGCCGCTGGAGTAGACCTTCTCGATCTCGGAGATAAAGTTCGGGTCGAGGATATTGTCGGCGTCCAGCACGAGATAGGCATCGTAGTGCTTGCGGCCCGGGCGCTTGATGCGCTTGAGCATTTCATTGAGCACATAGCCCTTGCCGACATGCACCGTATCGTGGCGCTCAAAGACGATCGCGCCGCGCTCGCGCGCCACGCGGGCCGTGTCATCCGTGCAGTTGTCCGCGCCGACGTAGATGTCCACGTGGTCCATCGGATAGTTCTTCTGCGCGTGGATGCTGTCGAGCAGCTGGCCGATGACGTTTTCCTCGTTGCGCGCGGCGATGAGGACGGCAATGCGGTGGTTTTCATTGCGGCAGGTGAATTTTTTCCGCTTCAGCAGCGCCACCGCCACATAGAAGAATTGATAGGAATAGCATACGAAAAATAGCGCCATGATGATGGCGTTGATCGTGATGACAGTCTGCATAATATGTTCCTCCATTGCCGGAAGCTCCGGCCCATTTTGGTTTCTTTCCCGCCTGTGGGAAAAGTTATATCATGCAAACCTTGTGATTCCACTGTGAAAATTCTTAACAAATTCCGAACATCCACGGTAGAAATTATTAAGCACACCAAATAGATGCAAAAAAGCAGACCAAAGGCCTGCTTTTCTCACTTTACACGTTTTTATTTTGAATTGACGCCAAAAGGCCCTGACAGCCTGTCGAGACATCCCGCCATGTCGCCTCAAAATCGCCCGTGTACCACGGGTCGGCGACGTCGCCCGGGCGGTCGGTGTAGTCGAGCAGCTGGTGCATCTTCCCCGCCGGATCACCGCCGCAGATACGCTGCATGTTTTTGAGGTTCGCGCCCTCCATGCCGATGAGCAGATCGTACTCCTCGTAGTCCTGCGCCGTGAGCTGGCGCGCAGCGTGTCCCTCGCAGGAAATGCCGTGCTCGGCGAGCTTGCGCCGTGCCGGTGGATAGACCGGGTTGCCGATCTCCTCCCGGCTGGTCGCCGCCGATTCGATATGAAACTGTGAAGCAAGCCCTGTCTTCTTCACCAAGTCCTTCATCACGAACTCCGCCATCGGACTGCGGCAGATATTGCCCAAGCAGATAAATAAGATTTTCGTCATAGTCTTTCTCCGTAAATTTTGATAACCGTAGTGTAACAGAAAAATGGAAAATCATCGAGAAGAAATGCTGTCTTTTCGTTCAGAACTTGTTTGTAAATTCGATACTGCCTTTCCAGTCCATAGAAGGCGTGCTATGATTTTATGGGAGCGCAGAACACACTAAAGGAGTACGGAGGTGTCGCATGACTGCAGATCAAGGACAATATGAGAAATTTATGGCAAAACTTTCTAAATCAGGATTGGAACTCCAAAAGGACTTTAGCCGCCTCTCGCCGGAAAATCAAAAGCGTTTTATGCAAGAGGTCAACCAAAGGCTAAAGTGTTTTGGACATGCAGTAACCATTGCCGATATTCTACAGAGTCTATTTCGTGGGACGAGCTGCTATCTTCTGCCCAGGATAAAATCATAAACAATAGCGTCAACTGTAGAACAAAATCGGTGAAGTAAACTACTATGTCGCCCACAATGTAGCCCACGGAAGGAACTATTCCAAACCGAAGCAAAAACGTTTTTACCAAAAACAAGAAAAACCTTGAAACCGTTATGGCTTCAAGGTTTTTACTTGGCGCGGAAGAGAGGATTTGAATTCGCAAGCAGGTGTAAAATGCTGTAAATGCGCATAAAGAAATCCCTGTGTTTTCAAGGCTTTTCTGGTTTTGGTGTAAAATGCTGTAAAGCCCTGTAAAAGCTGTTTGGGGTAAACTTAGGGGTCAAAAATAGGCTTAATTCTTCCCTTATTTGGCTCTCAAAAGTTCTTCCCAATTATCAGGGAATCCGATATGAGACAGCTCAATATCTCCAGCGTACTCTTCTAAAAGCGCTATTATGGCGCTCAGAACTTCACTGTTCCATCTGTCTCTGTCCGGGTACAAAAATTTCAGCATCACGATGTTATCAAAAAGGCTGCGTTGTAGCACGACAGGAAATCCCTTTGGCGTGGCCGGTACCGCAGAAAAGACACGATAGTACAAACGCCCGTAATGCGCGCAGATATTGCGCAGATCTGTACAGCAGCGCAGCCAGCTATCGAGATTGCCATAAGTGGTTTTATACAGGTCCCTTGCAATCTCCTTTTTATCTGCCGTCTTTAAATCGCGGTAAAAGAAAGACAGCATCCCAAACGAAAAAAGTTCCGTAGCGACCCATATAGGGAAATTGCCCTCATATTTTTCACAGTGGTGCTTCACAAATGGAACTGTTTTGTTGTGTTGTACTTCTGATTCAAACAGCTTCCGAAAGCGTGCATGATCGTGGTTGGACCCGTAATTTGACGCATCCATATAGCCGAGAGGGCCGTACTTGTGTGCGTAAAAATAAGCAAACTGTGTCCGCAGATATAACTCTACCTGCTCGA
This sequence comes from Hominicoprocola fusiformis, assembly GCA_040095065.1. Taxonomy (GTDB): domain Bacteria; phylum Bacillota; class Clostridia; order Oscillospirales; family Oscillospiraceae; genus Hominicoprocola. The sequence goes on from JBBNGO010000024.1 coordinate 24,912, forward strand.
CCGCTGAGAACAAAACCCGCCGCATTTTCCGGTCGAACTCGTATATTCTAAATACTCTGTGAAAGCTTGTCCCATCTCGATACATTCCATCAGCAGTTCTAAACGGCAGGAAGTACGCTGTAAAACGATAGTAGTTTATATGCTGTAGAACTGTTTTACAAAACGCTGGATCTACGATCTCGCAATGCCGCTCTTGAAGCAATTTCAACTGTTCGTCGTATGTCGTCGCAGGCTTCAGCTCCACAGCAGATTCCTCCCAGATATAAAATGTCCCCCCTGGGACACATCACACGTTGCCGTGGAGAGGTGCGGGGGGTCCTGTTAATATTATTATAGCCTAAATATTGCGGTTTGCAATTCGCGGGCTGCACAGAATTTGAAAAAGCGTACAAGCATTTTAGCCAAAGTGCTACAGAACAGCGTTTTCTTTCGGGTTTAACCCTACATCAGCCTGTGGAAACCGCTTAACCCTAATACAAGACTCCACAAGTGTACGGATGCTGACCCCATCACTTGCTTCAACGTCACGGCAGACAATCACGTTGCTGCCTACTTGAAGTATATGCATTCTCGCCCTTCTTTGTCAATGAAAACTCACAATTTTTTACCGCAGACATGCTTAAACGTGCTCAGGCTGTTTCTGAACGGTTCCGTCTACGCTTAGCATCGCTCGCCTCGATTTCAAATCGAAGTGAGCTTCACTGCCCGGATTTCAAATCGGCGCAGTGGCCCGCCTAATCTGGACGACTGCAAGGGTCTCATTTCAAATGAGGCCCTTAATGCGTCGCAAGGCTCGGATTTCAAATCCGACCTTTAAAACATCCCCACATATATGCAGCAAGAGCGGAGGAATCGCCCTCCGCTCTTCTATTGTCCCTCTCCTTGCCCCTCAGAGGCCGCAGGAGCGCTTTCGTCGCGCTCTATGGCTTCGTCTATGGCTCGGTTGATAAAGCCGTTCACGCTCTCGCTGTGGGCTTCTGCGTGGGCTTTGATGATATCTTTCTTGCCTTTCGGAACAATAAGGCTGATTCGATCATAAGCCTTCGCCATATATCGGTTAATACTTTCGGGACTATTTTTTCCCCCCATAGAATCACCTCCGATTTTATGATAACACATCTGCATATATAAGTATATATGCAGATGCTACAAAAGCATATATGAACATTTATGCATGTTGCCTCTTGCATATATGAGCATATATGCTATAATACAGCCATGCAAGACAGGAACCTGATCCAAGCATAAGAAAAAGCCCTCTGCATCCTCGCCGACCAAAGCACGATGCAGAGAGCCACCAACCACCACAGGGAGGCCGGTATCGGTATTATACCGACCTCCCACCGAGAAAACAAGGAGGAAAAACAGAATGAGTTTCTTATTTATGCAAAATTCCGTGAAGAGACTGTTTAAAATCATCGGCCAAGCAGACGGAACCAGCATTACAAGCGGGCGCAAAGGGCCGGAACTTTCCGTTCTCATGGACAACGATATTTGCTTGATTGACACCGAAAGCAAAGATTATAATAGGCGTATTTGCCTTATGTACTCCCCCCAAAAAAAGAAAGAATTATACCAGCGCCTTTTTATCGAGGGGCAAACCGTATTTGCGTGCGATCCCACGGACGGTGAAGAAAACGAAACGCTTTCTTTGGATGAATTGCGCGTAACCGGCGTCGTTATTGGTATTGTCCGCAGCTTAGACGCAGAAGAAAGAGCCGATCTGACAAGCTGGCATGAGTTTGAAGAGAAATTCCCTCGTGATCCGCTGGAAGCTTACTATTCGCCAAGCTGGGACTATGCGCTGGCGGCGAGAAAATATTATCGAGGGTGTGGCTATAGCTGCTTTATGTCCGGGTATCATTACGGATTTGCAGAGGGACGCAGAGCAGAAAAGGCCGCACCCAGGAGGAAGCGCAGAGCCGCAGGAGGTAAAGCATGAAGCTCCTTTACTGCGCCCGCTGCACGATGCCGCTGATGAGCGCGGCCACGGTGTTTATTTGCCCGTGCTGCGGGGCTGCATACCGTCAACGCGGCACGCGCTTTTCCTTTGTCGCTGATCTGTCCGGCGTATCCGTCAAAGAGCTGATGCAGAGCATGGAGGTCACACTATGAACGATAATGACAGATTCTATCCTGTCGTGCAAACGCCGCTCGGAAAGGTGCTGCTCATCGGCGCGACTATGACCGTCGAGCGCGAACGCGAGCTTTTCGGAAAGAAGGTGCTTCCGAATGAGCACAGATGAGTGCATTCGAGCACATGATCTGATCAACACGCCGCTTTCCCATGTATGCGCGCCAAAGTGTACAGTAGCCCGTAGAGTCCGCCGAAGAGTAGCAAAGAATACAGTGTGTGAGTACAGCGAAAGCTGTTTCACCTGTCCTTTATCGGACTACAAACAGACTGTTGTCAAATGCTTAACGGTCAACCGTTTGCCGATAGATCCTCTCATGTAACGCAGAAAGCCCACAGGAACACTCCTGTGGGCTTTTGCTTTTCCGGTGCTTATTGTAATTCTCGCAGTGTTACCGTGCGTCTTGCAAGCCGGCAGGGGGCTGCAACACCTTCTTGTTTTGAAGCCGCCCTTTACTCCGCCGTCTGCAGCTCCACAATCTGATGGATCACTCGTTCCAGACGGTCGAGCACGATATCATAGCCGAAGATAAGCATTTGCAGTCTCCTTTCCTGTTAGTACAGCAGCACGGGCTTACCCGCCGCGCGTGTCATGTTGTTGATGTTGGGGACGACCACGCGGGCAAGCGTCTTACCATCCACAACGAGGTTCACATTGATGGGCTCGCGGCTACCCTGTGCCATCGCCTCCATAACGGCCTGCTTGATGGTCGAAAGCGGCGCTTCGACGTTCGTTCCGCTCTTCTGGTCGCCCAGCACGGCAAGAAACTTTCGGTTCGGCGGGATGACCGCACCGCTCGCAAGCGCTGGGATCTCGTTATACACAGGCGCATTGCCGTCTAAGTTCTGCGCCGCCACCCGACGGCTGCGCGTTGGGGTCTTTGTTGATACGCGCGTGCCGGTAAAGCCGGACGTTGCCTTTCTGACTTTGGAATCGTCCACACTGTCGACGAAGAATTTCAGCGCAAGACCGATCGCCGCCGAGATAATGAATGCCGTACCGGCGCTGACGATACCAAGCGCTGCAAGGCCAACGCCAAGAACACCGGCCAGCAGTCCAAGAAGTACGCTGCGCCCGATGCTGACAAGCCGCTGCGTGCCCTTCTTCGGGTCTTTGCGGACGCTGTAAATGCTCAGTCCGAGAATCAGGCCTAATCCCATGCCGACGACTGTACCGACGCCCGGCGTCACGATAGAGCCGATAACAGCGCCAAGCAGCGCGCACAGCACGACGATCAGCTCGGAAAGAAGCTGCGATTTGCCGCCGTGTTCCTCGTCCCCCTCTGCAAAGCCGGTGAGATAGAGGCCGAGGATCGCGCCCAGGCTGAAACCAGCCACGCCGCCGGTGATGCCAAGAAACACGCTGCCAAGCAGCGCACCGAGCAAAGCCGTGATGACCACGATCCACGCATCCTCTGCGTCCATCTCGGTTTTCCATGTTTCGGGGTCAAGGCCCACAAGGTACAGCCCCAGCAGCACACCGAGGGATAAACCGATGACGCCGCCCGTGATGCCGCCGAACGCCGCGCCGAGCGTTGCACCGAGCAGCGCCGTTAAAACGGTCAGCCATGTTGCCTTGCTCTTGGGGATAACTTTCTTGTCAAAGCTCCATTTTAGGTCATCCACGACGATCTCAAGCCCCGCGCGGATGGTCTTAAAGATATCATTGATCTTCTGGAACACCTTGTCGAGCTTTTCCATCATGGGCCCTTCGTCAAAATCAAAGTCCGGCGCAATGGCGGATGCTCCGCCGCCACCGCCGCCAACGGACATTGTCGTGCTGAGTTTGTTGATCTCATCAAACGCCGCGAGCGCGTCTGTCGCTTCCTTTGCCGCCTTGCCGGTCGCATCAATGGCGGCGGCCTCTTTGTAGAGGTTTTTGCCCGATGCCTCCATGCTCTTCTTTGACTTACCGCTCAGAATCGAGATGATCGTCACGATCTCCGACACAATGGCCGCAAGCAGATTCATTAGCCACGTCAGCGCCGGAATGAGTACGTCCATCAAAGGCGCGGCCAGCGTCAGCAGCGCACCTTTGAGGCGGGCAAAAGCGTCGGATGCCTCTGCGCTGGTCGCAATAGCCGCCTTGATCTGCTTGCGCAGCGCCATGAGCGCCGCCGTGATGACTGAGAATACAAGCATAGAGCGCGCTAAACTCTTGACCTGATCTCTGAAACGCGCGGCATACTGGCCCGCTTTGGCAAGCGCGGAATTCTCCGCCTCGCGCTCCCTGCGTTCCTGCTCCGTATTAGCGATCAACTCACCGGCAGCGACTTTTGCTTTGTCGAGCTTTACCGTCATGCTGTCGATGTTGGCGGTCGTCTCTTCGTAAGCAGCCGAAAGCGTTTTGACCTCCTTCGTCTGCGTGTGCAAAAGCGCTTCCTGCTGTTTGAGCTCCGCCTCCGCAGCGGCGCGGCGGTCGAGCACTTTGGCCTGATATTCGTTCTGTGTAAAGCCCTGCTTTTGGATCCATTCGCGGTCATTCAGCTGCTCGACCTCTTTCCTCAGTGCCTTTACGCGCTCTCCCGTCACCTTTGCCGCCTGAGATGCGGCGTCGAGCTGCTTTTCAAGGTTCAGCTTATTGCCCGTTTCCTTTTCAAGCTCGCCATTCAGTTCGGATATCTTATCACGCAGCTTACTGAGCTTCTTCTGTGCTTTGGTCGAATCCAAGTCGCACGAGAAGATCACGCTGCCGTCAGCATTTGCCATTTAATCACTCCTTTCCCGCTCCCAGCCACTTAGAAATAGTCGTTTCTTCTTCCTGACTGAGTTTGTGTTTCATATTCACGATATTGCTGTTCCTGCGGTACCACTCGCGTTCATCCTTTTCAAGCGTCTTGCCGCGCGCCTTTTTGTCGCGGATGCGCACGACCTGCGCAAAGGTGCAGTCCCCGAGATCGTTATACGCACCGAGGAACGTCCACCAATGGACGCCCCCGGTGTTGGTCTCCGCATCATAAGGGATTCCGCGGATATCTTGTCCGAATACTCGGTTGATGGGCGGGAGGATCAACGGATAGTCCTGCTCCCAGTCAACCAGCTTCGGCGATTTCCTCTTGTCCGGCTCCTGTCCGCCGTTTTGGAACCACGAGAAAGCGTCTACCGCCTCTTGCAAATGCTGCGGCGGGATATCCTCAGGCGAAACATAGAACATCTGCAAGATACCTTCCGCACGGTCTGCGCCGCTCAAATCAGGATCACTCAGCATTACGAAGATATCGAGGATAACGCGAAAGTCCGTGCGGATCTCATAGCTCTCTCCGTCGATCTCAACGGAGGTAGGCAAGCCCCAATTCATCGGCGATACTTTGCCGTGTACTTCTGAATGCGCAGATTCGTGGCTTTCTGCTCACGATCAAAGGCGCTGTCTGTCTCATCCATCAGCGCAAGCAGGAAATTTGTCCACACATGCAAGCCGTCCGCCATCGCATAGAGGTTCATGTTGCCAAAGATGCTGTTACACACCGGCTCTTCAAAAAGGCCGTCAATGATCTCGCGCATCTCCTTGTCGCGGCGGTCGGCAATGTTGAAAATCTCAACGCGGTCGCCGCACTTCTGGACTTCATCGGCGTATTTTTCCTGCTTCTTATCCAGCGTGTCAAACGCGTTGTAAAGACGCTGGATAAATGCGCCGTCAGTCGGGTTGAATCGAATGATCACATCGCCCTTAACGCCGTGCACGGTGTATTCCTGCACACCGTTCGCAAAACTAAGTTCCATATTTATCTCTCCTTAAATTTGTTTTCAGGAAACTTTGTAGCAGTATGTTGATCTCTGCCGCTTATCGAAAATCAGAAGTTCTCCACGGCCTCGCCCGCGAGATCGTCCCATTTTTCGCTCATGCTGACAATTACACCGGGCGATTTGCGCCGGTAGCCGTCCCCGTCGCCGCAACTGTCAGAAATTGCCGAAATGCTGTCCCATGCCCGCATGACTGCGCCCTCCCCGCTCTGGCAGTCAAGAGCGATAGCGTTAAGGGCTGCGGCCTCTCGGCGGCTGTCCGTAGTCTTTGCGGCTTCGGCTGCGTAGTGACCAACTAACTTTAACATGGTGTGGTTGCTGTCGAATCTCTCCATGAACGCGGAGTAATCAGCCGGGGAAAGAACGCCGGTTTTCATCAGCTCAAGGGCGTTATTGTCGATTGCGTCAGGGTTTGCAATATTGGCGGCGCGCACTGCCTGTTCCAGTTCTGCGCGGATCGTGCGGCGCGTGGCCTTGAAGTTGTCCCAAACGCGGGCGCTCACCTCGTTAAAGGTGGCTTCTGCGTCATGTAGCTTTAGCGCTGCGCGGGTTGTTCTAATCTACTTTTCCTCGGCGCTGTCTCCGGGCTTCCATGCGTTAGCGTCACGGCTGGCCTGCTGCGCCTCTTGGAGTGCGCGGAAAGCGGTGTTGTATTCGCTGCGGGCTTCTTTGAAAGCTGTATCGAGCTTTCGGGCATAAATGTTAAATTCGCTCATGGTGTGTTCTCCTTTCCTTACAGTTGACCGCGCAGCATAGCATTGAAAAGAGCGCTGCTGGCCTTACTGTCCTTGCTTTTTTCCGTCAGCTCTGCCGCGTACTTCTCAATGGTCGCGCCCAGATCGGACGCGGCAATACGATTTGCGGAAAGATCACGGCGGGCAAGTGCGGCGGCTTCTTCGTCGATATTGTGCTTGTCTACGCTGTCAAGGCTCACGCTGCTGCGGATTGCTTTATAGTTTTCGCTCTGTGCCTTGCGCTCCTGTTCCTCTCGCCGTGCCTGGTATTCGACCTTTAGGCGGCTTCTGGCGGCTCTGTATTCAGGGCTGCTACGCTCCAACTCGGCGCGGGTGCAAGCGTCCAGATACGCCTCGTCGCTGTCATAGTCGCCGCGCTTTACAAGGTCAAGGGCGCTACTCAAATCAAGGCCGAGGGCAGTCTTTGCCTTTTCCTTTACGCTCTCAGCGGTCTCAATTCTTGCATTCAATTCCATAGTGAAGTTTCCTTTCTGCGGTCTTTCCCGCCGTCTATCTTCAACTTTTGCTCAAGTTTGAGCGAAAGTTGCGGTCAAAAATGCCCGTAATTAATTGATTTTCAAACGTCAATAACGATGATGGGGTCGCAGCCTGATAAATAGGCTCGCGCATCCTGCTCTGTCTGAAATACCTTTTCAGGGCTTTGCGGCGCTCTGCAAGCCGCCCACGCGCCATTTTCAAGCAAGGTCATAATTGCTACGCCCTTTTGCGTCTGCGCTGCAATCGCCCGTAAAGCGGCAAGGCGGGCTTTAATTCCGTTATTCAAGGGCTTTACCTCCGATCTCGTCACTCTCCAGCGCTGGCAATTCCAGCTTGCCGCGCTCAATGGCTTCGTCAAGCATTTCATAGAGGGAAAGGCTTAACGCGTCAACGCCCTCGACAGGATGGGGATACAGCACAATGCGTTTGCCGTCCGGCGTCACCGCGCCATACTTACGCAAATACGTAAACGCATCTTCTGCCGTGCGGAACTCACCGCCGCCCTCGACGATAAAAGTAGTTTCATCGGCTGACAGCGATTTGAGATATTCCCGCAGCACCGCAAGACGAATGTCATAATTCTTCCTCATCGGTTTTCCTGCTCCCTTCGCCATGCTTCAAGCTCGTCAAGCTGCTGCATGATGTCTGTGATCTCCGTGTACTTCACCGTCTGCCGTAAAATCTCTGCCGCGGCACTCACGCGGGTCTGTGCGGGCGCGTCTGCATCCTGCATGATCGTTGCCAGCGTATCCGCAGCGGCGTGCGCCCGCTCCTGCAGCACGTTACGCGCCGCTTCGGTTCGCTCGCGCCGTGCCTCGTTATACTTCTGCATAAACTCCGCGTCACGTTTTCGGCGATAGATCGTCTGCTCGTTGATCTCGAGCTTTGCCGCCGCGCTCCGCACTGTCGCGGAGATCAGCAGCGCTTCAATAATGGTCTCATCTCTGATTTTCTTTGACAAAGTTTGAAAAGCCCCCTTTCCGGCTTTGTTTTTTCTGACGTTGCATCGTTCTTTCAGCGGTAAAATTCCACTAACGGCTTTCGAATGTGCGGGTGCCGCAAGGCTCGTATTGCTTCCCGCCGCGCCTTTGCATCAGGCTTTTGACCAAGCCAAAACTCGCTGACGATCGCCTCGCGCTGTGCATCTGTCAGTTGTGCAAGCGCCGCTTGCACGGCCTGTCGAAAATCCCGCTGTTCGATATCCTCAAAGGCTTCTGCCGCCGCTTCATCGGCAATCGCATCACCAAGCGTCAGGTCGCTGTCCTCGTCGCCTATCGGCTCGTCCATCGACCGGCAAACAGTGTTGATGGGGTCACATCGCGTCCGCTGTGTTCGCTGCCCGCAGGCTTCTGTGAACTCCGCCTTGAGCTTAATGCCGTACAGCGTGAGAAATTCACCCTTGTTCACATCCCATGTCGGCAGCGTGTTCATGAGGGAGATAAAGGCCACTTGCAGAAGGTCGCTTTCCTCGACACCTGCGCGACCTTCCATTGCCCGTGCCCACCTCAAGGACTGCTGCCATGCAAAGCGTTCAACCGCCGCCCAAAGGCTTAGAATGTCCGCCTTGCCAGCCTGTACCGCTGCTGCAATTTCGCTTGTTCGCTCGCCTTGTGCGGCAAGTGGTTTTGCTTGCATATCCACTCCTCCTGTGGTAAAATCAGAATTGACAATTCGAACTCACCACAAGAGCGGTCCTCCCCGATTTGGGGAGGGCTTTTTTATAAACGGAAATGTCTGTTCATTGCCCGCTCGAATTTATCGCGGTCATCAACGGGCAGGTGCGGGATAAGCAGGTGCTGCAGTTCGTCACGCTGATGGTAGCGGTCACGCTCACAGCGCGCGGGCTTGGTTGATTTTAGAATGCTGTACGCTTCCAAGATAGTCATAAATCCTCCGCCATAAAATTTGAATTTTGACCATCTTTTCTTTCTTCTCTCCTCCGATATTCATGTGCCAACCTCCAAAAATCCGCCGCGGCGTTTTTTCTCCGGCTCACGATACGGCTCTGAAAGTTCGGTAAACTTTTGATGTGCGCCATCAAAGTTCATCTGCACAACACCCTGCCGCCCGCGGCGGTTTTTGGCAACAGAAACCCCAACCGTGCCGAATTCATCGACGCGCCAGAGAAACAGCACCTTCGAGCCATTTTGCTCCAACTCCCCTGAATCCCTCAGGGAAAGCAGCGTCGGGCGATCTGTATCGTTGACACCTCGATTGAGCTGTGCTGCTGCGACGATGGGGATCTGTAATTCGGACGCAAGGTTTTTCAAATCGCGGCTGATCTGTCCAAGCTCAAGATTTCGGCTGTCCGCACGGCGGTCAGCCTGCATCAGGCCGAGATAGTCGATGACGATCAAGTGCAGATTTTGAATGGTCGCCGCCGCACCTCGAATTTTGCTCACCGTCACGGCTGGCTTGTCCCAAAAATGAAGCGGCAAACGTTCCAGCCTATTCGACACGGCTGCAATATCCGTCCACGTCTCATCGTTCAGGTCGCGGTCGATCAGGTTATCCATTGTCGCCATACTGCGGCGCGCAAGTAAGCGCTCGGTCAGTTCAGACGCGCTCATTTCCAGCGAAACGAAAAGCGTTTCGTTCCCGGCTCTGGCTGCGCTTTCTGCGATATCAAGCAAGAACGCAGATTTGCCGACACCCGGACGAGCACCGACGATGATAAGTTGTCCGCCCTCGAAACCCTTCAAGACGCTATCCAGTTTTGGGAACCCCGTATCGATACGGGACTGCTCCGGTGCTGAAAGGCTCCGCAAGGTCTCTGTAAGAGCCTGCGAGACACTTTTCAGCCGTCCGCCCGCATTGTCAAGGAGATGTGCCTTACAGAGTTCAGCAATCGCTGTCGCCGGATTCTCCTCATCGAGCGCCGCAAGCACCCCATCGCGTAACCGCTTTTCCGCGGCTCTGGTATGTAACAGGCGGGCATATTCCTCCGCGTGTGCCACGGTAGGCGTCACGTCGATGCACTCGGCGAGGAACTTACGAGGGTCATCCACAAGCCCGCGAAGACCGTCAGCGGCGATGTTCGCATCAAACGCTTTGCCCCGTGACACAGCGCTGTCCGCAGCGCCAAAAACTGTAGCGCAGGCCGGAATGGAAAAATCGTCCGTGCTCACAAGCTGCCGAAGTTTCAAGACCTGCTGCGATTCAAGACAGACCGTCGCAGTCAAGGAATATTCAAGAGAAGAAGTGTCCTGCATCACGTGCCGCCACCCCCCATTTTTGCCAGGAGCTGCGTGTATTGTTTTCTGAATTTGCCCCCTGACAGGATGTTGCTTTGCCAGAACGAATCAAACTGTGAAAACTGTAAAACCTTATCGATGTCCTCCCAGCTGTGCCCATCCAGTCGATGGCACTTGTCGAAGTCCGCCGCCCAATTCTGCAAGGTCGTTTCTGAATGCGGCGTGCAATTCGGCAAGCGCTCCTCAATCTGATCCGCGAGCCAGCGCGCAGCACGGTACGGAAGTGAGTCGGGCTCAAAAACCTGCTTCGGTTTCTTCGTTCCGGTGGAAGGCGGAACAAGAGAATTAGTTGTAGTTGAAGTTGTAGTTGGCATTGAACGCATCCCTTCGTATCCGTTAGTATGCGTCGGTATGCGTTCGCATCCGTTTGGATACTCTGTGTTCTCCGTTACGTTTCCCCATCGAGCATTCGCAGATTCCTGTGCCTTTTCGCATCGCTTCTTGTAACGTTCGGCATCAGCGTCTATCTTCGGTTGAATGAAGTTCCATGCAACTGTCAACATAGAATCGTCAAACTGCGGAACAACGCCAATCTCCCCATAAGACAAAATTGAATCGAATAGAAGACCTTTCTGATCAAGGGATAGAGCTTTCAAACATGGGCGTAAATCAAAATATAACATCACGCCGGGACGTTTTTTACTTGCCACAAATCAGCTCACCTTTCCTGTGTCTTTGCCCACTCAATTAAATCGCTGGCAACAATGCGCGTACAACCGCCGATTTTGACCGCAGGAAAACCAGCGACGTTACACCACTTGTAGATGGTCGGGCGTGATACGCTCAAAAGCCGCGCTGCCTCCGTGACAGTGATTAAGATGCGATCCATATTCTCCCCTCCTTATAAAATTCGAGTTGACAAAACTGAAAAACTTGATACAATACTGTTAAGCCTCAAATTTCTTGTCACTTGCATTATACACACGGAACGCTTGTTTGACAAGTTTTTTGCTCTAATATATTTTAACAACAAGAAAATCAGTCTTCCAGAGGAGCATCGATATGGAACAAATGTTTTTTCCGGTCACGCAAAAGAAGGCAAGTCAAACAGGGGTAGAGCGGTCGTCTGCTGCAAACAAAAATGCCATTTTCCCAACACAACTTAGAGATTTGCGAAGGGAAAAAGGCGTATCACAGGATGAATTATCTAAAATACTCGGCGTATCGAAGTCTACACTTGGACTATGGGAAACAGGGGACACATTACCCGACGCAAGATCATTGCATGATTTAGCCGTCTATTACGGCGTAAGTGCAGATTATCTTTTGGGCGGATCCGGCATAAAGACAGCGAATCCGGAAATACAGGCAATCTGCAAGTATACTGGACTTTCAGAGGAGTCTATCAATGTACTGCTTGATAGCAAAAGTTTAGCAGATTCCCTTAACACTATGCTTCAGTATAGGTCATTCAGCTATTTGCTACTCGCTATAACACAATTTGGAAAAATGCTTACTGCTGCAAGTATTTATGAGAATGTGCCAAATACAAGCGGAGATGATGATGACTCAAGACCCGCCGAAGTCATGTTATATGTGATGGAAAATAACGCGCCTGATGACATTCGCCGCGCAATGAATGTATATAATCATTCTATTATAGTTCTTAAAACACTTCGTGAAGGTCAATCGTTATTATCAGGTGGTGAGTTCGGAGCTTCTATTGACGAAATAATAAGCCCTTCTGATATTTATGAATCAAATGCAAATAAAAACCTTACTTTGTTATTAGAAGATGTTGCGAGTGATGCTACTTTACAAGGGCTAATATTCACAGGCAAAGTAAAATAAAAAACCGCCCCCGGTGTTGCAGCACCGAGGACGGTTATAAGGGGCAGCAAACTGAGAAGCCTACTGCCCTCCAATCATAACAAATGCAGGAGGAAAAAGCAATGCCAAGAAAAGCAAATACGCGCGCCGCGTCGGGCGCAGGCAGCATCCGGCAGCGGCCTGACGATCGATGGGAAGCGCGCGTGACCGTCGGCAATGACCTGGGCACAGGAAAACCGATTCGCCGCAGCATTTACGGAGACACGCAAGCCGCCGTTCGTAAGCAGATGACGGCCATTCTCCGTGAAATTGACCGCGGTACATATCTGACACCACAAAAAACGACAGTCGCACAATGGCTTGATGAATGGCTCGACACCTTTGCCGCCAATAAGATCAAGCCGACGACATATCTTCACTATCAGGCCTGTATCAAGAATTACATCAAGCCTCAGATTGGCGCTATCGAGCTGCAAGCTCTGCGCGGTGCGCACGTCCAGAAGGTTTATAACGCCATAACCAAGAAGGGGCTGAGCGGAAAGACCGTCAAGAACTGCGCTGCCGTACTGCATAAGGCGCTCTCAGTTGCATTGAAACAGGGAATCATTGTAAGTAACCCCTGTGACGCCGCAGAGCAACCGAAGGTGGTACAGCGCGAAATAGCGCCGCTGCGTGATGAGGACATTCCGAAGTTCCTTGAAGCGATCGAGGACAGTCCTTATCGAAACGCGCTTGCCGTCTGCCTGCTTGCCGGTCTTCGTGAGGGAGAATTGCTCGGTCTCCCGTGGTCACAGGTCGACTTTGAAAAAGGGCGTATCACCGTCAGTCAGCAGCTACAGCGTGAGAAGAAAAAGAACGGCGCTTACTACATTGCCGACACCACCAAGAGCGGCAAGCCGCGCACGATCGAGCCGCCCCCGCTCTGCTTTGAATATCTCCGGGATGAAAAGCGTCGGCAGGCGCAAAACAAGCTCAAAGGCGGTAAGCTATGGAGCAACGACGACAATCTCGTTTTTACGGATGAACTCGGAACGCATCTCGCCATTCATACATTTTACAAGTACTTTAAGAAGATCGCTGCCAGTATCGGACGCCCGGACGCGCGTGTGCATGATCTGCGCCACACCGCAGCCACGGTGATGATCGCCAGCGGCGCGGACATTAAAAGCGTGCAGGACTTCATGGGACACGCTACCGCAAGTTTCACATTGAACGTCAACGCCCACACATCAGAACAGATGATGAAGGACACCGCAGCAAGAACGCAGTTATATTATGAAAAGCTAAAAAAGGCATAAAAGGAAGCTCCACTGGTCAGTCAGCCGGTGGAGCTTCTTTCCGCAGTTTTTAGGGGTAAAAAATCCAATTGGGGTAAACTTAGGGGTAAAGGCATTTTCTGAAATACAAGAACTGAACTTTTCTTAGCAAAACAAGACAATATAAAAGAAAAAGCAAGAGAAAACGCAATGTTTTCTCTTGCTTTTCCTGGCGCGGAAGAGAGGATTTGAACCTCCGCGGCGCTTTTTACACGCCCTACTCCCTTAGCAGGGGAGCCCCTTCGGCCTCTTGGGTACTTCCGCAGGTCGATGGAAAAATTCAGTTGGCGGAGAGAGTGGGATTCGAACCCACGGATGCTTTCACATCGCCGGTTTTCAAGACCGGTGCCTTCAACCGCTCGGCCATCTCTCCGGATAATGAGTTCACGTCTAACTCTCAAACGCAAGAATAATATTACCATATTGAAGTACTGTTTGTCAACATAAAATACGAGAATTTTCATAGAATATCCTGTTGAATAAACTCAGAAATTCTTGATTTGGATATCCGATCTGTTTGTGACGTACTTCCAACTGCCCCACTGAATTCAATTCACTGGATCGTAACGAAATATGAACCAATATATCTTATCCAACCAAAAAGGATAGCCTGCACTATATCCCTTCCTCCAAAACAATAAAAAGAGAAGCCACTCTCATGAGTGGCTTCTCTCCATGTTGGCGCTACCTATCTTTCCGGGCCGTCTCCAGCCAAGTATTGTCGGCAGAAGCGAGCTTAACTTCCGTGTTCGG
>JBBNGO010000025.1:0-35622 GCA_040095065.1 Hominicoprocola fusiformis
TCTATTCTCTCACGTGAGAGAATGGCCCCCTTGGACCCCCAAGAGAACGCAAGGGGCCATGCCCCTTGACCCCGCACATTGGCAGCCTGAGGCTCGAATAACTGCACGCGCTGCGCAGTGTGGGTGCGGTGTACATGGCTTCGCCATGAATCCCTGCGAGTCGTGACCGCTTGCAACCGCGCCTTACTATCGTGAGGCGCGAGTGACGTTTGCTCGGCGGCAGACTGCTTGCGGGATGCGGCATTGCTGCGCTCGCCGCATTGTAGGGACTGGCGGTAGACGGGAATTAGGCTGTACTCCTACAAGATGAGCAGAGCGGCACCCGCAAGGGGTGTGCCGCATCCGTAAGGCAGCAGAGCCGCCAACGGCTGCGCAACAGCGGATAGTAGGAGCAGAGGCAAATCGTATAGCAGCTTCAAACGCGGCTCCGCCGCACGCAGGAAGTAGCATCGGCAAGCATTGCAGCTCTTCGAGCTGCTCGCTTGCAATGCAAACCTCTTTCTTTTGGACGGTCACACCGCCCGTTTTCTTTCCACGGAAAGAAAATGGGGGGTGTGGTGCTGCGGCGCACACGCCGCATTTCCCCCGCCGCCTGAGACAGGCAGCGACATCTCCGCACCCTTTGGTGCAGAAAAAGGAGGCACTTTTGATGTCTTTCACCGAACATAACGTAAACGGTCTCATCTACGACACGTCCGATGTCATCACCGCCGCGGGGAGCGGCGCGGTGCACGCGTTCACGACGCGGCACGGCGGCGTGAGCCCTGCGCCCTACGATTCACTCAACTTTGCCGACAACAAGGGCGACACGAGCGAAAACTTACTTGAAAACTACCGCCTTCTCGGCGAGGCCGTAGGCTTTGACGCGAGCCGCGCCGTCGGCTGCCGCCAGATCCACTCTGACCTTGTCCGCATTGTATCGGAAGAGGACGCGGGCAAAATTCTCTGGGATGACCGTCCCTACGACGCCGACGGGCTCATCACGAACGTGCCGAACCTGCCGCTGTTCGCCTACGGGACGGACTGCTGCGTCATCACGCTCTACGACCCGACTTCGCGTTCGATCGGTGCGGTGCACGCCGGCTGGCGCGGTACGGCGAGCGGCATCGCGCTCAAGGCCGCCGTGTCGATGATGAGCTGCTACGGTGCCGATCCCTACACACTGCGCGCCGCCATCGGCCCGAGCATCGGCAAGTGCTGCTTTGAGACCGACAGCGACGTGGCTGACGCCTTTTTCGCCCTGCTCGACCCCGCGATGGACGAGCGCATCGAAAAGCGCGGCGACAAATACCACATCGACCTGAAGGCGATCAACCGCCTGTGGCTGCTGCGCGCGGGCATCGACCCCTCGCGCGTCGATGTACACCCCGACTGCACGAAGTGCCACCCCGAGCGCTACTGGTCGCACCGCGCGATGGGCGATCAGCGCGGCGGCATGGCGGCGATGATCTGCCTTACGGAGGATACGCTGTGAAGCGCCGCCTCTCTGCGCTTTTGTGCGCACTGACGCTCGCGCTTTCGCTTTCGGGCTGCTGGAGCGGCGATGTGAGCGACGACAGCAGCGGCGACTTCTGGGAGGAAACGCCGCCGATGGAAGCGGACACCTCCTCCACCCTGACGCAGATCACGTCGTTCGCGCTGCCGTATTTGCAGGGCGTGACGCTCGACCCCATCACCTGCCCCGACGGCATGCAGCAGACGCTTGGCGCTCTGCTCTACGAGGGGCTTTTCGTGCTGGACGAGTCGTTTGCGCCGCAAAATATGCTGTGCAGCCGCTATGAGCACAACGACGATTACACAAGCTACACCTTTTACCTCCGCGACGGCGTCAGCTTTTCCGACGGCAGCAGCCTGACGGCAAGCGATGTGCTCGCGACGCTTCGCCGCGCGCAGGAGAGCGAGCGCTACAGCGCGCGCTTTGCCAACGTCGCCTCGATGCGCACGAGCAACGGCGTGCTCATTGTCAATCTCACGCGCGCGGACAGCGCATTCCCCGCGCTGTTTGACATCCCCATCGTCAAATCCGGTTCGGAGAAGAACACCGTGCCGCTCGGCACGGGGCCGTATCTCTTCGTCACGGACAGCGACGGCGCATGCCTCAAGCAGAATCCCGACTGGCACAGCGATGTCACGCTGCCGTTCGAGCGTATCGAGCTGCGCGCCGTCAAGGACGCGGACACGGCGTCGTACCTTTTCTCCTCGCGCGAGGTGCATCTACTCTCGGCTGACCTGACGAGCAGCACGGGCGACCTTCGCAGCGCAAACACGGCGCTCACCGACTACGCGACGGCAAACATGATCTACCTCGGCTTCAACACACAGCGCGCGCCGCTCTCCGACGCGTCGCTTCGCAGCGCTCTCGCGGGCGCGATCGACCGTGCGACCATCACGACGGGCTACCTCGCCGGTCACGCCGAGGCGGCGCGCTTCCCGCTCTCGCCGCACTCCAGCCTCTATCCGACGGAGATGGCGTCGACGCTCGCTTCGCCTGACCTCGCCGCTGCGCTCGAAAGCGCGGGCGTGACGGAAAGCCGTCCCCGCACGGTGACGATCCTGGTCAGTGAGAGCGACTCGTTCAAAGTCTCCATCGCCGACTATCTGAGCCGCACGCTCTCGACCGACGTTCTGACGGTCAGCGTGCGCTCACTCCCGTGGAGCGACTATCTGACCGCGCTGCAAAACGGGAATTTTGACCTGTATCTCGGCGAGGTGCGCCTGACGGCGAACTGGGACATTTCGTCCCTCGCGCGCACCGGCGGCGCGCTGAACTACGGCCGCTACGCGGACGCGCAGTGCAACACGCTGCTCGACGCGTTCTTGCTCAATGAGACGGATCAGACCGCCCGCGCGCTGTACCGCTACCTTGCCCAGAGCGCGCCCATCGCGCCCATCGCATTCAAGACCGCGTCTGTCCTGACGCCGAGCGGCCTCATCGACGGACTGAACCCCACCGTCTCCTCCCCGTTCTACGGGATCGAGGGCTGGACGGTGCACCTCAGCGAGGGATGAGCGGCATCATAAATGAGAATTTAAGGAGATCCTATGAGCTTTACCATGTTATTGCTTCTCGCGTATGCGGTAATGATCGCGGGGGCTTTCATCGCTTTTCAGCGCAGGCACAAAGCAATCGGTATCGTATTCCTGCTTGTAATGGTCCTCAGCATTTTTATCTTAGGATATCTGTGGATCCATTCCCCCATGTAACGACCCTTTTACCACAATATTCCCCTTCGGCTGCGCACCTTCCTGCCCGTCAACGCCAAAGAAGCTCCTCCGCGCGATGCGGAGGAGCTTCTTTCCTTTTCTCACTCAATACTGCCGGACGACTGCCACGACCCTGCCCAAGATCGTGCTCTCGCGGCCGTCGATGGGCTGGTAGTCGGGGTTCGCGGGCATGAGCCAGACCTCGCTGCCCTTGCGCTTGAGCGTTTTGACCGTCGCCTCGTCGCCAAGCAGCGCGACCACGATCTGCCCGTTCTGCGCGAGGTTCTGGCGGTGGACGACGACAAGGTCGTCCGGCAGGATGCCGACGCCGAGCATCGACTCGCCGCGCACACGCAGGGCGAAATACTCGTCATCGTGCCCGCCGGTGTCGAACGTCAGGTAGTCCTCGATGCACTCCTGCGCCAAAATCGGGTTACCGGCGGCAACATTGCCGAGGATCGGCACCTGACGGCGGCGCGGGGCAAGCTCGTCGATCTCGACGGGCTGCGGCGCAACGGGAACGGCCTGCAGCTGCTTTTTGAGCGTGATGGCACGGCCCTTGCCCGCGCTCTTCTCAATGAGCCCCATCTCCTGCAGGTGCTTGATATGGAAGTGGACCGTGGAGGGTGACTTGAGTCCCAGCGCCTCACCGACTTCGCGCACAGAGGGGGCATAGCCGTGTTCAGCGATGCTCTCTGCTATATAATCGTATACGCGCTGCTGCATTCTGGACAGTTTTTCCATCTTGTGCGCCCCTTCCAACATTTGTTCGAATTTATGATACCACATTTTTCCCGAAATGCAACATCTGTTTTAGGATTTTATGTCAATTTCGCGGCTTTTTTCTGCCGCGAAATTTTTTGATCTTTTTTGCGTCCGGCTATTGACAAATGCCGCTTGATGTATTATTGTACTAATTACTTAATACAGTGATACACAAGGAGGATCACTATGGACTGGAACTTCCGCAATGACCAGCCGATCTACTCCCAGCTGACACAGCGGTTGACGGAGGCCATCGTCTCCGGCATCTACGCGCCGGGAGAAAAGCTCCCCTCCGTGCGAGAGCTTGCGGTGGAGGCGGGCGTCAACCCCAACACGGTCCAGCGCGCGCTATCCGAGCTCGAACGCGACGGTCTGGTGTTTTCCCAGCGCACGGCGGGACGGTTCGTCACGGAAAATGAAAACATGATCGCAAATGCCAAGCTCCGCATTGCGGACGAGCGCGTGGGAGAATTTCTCCACTCGATGAAAACGCTCGGCTGCACGAGAGACGAAGTCATAGCTCTCATTCAGGGAGCTAAGGAGGAGGAAGAATGAGTATTTTTGAATGCAAGGCGCTCACGAAAAATTACGGCGCCAAAACGGTGCTCGACAGCATCGATCTCACGATCGAACCCGGGCGCATCGTGGGCCTGCTCGGCCCCAACGGCAGCGGCAAGACGACGCTCATCAAGCTTGCCAACGGCCTTCTGACGCCGACGTCGGGCGAAATTCTGATCGCAGGCAAGGCCCCCTGCCGCGCAACGAAGGCCATCGTCTCGTACCTGCCCGACCGAAACACGCTGCCCGGCTGGATGACGATCGCGCAGGCGCTTGACTACTACGGCGACTTTTATTCGGACTTCCGCCGCGGCGTGGCCGAAGCGATGCTGATGAACCTCGGCCTTGACCGCACACAGAAGATTAAGACGCTCTCCAAAGGCATGCGCGAGAAGACGCAGCTCATCCTGACGATGAGCCGTGACGCCAAGCTCTATCTCCTTGACGAGCCCATCGGCGGCGTCGACCCCGCGACGCGCGACTACATCCTGCGCACGATCATCGGCAACTACAGCGAGGACGCAGCGGTCATCATCTCCACACACCTGATCGCCGACGTCGAGCAGATCCTTGACGAGGTCGTGTTCCTGCGCGAGGGGCAGGTCATGCTCCACGAGAGCGTGGAGACCATTCGAGATGAAAAGGGCAAGAGCGTTGACGAGCTCTTCCGGGAGGTATTTAGATGCTGAGCAAACTGATCAAACATGAATTCCGTGCAACGAGCCGCATCATGTGGCCGGTCTTTCTTGGAATGCTGGCACTGACGGCACTGATGCGTTTTTCTCAGTTGCTCCTGAACGGTGGGCACATTCCCTGGCTCTTACAGCTCATCGGCGTACTGCTGGTCATCGGCTTTGTGATGGGCCTCTTTGCGCTGGCGTTTGCGCCGCTGGTGCTCTCCGCCGTCCGCTGGCGCGACCATGTGCTCAAGGACGAGGGCTATCTCACGCTGACGCTGCCGGTGAGCCTCCATCAGCTGCTCATCTCCAAGCTCATCGTTTCCGCCGTGTGGTATGCTGCGGCGTTCATCGTGGGACTTCTCTCGCTGCTGATTGCTGTCTCCGGCTGGAGCACTCTCCAGTATGTCCCCGATTTTTTCAATGATGTTTTCACAGCGTTCTTCGGAATGGAGGCCTCGCTGCGCAGTCACGCGCTGCTGATCGTCTTTGAGCTTTTCTGCAATTTCGTCTTTGCCGTTTCTGCCGCCGAGCTCGTGGTATACGCCGCCTTCTCCATCGGTTACAGCTTCAATAAGCACAAGACGCTCTGGACGACCATCCTTGTGCTCGTGTTCTTCGAGGTCGCGCAGTTCACTGCCATCGCCATGATCGGTGCGTTCTTCAACGCCGACCCCACGCGCTGGATGAATCTGGACATTTACAGCGCGCCCGCGAGCGTCGAACTGCTGCTTCTCTGGGGGATGTTCGGCGAACTGCTCTTCGCGGCGGCAGGCTACGCCGTAACGTGGTTCTTCACGACGAAAAAACTGAATCTCGAGTAACGCGTTTTCGAAAAAGCAGCCGCGAAAGGCCTCCGCTTTTCCGGCTGCTTTTTTGCGCCCTTTTTTTCGGCGGAATTTTCCGAAAGCAAAAGATTATGTCAACCTTCAACATCTATTTCATTCGTTTGAAAGGAGTCATCTCATGCAAATCCTGACTGTTTCCGGTCTTCAAAAGACCTACACCACGCGCTTTGGCAGCAGCAAGGTCCAGGCGCTCAAAAATGTCAACTTCACCGTCGAATCCGGCGAGTATGTCGCCATCATGGGCGAGAGCGGCAGCGGCAAAACGACGCTACTGAACATCCTCGCCGCGCTCGACAAGCCGACCGGCGGTACGGTGCTGCTCGGCGGCAAGAACCTCTCCGAGATCCCCGAGGAGACCGCCGCGGCTTTCCGCCGCGACAACTTAGGCTTTGTGTTTCAGGACTTCAGCCTGCTCGACACGTTCTCGCTCGAGGACAACATCTGCCTGCCGCTCGTGCTCGCGGGCAAGTCGCGCACGGAGATGCGCGACCGGCTCTCACCGCTCGCCTACGGCCTCGGCATCGAGACGCTGCTCAAAAAGTACCCCTACGAGGTCTCCGGCGGACAGAAGCAGCGCGCCGCCGTCGCCCGCGCGCTCATCACTCGCCCGCAGATCTTGCTGGCCGACGAGCCGACCGGCGCGCTCGACTCCCGGTCGACCGACGAGCTCTTGAAGCTCTTCGGCGAGATCAACGCCTCTGGCCAGACCATCGTGATGGTCACGCACTCTGTGCGCGCGGCAAGCTGCGCCTCGCGCGTGCTGTTCCTGCGCGACGGCGAGGTCTCGCTGGAGTTAAAGCGCGGCAAGGACACGGATTCCCAGTTCTACCAGCGTATCACCGATGCGCTCACGCAGCAGCAGACGGGAGGCGAATGCGCATGAAGCCCACCTTTTACCCCCGCCTTGCGTGGATGGGTATCAAAAAGAACGCAAGGCTCTATGTGCCCTATCTTCTCTCCTGCGCGTTCATGGCAGCGATGCTGTATGTCATTGCGTACCTCGCCGTCACCCCCGCGCTCTATACGGTCAATGGCAAGGTGAACGGCTCCGGCACCTCTGCGGTCGCGATGACGATGAGCCTCGGCTCGTTCGTCGTATCGGTGTTCATCGCGCTGTTTCTCTTCTACACGAACAGCTTTCTCCTGCGTCGCCGCAAGAAGGAATTCGGCCTTTACAGCGTGCTCGGCATGGACCGCGGCGCACTCAGCGCCATTCTCTTCTGGGAGACACTTCTGGCCGCGGCGTTCACGCTGATCGCGGGGCTTGGCCTCGGCCTGCTGCTCTCCTATGTCTCGCAGTCCGCACTGCTGCGGCTTTTATCTCTCCCCGCCGCGGTTTTCACCGTGAGCCTTGCCGCCATCAAGCAGTGTGCCATCACGTTCATCGCCATCTTCGCGCTGCTCTATGTGCGCGGTGTGCTGTCGCTGCGCCATGCACAGGGCGCGGCGCTTTTGAAGAGCGAAAACGTCGGCGAAAAGCCGCCGAAGTCGCAATGGCTGCTCGTCATCCCCGGCCTTGCGCTGCTGCTCGGCGCGTACTACATCGCCGCGACCATCAACGACCCCGTACAGGCGATGCTGCTCTTCTTCCTCGCGGTCATCATGGTGATTCTATCGACGTATCTTCTCTTCATCTCCGGCAGCGTGACGCTCTGCAAAACGCTCCAGAAGGACGAGAAGTTCTACTACAAAAAGCGCAACTTCGTCTCCCTCTCGTCGCTCACCTACCGCATGAAGCGAAACGGTGCGGGCCTCGCCTCCATTTGCATTCTCTCGACGATGGTGCTGGTGATGCTTGCCTCGACGGCGAGCCTCTATTTTGGCGCGGAGGACGCGATCAACACGCTTGCCGTCCAGAATCACTGGCATCCCACGGAAATGGCGGACGTCCGTGCGGAGTTCTTCTCGCTCTACGGCAGTCTCTTCTTCCTCGGCATTCTTTTAAGTGTGCTGTTTCTGTTCGCAACGCTCCTGATGCTCTACTACAAACAGGTCGTCGAGGGGTATGAGGATGCCTCGCGCTTTGCCATCATGCAGCGCGTGGGCATGACCAAGCGCGACATCCGTGAGAGCGTGAACGCGCAAATGCTGCTCATTTTTCTGCTGCCGCTTGCCGCGGCGGCGCTGCACCTCGCCTTCGCCCAGCCGATGGTCTGGCAGATCATGCAGCTGTTCGGCATCCAGAACCTCACGCTGTTTCTCGGCGTGACCGGCGCGGCGCTACTTCTTTTCGCGCTGCTCTACTGCGCGATGTACCGCCTGACGTCGAATGCGTATTTCCGCATCGTCAGCACTGGCGGCGCCGCGGCGTGACGCGCTTTACTATATAGAGAACGGGACGGAAATGTTCATTTCCGTCCCGTTCTTCTTTTTCTCTTTTTACACCAGCAGACCGTATTTTTCGAGCAGCGGCGCAAGGGCATCTTCGGTGAGATTTCCCTCGTACAAGGCTCTTCCCTGATAGGCGCGCAGGCCCGCTTCCAAAAGCTCCGCGTCGTCGCAGATAAGGCACAGCGGCTTTCTGATCATGTACTGGTAGTCCGCCAGCGCGTCGACGTCCGCCCAGGACGCGAGCTTCAGCGCGACCATCGGCCATTCGTCATCCATCGCGTCGGAGAGCTTGTCCTCCAAATCGCCGTCCGCGGTCAGCACCGCGCCGTGCGTCGCATCGGCGGGCAGGAAGAAGGCTTCCTTCTCCGTTGCCGCGGGAAGAAGGTCGAGGCATTCCGGTGCGGGGCGAACGTATTCCGCGTCCTTGAGCGCTGCTTTCAGCGCGGCGATGTGCTCCTCCGTCGTGCCGCAGCAGCCGCCGAAGAGGGCCACACCTGCCTTGAGCATCTCGGGCACCAGCGCGACAAATTCCTCCGGCGGGCAGTTGTACACGGCCTCGCCGTTCACGATCTCCGGCATGCCGGCGTTGGGCTTGGCGATCAGCGGCACGCGCGCGTATTTATGCAGGCGTTGGAGCTGCGGCAACATCTGCTCGGGGCCTGCCGAGCAGTTCAGGCCGAATGCGCTCACGCCCATGCCCTCCATCACGGAAAGCGCCGCGACCACATCCGTGCCTGAGAGGATCTTGCCTCTCTCATCGCAGGTAAAGGACACAAGGATGGGCTTTTTGCTCATGCTGCGCACGGCCAGCACCGCCGCACGCGCGTCGGTCAGCGTCATCATCGTCTCGATGACGTAGAGGTCAACGCCCGCCTGCTCAAGGCCCGCCGCCTGCTCGGTGTAAATGTCGACGAGCTCTTCAAACGACGCGTCGCCAAGGGGGGCTAAAAAGCGGCCCGTGGGCGCGATATCGCCCGCGACCCATGCTTTTCCGTCCGCCGCCTGCTTCGAGAGCTGCGCGAGCGCTTTGTTCATCTCCTCCGTGCGGTTGAAGATGCCGCGCTCTTCGAGTTTCTGGCGGTTGCCGCCGAACGTCGGCGCGTAGAGCACATTCGAGCCGCTCGCCACATACTTGCGCTGAATTTCAAGGATGCTCTCGGGATGCTCGAGCACCCACTGCTCGGCGCTCATGTCGCCGGTGAAGCCGCGCTTTTGGAGCTCGGTGCCGGTCGCGCCGTCCAAAATCACGGGAAACTGCATTTCCATAGGGTATTCCTCCATTAAAAATTCCTGTTCGAAACGATTTTCAAAATATCAAACTGTCGGTGAACGCGCGGGAAAAGTCGTCGCGCCCGGAAAGCTCGAGATAGCGGCACTTTTCGGGAATCTCCGCGAGCTTTCGCCAGTTTTCCCCGTCAAGCGCCAGCATCGAAGCGCCCGCGAGCGCCGCGTTGCCAAGGGGTCTGATTTTACTAAGGCACGCGCGCGGCAGCATGCCGATGCGCACCGCACTCTCGGGCGAGAGATAGTTGCCAAACCCGCCCGCGAGCTCCACGCTCGCAATGTCGTCCGCCGTCACGCCGCGCTGCTCGAGCAGCACCCGAATACCGCCTGCCACCGCCGCCTTGGCAAGCTGCAGGTTGCGCACGTCGCGCGCCGTCAGGCTGACGGCCTTCGTCAGGTGGAAGACGCCGTTGCCCTGGCCATCCTCGGTCAGATAGCGGCGCATGTCCTCCGGCGCGTCCTGCGGCGGCAGCAGCCGCCCGCTTTCGTCGATCACGCCACAGTCCAAAAGCACAGCGACAAGGTCGACCAATCCCGAACCGCAGATGCCCTTTGCCTCTCCCCCGCCGACAATGTCGCAGAGGAATCCCCTGTCGTAGCGCACATGGCTCACCGCGCCCGTGATGCCCGGCATGCCGCAGCTGATGCCCGCGCCCTCAAACGCTGGGCCCGAGGCGACCGCGCAGCAGAGCGCGCCGTTCTCATTTCCCAGCGCCATTTCGCCGTTCGTGCCGATATCGAGAAACAGCCGCAATTCCGGCTGCGCGAAAAGCCCGTCCGCCATCAGTCCCGCCGTGATGTCGCCGCCGACATAGCCCGCGACGCACGGGGCAAATTGCACGGGAATGCCCGAAAGTGGCTCGCCCGTGCCGTCTTCAAACAACGTTTCCGGCTGAAACGGCGCGCGGGCGATGGACGCGACCTCGCGCCCGTCGAAAAGGTGTTGCATCACGGTATTGCCCGCAATGATGAGTTCCTTGACTTCATCCGTCTTCCGTCCGGCGGCGGAAAGTGTCTGTCGCAAAAGTGTCTCGGTCTGCGCGCGGATACAGCGCGACAGCTCGCCGAGCCCGTCGGACGCTTCCATCGTGTGCTGGATGCGGCTGATAACGTCCGCGCCGTAGAGCGCCTGCGCGTTCCAGTCCTGAGACTGCGCGAACAGCTTTCCGTCTGCGCGGTCGAAGAGCCGCAGCGCCACCGTCGTCGTACCGAGGTCGACTGCCGCGCCAAGGCCCGAGCGGCCCGCCTGCGCCTTCGGCAGTGTGAGCGTGTCCGTCAGGATGACGCCGCGCATCGTCTCGGGCAGGTCGATCCAATCGCCGTCCTGCGCTTTCGTCTTGCAGGCAAGGCGCGGCACACCGTTCACCTTCACGCGGCATTTGCCGCAGCGGCCCTTGCCGCCGCAGGCTGCGGGGATGGAATATCCCGCCCGCCGCAGCGCGGAGAGCAGCGTCTCCCCTGCTTCGAACGGGACCGACGTGATTTTCGCCCCCTGCTGAACTTGAATGCTTGACACGAGCTTCACCCGCCCATATAATAGATAAATATTGTATAAATAGTATTTTATGCAGAAATAAATTCCCTTGTCAAGAGGCATTGCTTATGACAGACCTTTTCACCCTCGCCCGCGAGGTCGGCTTTTCCCAGTGCGCAGCAGTGAATATGGATGCACTCGAGCCACTCGAAGCCGTGCGCGACATGTGCGTCGCCGACCGCTGCGGCCGTTACGGCAAAAGCTGGAGCTGTCCGCCCGCCTGCGGCACGCTCGAGCAGGCGAGGGCGCAAATTCAGCGCTATTCACAGGGAATTTTAGTGCAGAGTACCGCGCAGCTCGAGGATGAATTTGATTACACCGGCATGACGGCGCTCCCGGAGGCACACAAAAGCGCTTTTTGACCTTTGCCCGTCAGGCGCGGCTCTTATATCCCGACTGCCTGCCGCTGACGGCGGGCACCTGCACGCTCTGCCATACCTGCACCTATCCGGACCGTCCCTGTCGACATCCCAAGCAGAGGCTTTCTTCGATGGAGGCCTACGGACTGTTCGTCAGTGACGTCTGCGTCCGCTCAAACCTCGCCTACAACTATGGTCCCCGCACTTTGACCTACACAGCCTGCGTGCTGTATTGATAAAGGAGATCTTCCCCATGTCTACCCCGAAAGGAATTTTTCTTGAACTCATCAAGCCCGACGGCCAGCCCGAGCGTCAGCTCTGCCAGTATGAAGCGCTGCACATGTGCCTGACGGACCCTATCAACACCTATCTTCGCGGCAACCGCAAGCGCGGCACCGTGAGCAAGGACCGCTGGGGCACGACCATCAGCTTCCCCGAGGACGCGCCTGGCCCCATCCCCGTCCACACACCGGAGCTGACGGTCTGTCCCGATGTAACGCACTGGAAGGACACCGTCCACGTTCCCGATCTGAGCGTCTGCTCCGAGGGCTGGGAGAAGTGCCGCACGCGCTCGCGCGCCGCCGCGGATGCCGAGGGCAAACTCCTCACCGGCTTCATGGGCACAGGCATTTTTGAGCAGTGCCACTTCCTCATGGGCTTTGAAGATACGCTGACCGCGCTCTACGAGCATCCCGACGAGATGCACGAGCTCATCGAGACGATCACGCAGTACCGCCTCGATTATGTCCGGCGCCTGATCGACGGCCTGCAGCCCGATGTCATCTTCTCCCACGATGACTGGGGCACGAAAAACGCCCTCTTTATGAAGCCCGACATGTGGCGCGAGTTTTTCAAGGAGCCCTACCGCCGCTTTTATGGCTACATCCGCTCGCGCGGCGTCATCGCCATCCACCACGCCGACTCGTACCTCGTCCCCATCGTGGACGACATGGCCGAGATCGGCATTCAGGTCTGGCAGGGTACACTGCCGGAAAACGACATTCCCGCCCTCCAGCGCCACCTGAACGGCAAGCTCACGCTCATGGGCGGCTTCGGCGCGGCCATCGACCGCGCGGACGCGCAGCCCGATGAAATTCTCGCCTACGCAAGAGACACGCTCGCGCGCTGCTGCCCCGGCGGGCACTTCATCCCCTCGATCACCTATGGCCTTGCCGGTACGATCTTCCCGCACGTGGATCAGTACCTCGATCAGGCCGTGAACGAGTACAACGCGGGGCTGCACATCCCCGTCACGCCGCTCCCCGCCGTGCCGAAGCGTGAGATTGGTGCCGCAAAGGCCGAGACGGTACAGGCCGCAGCCTCCGCACAGGAATCCGCCGATGTGTTCGAGAACATCGCCCGCGCACTCGAGCGCGGCCAGCAGAAAAAGTTGCTCTCCCTCTGCCAGCAGGCACTCGACGAGGGCTGCGGGCCGAGTGACATTCTCTCACGAGGGATGATCGTCGGCATGAACCGCCTCGGCGAGGCGTTCTCCGCCAACCGCGCGTTCGTGCCCGAAATGCTCATGGCCGCGCGCTGCATATCCGCCGCCACGGAGCTTCTGAAGCCCCTGATGGTCGGCGAGGGCACCGAGCCCGTCGGCCGCGTGTGCCTCGGCACTGTGAAGGGCGACATGCACGACATCGGCAAAAACCTCGTCAAGATCATGATGGAGGGCAGCGGCATCGAGGTCTTTGACCTCGGCGTAGACACGTCGGCGGAGCAGTTCGTCAGCACCGCCGTGGAGAATCACTGCGGCGTGATCGCCTGCTCGTCGCTGCTGACCACCACGATGGAGGAAATGCGCGAGGTCGTCAAGCTCGTCCACGAGCGCGGCTTACAGAATCAGATCAAGGTCATGGTCGGCGGCGCGCCCATCAGCCAGAGCTTCTGCGACGAGATCGGCGCGGATTACTACGCCGAAGACGCCGGTGCCGCCGCCCGCGAGGCGGTGAAGATCCTGAAAGTGCAGAAGGCGTCGTAAACAATTACAATACATCAAAAAGGTCCCGTCCGAAGACGGGACCTTTTTTCTATGCATTCTGTTGTACGGTACGTGTCCTTACTTGCCCGCGTACTCGACCAGCATCTCGAAGAAGTTCAGGCAGGTCTCATAGTCGCACAGGGCCTTTTCGGGGGTCTTGGTGTAGAGCACGAACTTGCAGTCATTCTCGGGGTGGAACTGAACGCCGAGGCAGAAGGTCTTGTCCTGACGCTCGACCGCTTCAATGACTTCCACGCCGTCATACGTCGCCGTGCTGACGACGGTGAGGTTCGTGCCCTCAACGCCACCGACCGCCTGGTGGTGCCAGGAGGAAACGTTCTTCAGCTCCGTGGAGCCGACGATCTTATAGAGCCACTTGGAGGCGTCCTTATTGATGGTCACATCGTGGCGGGCATAGGTGCGGTCAGGCGCGTCGGCCGGCATTCTGTGCGTATCGTTGTAGGTCTTCCCCTGCTCCTTATAGTAGTTGGGGATATCCTGGATGAACGTGCAGCCGGAGACGATGGACATCACCTGCTCGCCGCGGCAGACCGCGAACGTCGGCACGTCTTTTTCAAGGCAGTAGGCCATGAGCATGTAGTCGGAGATATCGCGCGTGGCGTTGATC
This sequence comes from Hominicoprocola fusiformis, assembly GCA_040095065.1. Classification (GTDB taxonomy): domain Bacteria; phylum Bacillota; class Clostridia; order Oscillospirales; family Oscillospiraceae; genus Hominicoprocola. Next base: position 14,173 of record JBBNGO010000025.1, read on the forward strand.
TCTTCGCCCTCGTTCTTTTCCTTCTCGGGGACCTTGAACAGGGACGGGCTCACATCCTCGCCGCCGGTGAAGAAGACGCCGTCGATGGCCTGCATCACAGCGCCGACGTTGCTGGCCGTGAGATCCTTTTCCTTCACCTTGTCAGCGTATTCCTGCTTGAGCATGCCGCTCTCTTCGAGATACGCGGACTCGATCTTGCCCTCGGCATCGTACTTCACGGCCGTGCTCGTCACCTGATCGAGCTCGACGGGGATAGCGCCGACGGTCTTGAAGATCGTCTTGTGGGAGTCGTAATTCTGGCCGTTGTAGGACCAGCTGATGCCGATGACCGGCTTGTCCGCGATCGCCGCGGCATTCTTGAGCATCTGCCCGAGCATCGCCGTCGTCACGGGCTTGGACGCCTCGTAGGTCAGGCCGTCCATCAGGCCGGACCAGACGGCCATATCGTCATAGTCCGCGGGCCAATCCTTCAGCAGCGCCTTGTCCAGACCGGTGCTGCGCAGGATCATCGCGGCCGCTTCCAACTGCGTAACGGCTGCGTCGGGCACAAATGCGTCCTTGCTGACGCCGTTGACAATGCCCTTGGAGTAGGCGAGGTTGATCGCGCCTTCAAACTTGCTGCCCTCGGCAACATCCTTGAATGCGCTCGCATCCTTGGCGCTCGCTTCCGCCTGTGCGGCGAGGCCCATGTTCTTGATGACCTCCTGCGTCACTTCGGCGCGGGTCATCGAAGCGGCGTTATCATCTGCGAAGGCGGTGACGGAGAGACTGAGCGCGAGAACAAGTGCCAGGATCAGGGACGTTGCTTTCAGAGACAATCTTTTCATACAAATTCTCCTTCGTTCGATATTGGGCGGCACGCGCATGCCGCTCTACCGCCATGATAACGAGGCAAAGTGAAAATAGCAAGTCCAAGTTGCGGCAAATTGCATTTTTAGCCACTGTATACAACCCATCGACCACTATTTCCGTGTGATATGCACAATTGCTTTTCCGCTCTCGCATTTTCACTATTCAAGCCGCCGGTGTACGATTTTTGCCCCTCCCTTGTTTTTATGGGGCAATCACGGTATACTATAAAAATAAGCACCGTTCCCATTTCATCAGAAAGGAAATATTCTATGGATATCAAATTTTCTGGCTCGGACGCCGGCGGCTTTCAGTTCGACCCGAACGCCGCGCCCAAGCCCAAACGCGAGCGCAAGCCCCGCAAGTCGATCGGCAGCAAGGGCGGCCGCATCGCGGTCAACACGCTCGTCACGCTGCTTGTCGGCGCAGTCTTCTTCTACGTGCAGATGCCCGCCATCAACCTGCATGCCGAAGAGTTCTACGGTTTCGTGCTGCTGCTTTGCGTCACGTACTGCATCTGCGCGCTCTTCACCTCCGGCTTTCAGGGCACGGGGGCCAAGGGCTACTTCACGTTCGTCAAAAAGCAGTGCACGGTGCCCTTCTTTGTCGTGGCGGCGCTCATTGTCACAGCGCTCGTCGGCGCGCTGACGTCGTGGGTCGTGCTGCGGGCCAAGGACTATCAGGCGCTGCTGCCGATCGAGAGTGGCAGCTTTGCAAGCGAAATTGAAGAGGTCTCGTATGACCGCATCCCGATGCTCGACCGCGACAGCGCCGAAAAGCTCGGCGACCGCAAGCTCGGCGAGCTGGCCGACATGGTCTCGCAGTTCGAGGTCGCGGAAAACTACACGCAGATCAACTACCATGGCCGCCCCGTGCGCGTTACGCCCCTGCGCTACGGCGACATCATCAAGTGGTTCAACAACCGCTCGGAGGGGCTGCCCGCCTACCTTATCATCGACATGGTCACGCAGAACGTCGAGGTCGTGCGCCTTGACGAGGGCATGAAGTACACGACCGCCGAGCACTTCTCCCGCAACCTCTACCGTCATCTGCGCTTCGCGTACCCGACCTATATGTTTGAAGAACCGGTCTTCGAGATCGACGAGGACGGCACGCCCTACTGGGTCTGCGCCAAGAAGGAAAAGACCATCGGCCTGTTCGGCGGCACGGACAACCACGGCGCGGTGCTCGTCAACGCCATCACGGGCGAGAGCGAATACTATGAAGAGCCGCCCGCGTGGGTCGACCACGTCTACTCTGCCGAGCTCATCATCGAGCAGTACGACTATTACGGCCAGTATCACAACGGCTTCTGGAACTCCATCTTCGGCCAGCGCGACGTGACGGTCACGACCGACGGCTACAACTACCTTGCCGAGGGCGACGACGTCTACCTCTACACGGGTGTGACGAGCGTCGGCGGCGACGAGAGCAACATCGGCTTCCTGCTCTCCAACCAGCGCACAAAGGAGACAAAGTACTATCCCTGCGCAGGCGCGACAGAGTACAGCGCCATGGACAGCGCTGAGGGTCAGGTGCAGAACCTTCGCTATAACGCGACGTTCCCGCTGCTTTTGAACGTCGCCGAGCAGCCGACGTACTTCATGGCGCTCAAGGACGCGAGCGAGCTCGTCAAGATGTACGCGATGGTCAATGTCAACCAGTACCAGATCGTCGCCACCGGCGCGACGCTCGCCGACTGCGAGGCGAACTACCGTCAAATGCTGCTCAAAAATAACCTCATCTCCGACGATCAGGGATCCATCGACGTCACGCCGAGCGATTATAAGAGCGTCGAGGGCACGATCGCCGAGATCCGCACGGCGGTCGTAGATGGCAACAGCATCTACTTCCTGCGCTTTGACGGCGAGAGCGCCTTCTCCGTGCGCATGAGCGCGGCTGAGGTCGCCTATGCGCCGCTGCTGAACGTCGGCGACCGCGTGTGCGTCTACTACCGCGACGGCTACGTCACGGAAAACTGGATCGAAGCGTCCGACGTCGAGCTGCTGGATGGCAGCGCCCAGAGCGCACCGCCCGTAGAAACGAGCGTTTCGACTGAGGACAGCGCGGATCCCTTCGAAAACGCACAGGAAATGCCGTAAAGCGGCGGCAAAGCACTTTCTATTACAAATTTTGATAGGGGTGGCGACACCCCTATCTCTTTTTGGAATGCATTGCACAAAAATGCAAGATTATGAGCAGTTTTTCTCGATAAAATCACCACTTTGAAAGTTGACTTGCATCAATCTAATATGTTTTATTAAAAGAGTTAAAGTTTTTTGTCCATTTTTCTGCCAAATGCACAAAAAGTCAGAAAGAATTTCTTGCACAGCGCCAATAGCGTTTTGCTTGAGAATTTTTTCCTTTGGTGGTAAACTCATAGACAAGATGGCTGAACCATCAAGCCCTGATTTTCAGGGTAATTTTAGAGGAGGCTACTTATCATGAACGCTTACATTGAGAGAGTTCTTGCCGAAACCAAGGCCAAGAACGCGAATGAGCCCGAATTCCTGCAGACCGTCGAAGAAGTCCTGACTTCCATCGAGCCGGTCATCGACGCCCACCCCGAGTACGAGAAGGCCTGCCTGCTCGAGCGTATGGTCGAGCCCGAGCGCACCATCGAGTTCCGTGTTGTCTGGATGGACGATAACCTTCAGTATCACGTCAACCGTGGTTACCGCGTGCAGTACAACGCGGCCCTCGGCCCCTACAAGGGCGGCCTGCGTTTCGCTTCCAACGTCAACCTCTCCATCATCAAGTTCCTCGGCTTCGAGCAGATCTTCAAGGATGCCATGACCTGCCTGCCCATCGGCGGCGCTAAGGGCGGCTCCGACTTCTCCCCCATCGGCAAGTCCGACGGCGAAGTCATGCGTTTCTGCCAGGCCTTCATGACCGAGTTCCATCGTCACATCGGTCAGGACATCGACTGCCCCGCTGGTGACGTTGGTGTCGGCGGCCGCGAGGTCGGTTACCTGTACGGTCAGTATCGCCGCATCGTCGGCGCTGCCGAGTTCGGCGCTATGTCCGGTAAGGACATCAAGACCGGCGGTTCCATCCTCCGTCCCGAGGCTACCGGTTTCGGCGCTGTCTATTATCTGCGCGAAGTCCTCAAGCACGACAGCAAGGAAGTCAAGGGCATCCGTGTCGCCATGTCCGGCTACGGCAATGTGGGCTGGGGCATCATGAAGAAGATCGACGAGCTCGGCGGTAAGGTCACCTACTTCGCCGGCCCCGATGGCTACATCCACGATCCCGACGGCGTCTGCGGTGAAGAGAAGCTCAACTTCATCCTCGAGATGCGCGCCAAGGATCCGATGCACTGCAAGCCCTACGCTGACAAGTTCGGCGTTGAGTTCGTTGAGGGTCAGAAGTGCTGGGGCGTCAAGGACGTCGATGTCTACATGCCCGCCGCTACCCAGAACGATGTCAACATGGAGTGGGCCAAGAAGATCGCTGAGTCCGGTGTTCCCTACTACATCGAGGTCGGCAACATGCCCACCACCAACGATGCTCTGGCCTTCCTGATGAGCCAGAAGCACCTCACCGTCGCTCCTTCCAAGGCTGTTAACGCCTGCGGCGTTTCCGTCTCCGAGCTCGAAATGGCTCAGAACGCTCAGCGCATCTACTGGAGCGCTGAGGAAGTCGACGCTAAGATGGAGTCCATCATGAAGAACATCTATGATGCTTCCGTCGAGGCTGCCGAGCGCTATGGCCTGGGCTACAACCTGGTCGCCGGTGCTAACATCGCTGGCTTCCAGAAGGTCGCCGACGCCATGATGGCTCAGGGCATTTTCTAATCGGAAATACCTCACGACTTTCTCGTGCCGCACATTTGTGCGCATGAACCAATTAGAAAAAGGCATCCTGCTTTCGCAGGATGCCTTTTTTGTTATCCTCACGTGTTGTCGTGGCTGATGGGCTTTCGCACCAGCAGCGCAAACAGCGCCTTTTTATCGAACGGGCAAAGCGGATAGAGATACCCCTTCCCCACGATTGGCTTTGTCGCCGCAAGCAGAGCGATGATCCCGATGCAGCCGAGCGCAAGCCCGACCCAGTCCAGCGCACCGACAAACAGCAGCAGCATCAGCCGCAGCAGCTTGAAGGCGTAGCCGAGCTCATAGCTCGGCTGGGCGAAGTTCGCGATGGCAACGAACGCCATGTAGGCCAGCACCTCCGGCACGAGCCAGTGCGCCTGCACGGCGAAATCGCCGAGCACGAGCGCACCAAGCATGCTGAATGAGTTGGAGAACACGTCCGGCGTGTTGAGCGAGGCGAGCTTCAATAGGTCGACGATGAACTCCGCCAGCAAAAGCTGCACGAGCAGCGGCACGGAGTAGTCGCTGTCGATGGCCAAAAACTCAAGCCCCGCCTGCGTGCGCGCGGGGTCCTTCACAAGCAGGAACCACACGGGTGTGATAAACATCGTGAGCAAAAACACCACAATGCGCAGGATGCGCAGATACGTCCCGATCAGTGGCGGAAAGTAGAAGTCGTTTGCCTCCTGCACAAAGTCGAAAAAGTGCGTCGGCAGGATCATCGCCGCGGGCGAGTTGTCCACGAGCACGACGATGTCACCTTCCATGACGCAGGCCGTCGCGGCGTCGGGCCGCTCAGTGTATCGCACCTTGGGAAACGGCGTCCACCACTGCTTCTTGCCCATCATCGCCTCAGCGATGCTCTCTTGGCTCATCGAGACCGAGCGCACATCGATCTTTGCAAGCTTCTGCCGCACCTCGTCGAGCAGCTTTCTGTCGACCTTGTTTTCCAAATAGCAGAGCACCACGTCCGCGCGCGAGCAGTCTGACACCTTGTGACCTTCGAGCGTGAGCTGCGGGTCGCGAATGCGGCGGCGCAGCAGCGCCGCGTTGGCGACAAGCGTTTCGATGAAGCCGTCGTGCGCGCCGCGCAGCACCTTGCCCGACGACGGCTCCTCCACCCCGCGCGCAGGATACTGCTTCGCGTCGATCAGTGCGCACTCGTCATAGCCCTCGACCAGCAGCGCCATCTTGCCCAAAAATACGCTTGTCACCGTGTTTTTGACACTTTTCTCAGCGTTTACCTCGTTGAATGTGATGTATCGGTCGATGAACTGCTGCATCGTCTGCGCGTCGCTAACGTCTCTGAGCGGCAGCCAGAAGCTCAGCATCCGCTCAATAACCGCGTCGTCGCCGTAACCGTCCACCACCCACAGCCGCGCCCGCCTGCCGCCGACATACAAGTCGCGCGAGATCATATCAAAGCACCGCCCCACGCCAAGCAGATCATCCAGCGCACGGGTGTTTTCCTCGTAGTTTGCCGAAAAAAGCTCCATAACCGCCCTCCGCCACATAATTTTCCTTATTATGCTCATGAGCGGAAATTTTATGCCGCGCGGGCGGCAGATTTTCCCTGCGACGCGCAGGGAGAACGGAAAAGGGAGGGGTATCTCTTTTTCGAAAAGAGATACCCCTCCCTTACACCCTCCCAGAGAAAATTTTCATTGCAGGCGAGCAGCTTGAAAAGCTGCAATGCTTGCCGATTGCACTTCCCTGCGCGCGGCGTTGCCGCGTTAACCTCTGCTATACGATTTGGTCTGCTTCTATTATCCGCTGCCGCTCTGCCTATCTTACGTTAGTACAGCCTAATCGCCTGCTACCGATAGTACGCATATCGCAGCGAGCGCAGCAATGCCGCCTCGGCAGGCAAAAGCAAGATTGATACAATCCGTAGTAGGCGGAAATTGCGTAAGGCTAACGAATCGCAGGCAAAGCGACAGCGAAGATAGAAGCAAATCAAATCGTTTAGATACAATACTTGGCAGGCAGTTGCATTCCGGAGGCATAAAGGCTGTTCAAGCCTGGGACTGCCAATCAAAGCCCTTTCTCTTGGGGGGTGTAAGGGGGGCTATTCTCTTTTCGCGGAAAGAGAATAGCCCCCCTTATTGCCGTTCCCGCACAGTGCGGGAACAAATATCAAACTTCTTTGTTGAAGTAAAAGAACTTCTCGTCTTCTCCTCTCTTCCTCATGCAGGAAGAAAGCATCTTATAAGAAGCGTCGTTCTCCTTGAAGCACTTGGCGACGACGTGTCCCAGGTGGCGCTGGTAGAGGCCCCATTCGGCCACGGCGCGGAACGCTTCGACGCCGTAGCCCTGTCCGCCGTATTCCGGCGCGATGCGGCAGCCTTCCTCCGCGCCGCCCTTGCCGTCGAAACGGTAGAGCAGCACCTCGCCGATGCACTTGCCGTCTAAACGGATGGCAAAGTTGATGGCGCGCTTTTTGGCAAAGTCCTCTCGCACAACGTCGAGGAAATAAGAGTCTAAGTCTTCACCCTTCCAGTCCGCGCGGTAGTCGTAGCCCCACCACTTGTTGCGCTCATCGTCGAGGCAAAGCGCGTTGTAGGCCTCGCGGTCCTTGTCGGTAAAGGCCGAGATCGTCAGTCGCTCCGTCTTGAGCGTCGGGATCTCGTCCAAGTCCTCCAATTCGTTTTTCACGTCAAAGCAGAACTTTTCCGCGAGCTTGCACGGCAGGTATTGGAGCTTCGAGGTGCGAAGGCCGCGGTCGCCCGCATCGTCCTCACGGTTCAAATACCTGACGCCGTCCACGGCGTAGCAGCGGGCGAACTCCTGCACCGTCGCGGGATAGACGCCCTCGTAGCCGTAGAGCGCCTTTTCGATGTGGACGTGCAGTGTCTCGCCGCAGCGCTCGGCCATCGCGATAGAAATGAGCCGTCCCTCGTACTCCATGCCGCCGACATAGAGCCACGACGCGCCCGTCAGGCGCAGCATCGTCTTGGCAAGCGCCAACTCCTGCTTGGCCGACTGCGAGGTCTTTTCAAACACCTCCGTATAGTCCTGCCAGAAGCGCTCAATCAGCGGCAAATCGTCCTTCCCCAGTGCGCGGAACCGCGCCTCGGGATAGAGCTTGCGGAATTTGTTGACATGGTTGCGCTGGCCGCTGTAATGGCGGCCCGGGAACTCGCGCAGATCGTTCGCCTCGTAAATATAGTCGCGCCAGGAACGAAAATTGTTGAGGTGGAAGCGCGGATAGCGCTCTAAGAGCTTCGCCGCCTTCTCCTTTGGCACGACGGACAGCTCGAGCGAGATACCCTGCTCCACACAGTAATCCTCGATGGCGCAGAGCGCGGCCTCCTCATCGCCGTCCGGTCCCGGCACGGGATAGTCGAAGCAGGGCTTGCCGTCGATGCAGTTTTTCACGATCAGGCAGCCCGCTGCCTCAGCGTACTGCGGGTGCAGATGCCCGCGCCACATCAGCTTGACGAGCGCGGAATACTCGCATAATTGGTAGTTGCAATCCTTATAATAGCGGCGCAGGCGGGAAAGATCCCGCTGCGCAACGGGTTTGAATGTCAGCATGGAAAACCATTTTCTCCTTTTCGAGTCGTATTGATTATTTTACCCGTTTTTGCGCCGCGTTACAAGTCCTTTTTCATTTCGGCTCCAGCTCAGCGAGCACCGTCTGCGCGCATTCAAGGAACTGCTGGAGCGACGCCTGCCGTCCCTCGCCTGCGCGCACAGCCATACCGAGCTCGCGTGCCGACTTGGGCTCCACCGGCACAAGCAGAACGCCGTCGCCGCGTCCTCGCAGCGTCAGCTCCGTCATCATGCTCACGCCGAGGCCGTGCTCGACCATGCTGATGACCGTCGGGTCGTCCACCGCCGTCGGCAGAATGTGCGGCTTGACGCCCACGCGGTTGAAAATACGCATGATGTCCTTGTCGAAGCCCTGCGCAGGCATGATGAAATCGCGCCCGTCGAACTCGCTCAGCGGATACCCCGTGCGTCCGTCGATGGGATAATCCTTGGGCAGCACGGCATACATCGTGTCGTCTCGCAGATGGATCCACTCGTAGCCGCTCTCCTCTTCCTGATGGCTGACAAAGATGACGTCCATCTTTCCCTGCGCCAAAAGCTCATAGGGGCTGCGGATGTGGTCGGCCATGCGGATGTCGACATCAACGTCGGGCCGCTCCTCGCGAAAACGTCGGATGATGCTCGGCAGCCAGTGCATAGCCATGCTGGCGAATGCGCTCACGCGGATGACCTCGCTGCGCGAGGACGCCACCTGCGCGATTGTGCTGTCAAGCCGCGCGTTGGCCTGCAAAAATTCGCGGATGGCGGGTGCTACGCGCTCGCCGTCCTTCGTCAGTCGGACGCCGCCGCGCCCGCGCTCGAGCAGCGTGAAGCCGACCTCGCGTTCGAGGGAATTCATCATGTGCGTCAGGCCGGACTGCGTGTAGCCCATCACCTCCGCCGCCTTGGTAAAGCTACCGAGGTCTACCGCCATCAGCAGCGCTTCTAACTTTTTGCTCTCCATAGGATATTCCTTTCCTATTAGTATTCAGCATGTTTGGATTATAATATATCCTCGCGCCGTATGCAAGCGGAATTCTCGTTTTCAGCTCCTTTTTACAAACTTTTTCCATCATCTGTCATACAGGTTGGTCTTTTTTGTCCGCCTGCTGCGTAAAATAGAGGCTGAGGTGATGATCTTGAAACGACGTTTCGCGCTCTTGCTGCTGTTTTTGTTGACTTTTCTTGCACTCTGCTTTTCCTGCGCCAAAGACGGCCAAGCTGTCGCCGTCTCGGCCCCATCCCAACTGCGGCGCTGCATTGCGCTGACCTTTGACGACGGCCCTTCCCCGCAGACGACCGCAGCTCTGCTCGACGGGCTCAAGGAGCGCGGCGCGCACGCGACGTTCTTCCTCATCGGCGAGCAGATCGCGGGCAACGAAGATCTCGTCCGCCGCATGAAAGACGAAGGCCATCAGGTCGGCGGCCACAGCTACACGCACATCCGTCTTGACAGCGCTGACGCCGCTGCACTCGCCGAAATCCAGAAAACGGACGAGACGCTGCGCGCCATCCTCGGCGACGGTGACTACTGGCTGCGCCCACCCTGGGGCTTTACGAGCGACGCGCTCAAAAGCGCCGTCTCCGTCCCGCTCATCTACTGGACGCTCGACACGATGGATTGGAGCGTGCGCAACAGGGACCTCGTCGCGCACCACATCATCGAAAACGCCAAAAGCGGCGACATCGTTCTCCTGCACGACCCATATGACACGAGTGTCGAGGCCGCACTTCAGACCATCGACGTTCTTAGTGAGCAGGGCTACGAGTTCGTTACGCTCGAAGAACTGTTTTCCAACGCCGGCGTCACGCCGCAGGCCGGACACTTCTATCTGCGCGCGGATGAAGAAGTCCCGTGGTGAGGTCTCGACAAAATTTTTGAAAAAATTTCAAATTAGGGCTTGCATTTTCCGGACTGGTGTGCTATTCTATGTAAGCTGACATTGAGCAGTACACATCATCCGGGTGTGGCGCAGTTGGTAGCGCGCTTGACTGGGGGTCAAGAGGCCGTGAGTTCAAGTCTCGCCACTCGGACCAGCTAAAAGCCTTGAAATCGTATGATTTCAAGGCTTTTTTGCAACTTTTGAGAGCGAAATGCGCAGTGCGAAAATGCGTGAAAACTCCAAAAGCGCACAAAAAAGCGCACAACTGCCTTGAAAAAGTTGCTGCGGCTGCTTTTGCATGATATACTTAAAATATCAGTGAATTCAAAAACAGTATTCAAGGGGGCTGCCAGCGATGAAGAAAAAACTTTTTTGCATTTTCGGTTTGATCCTGATCGTCTCGGCTATCGCCTATTTTTGCCGCGATCACAGTGTACTTCCGCTTGACGCTGAAAACGCAAACGATATCAGTTTTAAAATTTACCCTCAAAATGAGCCGAATTATATGGTGACAAACGATGACCGAGTGAAAGAGATCGTGCGTGCTATCAATGAACTGGATGTGCAGGAAACAACGGATCAAGTAGACAGGATGTCGGATAGCTTTTACTATTTTTGGATTCAAATATCGGACAAAGATATCCCTGTTGAACTGGATGAAGATACCATTTCGATCAATAATGAACGCTATCAGGCGGACACATCGGATTTACGCGAGCTTTTGGATAAGACGTATCGTGATGTGATGAGCGGTGTTATCGATTGATGAAGATAATATCCGCGTTTAAAGGAAAAATTGCTTGGACTTCGATTTGTAGATAGCAAAGGAGCGGGGCGCAGCTCCGCTCCTTTCTTCTGTTTTCACCCCTCCAGCGGCTTGATCTCCTTATGCTCCACGCGAGGCAGCTTGCAGGCATCGGCAGGATTGAAGCGCAGATAACCGATTGCCACCGCCTGCTGCAGCGCCTTGTGCAACACACCATGCGCAGCAGCAGAGTTCCGCTATCCTCCACATTCCCGTCATCATCCCTTGTGCTATACTCCCGATAGGAGAGTATAGCAGTGCGCCCTTTAGTTCCTAAAGGGATTTCCCTTAATACTTTTTCATCAACTTATTAAAAATGATAATTCCTGTGATAATTTGAAACATTAAATATCCGCTGAGATAGAGTATGATCATGCGAGCATTGTCGATAACTTCCAATGCTCCGAGAATGCTGAAAACCAAAATAGAGAAACAAATAACCACCAGTCCTATGCCGTAAGCATATCTTCCGGCTCTATCTCTAATTTTTGTTTTCAACTCGTCATGTTGCTCAATTCGGTCGTTCTCCAAACGTTCTTCGTATTGCTCTTTATTCTTGGGGGAGCTCCAATAAAAATATTTGCATATCATCATAATTCCAGGGAAGATACCTGCGCCAGCAAAGCCCCATAAAATGCCCTCTAACTTTGTTTCAATCAATAGCGCAACAATCAAACAAACCACACCGAAAAGCACATATAGTATCCCGGTTATCAAATTACTCTTTTTCATTTTCTGCACCTCTTTCATAGATAAAGATTTCTTCAATCCGTTTACCAAAAAAGTCTGAAATTGCAAAAGCTAATTCCAATGACGGATTATACTTTCCTGTTTCGATTGAACTAATGGTTTGTCTTGAAACACGAAGCATTTTTGCAAAATCATCTTGATTTAATCCTCGCTCCTTTCGTAACTGCTCAACTTTATTCTTCAAAAAAACGCCTCCTTGCATGACAAGTTTCCTTTACAAGCTTACTATAGCATGACGCACTCATCTTGTCAAGTTTCCTTTACAATATTTACTTCTTTATCATGGGAAAATTACAATTTATTCATACAATAAGAGTGCCCAAACATTTTTTGTCCGGGCGCTCTCAGTATCAGTCATGGATCATCCGCTTTGGCAATATCTGTCGAAAAATTCACCGACGCCTCGCCGGAGTCTGATTTTTCCGTGAGCGGGCAAAAAAAGCGCCCGCCAAATGACGGGCGCTTCCCCTTTGTTCACTTCAGGTATTTTGTGACTTCCTGCTCAAGCTCCTGCCACACGGGATATTTCGCGCCGTTTTCGTCGAAGAACGCCTTCAAGTTGCGGTTCAGGGCGTTCATTTCATCAGTCGCATTCATGGCGTGGTCAGACTCGCATATCTTTCCGAGGCTCGTGGCGGACATGAGCTTAAAAAAGCACAGACAGGTCTTGCGGTACGCCGCGCCTTCAAACTCCGCGTCGTCCTTCGGTAAAATTTCATGTCCCGCGTTTTTGATCGCGCGGTAGCCCTCGATGTTGGCGTCGATCAAGCGATTTAAGTAGGCTGTGTTGCCCTTGAGCTTTTTGAGGTCGCCGTCGACCTTGTAGCAGGCGAACGCCACCGGCAGCACGAACGCCGCGTGGCAGAGAAGATAATCCTCCATATTCGGCTCGTAGGCTACCTTATATTTGGTGCCGTCAAAGATCTGCCCGATGAGCGTTTCGTTCGACGGCGCACCCGCGATCTGGCCGATGGTGATCTTTTTTAGGTCGATGGATGCCACATACTCCCGCTCCCGATGGCCTGCCGAGGACGCAAAGGCAAACATCACGTTTTTCTCCGGCAGCGAAGCGCTCAGCGCACTTGCGCGCACGTCGTTTCCCACAAAGACGATATTCTTTGTCGGATTCGCCCGCAGGGTATCGAGGATCGCGTCGAGCTGCGTATAGCGCAGGACGACGAAGATCACGTCGTACTTGTCCTCCGCTTTCAGCTCCGTCACAACCGGAATACGACTGACCGACATGCGTGGCGAAAACTTATCCTTGATCCGAAGGCCGTTTTTTGGGATGCTCTCACCCCACGCTCCCCGCGCCAGCAGCGTGACGTCCTTTCCCGCGCGGAAGAAATTCCGCGCCAGATTGCAGCCGAGCACGCCCGCGCCGAATACTAAAATTTTCATAGCCAAGTCTCCTCTTATCCTAAAAATATCTGTTTCCTTCGTTCTGCCCCGTCTCGCTATGCTCTCGTTCCGATTTTCTTTCGTTTTACATCAGTTAGTCATCTCTAACTGAAACATAGCAAACGACAGTGCAAAAGTCAAGATGTCTTTTTACCGCTCTCCGGTGCTTCCTTGCCCTTTTTCATCTTCTCCTTCACTCGATCAACAAATCCCCGCTTCAAAAGGGGCTGCGCATTGTTCATCTGTACTGGCCTGTTTTTGTCACTTCGCCAGATTTGTTCAAAAAATATCTGCTTTTGCAAATTTAATCTTGCTTCTTCCGGATATTTTCATATAATGTTGACGACTGAACAGGAGGTACCACCATGTATGTTACCTACAGCAACCTTTTTAAGCTCCTCATCGACAAGGGCTTAAATAAAACGGAATTTGCGCGCGAGGTCGGCATCAGCTCCAACACGCTCGCCAAGCTCTCGAAAAATGAGCTCGTCTCGCTCGAGGTGCTTGTGCGCATCTGCCGCCAGCTCGACTGTTCGCTCGGCGACGTGGTGCAGCTCGCCCCGCCCGAGCCGCCAATCAAAAGCGGTCTTGAGCGCATGAAGAAGCGAAGACCCACCCACGAGAAAGGAGGCAATGCGTACCGCCATGAGTAACGAAACCAAGGAGACCGGCTCCAGCTTTATGGAAAAGCTGTCGACGGTCATCGTCGACAAGCGAAATCTCATCTTTCTGCTCACGATCATTCTGCTCGTATTCTCCGCCTTTTCCCGCAACTGGGTCGAGGTCGAGAGCGACCTGACGTACTACCTGCCGTCTGATTCCGAGACGAAGCAGGCGCTCGACATCATGGACGAGCAGTTCACGACCTATGGCACGGCCGAGGTCATGGTGGCCAACATCACACCAGAGCAGGCCGCCGCGCTCGAGCCCAAGATCAAGGAGATCAAGGGCGTGCAGAGCGTGGACTACGACGAGACCACCGCACATTATAATAACCTCTCCGCCCTCTATTCCATCACCTTTGCCTACAGCGAGGATGACGAGGCCTGCCTCGACTCGCTCGAAGCCGTAAAGGAATATCTCTCCAACTATGATCTGTATGTCGACACCGACCTCGGCAACACGCAGCAGGAAACGATCGACCACGAGATCAGCGTCATCATGGTGTATGTCGCCATCGTCATTGTCATCGTGCTGCTCTTCACGTCCGAGACCTACGGCGAGGTGCCGGTGCTCATTCTGACGTTCGTGGTCGCACTTGTGCTGAATCAGGGCACGAACTTCCTGATGGGCAAAATCTCGTTCATTTCAAACTCGGTCACAAGCATCTTGCAGTTAGCGCTGTCCATCGACTACGCCATCATCTTCTGCAACCGATTTAAAGAGGAGCACCGGCTGCTGCCGCTGCGTGAGGCCGTCATCGTCTCGCTGAGCAAGTCGATCCCCGAAATCGGTGCGAGCAGCCTCACGACCATCGGCGGCCTTGTCGCGATGCTCTTCATGCAGTTCAAGCTCGGCCCCGATATGGCGCTTTGCCTCATCAAGTCGATCTTGTTTGCGCTGCTCGCAGCGTTCATCGTGATGCCCGGCCTTCTGATGCTTTTCGGCCCGCTGATCGACCGCACGCAGCACCGCAGCTTCGTGCCGAAGATCCCGTTCGTCGGCAAGCTCGACTATGCCACGCGCTACATCATCCCCATCGTCTTCGTGGTGTTGGCCGTCATCGGCTACCGCCTGTCGTCCGACTGCCCCTATGCCTACGGCTACGGCCTCATCTCCGCCCCCAAGCAGAATGAGACGCAGTTTGCCCAGCAGATGATCGAGGATAACTTCACCTCGAAGAACATGCTGGCGCTCATCGTCCCCACGGGCGACTACGACAAGGAGTCCGTCATCTTAGACGAGCTCGGCCAGTACGACGAGGTCGACTCCACGATGGGTCTTACCAACATTGAGGCGCTGGATGGCTACATGCTGGCCGACAAGCTGACGCCGCGTCAGTTCGCTGAGCTTGCGGGGCTTGATTATGAGGCCGCGCAGGTCGTTTACGCCGCCTATGCCGCCCAGCATTCGGAATATGGCAAGCTTGCGGGCAACCTTGCCACCTACAAGGTGCCGCTCATCGACATGTTTCTCTTTGTCTGCGATCAGGTGGACGCCGGCGTCGTCACGCTCAGCGACGACCAGACACAGATGCTCCAGGACGCCGAGGTCCAGATGAACAGCGCCAAGGCGCAGCTGCAGGGCGAGGATTACGACCGCATGCTCATCTACCTCACGCTGCCCGAAAGCAGCGACGAGACCTACGCCTTCACCGACAAAATTCTCGAAATTGCCGAAAAGTATTACCCCGATGAAAACGTCTACCTCGCGGGCGAATCGACGAACGAATACGAATTCGAAAAGTCCTTCGCCGTGGATAACAAGGTCGTCAGCATCGTGTCGGTGCTCGTGGTTATGCTGGTGCTGCTCTTCACGTTCAACTCCGCCGGTATGCCGGTGCTGCTGATCCTCGTGATTCAGGGCTGCATCTGGCTCAACTTCTCGTTCCCGACCATCACGGGCAAGTACATCTTCTTCTTAGGATATCTAATTGTTTCTTCCATCCAGATGGGCGCGAATATCGACTACGCCATCGTCATCGCCAGTCGCTATCAGGAGCTCAAATCCAAAATGCACCACCGCGACGCCATCGTCGAGACGCTGAACTTCGCCTTCCCGACGATCATCACCTCCGGCTCGATCCTCTCGATCTGCGGCTTTTTGATCGGCAGCATGACATCTGAGCCCGTCATCGCGGGCATCGGCGAGAGCCTTGGCCGCGGCACGGTCATCTCCATCATCATGGTCATGTTCGCCCTGCCGCAGATCTTGCTCATCGGCAGCGGCATCGTCGACAAGACCTCGTTCTCCGTCCCGTCCATCACGGAAAAGAAATCGGGTCACGGTAAGGTCTCCGTCAACGGCATGGTGCGCGGCAACATCAATGGTACGGTGCATGGCATCATGCACGCCACGGTCGAGGGCGACATCGACCTGAATCTGATCTCCGGATCTGCAAATGAGGAGCAAGACGATGAAGAAGACTAATCATTTCTATCGCTTCTGCGCGCTTGCACTCTCGTGCCTGCTGCTCATCTCGCTTCTCCCTGTCACGCAGGTCTTGGCAGACGGGGACGGCGCCATCCACATCAAGAGCGCAGAAGACTTACGATCCCTCGCGCATTCCTGCACGCTCGACTCCTGGTCGCGCGGTAAAACCGTTGTGCTTGACAACGATATCGAGCTGACCGACGATGACGAGCTCCCCATCCCGACGTTCGGCGGCACGTTCAACGGCAACGGCCACACCATCAGCGGCCTTTCCATCACACAGAGCGTCTCCCCCGCCGGTCTTTTCGGCGTGCTGCAAAAGGACGCCGTCATCAAAAACCTGAATGTTGAGGGCACGGTCACCCCGTCCGGCGACAGCGAAAATATCGGCGGCATCGTGGGTGAAAACCACGGCACGATCGAAAGCTGCACATTCAACGGAAGTGTTTCCGGCAAACGCAGCGTCGGCGGCATCGCGGGCCGCAACCTCGCCACGGGCATCGTGCGCGCGTGCGAAGCCTCGGGCGCGATCTTCGGCCAGAGCATGACCGGCGGCATCGTGGGCGAGAACCTCGGCTCCATCGTCTCCTGCCGCGGCCGCGCGTATGTGAATATCGAAAGCACCGACCCCAGCATTGACCTGAGCGACCTGAGCCTCGATTTCTCGCTCGACCTTGCAAGTCTGTCCCGACTCGACACGCTCAATATCGCCACCGACACCGGCGGCATCGCGGGCTATTCCTCCGGCGCGATCGCGTCGAGCACGAACTATGCCGCTGTCGGCTACCAGCACATCGGCTACAATGTCGGCGGCGTGGTCGGCCGCAGCAGCGGCCAGATCCTCGCGTGCAGCAACGAGGGCGCGATCTGCGGGCGAAAGGACGTCGGCGGCATCGCCGGCCAGATGGAGCCCTATGTGCGCACGCAGGTCTCCGCCAGCCAGCTCTCGCGCATCCAATCGCAGATCAAGGAACTCGACTCGCTCGTCAAAAAGGCCGTCAACGACGCCGAATACGGCTCGAGCGAAATTTCCGACCGTCTTGACCTGATCTCGGGCTATCTCTCCGACGCATCCGATGCGGCGAACGACGTGACCATCGACGTCGATCCCGACGCCATCCCCCAGCCGAGCATCAGCATCGACGGTGATTTTGACCCCGATGACTTCGATCCTGAGAATCCCACCCTGCCGGATATCAACGTCAGCTTCGATCAGGATTTTGACGTCTCCGACGTCGTCACCGTGTCGAACATCAACATGGTCGTCGGCTCGGTCACCGCGGCGAACAGCCAGCTCTCACTGATCACCGAAAACGTCAAAAACACCAGCACGGCTCTTTCCGCCGATATCCGCAACATCAGCAGCAAGTTCAACGAGCTCACGAACACGATGTTCTCCGCCATTTCCTCGCTCACCGGCGGCACGGGCGATCTGATCGTCGACGCCTCGAGTGTCGATATCAACTCCGTCACGCTCGGTAAGGTATCGCTCAGCCGCAACAGCGGCGCGGTGTACGGCGACGTCAACACTGGCGGCATCGCCGGTTCCATGGCCATCGAATACACGCTTGACCCCGAGGACGATGTCACGGGCCACCTTTCGAACATCTACCGCAAGCAGTATGAATACAAGTCCATCATCCAGAAGTGCGTCAACACCGGCGATGTGGCTAGCAAGCGCAGCTATGTCGGCGGCATTGTCGGCCGCATGGACCTCGGCTATCTGACTGCGTGTGAGACGTCGTCCTGCACCATCACGAACGAAAACGGCAGCTATACCGGCGGCATCGCCGGTCTCACCGGCGCGACGGTGCTCGGGAACTTCTCCAAGTGCACGCTCAGCGGCAAGAAGTATGTCGGCGGCATCGTCGGCTCCGGCGTGCAGGAAAATGTCGACGGCAGCGGCAGCAGCGTCCGCTGGAACTACTCGCTCGTCGACATCACCGACTGCCAGCAGTACCAGGGTGCGATCTCCGGCAGCGACACGGGCACATTTGAGCATAACTACTATGTCTCCGACGATCTCCCCGGCATCAACCGTCAGGGCTACGCCGGACGGGCCGAGCCCATCAGCTATTCTCAGCTACTCGCACTCAGCGACCTGCCCGAGAGCATGAAGTCCTTCACGCTCACCTTCGTTGCTGACGATAAAACTGTGCTCAGCCGCACTTTCAACTACGGCGACTCCATCGACGAAAGCGACATCCCCGAGCCGCCCGCCAAGAGCGGCTGTCACGTCCACTGGGACCGCACCGACCTCACGAATCTGCACTTTGACACCGTCGTCACCGCTGTTTACGAGGCCTACACCCCCGGCCTTGCCTCTGAACAGACGCGAGAGAGCGGACAGGCGGTCATCTTGGTCGAGGGCAACTACAACGACGGCGACGCCATCACCGTGACCGCCCAGCCGCTCACGCCCGCGGCGTTCGACGTGCAGTCCGGCACTGTGCTCGACCGCGTGAAGGGCTACTTCTCCTGCCTCAGCCGCGGCGAAATGCCTTCGATGGTTGCCAACGCCGAAGTGCTCGAGCAGTGGCGCATCGAGCTTTCCGACGACGGACAGGACACGCATACCGTGCGCTATCTCCCGCCCGACGGGCAGAAGGAGCTGCGCATCTACACCCGTGAAAACGGCGGCAGCTGGCAGGAGGCCGACTGCGGCACGATGGGCAGCTACCTCACCTTCTCCACGAGCGGCGACAGCGTTGAGTTTGCCGCCGTGCGGACGCTCGACGTCTGGGGCATCTGGCTCGGCGTGCTCGCCGTGCTGGCTGTTCTGATCCTTATCATCGTTCTGCTCGTCCACCGTCACAAGCGCAAGGCGCGCAGACGCGCCGAAGCGCTGGCGCGCAGCGCGAGCGCCGTCTCGCAGGCCGAGCAGATCGTCCGCGGTGAGGACGCCAATGCGTCCACAGCAGACGAAGCCCCTGCCAAGACGGGTGCCCCCGTGTCTACAGCGGTCGAAGATGCCACTCAGGCGGATGCGCCTGTGTCCACTGAATCTACGGCAGTCCCCGCCGCCGTGGCAGTAGCAGCGACCGCTGCGCCGGTCGTCACCGCCGCGGTCGAGCATACGGAAAGCTCTTCCGGGGCCACGCCCGCTCCCGCTGAACCTGCTCCCGCAGCCGATCCCGGCTCCATCGAGGCGCGCCTTGCGCGCGCGGAAGAGGAACTTCGGCTTCTTCGCGAGGAGCGCGAGGCACGCGAAAACGTGCTCACGCAGCCCGCAGTACCGCCCGCGCCGAAAAAGCGCAGGCACCGCCGCTTTCTCCCTATTCTCATCACGATTTTAGTCTTGCTCGGCGCGGCTGCGGCGTTCTTCCTCCACTCCGACTTTAAGAAGGACCTCGAAGCCTACCGCCTTGTCGAGGCGCGTGTCAAGGAGGACCCGATGACCATGGACGTCACGGTCGACGCCTCCTATGGCAAAATCAGCCTGAGCGCGGATGCCTCCGTCGCCCGCACGAAGAAGGACGGCGCTCCCATCACCTGCATCGACCGCGACGGCGCGGCGCTCTACTACGCAGACGGCGCGATCTACCTTGAAAACGGCAAGTCCTACGCTGTCGGCGGCGCATTCCCAAATTACGCCGAGCTCATGGATGAGACCGCCGAGCTCTGCCGCACGCTCACGGTGACGAAATCCGTTGACGGGCAGGAAAAGCGCTACACCCTCACCGCCGAGGGCGACGACGCGAGCACACTGCTGCGCCTTCTCACCTCGGACGAGATCGCGAACGCCGCATCGCTCTCCGCGATTTGCGTCGAGCTCACCGCCGAGAGCGGCGAGCTGATGGACGTAAGCTTCACGGCGGAAAACTCCGGAGCTCTTCGCGTGGAGGCCGCCGCGCACTTCACCGACGCGCTCGCGCCGGTGATCCCCGATGATGTGCTCACCGCCATCCATTCGGGCAGCAATGACGACGCTTCCACGCTGACGGACAACGCGCTCCGTCTGCTGGGTGCCTGGGGCGAGCTGACCGCGGACGATTTGTCCGCCGACATCGCCCTTTCCGCCGACTGCGGCCCGATCGTGCTGAACAGCACGCTCCAGTACGACCGCAGCAGCAGCATCGACGGCCAGAGCTACGGCAGCATCCAAAAAAACACCCTCGCCGTCTACTTCTCCGGCAGCAAGATCTGCGACGCGGACGGCAACAGTGTCGACACCGCGAGCCAGCAGCTCGTCGATGCCACGTCGCTCATTGACCTCTGCTACCAGTCCATTCTGAACGGCAGCGCGGGCTGCGATAAGGTGAGCGACGGCTATCTCTACGGTCTTTCGCTCGACTCCGACGCGATGAGCGAGCTCGCCGCCGCCATCGCGCCGGATGTCAAGGCACAGGATGTGACCTTCTCCTCCGGACGCATTTCCGTCCGCGTGAGCGAGCAGGGCGAGCTCCAGTCCGTCAACATCTCGTGCAGCGGCGCGCTGCACCTCATTCTCTCCGACGCTCCGGTGTCGCTCTCCGCCGTCATCACGCCGGCGGATCGTGCATTCTCGATTCCCCAGCCGGCGCTCAACGCGCTGAAACAATAGAAAAGCGGAGGGAGATTCATACTATGGGAAATCGCATCATCAGCATCAGCCGCCAGTTCGGCAGCGGCGGCCACGAAGTGGCCGTGAAAACAGCGGATCTCCTCGGCATCCGCGTCTATGAGCGCGAGCTGATGCGCCTCGCGTGCGAGTACGGCGAGCTTTCGGAAAAAACGCTCTCCCCCTCGGACGAAAAGGCGACCAACCCCTACCTCTTCCAGACCGTGCACGAGGGCAACCACCATGTGCTGCGCGGCAAACCGACGAGCGAAGTGCTCTTCGCCCTGCAAAGCCACGAGATCCGCCGCATCGCCCGCCACGAGGAGTGTGTGTTCGTGGGGCGCTGCGCAGACTATGTGCTGCGCGGCGAAGACGTGAGGCTTCTCACCGTGTTCGTCGCCGCGCCGGACGAGCACCGCATCCAGCGCAAAATGGCGCAGGAAAAGCTCACGCGCGACCAGGCCATCCGCCTGATCCGCAAGATGGACAAGCAGCGCCGCAAGTATTACGAGAGCTACACCCACAAGACCTGGGGCGCGCCGGAGGGGTATGATCTTTACCTTGACACCGGTGCGCTGTCGACGGCCGAGGCCGCAGCGGTCATTGCGGAGCGCTTCCGCAAGCTGTAAAAAATTGGGGGCCACCGAACGGTGGTCCCTTCTTTTTTGCGTCCCGAAAGGGCTGCGGTTTTCCCCGCCTGACGCGGGGAAGCGAGCAAAGGGGGACATTCTCTCACGTGAGAGAATGTCCCCCTTTAGATCCCCCAAGAGAACGCAAGGG
>JBBNGO010000026.1:0-34596 GCA_040095065.1 Hominicoprocola fusiformis
TCCCGGACAACCGGCGCACAGAAGAATGTGTGTCTGCCTATGCGTCCCTCTACCCGTTGATTACCTATTATCTGAACAGGCTGAATGACTGGGGGCTTTGCTTCCGGCGGTGCAAGGTCTGTGGAAAATATTTTCTGGCAAAGAGCCAGCGGTATGAGCTGTGCAGCGACAAGTGCCGAAAAGCACAGGCGCTTCAAAACAAGCGGGAATTTGACGAGAGGTCAAGAGAAAATAACTATGACCTGCTTTATAAAAATGAATGCCAGAACTGGCGCAACAAAATAAACCGGGTAAAAAATACCGCAGGCTTTCCGGCTGACCGTCTGGAAAAAATACAGGCTTCCTTTTCCGACTTTAAGAAAGAAGCCTTACAGAGAAAAAAGGCTGTAAAAACAGGAACGGCCAGCCCGAAAGAATTTACGGACTGGCTGTATCAGCAGAGTAATGTAATTGTTGAGCTGACCGAGATATGAAAAACTTTCTATCGTCAATTTCGCATTATTGCAATAACAGATTGCTTCTTCCATGAATGGTAATATTATCATCAAACTTTTCTTTCAACTATAAATGTCCGAGGTGCCTTTGATTTCGACAAAAAAACAGGCTGAATTGTTACAAAGCTCGGACATTTCAAAAATTTTTTGAGAAATGGCGAAAAAAGCGGGGCAGCACACGCCGCCCCGCCGATCCCATACGGTTATTCCATCGCCCGCATTTGTTCAATCAGAGATTGTTTTTTCTGTCTGCGGATTGTCCATACAGACAAGATCAGTTCCATTCCGAACAATACCAGAATGAACAATCCCATTTCCAAAACCGGGAATTTGTAAGGTACTACATTTCCACCAAAAGTAGCTATACTTATTTCTCTACTTGCAACAATAGAAATAGGAAATCCGACAATCAGGATTGCCAATGTTGCAAAGAACGCATAACACAGACCCTCGCATATATTCATTTTGCATAACTGTTTTTGTGTCAGACCAATGGAACGCAAAACACTGTTTTCCTGTTTTCTGGACATCTGATTAGAAAGGGTCGTATTGATGAGGTTGATAACACCAAAGAGGAACACCAACCATGAAAGAACCTGCATACTACCAAACGCCGCAGAATTTTGTGATTTTTCAGCCGCAATCGCTGTATCTATTTCATCTAAAGCAAGGTTACTGTGTTCGGCTACAATATTTTTCAGTTCAGCTTTTACAGTTTCAGCTTTTTTCGGATTGCTTACAATGCTCCATGAGTAATCAAAGGTAGTAATTTCCGGGTACAGTTCGTAGAATAAATCTTTTGGAGCAAAGAAAACAGAGCCATCTGTATGAGCGCGTCCATGCCCGAAAATCACAGGCATTTTTGAAGTGGAAAACACTCCCGATATTGTAACAGGGATGGACTGCTTACCATCTATTGAAGAAAATTCAACGGTGGAACCGACGCCCATATCTTCAAAATACGCTACAATCTGGTCGTGAATTACGATACTATGAGAATCTGTCGGCATCGTTCCCTCTGTCAATG
The DNA here is from genome assembly GCA_040095065.1 of Hominicoprocola fusiformis. Classification (GTDB taxonomy): domain Bacteria; phylum Bacillota; class Clostridia; order Oscillospirales; family Oscillospiraceae; genus Hominicoprocola. The sequence goes on from JBBNGO010000026.1 coordinate 1,522, forward strand.
CAGCCTCAACCATAGCATAGTTCTGGTCAGTCAGCGTATCACATATTCCTGAATTTTGGTTAGCATCTGTTTTAATGCTGGTATGGAGCGATTGTCTGGCTACGATTATATCCGTAACACCATCAACAGATAAAACTTCCTGCTTTAGTTCCTCGTTTAGCGGATTACCTTTTACTAACATTTCTTCCGATAGATCTTGGAGATATATTTTGTAATCGCTGTCAGGAAAATATAATCTTGCAATTTGTTCTGGTGAGCGCACTAAAACAATGGAAGATACCACCATCAGCAAAATTCCGCCGATACTCAAAGATGCTACAATACTGATTGTCTTTTTTCGGTCACGCTTAAAATTCGCAATTCCCATTGAAACAGGATTGAGCTTGATATTCTTTTTCCGGCTGCGGATGTCCTTTTGCACTGGGGTAAAACGGACGGCTTCAATGGGGGAAATCCCTGCCGCGATTTTCACCGGCTTACGGATGGAAATAGACACCATGATCCAACCGCTTATGAGTGTCAGGGAAACCATAACGGCATAGGAAACAGCGTTAAATCCCTTGGAAAACAGAAGAAAACCGCAGCATACGCCCAGCACTGTACCAATCAAAATTCCGATACTGCCGAGTTTGCGTCCCTCCCGCTTTACAATCCGCTTGATTTGCTTTGGCGTTGCACCAATCGTCCGAAGCTGTCCGTAGCTCCTGATTTTGTCATTGATGGAGATACGGAAGATACTCTGAATCACAATATAGCCGCCGATCAGAACAATAACAATCACACCAAAAATCGGTAAAAAATCAAAGGATTTAGAAGCATAAGCAAAATACTTGTTGTTCATGCTGGGATTAGGAAGCTGATATTCCTCTGCAATCTCTCTGCAATAAGAGGTTATCAGTTCCTCGCCCAACTGATCGCTGTTTTTGAAATGGACATAAGCGCGATACCCAGCCGGATCAAACCCTTTCCATTCTGTCAGGGCAGCTTTGGAAAGAATGATAGCGCAGGTATTCGCTTCTTTTTCATTTACGCTGTCCATAATGCCGGTAACGACATAATCACCATGAAAACTCTCGGTATCTAAGGTCACAGTGTCCCCGATCTTGGCATTGTTTCCATAGGTGGAGAGAAAGTATTCGCTTACGACAACTTCATTTGCTTTTTGGGGTAGATTCCCCTCCAATAGCTTCATTTGGTCGCGCCCAATCTCCATCATTTCTGCGTCATTATATACATAAGAGGCATGATAGCCCTGTTCCGAAAGTTCCTCGCCGAGCATATAGTAGCCGCCTACGCGCTCAAACTCCGGCAGTCCTTTCAGGGTTTCAATGTCGTTTTCCTCTACGCCCAGCCAGACCGCCTCATAAGTATCGACAACCTGATTGCGCTGCATTTGTGTCAGGGAGGTAGACACAATTCCCGTAAAGCAGATCAGAAACGCCGCCAGCGCAACGGCAATCACCACCATCAGATTCCGGCGCTTCTCGCTTTGCAAACTTTTCTTTGCCAGCTTCTTTGTAATGGCGCTGGTATCATTTTCAAAAGGCCATGTCATAGCCTGCCACCTCCTTACTCCACGATCTTGCCGTCCTCAATGCGGACAATCCGATCTGCAAGACGGGCTATGTCGTCATTGTGGGTAATCATCACAACGGTTTGCCGGAACTCCGCACTGGTGCGCTTGATAAGCCCCAGCACCTCGGCGCTGGTCTTGCTGTCAAGGTTGCCGGTCGGCTCGTCGGCCAGTACAATAGCCGGTTTGGTAATCAGGGCGCGGGCAATCGCCACACGCTGCTGCTGGCCGCCGGAAAGATTGTTGGGCATATTTTTCAGTTTATCTTCCAGCCCCAGCAGGTGAACGATCTCGTCCAAAAACTTCTGATCCACCGTGTCCCCGTCCAGCTCCACCGGCAGGACAATGTTCTCATACACATTCAGGATGGGAACAAGGTTATAGTTCTGGAAGATAAAGCCGATGTTGCGGCGGCGGAAGATGGTGAGCTGTTCGTCGTTCATTTTCGACAGCTCTTTGTCCCGGACAATCACATTGCCGGAAGTAGGGGTGTCCAGCCCGCCCATCATGTGAAGCAGGGTGGACTTGCCGCTGCCGGAGGTTCCCACAACGGCCACAAACTCGCCGTCCTCCACAGAGAAGTTCACGCCGTCAAGGGCGCGGGTGATATTCGGCTCTGTACCGTAATACTTTTTCAGGTCGATCGTCTGTAAAATGCTCATAAAATTCAATCCTTTCTTTGTTTGTTGTAAATGTTGAACGCTGCTGCGCCGGTGGCCGCCAACTGTACCAGAATCAGCACAGCGAACAGGCCGAAGCTCTCATAGTAGAACAGTTCATCCCAAAACAGGAGAACATCACAGAGAGCAGTCAAGGCAACCGTCCAGCGGATGTGCCGGGCCAGCCATTGCCGGAACACCAGCACAAGGACAGCGGGCGGGACGATCAGCAGCACCAGATTCAAAATCAATGTCGGGGTCAGTTCCATTGCGTCGCCTCCTCACTTTTGTTGATAAGGGTATTGTAAAACCCAAATGTCCGCGAAATGTTACAGCGGCCAAAAAATTTCATTGAAAATCGGGGTGAAATGTTACAACGCTCGGACATTTCAAAATCAGTCTGCCATTTTGATCCGTTCCACCAACGAATTTCTGCATTGAATTTTTAGACAGATAGCAGAAATTATAATAGGTGTTATTATTAAGCAGACACCGTAAATCAGTAATGGAATAAAAGGAAAAGTATATTGAAAATAAGTTAATCCATTCGCAGACAATATCCGTACTAACAAATAACCCATCAAGGTTCCTGCCACAACCGTAATAATCAAGCATGGAATAATCAGTAAGACACTTTCATGCAGCAGCATCCACTAATAAGTGAGGAACAGAATTTGCTATTAAAATAAAGTTGGTTCCTGCTTATGTCTTGGGATAAAGCCAGACGATATACTGTATTCTCAAAATCAATAAGTCCCATTTCCGTGGCACCATTTACACGAATCAAGGCACTATATGGAATATCCGATAATAACACACCCTGTTCTGCATACGCTGGGGAGACATAAAAGTAAAATGTTCCTGTTTCCACATTATCAGTAAAACCAGTAATGATGAAATCCTCTGTTTTACTCCCCGCCGTTGGTAAAGTGATGGTATCTCCTATATTTAGCTGATACCCCAGCTCTAATTGAACATTTTTATCAATTACAATTTCATTGTACTGTTCTGGACAGGTTCCACTGACTAATTCATAGGATTTTATAATTCCAAAACCAGTCGGCATATAAACCGCTTCAAATTTGATCCCATCCATCAGAAAACTATCACTATGCTTATAGGGTACAATATCTTCAAGATCAGGTTCTTTTTTCAGAACTTCTATCTGTTCTGCTGTAAGCCCCCCGATGGTAGCTTGCTGCATTTGATTCAAAATCTTTTGTTCACTAATTTTGCTGCCTTGTTGGAATAAGGAGATTCCCACAATCAAACTAATTGCCAGCGCAATGGTCAAAACATTAAAAAAGCAAAAAATACGATTTGAAGATACATTGCGTTTTGCTAATTTCTTTACAATGGCGCTGGTGTCATTCTCAAAAGGCCATGTCATAGTTGTATCACCTCCATATTTGATAAGGGTATTGTAAAACCCAAATGTCCGTGAAATGTTACAGCGGCCAAAAAATTTCATTGAAAATCGGGGTGAAATGTTACAACGCTCGGACATTTCAAAAAAATTTACGGCGGGCAGCCGGAAATGGCCGTCCGCCGAAACATACTACACGATCTTTTAGATAGATTGATTGTGAAATAATTTCAATCCAATCACCACATCTATCATAAGTTCCACAATGAGAATTATACTAATGGCAAAATTAAAATTACATAGGTTATATAATCCGATATAGATTTCACAAGTAAGAAATACAACTTGCAGACACAAATTTAAGTATGTCACTAAATGCTCGTTAGTTCTATTCCACAATCTAAACAGGAACATTGTAAAAATAGGTTTTCCAGCAAAAGCAAAGAGTACTGACAATATCGGCACCAAAAATATATAGTAAGAATCTACTGCATTGCTGGGGGTTGTACCTACCCATTGAATTGCTATATTATCAGGAACAACGAAAAATAAAACAATAGATAAAATAACATTGATTATTAAGATGATTGTTGTTGCTTTGCAAAAATTGATTTTTTTCATGGTGTTTTCTCCTGTTATAAGTGTGCTTTATTTAGTCGGCAGCATAATGGAAAATTCCGAACCCTTGCCCGGCTCCGAAACCACTTTGATATAGCCGCCCTGTCGCGTTACGATCTCGCGGGCCAGATACAGGCCAATGCCCACGCCCTGCTGTTCGTGTACTTCTTCCTCACGATAGAAGCGCCGGAAGATGGCGGCCTGATTGCTTTCAGAAATTCCTTTGCCAGTGTCGGTCACTTTGATCTCCACATACATTTCCCACAGCACCACCGACACAGCGATTTTCCCGCCTGCCGGGGTGTACTTCACCGCATTGTCCAGCAGGTTAAAGAGGGCTTCGGATGTCCACTTGCTGTCATGGGAAACGGTCAAATCCTCCGGGCAGTCCACAGACACGGCGATTTCCTTTTTCTCCGCTGCATACACGATCCCACTCATGGCCTGCGCCACAGTATCAAAGAGGCGGCCCGATTTCTTATCCAACTGGATCACGCCTGTTTCCAGCCGGGAGGTTTTCACAAGGGCCTGAAAGAGAAAGTCCAGTTTATCCGTCTGGCTGCGGATTCCCCGGATAAAGTCGGTGCGCTCCGCCTCGGTCATAGGCTTTTCCAGCAGGGTGTCCGTCGCCATTTTCAGATTGCTTACCGGCGTTTTCACTTGATGGGAAATATCCGATACAAGGGTCTGCAACTCCTGCCGTTCCTCGTCCACCCGGCGGCGGTTCTCCTGCATGATCTGGTAAAGCCTTGCCAGCCGGTGTCCAATTCTGGCAAGTTGGGTTTCGCTGTCCTCTGGCCGCTGGGGCGCTTCATTCCCGGCGATCATGTGGTCTAAAGTCTGGCACAGGTCAGCGGTAAACTGTGACAACCGCTTTCCAAACGCCTGCGTCAGCACAAAAATCCCCACAAGGGCGCACAGTAGCAGCGCCCCGCCCGTCAGCAGCACCGCCGTCTGTTTTGTCACAAGAAACAGGGCTATGGTGATCCCGGACATGGAGAGGACAAGCCCCATTGCCACCCGACCAAACAGCCGCTTTACCGAGAGGTTTTGAAACTTCATTTTGCCTCGCCTCCCGTCCATTGATAGCCCATGCCGTAAACGGTCTTGATGTAGGGCGCGCCGCCATCGGATTCAATCTTGCTGCGAATCCGGCTGATGGAGGTTGTCAGGGTGTGTTCGTCCACAAACCTTTCGTCTATATCCCACAGCTTTTCCAAAAGCTGCCCACGGGTCAGCACTTGCCGGGGATTTTTACGAAACAGGTTCAGCATTTTGTACTCCATCGGGGATAGAGTCAGGGGCTTGCCGTTTAAGGAAGCCGTCTGCTCCGAGAAGTCCAGAAACAGCCGCCCGTCGTCGTAAATGTCCTTGGCCGGTTTGTGGTGTTCCAGCATGGCGAACATGGCTTTGATTTTCCGCTGCAAGGCCCCGATCACAAAGGGCTTTGTGATGTAGTCCACCGCGCCCACCTCATAGCCCCGTATCTGGTCGCTCTCTTGATCGTTGGCGGTCAGGAATATTACGATGGTGTCCGGGTGCTGGGGCTTTATCAGCTTGCACAGCTCAAAACCGTTGCCGTCTGGCAGGTTGATGTCCAGCAGCACTAAATTAAATTCCCGCTGGCGGATGGCTTCGGCTGCGGTTCTGGCATTTAGGGCAGAAGTCACGCCGTAGCCGTCTGCGGTCAGGTTATAGGCCAACATCTTATTCAAAAAACTGTCGTCCTCGACAATTAAAATCTGCTCCATATTCTCACTTCCTTTGCTTTTTGCAGATAGTATAACAGGCAAATGTCCGAGAATTGTTACAAGGACAAATATATTTATCATTTTACAGCTTTTTTATGTGTACTGCAATTTTATAAAAGAAAGGACAGCAGTATCATCAAATTGCTGTCCTTGCGGTTTATTATAGCTGGTAGTGTATAAGCGTGGGTTCATCATATTTGGTGTGGTATCTTTAACTATGGGAAACTCCGGTCTCCCAGTTGGAAACGGTCTGGCGCGTGACGTAGACCTTTTCCGCCAGCTCCTCCTGCGAAAGCGAGAGCGCGGCGCGATGTGCCTTGATCTGATTGCCGAGTTCCATAAGTGCCTCCTGTGCGTTTCGTTCGATCTGCCCCAAGGGTAGCCAAAACGGGAAAGTTTGTCGAGCAAAGCTGCTTTACATGAGGAAAAATTGCTTGTCAAAAGATTTTGACAAGCGCCTTTTCGCCCCGATATCAGCGGCTTGCCAGCTTTTCGCGCAGCCTTGCGATGCTTCGCTGCGGGGCGTCGATGGCTTCGCCCTGCGTTTCGTGCCAGTCGGCCTTTTCGATGGCGATGACTTTTTCATAGCAGGCGATGGCCGTTTCATAGTCACCGCGAATTTCGCAGATCTGCGCGATGGCCTCGGCAGGGTCGACAAAGCGGGGCGGCGGCATGAGCGCCATCGTCTTCTCGTAATCCGCAATGGCTTCGTCGTAATGTCCAAGCTTGGCAAGCTCGCTCGCGCGCATAACGTAGACCTCCCACGTGTCGGGATACTTTGCGCACATGGCCTCCCACTGCGCGAGCGCGTCGTCGGTGTGCCCCTCCTGCAAAAGGATGCAGCCGAGGTAAAAATCGTCGTTGTAGGTAGGCTTCAGGCGGTGCATTTTGTCCAAGACCTCGCGCGCCTCCGCGCAGCGGCGGTCGGCGATGAGAAGGTCCAGAAGCCACAGGTGCGCGCTGTGGTTCTCCGGATGCGCGGCGAGAAACTCCTGATAGAAGGCGATCGTGCGGTAGTGGTTCGTCGCGTTCCAGTCGAGGTACGCGCCGTGCTCGGCGTCGAAGATGGCGTTGTGCGCCTCCTTGCAGTCGGGATTCAGCGCGAGCGCCTGACGCGCGAGGGGAGCGGCGAGGTCATTGTATTCCCGTGCGCGCTTGCAGTAAAGCTCTGCGAGCAGCAGCGTCGCGCGCGGGCGCGTTTCCTCCTTGCGGCACTTTTCCTGCAAAAAGTGCTCCTCTTCGTCAAATTCCTGCTGTGTGAGAAAGCGCTTGTCCCAGAGCATATTGTCGATGCGGGCAAAGCGGTTCTCGTCCGTGAGGGAGAAGAGCGAGTCGATGCTCGTTCCCAGCGTGACGGACAGCGCGGGCAAAAGCTGAATATCGGGAAGCGAGCTGCCGTTTTCCCACTTGCTCACGGCCTGCGCGCTCACGTGGAGGGCTTTTGCAAGCTGCTCCTGCGTCATGCTTTTGGAGAGGCGCAGCGTTTTGATCTTGCTGCCGATGTCGATGTTCATAAAGGCAAAACTCCGTTTCTATAAAGTGCGGACGTCCTTGATGAGTTCAGTATAGCCGATTGCGGGAAAACGCGCAATGGAGGGGGAGTTTCGCGCGCTCAAACGGCGGTTGAGCGCAAAAAGGACGGAAGATGCTTTTCTTCCGTCCTTTTTATGCAGTTCCAGTCGAATCAGTCGCCGACGCCGGGGTTCAGAACCTTGCCGACGTTCCACAGGTGCGCGACCTGCTGTGCGGCGGCCAGACGTTCCTCGGGGGACTCGTAACTTGCGTGCGCGGTCTGCGCGCCGCAGTCGACACAGGTGACATAAACGCACCAGCCCTGCTCATCCTCCACCGTACCGGTGCCGCGGCAGTAGGGGCAGTCCTGCAATTCGATCTCGTAAATCGGGTCCATGGTATCATCCTTTCCTACCGCGCAAAATTGACAGTTTGCGCGGAAATGACCTAACGACCGTAGTATAGCAGGGAAGCGGGCGTTTTACAAGCAAGAAAATAGCAAAAATGGGGCGCTCGCAAGCGCCCCGCTTTTTACACGTTTGACGACGGAACAGGAAGCTGGTACTTTTCCACGTAGGATTCGTACGTCTGCTGGAAGCTGCCGTCGGCAGTCTTGGCCTGGCGCAGTGTTTCGTGCAGGTTGAGGTTATGCGCACGGGCGTCGATGACGCAGCCGGCGATGTTAGAGCAGTGGTCGGATGTGCGCTCAAGGTCGGTCAGAAGATCGGAGAGGACAAAGCCAGCCTCAATGCTGCAATGGCCCTGCTGCATGCGCAGGATGTGGCGCGTGCGCATCTGCTCTTTGAGCGTGTCGATGACCTGCTCGAGCGGCTCGACCTGTTGGGCGAGCGCGACGTCCTGCGAGGAGAAGGACTTGAGCGAGAGCGAAAGGATCTCGCGGATGGCGGAGGTGAGAATGGCGAGCTCGTTGAGGGCGCTGCCGGAGAACGTGAGGCCCTTTTGCTCCATCTCCTCAGCGGAGGAGAGAATGTTGACCGCGTGGTCAGAAATGCGCTCAAAGTCGCCGATGGTCTTGAGTAACTCGGTCGCCTCCTCGCTCTCGTCGCGGCCCATTTTCTGCGTGCTGAGTTTGACGAGGTAGGTGCCGAGGATATCTTCATAGTGGTCGCAAAGCTCCTCATCGTCGCGGATGCTCTGGGCGAGCTCGGGCGTGTTGTGGTCAAGGGCGGTGAGAGCGTTGTTCAGCGCGCGCACGGCGCAGTCCGCCATTTCGCGGGCGACGGCGCGGCTCTGGCGAAGGGCGAGGGACGGAGTGGGGAGAAGACGCTCGTCGAGCTCGGTCGTCTTTTCACCCTGCGTCTGGGGATCGTCGGGGACGATGCGGCAGGCGAGCTTTTCAAGAAGGCCGCCCGCGGGCAGGAGCATGGCGGTGCAGAGGACGTTGAAGACCGAGTGTGTGACGGCGATGCCCGCCATGGTGGCGGATTCATCCAGCAGCGCGGGCGCGAAAGCCGCGCGCACAATGCAGAAGACCGTCAGCAGCACGACAACGCCGATGACATTGAAGAGAAGGTGAACGACCGCGGCGCGGCGGGCATTTTTGTTCGTGCCGATGGACGACAGCATGGCCGTGACGGTCGTGCCGATGTTCTGGCCCATGATGATGGGAATGGCCGCAGCATAGCTCACAGAACCCGTGACGGCGAGCGCCTGCAAAATACCGACGGACGCGGAGCTCGACTGGATGATGGCCGTGAGCAGCGCGCCGGCGAGCACGCCGAGGAGGGGATTCTGAAAGGCAACAAAGAGATTCGTGAACGCGGGGACGTCCTTGAGGCCCGCGACCGCGCCGCTCATCGTCTCCATGCCGAACATGAGCGTGGCAAAGCCGAGCAGGATCATGCCGGTGTCCTTTTTCTTGTTGTCCTTGCAGAACATGTAGTAGATGATGCCGATGAGCGCAAGGACGGGAGTGAAGGATGAGGGCTTTAAGAGCTTGATCCAGAAGTTGCCGGAGTCGATGCCGCCAAGGCTCAAAAGCCAGGCCGTGACGGTCGTGCCGACGTTGGCACCCATGATGACGTTGATGGCCTGACGCAGCGTCATCAGGCCCGAGTTGACAAAGCCGACCACCATGACCGTGGTGGCGGACGAACTCTGGATGATGGCCGTGATGCCAAGGCCCGTTAAAAATCCGGCGAATACGCTGCCGGTCATCTTGTCGAGAAGAGAGCGGAGCTTGCCGCCCGCGCGGCGCTCGAGCGCCTGGCCCATCAGGTTCATGCCGAAGAGGAACAGGCACAGCCCGCCGATCATCGTGAGCACATTGAAAATATCCATATTTTCTATCTTTCCTTTTTTCTTTTTTGAGACTCTATTTATAACCAAGTAATAGTTTACGCGCCAAATGTCAAAACTGCCAGAGGAGAATTGTAAAATCTATGTAAAATACACAGCGGCGACGGAATGCGGCGTGATTTGTGTCATGTTGCACAGTTTTTTTCGCATGAACTGGAAAAAAGTGCAGACACTAAGCGCAGCATTCGCCGCGGCGTCTGCCTCCGCGGCAAAAAGCAACTTGAAATGTCGGAGGAATCGTATGAAAAAAGACTTTATCGACACCAATGAATTCACAAAGCAGGAACTGCTCGACATCATCGACTTGTCGCTCGCCATCAAAAAGGCCATTAAGGCGGGCTACTATCCGCCCCTGATGCGCAACATGACGCTCGGCATGATCTTCCAGCAGTCCTCTACGCGCACGCGCGTCTCGTTTGAGACCGCGATGAGCCAGATGGGCGGGCACGCGCAGTATTTAGGCCCCGGTATGATCCAGCTCGGCGGGCATGAGACCATCGGCGACACGGGCAAGGTACTCTCAAAGCTTGTCGATGTCGTGATGGCGCGCGTCATCGAGCACAAGACGATCGAAGAGCTCGCAAAAAGCTGCACCATCCCCGTCATCAACGGCATGTCGGACTACAACCACCCCACGCAGGAGATCGGCGACCTCTGCACGATCGTGGAGAACCTTCCGCAGGGGAAGAAGTTAGAGGACTGCAAAGTCGTGTTCGTGGGCGACGCGACGCAGGTGTGCGCGTCGCTCGGCTTTATCACGACGAAGCTCGGCATGCACTTTGTCCAGTACGGCCCCCAGGGCCACCAGCTGAATGAGCAGCACAAGGAGATCATGAAGAAGAACTGCGCGCTCTCCGGCGGCAGCTACCTTGTCACCGATGACCGCGAGAGCGTACGCGGCGCGGACTTCATCTATACCGATGTGTGGTACGGTCTCTACGAAAACGAGATGCCGAAGGAAGAGCGCGTGCGCGTCTTCCACGACTATCAGGTCAACCGCGAGCTGATGCAGCTGGGGAACCTCGGCTGCAAATTCATGCACTGCCTGCCCGCGACGCGCGGCGAGGACGTGACCGACGAGGTCGCCGACAGCGACGCCTCCCTCTGCTGGGAGGAGGCAGGCAACCGCCTGACGGCCATGCGCGGCCTTCTTGTCTACTTTACACGCTGCCGCAAGGAGCCGAGCGGTCTTCAGATCGCGGCGGCGAAGGAGGAGCTTGACAAAGTGCTCTGCGACAAGCTCGGCTGCGTCGAGGCCTACTGCGGCGTTTCGAAAGCGGAAAAGAGCTGAGAAAAACCATGGAGAAGAATCAATTCCGGCTTGCAGACGTCATTTTGTCGGTCATCTGCGTGGTGTTTGTCGCCGAGGCGGCGGCGCCGGTCGCGTCGATCGGTAACAGCCAGTATTTCTGGTGGATCTTTATGATATTGGCGTTTCTGCTGCCCTACGGCCTCATCGCCGCCGAGCTCGGCACGGCCTACGCGGGCGACGGCGGGCTCTATGACTGGATCCACGCGGCGTATCCGGACGGCAAGTGGGCGGCGCGCGCCTCGTGGTACTACTGGATCAACTTCCCGCTGTGGATGGCATCGCTTGCGGTGATGTGCCCCGAGCTTATCACATTCATCACGGGGCGGAGCCTCGGAACATTCGGCTCGCTCGTGGTCGAGCTTCTGTTCATCTGGATCGTCACGCTCATCGCGTGCTATCCCGTGTGCGACAGCATCATTATCCTGAACGTGAGCGCTGTCATCAAGATCGTGCTGGCGCTGCTGGTCGGCGGGCTCGGCGTGTGGTATATCAGCCGTTACGGCTTTGTCAACGACATGTCGGCGCGGACATTTCTGCCGTCGTTCGACTTAAACAGCCTTTCGTATATCTCCGTCATCATCTTCAATTTCCTCGGCTTTGAGGTCGTGTGCACGTACGCAAACAATATGAGCGACCCGAAAAAGCAGATCCCGCAGTCCATCGTGACCGGCGGCATCGTCATCGCGGCCATCTACCTCTTCTCGGCGTTCGGCATCGGCGCGGCAGTGGATGTGCGCGAGATCAGCGTGGATTCGGGGCTTATCGACGCGGTGTCGCTCATTCTGGGCGGCAGCGGCGGCGTGCTCGTGGGCGTGGTGGCGCTTTTGTTCCTCGTGACGCTGTTCGGCAATATGATCTCGTGGTCGATGGGCGTCAATTCGACGGCGGCGCTGGCGGCGGACCACAACGACATGCCGCGGGTGTTCGCCAAGCGCTGGGCAAAGAACGACATGCCCGTCGGCGCGGCGGTCACGTCGGGCGTCGTCGCCTCGTGCGTGTGTGTTTTGGGCGTGCTCATCGAGATGGCGTCGCCGGACTCGTCACTCTTCTGGAGCTTTTTCGCGCTGAATCTCGTGATGCTGCTTTTGAGCTATCTTCCCGTGTTTCCGGCGTTTTTGAAGCTGCGGCGCGAGGATGCGAAGACGCCGCGCCCGTTCCGCGTGCCGGGGTCTGACACGGCGCTCAAATGGATCGCCTACGTGCCGATGGTGCTCATCGTCATTTCGATCATTTTCACTGCGGTCCCGCTCTCGTTTGACGCAGAGACGCTTGCGAGCTTTCTGCCCATTACGATCGGGTCGATCCTCAGCGTGGCGATCGGCGAGGTGCTGATCGCGCTGCGCGGGAAAAACGCGCGCAGCTAAGTATGGTTTCATCATAAGGAGACAAAGTTATGGCAAAACGAATCATCGGCACAACGCCGAAGCAGGACGGGTATCGCATGCCCGCCGAATTTGAGCCCCAGCAGGGCGTGTGGATGCTCTGGCCCGAGCGAAACGACAACTGGCGCGACGGCGGCAAGCCCGCGCAGAAGGCCTTTGCGGATGTTGCCAAGGCCATCGCAAAATTTGAAAAGGTCACGGTCGGCGCATCCGTGCGCCAGTATCAGAACGCGCGCGCCAAGCTCCCCGAAAATATCCGCATCGTGGAGCTCGAGAGCGACGACGCATGGGTGCGCGACTGCGGGCCGACGTTCCTTGTGAACGACAAGGGCGGTCTTCGCGCGGTGGACTGGGAGTTCAACGCCTGGGGCGGGCTCGTCGACGGGCTGTATTTCCCCTGGGACAAGGACGACCAGATCGCGCGCAAGATCTGCGAGATTGCGGATGTGGACAGCTACCGCACCGAGGGCTTCGTGCTCGAGGGCGGCTCCATTCACGTCGACGGCGAAGGTACGGTGCTGACGACCGAGATGTGTCTGCTCTCTGAGGGCCGCAACCCCGACAAGAGCAAAGAAGAGATCGAGCAGATGCTTTGCGACTATCTTGGCTGTGAGAAGGTGCTGTGGATCAAGGACGGCATCGACCCTGATGAGACGAACGGGCACATTGACGACGTCGCGTGTTTCATCGCGCCCGGCGAGGTCGCGTGCATCTGGACGGAGGACAAGAACCATCCGTTCTACGAACAGGCGCAGGCGGCTTACAAATTCCTGAGCGAGGCGACGGACGCCAAGGGACGCAAATTAAAGGTTCACAAGCTCTGTCTGACGAAAAAGCCGTGCTTACTCGAGGGCGCGGATACCATCGACGCCGTGGAGGGCACCATCCCCCGCGAGGACGGCGAGGTCAGCATCGCGTCGTATATGAACTTCCTGATCGTCAATGGCGCGGTCATCTTGCCGCAGTACGGCGACGAAAACGACGCAGTCGCCATCGAACAGGTGCAGAAAATGTTCCCCGACCGCGAGGTCGTGGGCGTGCAGACGAAGGAGGTCGCCTTCGGCGGCGGCAATATCCACTGCATCACCCAGCAGCAGCCTGCGGTGAAGAAGTAAAAAAGAGCGCCGTCCGTGCAATAAATGTACGGGCGGCGTTTTTATGGTGCTTATGCAGTTTGCTCGCGGGCGATGCGGATGAATTCCGAGAGCACGCTCCACGGATACGAGCGGCTCAAATACCCAAAGCAGATGGGATAGGACGCCTCGGGGCAGAGCGGGAGAATATGCAGGTGCGCAAGCTGCGCGGGCGAGAGCGCCGTGTGCAGCAGATTTTCCGGGCAGAAGCATGCGCCGACGCCCTGCTCGCAGAGCGCGAGCAGCGTTTCGACGTTTTCCGACGTCGCTTTGCTGACGGGCGAGACGCCCGAGGAGCGCAAAAGTCCGCGCCCGATGCGCCCGCCGATGTCTTCCGCGGAGCCGAGGACAAAGGGGCAGCCGCGCAGGGCACTTAGGTTTCCCGCGGCGATCTCGCCGCGGTGCGTGTCGAGGTCGATGCCGCACTGCGCGAGCAGCCCATCGGACAGGCACAGCACGATGTGCTCCAGATAGTAATCCTCAAGCACCACGCCGGGGAGCGGGCGGGGAAAGCCGGCGATGGCGAGGTCAATGCCGCCGCTGAGCAGCGCCTTCTGGATCGCGTCGTTCGAGCCTTCGAGCAGCGTGATCTCGACATTCGGGTATCTGCGCTGAAAGACGGGGATCAGGCGCGGCATGATGGCGCGGCCGCGCGTGTAGGCGATGCCGACGCGCAGCTCGCCCTTCTGATTTTCGGAGATATCGCAGAATTCGCGTTCCATGGCCTGTCGCGTCTGCCCGATGGATTCGGCATAGCGCAGAAACGTGCGGCCCGCATAGGTGAGCTCAAGCGGAGTGCGGCGCACAAGGAGCGTGCAGCCAAGCTCCTTTTCAAGTCCCGCAATGTGGGACGAAAGCGATTGCTGCGTGATGTGCAGCGCTTCGGCGGCGCGGGTGAAGTTTTTCTCCCGCGCGAGCACGAGAAAATAGTCAAGAGAATGGAAATTCATGGGAACACTCCTTTCACAGCTGCTTCTTGTAGAATATATCAATTTTAACAGTTTTACAAGATGAAAATCCGCGCTTATACTAAAGACAACGAAAGGCTGAACGAACGGCAAAGCGCACGGGTTTTCTTTTTCACCGCGCCTCCATCCACACACGTTTGTTCGCTTTGCGTGGGGGAACCTGACAGCCAGAGCACCGGCAGGAGATTTCGCAATTTCCGCCTGCTGCACTCCGGCTTGCAGGGCATATCGGAAAGGATGGCGGGAGAGGAACATGAGCATTTTAGAGCTGGGGAGCTTGCAGCTGACGCTTTTTGCGATGATGCTGATCGGCGCGCTGCTCAAAAAGAAGGACATCATCGACGAAAACGGCAAAAAGTGCCTGGCCGACCTCTGTATCAATGTGGTCATCCCGTGCAACATCTTTAAATCCTGCCTCATTGAGCTGGATGCGGGTGTGCTCAAGTCCTGTGCGATGCTGTTTGTGAGCGCAGTCATCATGCAGCTTTTGTGTCTCGTTTTGAACCGGTTCCTTTTTGACCGCTATGATGCGCAGCGGAAAAAGGTGCTGCAATACTGCACCATCGTGCCGATGAGCGGCTTTCTCGGCAATCCCATCGCCGAGGGCATCTACAACGAGGTCGGCGTGCTCTATACCTCGATTTTTCTCATTCCGATGCGCATTGTGATGTGGTCGGTCGGCACGACGTATTTTGTCGCGGGTGAGACGGTGGAGAAGAGAAAGGTCATCAAAAACGTGCTGACGCACCCCTGCCTTGTCGCCATCTATTTGGGGCTCCTCTGCATGGTGACGCAGGTGCAGTTGCCATCCGTGATCCTGAACAGCGTGAAGTATATCGGGAACTGCAACTCCGCACTGACGATGTTTATTGTCGGCACGATCCTGACGGATGCGCCGCTCAAGAGCATCGTGAGCCGCGACACGGTAAAGTTCAGCTTGCTGCGGCTCGTGCTGCTGCCCGCGGCAGCGCTGGGCGTCGGGCTGCTGCTGCACCTTGAACCGACGGCGCTTGGCGTGAGTGTCCTGATGACGGGCATGCCCGCGGGCGCGACGGCGGCCATCTTTGCCGCCAAATACGGCAGCGACGCGCCGTTCGCCGCGCGAAATGTCGTGTTCACAACGCTTTTATCCATGCTGACGCTGCCGCTGTGGGCGTATGCGGTGGGATAAAAACAGGTTTTCTTTTTGATCGCTTCGTGCTAAGATAGCGATACTGTGTTAAAAAGGATAGGGAGGACTTAGATGGCTGCGATCGTTTTATTCTGCCTTGCGCTGCTCGTGTGCATCGTATTGAGGGCGAATATCCTCTACGCGCTCCTGGCGGGACTTGTGATCTTCGCGCTGTACGGCAAAAAGCAGGGCTTTTCGTGGAAAGAGCTCGGGAAGATGATCTGCTCGGGCGTGAAGACGTCGGCAAGCGTGCTGCTCGTCTTTCCGCTCATCGGAATTCTGACGGCGTTCTGGCGCGCGTGCGGTACGCTGCCGTTCATCATCTGCTGCGCCGTTGACCTCATTCGGCCGGAAATTCTGCTGCTGATGACGTTTTTGCTGAATTGCGGCGTCTCGATGCTGACAGGTACGGCGTTCGGCACGGCGGCGACGATGGGCACCATCTGCGTGAGCGTCGGCATTTCGATGGGCATGGACCCCGTGCTGCTCGGCGGCGCGATGCTTTCGGGCGTATACTTCGGCGACCGCTGCTCGCCGGTCTCGACGAGCGCGCTGCTCGTGAGCGAGCTGACGGAGACGAACATTTACGACAACATCAAGCGCATGCTCAAGACGGCGCTCGTGCCGTTTCTTCTGAGCTGCGGCGTCTATGCGGCGCTCGGCATGGTGAAAAGCGGCAGCGGCGCGGCGGGCGAGCTGTGGTCGCTCTACAGGCGCGAGATGACGCTTCACTGGGTCATGTGCCTGCCGGCGGTGCTCATTTTGATCCTGTCGGTCCTACGCGTGAACGTGAAAAAGGCGATGTCGGTCAGCATTTTAGCGGCGGTCGTGCTGTGCATTTTCCTGCGGCATCTGGACGCGGTGACGATCCTCAGGACCGCAATCTTAGGCTACACGGCGTCGGACGCCGAGGTCGGCGCGATGCTCAACGGCGGCGGCATCATTTCAATGGTGCGCGTGGCGCTGATCGTGATGATCTCGTCGGCGTATTCCGGCATTTTTCGCAAGACGGGGCTGCTCGACGGGCTGTGCGGGCGTGTGACGGCGCTGCGCGACAAAACGTCGCCCTATGCCTCGATGCTGCTGACGGCGGTTTTGGCGAGCCTTCTCGCCTGCAACCAGACGTTGACGATCATCCTGACGAACCAGCTCTGCTCGCCGTCGCAGAAGGATAAAGAAGAATTTGCCATCAACCTTGAAAACAGCGCCGTCGTCATCGCGGCGCTTGTGCCGTGGTCGATTGCGGGGGCGACGCCGCTCTCGACCGTCGGCGCGCCGATGACAGGCATGGCGTTTGCGTGCTTTTTATACATCCTGCCGCTGTGCGAGCTCGTGCGGCGGACAGCGCAGCAGCGCGCGGCGAAAAAAGCCGCCGCGCAGAAATGAGAAAGGAAGTTTGCATGAACGGAGAGACGTTACTGGCGGAAGCCATCGAAATGAAAGACGAGATCGTCGAGAACCGGAGAGCGATCCACCGCGCGCCGGAGGTCGGCGCGCACCTGCCGCAGACGGTTCAATTTGTCGAAGAAAAGCTGCGATTGCTCGGCTATGAGCCGCGCGAGCTGGGCGGCGGCGTGGTCGCGGAGCTCACGGGCGAGGATACGGGGCGCTGTATCCTGCTGCGCGCGGATATGGACGCGCTCAGGGTGCGGGAGAAGACCGACCTGCCGTTCCGTTCGGAAAACGGCAGCATGCACGCTTGCGGACACGATATGCATGCCGCGATGCTGCTGGGTGCTGCAAGGCTGCTCAAGGCGCATCAAAGCGAACTCAAGGGCACGGTGAAGCTCGTCTTCCAGCCCGACGAGGAGGGCTTCACGGGCGCGAAAGCGATGCTTAAGGCCGGTGTGCTGGAGGCGCCGGAGCCGCAGGCGGCGATGGCGCTGCATGTGAACTCCGGGACGCCGTCGGGCCTGGTGCTCTGCGGCAAGGGAACGTTTATGGCGGGTTGCACGCTGTTTCGCATCACGGTCAAGGGCGTCGGCTGTCACGGGGCAATGCCGGAGACGGGCGTCGACCCAATCAACATTGCCGCGCACATCTACCTTGCGCTTCAGGAGATCACGGCGCGCGAGCTGCCCGCGAAGACGCCCGCCATCGTGACAATGGGCAAATTCAGCGCGGGGCACGCGCCGAATATCATCCCGCAGGAGGCCGTGATCGAGGGCACGATCCGCACGTTCGACCGCGACGTGACCGCGCTGATCCTGCGCCGCATCGGCGAGATCGCGGACGCGACGGCCAGGGCCTTCCGCGGCAGCGCGAGCGTCGAAGAGCTCGCGAGCGCGCCGCCGCTCAAAAACGACGAGGCGCTGACCGAGCAGATGGCACGCTGCGCCGAAATGCTGTTCGGCGAGAAGAGCGTCTACCGCCTGCGTGAGGGCGGGATGGGCTCGGAGGACTTTGCGTCCTACACCTACGAGCTGCCGTGCGCGTATCTGTTGCTCGGCGCGGGCACGGTGCAGGAGGACGCGCGCTACGGAAAGCCCATGCACAACGAGAGCGTCGTCTTCAACGAGAACATTTTACCGCGCGGGAGCGCACTGCTCGCCTATGGCGCGATGCAGTGGCTCGAAGACCGGCAATAAAAAAATCCGCTTACGAATTTCGTAAGCGGATTTTTTATAATCGGTTGTCGATGACTTAGCCGACGAGCGCCTCGGTATCCATGGCGATCATGAGCTCCTCGTTCGTGGGGATGAGGAGGACGGTGACCTTGGAGTCGGGCGCGGAGATGACGCGTTCTTCGCCGCGGACCTTGTTGGCGTCCTCGTCCATCTTGACGCCCATGAACTCGAGGTCGGAGGCGATGGCCATGCGCTGGGAAGCGCTGTTCTCGCCGACACCTGCGGTGAAGATGATGGCGTCCACGCCGCCCATCGCGGCGGCATACGCACCGATGAGCTTCTTCACGCCGTAGTTGAACATATCGACGGCAAGGCCGGCGCGCTCATTACCCTGCTCGAAGGCCTCTTCGAGATCGCGGAAGTCGGAGCTGACGCCGCTGACGCCCATGACGCCGGACTTCTTGTTGAGGACATTGACCATCTCCTTGATGTCCATGCCGTACTTGTTCATCAGGTACTCGAGGATACCGGCGTCAATGTCGCCGGAGCGGGTACCCATGGGAAGACCGGCGAGCGGGGTGAAGCCCATGGAGGTGTCGACGCTCTTGCCGCCGTCGATCGCGGTGACGGAGGAGCCGTTGCCGAGGTGGCAGGAGATCAGCTTGAGCTGCTCGATGGGCTTGCCGAGCATATCGGCCGCGCGCTGGGAAACATACTTGTGAGAGGTGCCGTGGAAGCCGTAGCGGCGGACCTTGTCCTTCTCATAGTACTCATAGGGAATGGCATAGGTATAGGCCACGGGGGGCATGGTCTGGTGGAAGGCAGTGTCGAACACGGCGACCATGGGCACGCCGGGCATGAGCTCCTGGCAGGCCTTGATGCCGATGATGTTGGCGGGGTTGTGGAGCGGGGCGAGGGGATTGCACTCCTCGATTGCCTGCATGACCTCGTCGGTGATGACGACGGACTTTGCAAACTTTTCACCGCCGTGGACGACGCGGTGGCCGACAGCGTCAATCTCCTTCATGGAGCCGATGACGCCGTTCTTCTCGTCGACGAGCGCGTTCAGCACGGCCTGGATGGCCTCGCTGTGGGTGGGCATGGAGACGGAAGCGGCCTTGATGGCTTCCTTGCCGGGAAGCTGGGGCTTATAGGTGAACAGACCGTCGATGCCGATGCGCTCGCACAGACCCTTCGCCAGCAGCTCGCCTGTGGTGGGGTTGAGCAGCTGATACTTCAGGGAAGAAGAACCTGCGTTGATGACCAGAACATTCATAAGTATACTCCTTTTTCCGAGGGCGCTTGCATTGCGCCCGAATTTCCGATAAAATAAGAATCAAATTAATCGGATGTACAATTCGATACAGAATATATTATAACAACTTTTTTCGCAAAGACAAGTAAATTTAACAAAACGTAACTCTTTTGTAACCGCTTTGAGAGGACTTCCATGAGGGTATTTGGTATAATATGCGAATATAATCCCTTCCACCGCGGCCACAAGTGGCAAATTGATGAATTGCGCCGTCTGGCAGGCGAGGAAGAGTGCGCCGTCGTGTGCGCGATGAGCGGCGATTTTGTCCAGCGGGGCGATTTTGCCATTGAACGCGCGCATGCGCGCGCCGAGGCTGCCGTGCGCGGCGGGGCAGATTTAGTCCTTGAGCTGCCGCTGCCGTGGGCCATTTCGTCGGCGGAGGGCTTTGCCCGCGGCGGCGTGAGCATTTTGGCGGCGACGGGCGTGGTCGACACGCTGGCCTTTGGCAGCGAATGCGGTAACGCGGCGAAATTGCAGCGCGCGGCAAAGGCACTGCTGCGGGCGGATTTTCCCGACGCGCTGCGAGAGGAGCTTGCCAAGGGCCTGTCCTTTGCCGCGGCGAGGGAGAGCGCCGCGAGGGCGCTCATCGGCGAGGACGCCGCGGTGCTCCGGGAGCCGAACGATATCCTCGGCGTAGAATACTGCAAGGCGCTGCTGCAAAGCGGCAGTACCATCGCGCCGCTGGCAATATTGCGAAAGGTCGTCGGGCACAACGGGGGTGCGGCGAAGGGCTTCGCCTCGGCGAGCCACATCCGCGAGCTGCTCACGAACGGAGAGGACGCCTCCGCGTATCTGACGGCGGAGAGCGCCGCCATCTATGCGCGCGAATGCGCGGCGGGCCGCGCGCCGGTGACGATGCAGAATGCGGAGCGGGCGGTGCTTTCCCGGCTGCGCGCGATGTGCGAGGAGGACTTCGCCCGCTATGACAGCGGGAATGAAGGCCTTTATCGCCGGTTTTATGACGCAGCGCGGACGGCAGCGTCCGTCGACGAGCTGCTCTCCGCGGTGAAGACGAAGCGCTATGCCTATGCGCGGCTGCGGCGGATGCTGCTTGCGGCGTATCTGGACGTGACGGCAGCGGATGTGCCGCCGGAGGTCCCCTATCTGCGCGTGCTGGCGTGCAATGAGCGGGGACGAAAGCTGCTCAAAACGATCAAAAAAACGGGAAGCGCACCGGTGCTGACCAAGAGCGCCGATGTGCGCGCGTTGAGCGAGGAGGCGCAGAAGCTCTTCGCTATGACGGCGCGCGCGGCGGATCAATACGTGCTCGCCTATCCCGAGCTGCGCGCGGCCAGAGGCAGCATCGCGTGGACGGAGGGGCCTGTGATCGTTTGAGCAAGGAACCGAGACCTCGAAAGGAGAACAGAATGAAAAAATGGATGACGCTGCTGCTTTGCTGCGTGCTGGCGCTGAATTTGACCGCCTGCGGCGCAGGAGCGCCCGGCGGGCCGGAGGACAACGCGCCGCCGCAGGCGAGCGTGCTGCACTTTGAAGTCGCGACGCAGATCTACGAAAACGAGTACAAGGCCGACGACGGCACGGTGCTTCTGGCGGAGCGCTACGAACTGCCGGTGCTCGAACTGCGCACGGAGGACGGCAAGCTCTACACGCTGGCGGAGAACGTGACGGCGAACGGCGGCACGGGCAACCCCGCGCAGGTCACGGCGCAGAACGCCTTCAACACGGAGATGAACAACGTGCTCGCGGGTCTTGAGTCCGAGGCGGCGCAGATGGCCGCGGAGGCCAAGGAGCTCTACGCGGAAAACGGCACATCGGTCTTTTTGAACGGAAGCTACTGGACGAACGAGCTGAGCCTGACGCAGACCTACATGACCGAGGGGAAGCTCCTGAGCGTCGCGGCGGAGAACTACACCTACTACGGCGGCGTGCATCCGAATTCCGCCACCCGCGCGTGGAGCTTTGATCTGACGACGGGCGAATTCCTGACGCTGGACGCGCTGGCCTCGGAGGAGGGCGATTTGCAGGGAAACTCGCTGCAGGAGAGCATTTATTGGAATATCTACGAGCAGATCGCGCAAAAGGGCCTCAGCGAAGGATATTTTGACGATTATGACTCTTATTTGCAGGATTTCCCCACGCTCGCGACGCTGAACTTTACAGAAAACGGCCTGACGGTCACATTCGACCAGTACGTCATCGCGCCGTATGCGGCGGGGCCGCAGGTGTTCTCGGTGCCGTACAGCGAATTCTACAACGCGCTGAGCGAGCACGCGAAGACGATCCTGAGCGTGTCGCAGGAGCAGACTGTGACAGCGGATTTCAAGGCGGCGGCGATACTGTGGTCGTGGTTTTATATGGACGACCCGCCGATGGACTACAATGTGACAGCCGAGGTCGACGGCGATCTTTATGATCTGGCGGACATCAAGGGCGTGGAAACACTGGAGGATCTCCGTGCGCTGCTGCTGCGGTATCTCACGCCGGAGCTTGCCGACGAGTGGCTGGGCAGCACTGAGCAGCGCTACCGTGATATTGACGGCAGACTCTATGTCATGTCCGCGGGCCGCGGCGGCAACGAGAGCCTGGGCGGATACACGTGCACGGCTGCGCTCGACGGAGACAGCGGCGTGCTGACACAGACGGTCGCGCTGCTTGCGTGGGACGACACCGCGCAGACGTGGACAGACACCGGCAAGACGGAAGCCTATGAATATCCCTTTACCCTAGTCGACGGCCACGCGGTGTTCTCCGCATTCCCGTATCCGTACTGAGAAAGTAAAAGAGAGGGAGGAGAGTCCCATGGCGTAAAAAGCGCGGCAGTGCCGCAGAAGCGATCACGATAGGACCACTTTTACGGAGGATGAGAGAAATGAAGAGAGTGAAAATCTTTCTGCTGCTTTTTACCCTGTGCTGCGCACTGAATGCCTGCGGCACAAAGCCCGCGGACGACGTACCGCCGCCGAATGACGAGACGCCTGCGGTGGACATCGAATGGTTCAACAAGGAGTATTTCAACGTGGGCAGCGGCGTGTGCATGACGAATATGCTGCTCAGCAGCTATTACGACACCGCCGCGGACATCGACCTCTATGAGCTCTTCTATAATGGCCCGACAGGAATACAGGAAGAGGTTACTGAGGCAGAACAGACAGCGATCGGCCCGGTGGCGTTTGAGCATTATCCCATCAAAACGCAGAGAACGGAAATGGACGCCTTTTTGCAGGAGTATTTGGGCGTGGCACTGGACGAGACGAACAAAAAGAATCTCGACCAGTTCATCTATCTCGAGGAGTACGACGCCTATTATCTGCTCCACGGCGATACGAATTTCCAGCGCTGCACGGTCACCTCGC
The DNA here is from genome assembly GCA_040095065.1 of Hominicoprocola fusiformis. GTDB lineage: Bacteria > Bacillota > Clostridia > Oscillospirales > Oscillospiraceae > Hominicoprocola. Next base: position 24,482 of record JBBNGO010000026.1, read on the forward strand.
TCGAGCAGAACGAGGACGGGACTATCGCGCTCACCTATGAGCAGGAGAGCGGTGAAAAGGGGATCGTCACGCTGAAGGGCAGCAAAGGCAGCTACCAGTTTGTGTCGAACAAGGAAGCGTGAAGACAAAAGAAGAATGCTGGCTCTTATGAGCCAGCATTCTTTATATGTAGCTTACCGGTAGCGCTCGCGGTGTGCGTGCATGATGCCGGCGAGCAGCGTGCCGCTGTCGGGCGGGGTGTAGGTAATGGCGTTCGCACCCGCGGCGATGGTCTTGCGGATCGTGTCGTCCGAGGGGCCGCCGGTGGCGATGATGGGGATCTCGGGATGGCGGGCACGGAGCGCGGCGACGAGCTGCGGCGTCTCCGCCGCGGCGGAAATGTTCAGAATGTCGACGCCCGCGGCGATGCGCGCCTCGGTGTCCTGCGTGGCGGAGACGATGGTCGCCACGACCGGAATGTCGATATGCGTTTTAATGTCGCGCAGGATATCGGCTGAAACGGGCGCGTTGAGCACGACGCCGTAAGCGCCGCAGTGCTCGGCCTCCATCGCCTGCGCAACGGCACGCGCACCGGTGGTGAAGCCGCCGCCGGTGCCGACGAGCACGGGCATATCCGCTACGCTCAGGACGGCGCGTACGATGCGCGGCTGAGGCGTGAAGGAATAGACGGCCATGACCGCGTCGGCGTTACAGCTTGCGATGGTGGCAACGTCGGTGGAGAAGACAAAGGACTTGAGCGTCCTGCCGAAGATGCGAATGCCGCTGCACTCATTGATGCACTCGGGCACCAGCAGCATGTGGTTGCGGTACTTTCCGCTGAAGCTGGGGATGGGCGTGGGAGTAAAATCGCTCATAAAAGCACCTTCCTTTCCGCAGGTAATAGATGACCGGTAAAATGTTATGCAGGGAAATTATTCGACATGAATGCTTGCACGCATGGCGAGGATCGTCTGCTCAATGAGCGTGTCAAGATCCCAGCCGAGCATTTCCGCGCCGCGCTCGATGACCTCGCGCGAGCAGCCGGCGGCAAACTTCTTGTCCTTGTACTTTTTCTTGACGGACTTGACCTCAAGATCGCTGACGCTCTTACTCGGGCGCATGAGCGCGACCGCGCCGATCAGGCCTGTGAGCTCGTCGGTGGCAAAGAGGACCTTTTCCATCTCGTGCTGAGGCTCGGGAAGGCCGTCAAAGTGCAGGCCGTAGCCGTGGCTGGCGGTGGCGCGGATCAGGCGCTCGTCGAGACCGTTTTCACGCATGATCTCCTGCGACTTGATGCAGTGCTCGTCGGGATACATCTCAAAATCAAGGTCGTGGAGAAGGCCGACGATCTCCCAGAAGTCCGCCTCGTCGCCGTAGCCGAGCTTTTCCGCGTACCAGCGCATCACGTCGGCGACGGTGTTGGCGTGCTTTAAGTGGAATTCACCCTTGTTGTACTGCGTGAGCAGCTCCCACGCCTGTTCTTTCGTATATGCCATAATGATGGCCTCCCTTTGCTTATGGCTGCTCGTCCGTAAAGTGGACGTGATTGAAAATGTGGTCAGAGCAGAAGCAGTGGTACCCTGCGCACTTGCTGCAATAGCGGAACTGCAGCTCAGGATTTGTCACGTCCGTGCGGCCGCACACGGCGCATTTATGGCGGAAGCCCTGCGTCTGCTGCTGATACTGCTCCTGACGCTGCTGGGCGCGCACGGTGTTGTGGAAGTGTGTGGCCTGCCTGCTCTGGTGGTGCTCAAGCTTGAAAAAGCGCGTAAGCTCGGGCCAGAAGAAGATGACGAAGTTCAAAAGCGCCACGATGGGCATGATGGAATAGTACCATCTGCCGGCGGCAATATAGCGGGCGATGTCGAAGAAGAAGTAGAACACATCGATATACGCGAGCCACTTCATGCGGATGGGGAAAAAGAAAAACAGCAGCACTTGCGTGTCGGGATAGAGGAGCGCGAACGCCATGAACATGGCGAAGTTGACATAATTTGCACCGTAAACGGGGATGTTGTAGCCCGTGATGAGGCTGACGATGCTCGCGCCGAGGACGGTGAGCAGCATGCCGCTCAGGTAATACGTCGTAAACTTGGCTGTGCCCCACTGCCGCTCGAGCGTCGAGCCGATCCAGTAGTAGAAGTAGCAGGTGATGAGAAGGTAAAACGGGCTTGTGCTCTCAGGGATGAGGACAAAGGTGATGAGCCGCCACACCTGACCGTGGAGAAGACCCGAGAGCGTGTAGGAGAAGAAGCTCAGAAAGTTGCCGTTCGAGAAGTTGGACAAAAGTCCCAGCACCACGTTGCCGATGACGACATAGAGCATCAGGTTGGGGATGCCAAAATTCGGGTGCAGGATACAGAAGCGGTCGATCGCCTGGTTGAGTTTTTTCAATACGGGATACCTCGTTTCGATCAAATAACATTTAAGAACATTATGACACAGCGACGGGGAAAAGTCATCAATAAAGTTTGAACAAATGACCATTCCTGAATGGAATGAAGAGCAGAAATGCGGAAAGAAACGAATTCTTTCCGCATTCTTAACACTTGTTCACTTGAGATCGAGCTCGGGCGGAACGTCGATCTCCTCGCCGACGTATTTGCCGTTCTTTTTCCGCTGGCGCACGCACTCGGTCAAAAGATACTCGATTTGGCCGTTGACGGAGCGGAAATCGTCCTCTGCCCAGGCGGCGATGGCGGCGTAGAGCTTGGGGGACAGGCGCAGGGGCACCTGCTTTTTGGCGTTGTCGTTCATGGCAGCCTCCCAAAAAGTAGCGTGGCGCGGTTAATACAGGCTGCCGGAGTTGATGACGGGCTGGGCGTCGTGGTTGCCGCAGAGCACCACCAGCAGGTTCGAGACCATGGCCGCCTTGCGTTCCTCGTCGAGCTCGACCGTGCCCTTTTCCGCCAGACGCTCAAGCGCCATTTCGACCATGCCGACCGCGCCGTCGACGATCATCTTGCGCGCGTCGATGATGGCGCTCGCCTGCTGGCGCTGGAGCATGACGGCCGCAATCTCGGGCGCATAGGCGAGGTAGGTGATGCGCGCTTCGATGATCTCAAGGCCCGCGTCGGCGACCTTGGCCTGAATTTCATCGCGGATGCGCGCGGCTACGACCTCGCTCGAGCCGCGAAGGCTGCCCTCGTCGGCCTGACCGTCGCCCGTGGTGTCGACATTCGGAGCGACGTCGTAGGGATAGACGCGCACGATATTGCGCAGTGCCGCGTCGCACTGGAGGGAGAGATATTCTTTGTAGTTGTCCACGTTGAAAACGGCCTTTGCCGTGTCGGTCACACGCCACATCACGGCGATACCGATCTCCACGGGGTTACCGAGACAGTCGTTGATCTTCTGGCGGGCGTTGTTGAGCGTCATGATCTTGAGCGAGATCTTCTTGCTGCCGCCCACCTCGACCGCGGCGGACGCGCCCTGCATGGCAGCGAGAAGGTCCGTGCCCTTGTGGCCGCCGTCCACGTCGCCGGACTGGTTGAGCTTCGTCTTGGCGGCGGGGTTGAACGACGAGCAGAAGGGATTGACCCAGTAGAAGCCCTCGCCCTTGAGCGTGCCGATGTACTTGCCGAACAGCGTCAGCACCAGCGCCTCCTGCGGCTTGAGGACGCGCAGGCCGCACAGTGGGATCCAGCCGAGCAACAGCAGGATGACGCAAAGGACGACAAGGGGCAGAAAGCCCGCATTGATGCCGACGATCAGAAAAACGACCGCGGCGATGTAGAGAACAAGCTCGAGCAGCAGCACGAGCATGCCGTTTTTGTGACCGCTGATGATCTTTTCTTCCATAAAAAGCACCTCCAAACTTGATATCAAAATAATATCACAACAATATGAGATGTCAAGAGGAAAACGGATAAAATATGACTAAAAATGTGTCTTGCACGCGGGCCTGCCGGTAAAAAACAGCCGCGCCTCCGTATGGCTGCGGCATACGGAGGCGCGGGTAGGGTGTTTTCAGGTTGGCGAGCCGAAATTTATATATGCCTTTGTAAATATATCATATCTATTAGCTGTACGCCGCCCTCATAAATGGGGTGGTCATAATTGTCGGTAAAAAAATTCTGAACCTTGTGAGAACGGATAAATCCGCATTTTTCATAAAAGGGTATCGTCAATGGACTGTCCCCTGTTCCAACCTGCAAAACAGAATATTCATCTGCATATTTACTGGCAAGAAAATCAATCAGTGCTTTGCCATATCCCATTCCGTGATGCCTCGGATCAACTGCAATATTCTTGATTTCAAGGATTCCGTCACCTTCATCTGTGACAACACATTCTGCCTTCACACCGCAGTCGTCAAGAACGTACATTGCGCCTTTTTCGAGATAGCGGTCGACCATATCTTCCTGCTCGTCTGCCAACAGCAGAAGTGTGAGGAATTGCTTTTTATTTTCATTTACTTTTCTGATTTCCACTTCTAATGCTCCATCAGATCTCGATTTATCTCACGCTGTCTCTAAATAAATTCTATCAGAAGAGCGCGAGGAAGTCCACCGCTTCCGGTATTACGCATGAAAAACCGTCAGACGTAGTGATACTTTCTGCGCCCCGCGAGGAAGAGCGCGGCAGTGACAAGCAGTGTGAGCGCTTCGGCCACGGTGATGGCGAGCCAGATGCCGTTGATGCCGAGAAGTTTTGGCAAAAGAAGTACCGCGGCGACCTGAATGACGAGCGTGCGCAGGAACGAAATGAGCGCGCTGGCTGTGCCATTGTTGAGCCCCGTGAAAAACGCCGAACCGAAGATATTGAAACCGCAGACGAGGAATGAGAGCGCGTAGATGCGCAGCGCGTTGACCGTCATGTCGCACAGCTCCGCGTCGTAGCCGACGAAAATGTGGGCGATGGGATTTGCCAGCAGGATGGACGAGGCCGTCATCGCAAGGCTCGTGATGAGCGTGACGGTCAGGCTCTTTTTAAGGAGACTTTTGAGCTCGGCGTGGTTCTGCGCGCCGTAGTGATAGCCGACGACGGGCGTGACGGCGATGGAATAGCCGAAGAAAAATGCCATGAAGATGAAGCTCACGTACATCAAAACACCGTAGGCATTCACGCCGTTTTCCTTGGCAATCGCCATGAGCTGCACGTTATAGAGTACGCCGACGAGAGAGGTCGAAAGGTTGCTGACCATCTCGCTCGAGCCGTTGTAGCAGGCCTTGCCGAGGGCGCGGAAGTCAAAGCGCGGACGCGTGAGGCGCAGCAGCGAATCGTTCGGGCGGAGAAAGTAGACAAGCGGGATGAGCGCGCCGACAATCTGCGAAAACGCCGTGGCGAGCGCCGCGCCGAGAAGGCCGAACGGGAACACGTAGACGAGCAGAAAATCGAGTACCATGTTCGTCAGCCCCGCGAACACCGTCACGCGCAGGCCGAAGTGCGGCTTTTCCGCCGTGGCCAAAAAGCTCTGGAAGCTGTTTTGCAGCATGAAAAAGGGGAGAGCAGCCAGCAGCACGCGCCCATAGAGCACGCAGTCATCGATCGTCAGATCCGTCGCGCCGACGGCGAACGAGATGGGGCGCAGGAAAACGATGCACACGCCGCTTAAAATCGCGCCGCCGGCGGCAAGCACGATGACGAGCATGGAAAAGATCTCGTTCGCTTCCCTGGGCTTGCCCTCGCCGAGCGTTTTGGCGATGAGCGCGCTGCCGCCCGTGCCGATCATAAAGCCGACGGCGGCGAGCGCCATGATGACGGGAAAGATGAGGTTCAGCGCGGCAAACGAATTTTTGCCGACGAAGTTCGAGACGAAAAAGCCGTCGACAATGCTGTAAATAGAGGTGATGATCATCATCAAAATGCTGGGCGCGACAAAGCGCAGCAGCTTTTGATACGTAAAATGATCGGAAAGGGAGACGGTCATAAAAGACCTCCTTATAAGAGTCAGGAGAGGTTTCCGTTGTATTCCCGCGAGAGAAGGCTTTGATAGTCGCGGATACAGAGGACAACGTCGGGCTTATAAGCTGCGATGTAATCGCTCAGGCTCTGCGCGGTATAGTGACGCAGGTCGATGGAGTGCAGCTCATCGAAGCTGTAGTAGGCAAGGCTCTCGACGGGATTGGTGAAGCTGTCGCCGAAGATGAGGACGCTCGGACGCTCAGAGCGGTCCGTGCGGAGGACTGTTTCGGCGATGTCGCCGCCCATGTAGAACTCGTAGGTCAAAGGCTCCGTGTCGGTCGCGGGGAGGGCGTAGACCGTGGCGGCGACTTCCTCGCCGTTATCGAAGCGGGTGAAGGGGATATCCTCGCGGAAGGCGGCGGTGAGCAGCTTTTCATTATCGCCGCGCAGCCCCAGAAGCTTGCGCGTGCGCGAGCCCATGTAGGGGTTCGGGAGCGCGGAGAAGGTCACGTCCGCACCCTCTTCGGGGAAGGAGAGTGCGAGGCCGTAAGCGTCGTTCAGCGCCTGCACGGCGGCGCGGTAGGTCTCATACGCGCCGCGGAGGCCGTAGTGGTTGTCCACCTTTGAGCTGAACGCGGGCAGATGACCGAGCGAGTCGAAGATGGGACCCATGTCCACATGGGTGATGCCCTGTGCATCCATAGCGCTGTTGAGCGCCGCGAGCTCGGCGGCGGTGTAGGCGGAGCGGTTTTCGAGATAGGAGGGGTATTCATCCTCATAGTAGGCGTACTGGCAGGGGACGGCGATATAACAGTAATGCCCGCCGTAGGATTCGACCTGCTTTTGCAGCGCGGCGTTGTCCTCCGCGACGAGCTTTGCCTGCGCGCGGATGTCGTCATCGCTCATGGCGGGATCGTAAAGCTGCGGCAGCAGGACATCGTCCGTGATGACAGTCTCGTTGACCACGGGACGGTGGAAGACGTTCAGATCGGCCCATGTGACGGCCTTGAGCGCGGGAGTTCGCCAGGCGGCGTAGTCGCAGAACAGGGTCTCGAGGTCGCCGAAGACCTGACCGCTGAGGACCGATTCCGCCGTGATCTCGGGAAAGGCGGAGAGGTTGCGGTTTTCGTAGTAGGAGTAGCGGTTTTTCGGCAGCAGGATGGTCGCAGCCATCAGGACGAGCAGCACGCCGGAAAAGAGCAAGGCCATCGCCCATTCACAGATACGTTTCATGCGCAGACACCTCCTTTTTCAGAAGCGGAAATAGATAAAGGGATTGAACGAGCCCGTGATGAGCCTGCAGTAGGAAAGCGCGAGCAGTGCGAGGGAGGCGAGCTTCGGCCCCACGATGAGGATGCCGCGGGAGAGCTTGCTGTTACGCTTTTCAAGCGCCGTTTCGAGCAGGTTTTTGACCGGCAGGGCAGCAATGCAGCAGAGCAGCAGCTCCGGCCAGAATTCAAGCGCGTAGTACACGGCGCGGCTGTCGCAGAGGGCGGGGGCGCGGCCGAACATCGCGGCCATGTAGCACAGCGCAGCGCCGATATCGTCCGCGCGGAAGAGCACCCAGCTCAAAATGACGAGCAGCATGGCGTAGACATGCTGCAAAAGAGACGGAAGGCGCGAGAGCGCCTTACCCCAGAGAAACTTTTCGCCGATGAGCAGCACAAAGAACCACAGGCCCCACGCGATGAATGTCCAGTTGGCCCCGTGCCAGAGGCCCGTGAGCGCCCAGACGAGAAAGAGGTTCAGAATATTGCGCGCGCGGGAGCAGCGGTTGCCGCCGAGGGGAATGTAGACATAGTCGCGGAACCACGTGGAGAGCGAGATGTGCCAGCGCCGCCAGAACTCGGTGACGCTGCGGGAGACATAGGGATAGTTGAAGTTTTCAAGAAAGTGGAAGCCGAACATCCGGCCAAGGCCGATGGCCATGTCGGAATAGGCGGAAAAGTCGAAGTAGATCTGAAACGTGTAGGCGACGGCGCCGAGCCACGCAAGGGCCACCGAGGGGGAGACGGCGGAAAAGGCGGCGTCGGCGATCTGCGCGACAGCGTTGGCGAGCAGCATTTTCTTGGCAAGGCCGAAGAGAAAGCGCACCGCGCCCGCGGAGAATTCGGAAACGGACTCGTGCCGCTCGTCGATCTCGTCTGCGACCGTGGTGTAGCGCACGATGGGACCGGCGACGAGCTGGGGGAAAAACGAGATATAGAGCGCGAGCTTGAGCGGATTTTTCTGCACGGCGGCAGCATCGCGGAAAACGTCGATCACATAGCTGAGACCCTGGAAGGTAAAAAATGAGATGCCGATGGGCAGCGTGACCTGCGGCACGGGGATAAAGGGCATCAGGGCGTGGAGCATCTCGCCGAAAAAGCCCGCGTACTTAAACCAGCCGAGAAGCCCGAGCCCCAGCACAGCCGCGAGCGTCACGCCTGCCTTTCGGACGGCGGGACGGTGCTTTGCCCCCGCGAGGAGCCCGCAGCAGTAGTTGATGACGATGGAGAGCAGCATGAGCAGCAAAAACTTCGGCCCGCCGCAGGCGTAGAAGGCGAGGCTGAACGCGAGCAGGATGAAATTCCGTGCCCCGCGGTACCGCCGCGGCACCGTAAAATAAAGAACGAGCAGGCAGGGAAGAAAGAAAACAAGAAAGCTGACACTGCTGAAGACCATCGCAAACGAGCTCCTGTCGAATAGATTTTGTGTGCAAAGTTTCCTCAATATAGCACTTTTTTTCAAAAATTGCAAGAGCACCGCATTTTGCGCCGATTTGGACGTTTTTGGGGAAATGTCACTTGACAAAACGCACAAACATGGTAGAATACGATTCGGCGAAAGCCATAAGTGAATACTTCATCGAGAGTGGTTGAGGGATCGGCCCTATGACACCACGACAACCTGCCCGAAGAGGCAAGGTGCCAAATCCGACGAACGAATCGAAAGATGAGGAAGAGCAGAAAGCGCGATACTCTGTCGGTTCGACAGAGTATTTTTTGTTTTTCCCAACAACGAGAAAGGAAGAAAAGTAACCATGGCAAAACGTTTATTCACCTCCGAATCCGTCACCGAGGGGCATCCCGACAAGATCTGCGACCAGATCTCCGACGCGGTGCTCGACGCGATCCTTGAAAAAGACCCCAACGGCCGCGTGGCCTGCGAGACGACCGTCTCCACCGGCCTTGTCCACATCATGGGCGAGATCACCACGAGCTGCTATGTCGACATCCCGAAGATCGCACGCGACGTCATCCGCGAGATCGGCTATGACCGCGCGAAGTACGGCTTCGACTGTGACACCTGCGGCGTTATCACGAACATCGACGAGCAGAGCGGCGATATCGCGATGGGCGTCGACAACTCCTTTGAAAATAAGGAAAGCGGCGCGAGCGAGCTCGACAACGGCGCAGGCGACCAGGGCATGATGTTCGGCTACGCCTGCACCGAGACCCCTGAGCTCATGCCGCTCGCAATCTCTCTTTCCCACAAGATGGCAAAGAAGCTGACCGACGTGCGGAAGCAGGGCCTTGTTGACTATCTCCGCCCTGACGGCAAGACGCAGGTGACGGTCGAGTACGACGAGAGCGGCAAGCCCGTCCGCGTCGACACGGTCGTCCTCTCCACCCAGCACGCGCCGGAGGCGACGCTTGAGCAGATCCGCAAGGACATGATCGAGCTTGTCATCAAGCCGACTGTTCCCGCGGAGCTGATGGACGAGAACACCAAGATTTATGTTAACCCGACCGGCCGCTTTGTCATCGGCGGCCCGCAGGGCGACAGCGGCCTGACCGGCCGCAAGATCATCGTCGACACCTACGGAGGCAGCGCCCCGCACGGCGGCGGCGCATTCTCCGGCAAGGACCCGACGAAGGTCGACCGCAGTGCCGCTTACGCCGCGCGCTATGTCGCTAAGAACATTGTGGCCGCGGGCCTTGCCGACAAGTGCCAGGTCCAGCTCGCCTACGCTATCGGCGTTGCCCATCCCGTGAGCGTGCTCGTTGAGACGTTCGGCACTGGCAAGGTCGACGACGGTAAGCTCGAAGAGGCTGTGGAGAAGGTCTTCGACCTGCGTCCGACTGCCATTATCCGCGACCTTGATCTGCGCCGCCCCATCTACCGCCAGCTTGCCGCTTACGGTCACATGGGCCGCGAGGACCTCGGCGTGACGTGGGAAAAGACCGACCGCGTTGACGCCCTGCTCGCCGCACTCAAGTAAAAATAGTCGAAGATGTGGCAAAGGCCGCTGGATATCCAGCCGGCGGCCTTTCTGACAAAGGAACCGCGCCGGTCTGCTTTCGCAG
>JBBNGO010000027.1:0-34292 GCA_040095065.1 Hominicoprocola fusiformis
AGGACGGAAGCCGTGAGCAGGAAGTAGAAATCTACTACCGCTTCATCGGCAAAATCGACTGACCTTTCTTTTTTACCAAACAATATCTTTAATTAAGGGAAACGGGCAATTCCTACCCGGATCTTGACATGCTGGTGCGCATCAGCGACGCGCTCGCGACCGATCCGAACGAGCTGCTTTACCCGAATCAAAAGCGCAGGAGCGGCGGCGTGAGCCGCCTTGTGGACGACGACTTTTTCGGCAAGCTCACGGTCGTCATTTGGATCGTGGGGTTCCTGTTCGGCCTGTCCGTCGGCAGTCAAGGCTATGCGTCGGGGCCGAACACCATCTCGTGGCATTTCGTGTTTTCCGACGCGCTGCGATGCTGGGCTCCCGCATTTTTGACCGGCATGGCGTTTCTCGGCCTTCAGAAGATCATCGACCTTTTGAAAGAGCGCGGCGAGTGAGCGGGCATCTTTGCCCAGGCTCTTGCCATTCTCCTCAAAAACGGCTATGATGGACTTATTTTACACGAACAGGAGAAGCGCATTGAACATCACCACCATTTTATTCGACCTGGACGGGACGCTGCTGCCGATGGATCAGGAGGCGTTCACGACCGGATACTTTAAGCTCCTCGCCAAAAAGCTCGCGCCCTACGGCTACGAGCCCAAATCCCTCGTCGACGCCATTTGGGCGGGCACGGCGGCCATGGTCAAAAACGACGGCAGCTGCACGAACGAGCAGGCCTTCTGGAAGAAGTTCGCGGCGATCTACGGCGAGGAAAAGTGCCAAAGCGACCAGGGCCTTTTCGAGGATTTCTACGCCAATGAGTTCAACGCCGCGCGCGACATCTGCGGCTTTAATCCCGCGTCGGTGGAGACGGTCCATAAGCTCAAAGAGTGCGGCTACCGCGTTGCGCTGGCGACGAATCCGATCTTTCCCCACATGGCGACGGAGAACCGCATCCGCTGGGCGGGCCTTGTGCCGGAGGATTTTGAAATTTACACGACCTACGAGGCCTCGACCTTCTGCAAACCGAATCCTGCCTACTACCTCGAGGTCGCGCGCACGCTCGGCGTCAAGCCGGAGGAGTGCCTGATGGTCGGCAACGACGCGACCGAGGACATGGCCGCGCGCGAGGTCGGGATGGATGTCTTTCTTTTGACCGACTGTCTCATCAACGCGAAAAACCGCGACCTGAACGCCTATCCCCGCGGCGATTTTGCCGCGCTGAACGCTTACATTGACGCACTGCAATAAAAAACTGCCGCCGAAACGGGCGGCAGTTTTTACTTTTCGAACACTACTTTCTGCTTTTCCCGTTCTGCGCGGTGACGAGGCGGAAGATCGTGGACACCAGCAGGATCGCCACGGCGATGCTGCCCGCGACGCCCGCGGTCTCAAGTCCTTTGTGCACCGCGGCCTGCACATCGCCGCCCAGGCCGAGGCTCATCGTGTAGTAAATGCCCGCGCCCGGCACCAGCGGTAGGAGCGAGATGACGAGGTACGACGTGACGGGGTATTTGCGCGAGCGCGCCATAAGCTCAGAATACAGCGCCGAAACGACGGCGGCGAAGAAATTCATGCTGTAAATGCTCATGCCCAGATCACGGCAGAGCAGGTACGTCATCCATGTGAACACGCCGCCGAGCGCGCAGAGAATGCTGCCCCAGTCGTGCACATTGAAGAGGATAAAAAAGCCCGTACAGGCGACGAAGATCATCACGGCCTGTGCCCAGGCGGGATAGCTCGCTGAGCCGGACGCGACCGTCAGCCCGTATACGCCAGACGTGAGGCGCCATGCCGCCGCCGTGCCGAGCGCGATGGCGAACGACGAGAGAAGCACCTGCACGATGCGGTTGATGCCGGAGTTCGTATCGCCGTAAATGATGTCGCGCATGGAGGTCGTGATGAGAAGGCCGGGGACCAAGATCATTAAGGTGCCGATGATGACAAAGTCGATATAGTCGACCAGATGGAAGCCCGCGGCGAGATACGCCGGCACCGCCATGGCGAACGCCTCGACGATGGTGCTGAAAAACGGGTTCGTCTCGCGCCTGTCCATCTGGCGCGAGACAAAGCCGATGATGAGGCCAAGAAGACCCGCGAACAGGCTGTCGCGCAGTGTGCCGCCAAACACCGGGCAAAAGCCCGCCGCGGCGCAGAAATTGCCCAGGTAATAAACGGGCACCGAGTAGTGCCGCCGCCCCTTGAGCGTTTCGTCGAGCCACTGCGCGGCGACGCTCGGGTCAGGCGTTTCGGCGCAGATGCGGCGCGAGAGCGCGTTGAGCTTTTCCACCGACTCGAGGTCATTGCCGTGAAAGCCGACGCGCTTCATCACCATCAAAGGCTTGCCGTTGGCTGCCTCCAGACTGACCATTACGCAGTTGGGGATGGAAAAGGCCTCGCATTCAATGCCGTAGGCTCCGATGATGCGGCGTATCGTCTCTTCGACGCGGAACGTCTCCGCCCCGCTGAGCGCCAGATGATAGCCGACGCGCGCGGCCAGATCGGTCAAAAGGTAATAATCCATAAAAAATCCTCATATTTTTGGGAAATTTGCCGTCAGCGGGCCTTATATTACAGCGAAACGACCGTCCTGTCAATGCTGACAGGGCGGTCACGCAAAAAACATTTGCCATTTTGCCGCGGCGGCACTATACTGGTGCTCGGTCAAGCGGAAAACAGAAAGAAATGAGAGAGATCATGGGAACTACAGTCAAAAAGCATGAGATCGACATGCTGCACGGCTCCATCTGGAATAAGCTGCCTCTCTTTGCCCTGCCGGTCGCAGCCACGGCGATCTTGGAGCAGCTCTTCCACGCCTCGGACGTCGCCATCGTCGGCAACTTCACGGGCGATGCGCGCACAGTCGCCGTCGCGGCGGTGGGCGCGAATGGCCCGATCATCGGCCTCATCGTCAACCTTTTCATCGGCATCGCGCTCGGCGCGAATGTCGTCATCGCGAACGCCATCGGCTGCCGCGACGACAATGCGGTCAAGCGCGCGGTGCACACGGCCATCGTGTTTGCCGTGTGCGGCGGCGCAACGGTCGCGCTGCTTGGTCAGCTCATCGCCTCGCCGCTTTTGAGTATTCTCAATGTGCCGGAGGACGTGTTCCCCTATGCGCTTTTGTATCTGCGCATTTATCTTCTCGGCATGCCGGTGATATTGCTCTACAACTTTGAAGCCGCGATCTTCCGCAGCATCGGCGACACGAAAGTGCCGCTCGCGGCGCTCGCGGTCTCCGGTGTGCTGAACGTGCTGCTGAACCTCTTTTTCGTCATTGTGCTGCATATGACGGTCAACGGCGTCGCCATCGCCACGGTGGCGGCCAACGCCGTGAGCGCGGCACTGCTCTACGTCCGCCTGACGCGCACGGATAAATGCGTGCGCGTGGAGCGGAAAGCGCTGCGCATCGACGGCGCGAGCTTGAAGCGCATTTTGAGCATCGGCCTTCCCGCGGGCGTGCAGAGCGCGGTGTTCTCGTTCGCCAACATCGTCATCCAGTCGGCCATCAACACCCTCGGCACGGTGGCGATCGCGGCGTCGAGCGCGGCGTTCAATGTGGAAATTCTCGCCTATGACGTGCTCAACTCGTTTTCGCAGGCCTGCACGACCTTTGTCGGCCAGAACTACGGCGCAGGGCAGATCAAGCGCTGCAAGAAGACGATGCAGCTCAGCTTTTTGGAGGGAGCCATCGCGACATTTGTCTCGGTCGTTGTCCTGCTGCTGAGCGCAAGGTCGCTGCTCGCCATTTTCAACAGCGATCCTGAGGTCATTGCCATCGGCTATATTCGCCTTGCGACGATCCTGCCGGCGTATGTTTTCTGCCTGATCTACGAAATACTCTCCGGGTATCTGCGCGGCTTCGGCATTTCGCTCGCGCCCGCGCTTTTGACGATGCTCGGCGTGTGCGGTATCCGCATCGCGTGGGTCAAGTTCGTCTTCCCGACGAGCATGACGTTCCAGACCGTCATGTGGGTCTATCCCATCAGCCTTGGCGCGACGGCGTTGCTGATCTGCGGCGCGGTGCTCTTCTACCGCCCCTCGAGGCGCTTTGCCCGCCTTGAGCAGGAAAGCGAAAACAAGTGAGGGTGGCCCCTCACTTGTCAAAATGCTCCCAGAAGGCGCGCACGGCGGCCTCGTATGCTCCGCGGCCCATATAGTAGCTCATCGCGTGATCCGCACCGGGCACGACGAGCAGCTTGCAGGGCGCGGCGCAGGCGTCGCGGTTTTCAAACGCCATCTTGAGCGGGACGAAGTGGTCGTCCTCGCCGTGAATGAGCAGGATCGGAACATCGGTATTTTTGAGCGCCTCGACGGTGGAGTAGCTGCCGGACGAGGCGTTCAGTCTCTTTTTGCACAGGCTGTCGGCGATGACGGTCGCTGCGCGGACAGGAAGATGCAGGTTCTTCCCCATCACGTGCTGCCAGATCGCACGCGGCGAGGTGTAGGCCGAGTCGGCGATCACGCCGTGCACCGCGGCGGGGAGAATATCGCCTGCGGCCATGAGCACCGTCGCCCCGCCGAGCGACACGCCCATAAGGTAAACGGGCAGGCCGGGGAAGCGTTCGGCTGCCCAGTTTGCCCAGTCGACGCAGTCGTAGCGCTCGGTCAGGCCGAAGCCAATGTAGTCGCCCTCGCTCTCGTTCTGCGCGCGCTGCTCCACATAGAGCACGCTGCACTGCTCGCGGCTTAAAAAGTCCGCGAGCAGGCCGAAATCGCGGTACCACGCTGAGCGCCAGCCGTGAAACGCGATCACAAGGCGCTCGGCCTTTTCGCATTCACGAAGATGGCCCACGAGCGTCAAGCCCTCGCGGTTTTCGAGCAGTACCGTCTCCGTTTCCGAAGAGGCGAGCTTTTTCGCGGCGGCGCGCTGCGCCTCGCGGTAAGACTCGTCGCGCTTTTCGCCCGTGAGCTGGGCGCTGCCCTTGTTTTTGAACGCCTTGGGCGCTTCGCGCTTCATCGCGACGTCCATGAGCGTTCTCGTCACGCCGTAGGCCGCCGCGCCGTAGAGTGCCGCCGCAGCCGTGACGAATATAGCCGCCTTTGTCGTTTTTTTCATAACTGTAACCTCCTTGTATCCAAACTGTAAACTCTTATCTTGGGTACTGGACAGGGATATTTTCCCGTGTTATACTCCAAACTAATCTAAGTTCCGGGCGGTTTCGACCGCCCGTCTCTTCTTTCAGCGTAGCAAAAACTCCGGCTTTTTGCTACGTTCAGTTTTTCCCGTTTGTATGCACTTCCTGCCGGAAATTTCAATGATCGGAGGAACGCATTTTCATGAACGAAGTCAAGTCCCCGAAAAAGCCGCTGCTGTACTACTACTTTGTGGTGATGCTGCTTGTGATGCTCTTCAACTTCATCGCCATGCCGTGGATCTCTGAGCACCAGATCAAGGACGTCGACTACAACACTTTCGTCACCATGACAGAGCAGGGCGAGGTCGGCCGGGTCGAGATCCAGGAGCAGTCCAACCGCATTCTCTTCACCAGCAGCGATGAAAAGGCCGTCTACAAGACAGCGATGGTGCCTGACGACGGTTTGGTGCAGCGCCTTTTGGACGCGGGCGTCTCCACCACGGGTGAGGAGATCGAGCAGACGTCCACGCTCGTCAGCATTCTCGCCTGGGTGCTGCCCATCATCATCTTTGTCGCGCTGGGACAGTATATGTCGCGCAAGATGATGGAGAAGATGGGCGGCGGAGGCAACTCCATGATGTTCAACATGGGCAAGTCCAACGCCAAGGTGTATGTCAAGTCCGCCGAGGGCATCAAGTTTGATGATGTCGCGGGCGAGGACGAGGCCAAGGAGAACCTCACCGAGGTCGTCAACTACCTGCACGACCCCAGCAAATATCAGGAGATCGGCGCGTCGATGCCCAAGGGCATTCTGCTCGTCGGCCCTCCGGGAACCGGTAAAACGATGCTCGCCAAGGCGGTCGCCGGCGAGGCGAATGTGCCGTTCTTCTCGATGTCGGGCTCTGAATTTGTCGAAATGTTCGTCGGCATGGGCGCGAGCAAGGTGCGCGACCTCTTCAAGCAGGCCAAGGAAAAGGCCCCCTGCATCGTCTTCATCGACGAGATCGACGCCATCGGCCAGAAGCGCAGCGGCGGCCAGTACGGCGGCAACGACGAACGCGAGCAGACCTTGAACCAACTGCTCACCGAAATGGACGGCTTTGAGGGCAACAACGGCGTCATCATTCTCGCCGCCACGAACCGCCCCGAATCCCTCGACCCCGCGCTCACGCGCCCGGGCCGCTTCGACCGCCGCGTGCCGGTGGAGCTGCCCGACCTCAAGGGACGCGAGGCTATCTTGCAGGTCCACGCGAAGAAGATCAAGGTCGCCGAGGACGTCGACTTCAACAAGATCGCGCGCATGGCCTCCGGCGCTTCCGGCGCGGAGCTTGCCAACATTGTGAACGAAGCGGCGCTGCGCGCCGTGCGCGACGGCCGCCGCTTTGCCACGCAGGCGGACTTATAGGAAAGCATCGAGGTCGTCATCGCAGGCTACCAGAAGAAGAACGCCATCATGACCGACGAGGAGAAGAAGATCGTCTCCTACCACGAGATCGGCCACGCGCTCGTGGCGGCGATGCAGACGAACTCCGCCCCCGTGCAGAAGATCACCATTGTGCCGCGCACCTCGGGCGCACTGGGCTACACGATGCAGATCGAAGAGGGCAACCATTACTTGATGAGCAAGGCCGAAATGGAGAACAAGATCGCCACGCTGACCGGCGGCCGCGCCGCGGAGGAGGTCGTGTTCCACTCCGTCACGACCGGCGCGTCGAACGATATTGAGCAGGCGACCAAGCTCGCCCGCGCGATGATCACGCGCTACGGCATGAGCGACGATTTCGACATGGTCGCGCTTGAGACGGTCAACAATCAGTACCTCGGCGGCGACGCATCGCTCGCTTGCTCTGCCGAAACGCAGACGAAGATCGACCAGCGCGTTGTGGAGCTGGTGAAAGCACAGCACGAGAAGGCTGTGAACATCCTCACCGAGAACCGCGCGAAGCTCGATGAGCTGGCGCAGTACCTCTACGAGAAAGAGACCATCACGGGCGAAGAGTTCATGCACATCCTGAATGCGCAGTAAACTCCATAAATAGAAAGAAGGCACAGCCAAACGGCTGTGCCTTTCTTTCTATTTATAGGTTGCTTTCTTTTCTGCTCGTGCGGCTGCGCAGGTAGTCGCCAAGGTTTGTGATGCAAAGGAGTGTCACGACCAGAAATGCGCCGGGGATGAGCAAGATCCACCACGCGTCGGTCATCAGCGCCTTTTCCGCGAGCGAGAGCATGCTGCCCCAGGTCACGACCTCGATGGGCAGGCCGAGGCCCATGAAGCTGAGCGTCGACTCGGCGATGATGGCACTGCGCACATTCATCACTACCATAAAGAGAATGGACGAGAAGAAATTCGGCGCAAGGTGACACCGCAGAATGTGGAAAAAGCTGCCGCCCATGCACTTCGCCGCGATGACGTACTCGCTCGCGCGCAGCTGCCTGACCTCGGTGCGCACGACCTTGGCGATGCTCGTCCAGCTTGTGAGGCCGATGACGAGCGCAATGCTCCACGCGCTCGGCGTGCCGATGATCGCCTGCAAAAAGATGACGAGCAGCAGGTTCGGCACGCTGAGGAGAATTTCGGTCAGGCGCATCAGCAGCGCGTCGAGCCATTTGGGCGCAAGCCCGCTAACTGCGCCGAATAGGATCGCGAGCAGCGTCGAAATGACGGTCGAGCCGACACCGATGAACAGCGACAGCCGTCCGCCGTACCAGATCATTGAAAAGATGTCGCGCCCCATCGTGTCCGTGCCGAACAGGAACTCGCGGCACGGCACGGCCGAACAGTGAGCCAGGTCGAGATACGCCGGGTCCTTCGTCATGATAAGCTCGCAGAAAAGACACCCGAGCACGATGAGCGATAAAATCACGGTGGAGGCGACAGGCTTGCCGCGCAGGGAATGTCTGTTTTTCGTGGGTGCGGCCTCCGGCAGCGGTCGCGCGCCGACGATTTGGAAGCGGTCGTTCATGGCTGCACCTCCGCTTCCCGCACGGCCTGCTCGGCGCGGATGCGCGGGTCGATCTGCTCGTTGATCGTCTGGGCGATGATGCTGCACAGAATGACGAGCGCGCCGGAGAGCAGGCTCAGCAGCATCAGCAGGTTGTAGTCCTTGTATCGCGCGCTTTCATAGGCCAGCGTGCCGAGGCCGGGGTAGGAAAAAACAGTCTCGACGATGTACGTCCCGCCCAGCACGTGCGGGACGGAGATCGCCATGATGCTTAAGTACGTTGGCATCGTGTTTCGAAGACAGTGGCGCAGCATCACAGCGCGGCGCGTTAGCCCCTTGGCCTTGGCAAGCAGCACATAGTCCGCGCGCATTTCGTCAAGAAGCCTGTTTCGGATCATGTAGGCATAGTACCACAGGTGCCCGAGCACCACGACCGCAAGCGGCAGGATGAGATGCGCGGCGCGGTCGGCAATGTTATTTTGCTGCCCGATGGAGTAGGCCCCGGAGCTCGGCAGCACGCGCAGCTCGATGGCGAAGATCAGAATGAGCAGCAGCGACAGCCAGAATTCCGGAATGCAGCTCGTGATGGTGCCGAGCTTGCAGACCGCGCGGCCGAAAAGCGTTCCCTCCCGCTGCGCGCAGAGCATCCCGAGCAGCAGCGAGAGCGTGAAGATCAGCACAAAGCCGACGCCGCCGAGAAGGAGTGTGTTGCCCGCGCGGCTCGCGATGACCTCGCCCGCGGGCATTTTGTACTTATACGAGATGCCGAAATCCCCGCGCAGGGCATTCTGCGCCCAGCGGACATACTGCGTGAAGATAGGCTCGTCGAGGCCGAGCTTTTCCTCCGCCTGCGCGCGCTCCTGCGGCGTCAGCTTCTCTGCACGGTCACCGTAGTAGGAGACGAGCGGGTCGCCAGGGGCCAGGCGCGAGACATAGAACACCGCGAGCGACAGGACGAAGACGCTCAGAAGAAACGCCAGCACCTTTTTGCCGAAATACAGGATTTTCGATGGCTTTTTCATTGCGTGCCCCCTTCCCGCAAGACGAAATGGTCCGGTTCGGCCTCGATAAGCTCGCCCGTCAGCGGGAACTGCCCGGGCGAGAAGTCCGGCAATACGCGGTTTCGTTCGATGCGCGGGTCAGGAACCGGCATAGCCGCGAGCAGCGCCTTGGTGTAGGGGTGGAGCGGATGGTCGTAAAGCGCGCGCACGGGCGCGACCTCGACAAGTTTGCCGTGGTACAGTACGCCGACGCGGTCGCAGAGGAATTCCACCATCGCAAGGTCATGCGCGATGAAGAGAAACGAAAAGCCGTGCTCGCGCTGCAAATGGCGAAACAGGTTGACGATCTGTGCCTGAATGGACACATCCAGCGACGCGATCGGTTCGTCCGCCACCAGAAGCTCCGGCTCCATGCACAGCGCCCGCGCAATGGCGACGCGCTGGCGCTGCCCACCGGAGAGCTCGGACGGGTACTTGTCGAGATAGGTTTTGTCAAGGCCGACATAATACATCTGGAACTCGGCCTCCTTGCGGTATGTGCCGCGCGGCGGGGCGATGCGATGGATGCGCATGGGCTCGGTGATACTATCGCAGACCGTCATGTGCGGGTCAAGGCTCGAGGCAGAGTCCTGAAAGATCATCTGGCGTGTGGTTTGCAGCATTTTTTTGTTCGCGCGGCAGGCGGCCTTGTCGCAGAGGTCGACGCCATTGTAAAAGATATGCCCGCCGCTCGGCTGCAAGATGCCCATCGCGCAGCGCGCGGCCGTCGACTTGCCGGAGCCGGACTCACCGACGAGGCCGAAAATCTCCCCGCGGCGAATCTGGAACGAAACATCGTCCAGTGCCTTGACGGAGACTTGCTTTGTCAGCGGAAAGACATGGCTCACGTGCTGCACATCGAGCAGAATGTCACGTTTTGTCATCGCGCACCTCCCACCGGCGGCGTGATCTTCGGCGCACGCTCGTCGAGCAGCCATGTTGCGACATAGTGCGTGTCGCTGACGCGGAACATCGGCGGCGCTTCCTCGTAGTCGATGGCAAGGGCGTATTCGTTGCGGGGGGCGAAGGCGTCGCCTTGCGGCGGGTCAATGAGCGTCGGCGGCATGCCGGGGATGATCGGCAGCGTCTCCTTTCCGCGCGAGAGCGCGGGCAGCGAGCGCAGCAGGCCCCAGGTATAGGGGTGGCGCGGGTCGTAGAAGATCTCCTCCGCCGTGCCGGTCTCGACGATCTTGCCCGCGTACATCACGGCCACGCGGTCGGCGACGCGCGCGACGACGCCGAGGTCGTGCGTGACAAACACCGTCGCCGTGCCGAGCTTTCGCTGCACGTCGCGCAGCAGATCTAAGATCTGCGCTTGAATGGTCACATCCAGCGCGGTCGTCGGCTCGTCGGCAAATAAAATGTGCGGCTTCCCCGCAAGCGCGATGGCCAGCACCACGCGCTGGCGCATCCCACCGGAAAAGTTGTGGGGATAGAGTGCCATGCGCTCTTGCGCGCGGTCGATGCCGACAAGCTCAAGCAGTTCGATCACGCGCGCTCTTACGGCGCTTTTTTCGAGCTTTGGCCTGTGCGCAAGCACTGCTTCGGCGATCTGTGCGCCGATCGTCATCGTCGGATCAAGCGCGGTCATCGGGTCCTGGAACACCATGGAAAAGAGCGAACCGCGCAGCGCCGTCATCTTGCGCTCGCGATAAGCCGTAATGTCCGTGCCGTCTACGATGATCTTGCCGGACTTGATTTTTGCCGTCTGCGGCAGAAGGCGCAGGATGCTCTTGCACAGCACGCTCTTGCCGCAGCCCGATTCGCCGACGATGGCGAGCACCTCGCCCGCTTTCAGCGAAAAGCTCACGTCGCGCACGGCCTGCACCTCGCCCGCGGGAGTGAAAAAGCTGACGGAAAGGTGCTCGACGTTCAATAAATCTGCCATGAAAAATGCCCTCTTTATGCAAGACAAAGGGGCTGAAGCCAGCCCCTCGTCAAAGATGTCAACGGCGTTTACTCGCCGATCGTCCAGTCCTGAATGTTCCAGAAAATGCCGACGCCGTGGTGGCCGAGCACCGTGTCCGCGTCGATGCCGTGGATGGTGGATTTGGCGACATAGTTCGCGTCGATGTAGCAGATAAAGGCGTAGGCCGGATCGTCCGCGAGCGCGTGCAGGAATTTGCTGTAATACTCTTTGCGGACGGCGTCGTCGCTGCTCTGGCGCGCGAGCGTCAGATATTCGTCCACCAGCGCGTTTGAGTAGCCCGAGTAGTTCGCGCTCTTGTCCGTGCCGAAGACCTTGTAGGTGTGGTCGTCGGCGTCAAACGGGCTGCCCCAGCCGATGAGACACGCCATCTGGCCGCTCCAGTCCATCTGCGCGGGGATGTCCACCGTGCAGTGGATGCCGACCTCACGGAGCTGCTGCGCCGCGGCCTGCGCGATGTCGATGCGGTCCTGCTCACCGGACATGACGCTGATGACGAAGCCAATCTCCTCGCCGTTTCGCTCGTAGTAGCCGCTATCGCCCATCGTGCAGCCGACGGATTCAAGAATTTCTTTCGCTTTTGCGGGATCGTAGTCGTAGTGGTTCACGGTCTCGTCGTTGTAGACATTGCGCTGGAGCGGGCTGTACGCCGCCATGCCCTGCCCGAGCAGCACCGAGTCGACGATGGCCTGACGGTCGATGGCGTAGCAGACGGCGGGGATGATGTCGCGGTTTTCCGTCCAGTAGGGGTTGTTGAAGTTGAAGAGGATGCCGCGGTAGTCCGCGGTGGTCATGTCGTAGCAGGTGTAGCCGTCCTTGCCCGCGAAGTTCTGCGCGTTTTTCGGGTCGAGCAGCGCAAGGTCGATCTCGCCGGACTCGAGCTGCATCGCCTGCGCATTGTCGTCGGGTACGATCTTGAAGATGACGCGCTCGATGTTCGGCGCGCCCAGGAAGTAGTCCTCGTTGCGCACGAGCACGATGGACTGCCCGGCGTCCCAGCTTTCGAGCTTGTAGGGCCCTGTGCCGACGGGGGCGCGGAAAAAGGCGGATTCCTGCATGTCCTCGCCCTCGAGCAAATGCTGCGGCAGGATCGCCATCGTCATGTACTCCAGAAATGCGGCGTTCGGCTCAGCGAGGCGGAACGAGACGGTGTGGTCGTCGAGCACGGTGATCTCCTGCACGTCCTCGTAATTCGGCGCGTTTTCCGAGCCGTTGTCGGGGTCCATGATGGCTTCGATCGTGAATTTGACGTCCCGCGCCGTGAACGGCTCGCCGTCGTGCCATTTGACGTCCTCGCGCAGATAGAAGGTGTAGGTGCAGTTTGCCTCGTCATAGTGCCAGCGCTCGGCGAGGGCGGGAACGATCTGGTCATTGCCGTCGTGCGCGGTCAGGCCGTTGAAGAGCAGCAGGTTGATCTCGCAGTGCTCGTCCATCGCGGGATCGATGCGCGTGTAGTCGGCGGAGCCGTAGACGAGCGTGGACGGCGCGTCGGCCGTCGAGTCGCCGCCGCTCCGGCCGCAAGCGGCGAGGGAGAAGAGCATCGCGAGGGACAGCAGAAGAGTCAGCGCTTTTTTCATGGAAAAACTCCTTTTCGGGAAAAAATTAGGAAACGCCGCATCGCCGGATGCAGCGAAAAATATGACAGTTTGTAGTATAGGGGAAATTCCCGCCCGCCACAAGCCGGGTGGGGGATATGACGGGCAAAGCTTTTCCGAAAAATCACAGCGTGCGGCGGAAATTCCTCGCTTTTTGTCCTTCTTGCGAATCGCGCTTGCATTTTCTGCGCGGCAATGGGTACAATATTATGCCGAAAATACAGCAAAGGAGTTTGCTTTTTATGAAATTAGGTATCGTCGAAAGTGAGCCTGTTTCTGAAACTCTCCGCAAACGCACAAATGCCGATAAAGCTTGATAGGACAGGTATTTTCGGATGAAGTCAAAACATAAAAGTTCCTATTTCCCTACGCATCCCCACGCGGAAATGGCGCAAAAATGGCGTAGAGGAACCAGCGGTACGCAGTTGCGAAAATCGCCTGCTGCAACATTACCAACAATATTTAAGCTGCCCTGCGCACAAGCCGGGCAGCTTTTTTGCCTGTGCACCGGCACAGAGAGATAAAAGTTATTTTACTCCGCGCTCGTCTGTGCCGCAGCGTCCGGCACAAAATATTTCCGCCACGGGAAGCGGTCGCAGAATGTCCAGTGCTCTTCATAGAACGCGGAGAATCGCCCAATGACATATGCTTGTCCTTTTATATCCGACGAATTAAGTTAGGATGTGCAGTAGATGTTCCATTTTACCATCCCACTCTCTGCTGGAATCGGCGCACTCTTTCAGCTCAGTTTCGATTTCAGTATATAAATCGTTCAAACTTTCCTTTCTGACACACAGTTTAGCTTTTCCTCTTGCAAGAACAAGAAGCTGCCGATACAACAAAGAAAAAACGACTTGTACCGAATGCACAAGCCGAAGAAGGAGGCAGACCATGGAGGAAAAACGCTGGGAATCGTGCAATGCCGAGGCGCTGCTGGAGGAATTCTTTTCGCAGGATGATCTCCGGCAGCTGGCGCTGAGCACGGGGGAGCTGCTGGACTGCCCGCTGATGGTACTGGATGATACCTTTCGCATTGCTGCGTACCGTTTGCCGCTCGGCTTTTCCGATGCGCTCTTTGAAACCGCCGTACGCTGCGGCGAGATCACCTACGAGGCCGGCGCAACCATCAGCAAAAATGCGATGCTCACAGCTGGTTGGGCGGACTATGTCCAGCTGGCTGATAGCCCCTATCGGCGGCGTTCTGCACCTCTCATCAGCGCGGGCGTGCGCCTCGGCTGCCTCATCTGCGTGGATACGGACGGACATTTGGAAAAGATCCCGCCGCAGACCTGGGAGCTGGTGGAGCACATCCTCTCCAAGCAGCTGTTCATGGAGGTGAGCCGTCAGGACAAGCCTTCCGAGACGGCGGAGGACATCCTCATGCACCTGCTGGACGGCGGTTTTTCCTCCGCCGCGCATTTTCAGCTTCAGGCCTCCGGCACCTACCTCGCGGACTTTCATCCGCGCGCCTTCGCCCTCATCGACCTTGAGACCTACCACAGCTCTACCGCACGGCGCGCGAGGCATTGGAGCTGATGAAAGATGAGCGCTTCCACGGTGAGGCCGTCTGCACAGCGCAGCAGCTGCGCACCCCGCTGCTGCTGAAAAATCTGGAGGGGCGCGGCGACCTGATCCCGATCGCGCTGCGCCGCCTTGCCGCCCACGACCGCGAAAAGGACACCCAGTACTGCGAAACGCTTTACCATTACCTCACCTGCTGCCACTCGCTGAAAAAGACCAGCGACGCGCTCTATACCCACCGCAACACCGTGCTCTACCGCATCCGCAGATTGCAGGAGAATTTCGCGATCCCGCTGGAGGAGCCGTCCCAGCACGCCGACCTGCTGTTGGGCGTGTCGCTCATTTTGTTTGAGATCAAGGGGCCGGACTTTTTTCTGCGCGCGCCGAAAAATGAAGCATAAAACCGGCGCGATCACGCGTCGGTCAGATAGAAAAGGATGATATCATGAAGGAAAACAGAAAGCTTTTGAGAGAAGTCCTCAAGGACATCCGCCACGATATGACGGATGAAGAGGTCCTGAACCTGCTGGCGGACAGTAAGATTTCCGAAAATCTCGCAGGCGAAAAGGAAAAATACACCATTGGCCAGCGCGCGGCAGACGCCATCGCAAAATTTGCGGGCAGCTGGTCGTTCATCTTCGCCTTCACCGGCGTACTGATCCTCTGGATGCTCGTCAACACGCTGCTGGCGGCAAAGGCGTTCGACCCGTACCCCTTCATCCTGCTCAATCTGGTGCTCTCTTGCGTGGCGGCCATTCAAGCGCCGCTCATCATGATGAGCCAGAACCGGCAGGAGGAAAAGGACCGCCGCCGTGCAGAGAACGATTATAAGGTCAACCTCAAGACAGAGATCATGATCGAGGATCTTTACGACAAGGTCAATGCCATCCTGGCCAGACAGACCGCACTAGAAAAACAGCTGACGGAGAAGGGCGAAAGCGCAGGGCAAAAATGAGGGAGGACAGAACCGTCCTCCCTCATTTTTTGCTGTTTTTGCGCAACGCGGAATCCTCCTCCGCAAACCTGCGCGCTTTTGTTGAGATGCCTCTCCGGCGCGTAAAGCCCTTATACGTGCAAGACTCTATGTTGCTTTACAGCCGGAAGTGCTTCTTAAGTTCTTGGTTTTCCCCCAGCACCAGCAGCGTCATATCAGCGTCCAGCACAGTTTCCGGTGAGACATTCACATCAGTCTTGCCGTTCCGCTTCACACCGAGGATGTTGACGCCGCATTTTCTGCGGATGTCCAGCTCACCGATGCTGCGGCCCTGCCAATACCCCGGCACGGCAACCTCGATAATGGCGTGCTGCTCGTCCAGCTCAATGTAGCTGAAAATATGGTCGGAGGTATAGCGGATGGCCGCCCACTTCGCCAGCTGCTTTTCCGGGTAGGCGACCGCGTCCGCGCCGTTGCGCAGCAGAAATTTCGCCTGCACATCCCGCTCGGCGCGGGATACCACATATTTTGCTCCCAGCTCCTTGAGCAGCGACGTCGTCTCCAGCGAATTCTGAAAATTTCCGCTGATGGTGACATAGCAGACATCGTAGTTGCTCACACCCAATGAGCGCAGAAAGTCCACACGGGTGCTGTCGCCGATCTGCGCGTTGGTAACAAAGGACATACACTCGTTGACGCGCTCCTCGTCTTTGTCCACCGCCATCACCTGATGTCCCAACTCATTAAGCTGCATGGCAAGATGCCGCCCGAAGCGGCCCAGTCCGATCAATAATACCGTTTTCATCGTGTGCTCCTTTCAGCCTACGGTAATTTTCTCCTGCGGATAGCGGGCGTAAGTCAGATCATGCCCGGAGAATGCGGCGTAGATCAAGGTCAATCCGCCGACGCGCCCGAAATACATCAGCAGGATGAGAATGCTCTGCGACAGGACTCCCAGCTGCGGCGTCAGCCCCAGCGTCAGGCCCACCGTACCGGCGGCGGACGCTGTTTCATAGAGACAGGCACCGAGGGGAAGCTCCTCCGCTGTGCTGATGACCGCCGCGCCCGCAAAGGTCAGCCCCAGATACAGCAGCAGAATGGCGGCGGCGTTGCGGACAGTGGATGTCTCCAATCTGCGGTGGAAGATCTGCGGATCCTCTCGCCTGCGGAAGGCGGCAATGGCGTTGGCAATGAGAACTGCCAGCGTCGTGACCTTCATGCCGCCCGCCGTGGAGCCGGGTGCTCCGCCGGTGAGCATCAGCAGAATGGTGACCGCCTGAGAGGCATCCGTCATCTCCGTCAGATCCACTGTGTTATAGCCGGCCGTCCGCGGCGTGACCGACTGAAAAAGGGAGGCCAATATCCGCTCTCCTATCGGCAGGTCCGCAAAATCCGTCAGGAAAAAGAGGACTGCCGGGAGCGCGATCAGCAGGGCCGTCGCGCTCAGAATGACCTTGCTCTGCATCCGGTAACGCCGCAGGTGCAGACCGTGCGTACAGACATCGTCCCACGTTAGAAAGCCGATGCCGCCCACGATGATCAGCAGCATGATCACAATGTTGACCAGCGGGTCTGCGGCATAGGCCGTCAGCGAGGGGTAGAGGGAATCCGTCCGCCCCAGAATATCGAAGCCCGCATTGCAGAAAGCGGAAACGGAATGGAAAACGGACATCCATACGCCCCGCAGTCCATAGTCCCGGCAAAACACCGGCAGCAGCGCCAGCGCGCCCAGCAGCTCGACCAGAAAGGTCCCCTTGAGGATAAATCTCGTCAGGCGCACGATGCCGCCCACCGCAGGGGCGGAGATGGCGTCCTGCATGGCACTGCGCTCCTTGAGCGTAATGTTCCGTCCGGCGAGCATCAGGAAGGTCACCGCACCGGTGATCACCCCCAGCCCGCCAATCTGGATCAGCAACAATATGACTGTTTGACCGAAGGCGGACCAGTAACTGCCGGTATCCTGCACCACCAGCCCCGTCACGCAGACAGCGGAAGTGGAGGTGAACAGTGCCTCATGAAACGGCGTCCAGACCCGCTGTACTGTGGCGATAGGCAGCATCAGCACCAGCGCCCCCAATAGAATCACGCCCGCAAAGCCGAGGATCATAATTTGAAAAGAAGTCAGATGCCGCTTTAAGCGAAACACAGTCTCCGTCACATCACACACCTCCTTGAAACAATGGTACTCTCAATTTTCCGTACAGTATAACACGGCTTTTGCAATGTGTCTGTATGTATTTTGTAAAATTTTCAGGTGCAGAGTCCTTATTTGCAGCCCAGAGACGGGCTGCAAAGCTGAGGTTGACAGACTTTGGTGCATAGAATTCTCCGCGTGACCTGTAAATCTTTCCTGATTTTTTACAGGAACCCTTGCCTTTTTTCAATATTTGTTCTAAGATAAGCTCTCTGTCTGTCATATTCAGCTAAAATTCTACGAAGCTTTTTAAAAAAGCCCCAACGGGAGAACTAATATGCTCAAAGAAAAAACATCCGATGTATCCATGACAAATACAAAACAAGGCTCTGGCACTGCTGCTGAAGCGGCAGTGCCCATGAACCATGGCCTTTGGAATACGTGGCGCAAAAATCTCCTGCTGTTCTGCCTGACCGGCGTTTATGTAGAGTTGTGCCTGCATCTGTGCGTATTCGGCTCGATGGACCGGTACGCGGGATATCCTGTCCTGTTTGGCCTGCTGGGTGGCGCACTCTGCACGCTGGTAGTCTCAAGCCTGCCAAAGGTTCTGCGCCAGATCACAGGGGTTTTCCTGGTCGCGGCACAGGTGCTGCTGGCCGAGGTGCAGCTGGTCTATCACTGCATCTTCGGAGATTTCATGCCCGTCAGCCAGATCGGCATGGGCGGAAATGTGATCGTCAATTTCAACTCGCAGCTTCTCTATGGGATCCGCCAAAATCTGCTGAAGATCCTGCTCCTCCTGCTGCCGCTGATTGTCGTGATCCTTTGCCTTATCTTGCGGAGGGCGCAGGCTCTGAAGCTGCGGCTGCGCTGGAAGCAGGCACTGGCCTCCTTTGCCGTGATCCTCGCACTGCTGCTGACGATCACGGGACTCATGTATGTTGGACGGGACAACGCCTTTTCCGCCTATCGTACCTTCACCAATGTGAACACCTCCACCGACAGCAGTTATAAAAAATCGGTATGCTGGCCACCACGGCGCAGGAGCTTCGATACATGCTCTTCAGCGGCAGCGGCAGCATTATGATCACGCCGTCGTCCTTGAATATAAGCGATGTTCCGCGGACATACAGCAGCAACTCCTATAACGTGATCGAAAGCATCGATTTTACGGCTCTTGCAGACAGTACCGACAGCGATATTCTCAAGGCCACAGACGAGTATCTATCAAATGCAACACCCACCCGCAAAAACAACTACACAGGACTTCTTAAGGACTATAACCTCATCACCATCTGCGCCGAGAGCTTCTGCCCGTGGTTTATCAGCGAGGAGCTGACGCCGACGCTCTACAAGCTGAGCCATACGGGTATTCTCTTTGAAAATTACTACGGCACGTTCCAGTCCGTCACCACCAACGGCGAATACACCATGTGCATGGGGCTTTATCCAGATATGTCCCGCACGAAGACGGATTCCAGCTTCAATGTGGCGGGCACCAACTATCTGCCGTTCTGCCTGGGCAATGCGCTCAAGGGCATGGGCTATCAAGCCTGGGGCTATCACGACTACATCGGGGATTTCTACAACCGGAATATCACCCACGCCAACATGGGCTACACGTTCAAGGCGGCGGATTCCGGTCTGGCCATGAAGATCGACTGGCCCTCCTCCGATCTGGAGATGATGGAGGCCTCCGTGGACGACTACATCAACAGCGGAGAACCCTTCCACGCCTATTACATGACCTTCAGCGGTCACTACCAGTACAACTGGGACAACGCCATGAGCGCCAAAAACCGCGACGCGGTGAAAGATCTGCCCTATTCTGAGCCGGTGAAGGCGTACATTGCCTGCAATCTGGAGCTGGAATACGCACTGGAGTACCTGATGCAGCGGCTGGAGGAAGCTGGCGTTGCCGACAAGACCTGCATCGTCCTGACCAACGACCACTACCCCTACGGCCTGACCGAAGACGAGTACAACGAGCTGGCCGGGCAGACGCTGGACACCACCTTTGAGAAGTACCGCAACAGCTTCATCTGCTATGTTCCCGGCCTTTCAGAGAACATCGTGGTGGATGAATACTGCTCCACGGCGGACATCTTGCCGACACTGCTGAATCTCTTCGGCGTGGACTACGATTCCCGCCTGCTGGCGGGCACCGATGTACTCTCCAGCGGCATCCATGTAGCGGTGCTGTCGGATAAGTCCTTTCTGACGAAGGCCTTCCGCTATGACGCCGGTACGGAAACCGTGATCCCCGCCGACGAGAATACCACAGTCTCCGACAAGCTGGCGGAAGCCTACCGGCTCTATGTGGACAGCAGGTTCCAGCTCTCCGGCAACATCCTCAACAGCGATTACTACGCCCACGTCTTTGCCAGGGAGTCCAGCGGCGGAAGCCTTGCGGACACGGTGGTATTCACGGACATCAAGAGCATTTTCAATCAGGCCAGTGTCCTCTACATGTACCGCAAAGGCTATGTGGATCCGGAGACGCCGGACACCTTCGGCGGCAAGGCCACGGCAAGGCTGGGTGAGTTCATCGATGTGCTTTACCGCATCGCGGGCCGGCCGGAAACGGACAACACCGCCCTTCCGGCTGACTACGAGAACGAGGAATTCAACGCGGCCCATCCCTATTATAATGCCGTGTGCTGGGCCTATCAGACAAGGCTGCTCCGACAGAATGATCCCAATGCCGAATACGATGACAAGGTGGACTATCAGACGGCATGCGTACTGATTCGCCGCTACGCGATCATGGCAGGCGTCGATACCGGCGTGGATCAGATGCAGCTCAGGCAGCTCCTTCGAGATAACCCCGATCTCAACAGAGAGGCAGCCAAAGCGATGCTCTGGTGCGATGCAAAGGACATCACCACCCGGGACAGCAGCCTTGACGAGCTGCTGGCATCCGCTGGCACCCGCATCAGCCGCTACCAGATGACGTCGTTCCTGTTCTACCTCTGCACCTACGAGCTGAATATTGGCAGCTGAGCATGCGGCGCAGATCCTGCCGGAGAAGTGTTCCGCGACCGATTCGCAAAAAGAGTCGCCTTTCTCGGCTGTGCACCGGAAGATACCCATTCGATGCCGCACTACGCTTAATGTTGGAATAAGTAAACATACTCACAAGCATTACACTCAGTGTAGACCTAACGTAAATTCAGATCATTCTGTGTTTACGAAAGTTTACATTGAGTGTAATTTTTTCTGCCTTGAATG
Organism: Hominicoprocola fusiformis; assembly: GCA_040095065.1. GTDB lineage: Bacteria > Bacillota > Clostridia > Oscillospirales > Oscillospiraceae > Hominicoprocola. The sequence goes on from JBBNGO010000027.1 coordinate 20,394, forward strand.
GGTGGTCAAACAGGGCCGGTTTTCTACATTTATCACGAAGGGATGAGACATCTACCCCCTATTCTCACACGAAAGAAGGAGTTTGATTTGAGCAAACGAAAACACGGACCTACGATTGTACCGGCCTTATCCGCCAAGGTGGATAACAAAGAAAAACGATTCATTCAGGTTGGAAACTCACTGCTCCTCTCCAAGCAGTTCCACGCACTCAGCACCGGCAGCCGGTTTCTCTATTTCCGCATGGCCATGGAGAGCGGCGGAAGGAAGAATTTCATTCTTCCACAAAAGGACGCAAAAAAGTACGGGATCGCGCCTTCCAGCCTGCGGAAGCACATCAACGAGCTGGAAGCTGCCCGTTTTATCAGAGTCTATTCCGGAAAGCCAACACGCGAGCCAAACCGATATGAATTTTGCCTGAGTTGGAAGCTACCGCCGTCACCCCTTCGTTCGCATACCCCCATGGCTATATGTAGTAAATCTGTCTCGGATGGAAACAAGGGCGGTCCGTAAAAAATCTCACTGGTTGTGTCTTTTAGAGCGAGTGCCGGCTGACAGAACGGAGGTTACTTGTGCTGTTTTGATACAAGATTGGCATTTCTCTTGCGCAAAAATGAACCAGCCGAAATGTCGGTTTATTATCTTGGCGACAGCAACTTGCTTTGGTCGGAGGAGGCAGAGCGGATGTTTCTCGACCGGGTTGCTTCCTCGCCGTTAGGGTATGGCCGGACATGCGGAAGCTCGATCCTTCTTGGTGACAAGTGGGACCTGATCGAAAATCTGATGGCTCACGGGGTAAACCCGCGTAGCCGTCTGATCCATTTCAGCAAGAACAGCAGCTTCCATTATTTCACCGTGGACGAGATGGGTCTGCGGTTGATGAAACTGGTACTGGATGAAATGGCGCTGTATCGGTTCCAGCGGTACTTACAGCAAAACAGCATTTGCAAAGCATCTATGCTTCCGCTGTATCTGTTCAGTCTGGAGCTGCTTTCGGAGGCGTATGTCTTGAAAAAGAGGAAGCAAATGCGGGCAGAGCTGGATAGAGGCGCATTGTTTTCGTGCCAGGCAGATGTTGTAAAACGGATCTGCAACACAGGACCCAATCTGATCGCGATCCCAGACAAATGGCTGCTGGACTTGGATACGGAAAGAGATGATAGCTCGGACGAACTCTTACTTTCCCCAAATGCTACGTTTCTAAGTCAACAGTCCGGAATGTAACACACGGGTGGTAACAGTATGGTCGAGGAATTGCAAGTGCCGATCCATCTCAAAATGACGCTGACGATTAAGGAAGCCGCAGCATGCAGCAACATTGGGATCAACAAGATCGAGAGTATGCTGCGCAGTCCGAATTGCCCGTTTGTTCTCTATGTTGGGTCCAAAAAGCTGGTCAAACGCAGGGAGTTCGAGCAATATATCAGCCATAAGTTGATGACTTGACGGTAAGTTCACTATTGAGAAAAGAAAGTCCTTGTGCTACAATTATAAAATGCATAGGGGCTTCTTCTCATAGTGAGAAAGGAGTTTCCGAATGGGTAAAAGTTTACGAGGCAAAGAATGTGGTAAGGGTATCTGCCAGAGAAAGGACGGTTTATATTACGCACGGTTCGTAGATAAGACAGGAAGGCGGCATGAGAAGTATCTTCCGACGCTCCCCGAAGCTCGCAACTGGATTGAAGAATCAAAATACGCCGATGCGCACGAGGATGTTTTCGTAGCCACCGATACGACGGTGGATCAATGGTTTGATTTTTGGATTGAGAACATTGTGGGTGATTTAGCCCCCAATACGCTTCACAACTATCGGGAGCGGTATGTTCACAATATTCAGCCTGTTATGGGCAAAATGATGATTGCCAACGTCAAGCCGATGCACTGCAAAAAGGTGTTCATACAGATGGATGCTGACTATGCGGGTTCCACCATCCGTCAAGCCTATATCACAATGGGTACGATGTTCAAGGCTGCGAAGATGAATGACCTGATTGCCAAGCACCCAATGGACGGTGTGCGGTTTACAAAGCCCGTTCGTGCAACAGACGATATTAAGTTTCTCACCCGTGACGAGCAGCGCGTGTTTCTTGAAACAGCGAAACGCTCCCGCAACTACAACCAATACGCGCTGATCCTTGAAACCGGTTTGCGCACCGGCGAGATGGTCGGACTTACGTGGGATGCGATAGATTTCCAGAATCGGACGCTGACGGTCAACAAAACCTTGGAGTACCGCCACAAGCAGCACTTTTGGCGTGCAGGACCTCCGAAAACGCAGCAAAGCTATCGCACCATCCCGCTGACAGAGCGGGCCTATGAAATTCTGAAAGAAATCAAGGACAAGCGCCCTTGGCAAAAGGAATCTCCGCTGCTCTCGCAAACACTGGAATATATCGACCGGCGAACGGGGACAATCTCCCGGCTGGTCATGCGTGATCTTGTCTTTATCAACTGGCGTACCGGGGAACCGGCAAAGAACAGTTCCTATGATACCCACCTTTACAAGCTATGTGACGAAGCAGGAATTGAAAAATTCTGTATGCACGCTTTGCGCCACACCTACGCCACAAGAGCGATTGAATGCGGTGTACAGCCCAAGGTGCTGCAAAAGCTGCTTGGTCACGCAAGTATAAAAACAACGATGGACAGATACGTCCATGTCACATCTGAATCCTTGGATCAGGCTGTGCGGCAATTTGAATCAGGCAGGGTTTCCTATCATATAAGTCCATGCGAAAATGGCGTAAAAATGGCGTAAGTCAAACACGCCGGATTCCGGAAGCCCTTGAAAATCAAGACATTTTAAGGAGATAGAGAAAACTATGAAATTAGGTATCGTCGGACTGCCGAATGTCGGCAAGTCCACTCTCTTCAACGCGATCACCAACGCGGGCGCGGAAAGCGCCAACTACCCCTTCTGCACCATCGAGCCGAACGTCGGCATGGTGGCCGTTCCCGATGAGCGCCTCGATAAGCTCGCCGAGATGTACCACCCCAAGAAGAAGACTCCCGCCGTCATCGAATTTGTCGACATCGCGGGCCTCGTCAAGGGCGCGAGCCAGGGTGCGGGCCTCGGCAACAAGTTCCTCGAGAACATCCGCCGCACGGACGCCATCGTGCACGTCGTGCGCTGCTTCGACGATGAGAACATCATGCACGTCGTGGCCGACGCAAGCACGAACGTCCCCGTCGACCCCCTGGGCGACATTGAGACGATCGACCTGGAGCTCATCATGGCCGACCTTGAGATGGTCAACCGCCGCGTCGAAAAGGCGACGAAGATGGCCAAGGGCGACAAGAAGTTCCTGCACGAGGTCGAGCTCTTTTCCGCGCTGGCCAAGCACCTCGACGCGGGCAAGAGCGCGCGCACGTTCGAGGTTTCGTCCGACGACGCTGAACTCATCGCGACCGCCGATCTTTTGAGCCTCAAGCCCATCATCTACGCCGCGAACATGGACGAGGACGGCTTTGCGAATCAGGACGGCAACCGGTATTTGCAGCAGGTCAAGGAGCTCGCCGATAAGGAGGGCGCGCAGGTTTTGCCAATCTGCGCCAAGCTCGAGCAGGACATCGCCGAGCTCGATGGCGAGGACCGCGCGATGTTCCTCGAGGAGCTCGGCATTCAGGAGTCCGGCCTCGACCGCCTGATCAAGTGCTCCTACGCGCTGCTCGGCCTCATCTCGTTCCTGACCTACGGCGAGGACGAATGCCGCGCCTGGACCATCAAAAACGGCACCAAGGCCCCGCAGGCCGCGGGCAAGATCCACTCCGACATCGAGCGCGGCTTCATCCGCGCCGAAACGATCAATTTCGACGACATGATCCGCTGCGGCAGCGTCGCGGCGGCAAAGGAAAAGGGATTGCTGCGCAGCGAGGGCAAGGAGTACGTCGTCAAGGACGGCGACATGATCTACTTCCGCTTCAACGTGTAAAATTTCAAAAATTCCATCATAAATTTCCGCTAACGGCGCAGATTTTCTGCGCCGTCTTTTTTTAAGTGAAACGGGTGCGCTACCATGGTAGCGATTCTGCAAACCGTTGGTATCACAGGAAAAACCGCGCTTTAAATTTTTGGACCGCTACCAAACCGCTACCACGATAAGCCCGCAAAGCACTGGAATATAAGGAAAGGCGAAAATTCTAAGGGGATGCGATATCCACCGAATCGAACGATTTCGCGTTGATTCTGCTGAATTTTTTTTATTTTCAATTGTTTCTGCAACAATTTGAGGATTTGCAAATTTTGGCAGCAACCACGCAGGAGAGGGAGAGACGGCGGGTGTTCGGCTCCAAGGGGATGGAAATTTATGAAAGGAGAGTAACATCTATGAAAAAGTTACTCGCAATGGTGCTGGCTCTGGTCATGACTCTGTCTCTGGCTGTCAGCGCCAGTGCCTTCAAGGATGACAAGGACATCAGCGCCGATTACGCTGAGGCCGCTGCCGTTCTCGATGGCATGGGTGTTTTCGAGGGCGTGGACGGTTCCTTCCTGCCCAAGGACAACATCACCCGCGCTCAGGTGGCCACGATCATCTATCGTGTTGCTACGGCGGACACTGCCGGTTACGGCAAGGATAAGTCCGGCCTGTATGCCACCTACAACAAGTTCAGCGACATGACCGGCGCCGGCTGGGCCTCTGGCTACATCGGCTACGCTGCCAACGCTGAATACGTCAAGGGTTATCCCGATGGCACCTTCAAGCCCTCCGGCAACGTGACCGGCTATGAAGTCCTCGCCATGATCCTGCGTGTTGTCGGTTATGACAAGAACAACGAGTTCTCCGGTGCTGACTGGGCTCTGAACGTCGCCAAGTATGCTGAGTCCCTCGGCATCCTCGACAACGTCGACAAGTCCACCGACCTCAGCGCTCCTGCTTCCCGTGAGCTCGTCGCCGAGCTGCTGTTCCAGGCCATCCAGAAGGATATGGTCACCTACACTCCGGCTTTCGGCTATGTCACCGATAAGGTTGCTGATCTGAAGCAGACCTCCATTGGTTACAAGAACTTCAAGCTCGCTTCCGACGACAGCGAGGATGCTTGGGGCCGTCCCACCACCGTGTGGTTCGAGGACAGCGACAAGGATCTCAAGTTCGACTCCACCGAGGACACCTATGCTGAGGTCACCGCTACCCCGAAGGCTACCTTCAACGTTGAGACTTCCCAGTGCGACATCTGCGAGGCTCTCGGTGTGAAGAAGACCACCACTGTTGTTGACACCTACACCAACGGCAAGCTCGACACCAAGGATGTCACCTACACCGCTACCGCCACTAAGTCCATGGTCGGTGCTCAGGGCCAGCAGCTCGAGTACTACAAGGTTGACGGCGGCTATCGTCTGGTCGTCATCGACACCTACCTCGCCAAGGTTGCTGACGTTGTTGCTGAGAAGCTCGACTCCAAGGGTCACGTTATTCGCGACGACTACATGGAGCTCACCTGCTACAAGACCGCTGACAAGAACGAGACCATCTACGTTGCCGGCAACGACTATGCCGAGGACGATTACGTTCTGGTCAACGTCAACGAGAAGGCTACCGATAAGATCATCGGCGAAGGCACTGTGAAGCACGTTGAGGTTGTTGGCAAGGCCGAGTCCTTCGAGGGCGCTCAGTCCAAGAACTGGTACAACGCTGCCAAGCACACCATCGACGACAAGGATTACAATGATGCCGTTCGCTTCTACCTTGATGCGGCTGGCACCACCAAGACCGCTAAGTTCACCTGGTTCCTCGACCAGTTCGGCAACCTGATCGGTGACGCTGCGATCGACAACAGCAACTACGCTGTCCTCAAGGACATCATTTGGGTCGTCGGTAAGCCCGGCCACGCCGAGGCTACCCTCGTCTTCATGGATGGCAAGGAAGACACCGTGACTGTCGATACCATGGACGGCCTCACTGCCCCCAACGGTCTGAGCGGCGCGTTCGATAAGGACTGCACCGGTTGGGAAGTCAATCTGAGCGACGCCTATACCGAGGTTGGCTTTGATGGCGATGATGAGTATGCTTACGTTTCTTCCGACAGCAAGTACAACAAGGGTTTCGAGGGCATGGCTCTCTACAAGGTCAACTACAACAAGGACGGCAACGTCGATCTCGTTGGCTATGACTTTGTTGACTATGACAAGAACGTCACCGTTGATACCAAGGCTTCCCTGATTGCTAACACCGAATCCGGCAAGCTGAACATCAACGACAACACCGAGTTCCTGGTCCGCAGCGGTGAAGGCACCAAGGCTGATCCTTACACCTACACCAGCTACAACCGCAACAACCTGCCCCAGTATGCCGCTCTCTCCGCTGAGATCTACTACACCATCGGCACTGACGGTTTCGTGAACCGCGTGTACATCAAGAGCGCTGCTGACGCTGCCTCCTTCGGTGATCACCTGTTTGTCACCACCAAGTCCTACTACAAGGTCACTGGCGACAAGGAAACCTACAAGATGGACGTCATCATTGATGGCGAGGAGCAGACCATCTGCGCCAACAAGAGTGTCATGGAAGATCTGGCCGCCAACAAGGGCAAGCTGCTCCACGTCACTTGGGAGAAGAATAGCGCCGAGGGTTACTACGGCTTCGCAGCTTCCGTGTCCCTGGTTAACGAGTCCTCTGACTGCGATGATGTTGCTGGCTATCTCCCCGATGAGGGCGATTGCGACTACGTGACTGGCAATGCCAAGATCAAGGGTCAGACCATCGTTTCCAACCACTTCAACTGGACTATCACCAGCAACACCAAGTTCGTTGGTGCCAAGGACCTTAACGACATCGACCTTGAGGATGATGGCGTTTGGGTTGTCGCTTCTGGTTCTAAGTATGCTTCCGAGGCTGCTTACGTCTACGTCGGCGAGAAGCTGGGTGAGAGCGTTGCTCTGACCGTCACCGCCAAGGACGGCACTGTCACCGTTGATAAGGACGATGCCACCAAGATCACCGTTACCTCCAAGAAGGACGCTGCCTCTGATAAGCTGACTTACAGCAACTCCGAGAACGCCCTGATCGGCGCTCCTGGCGACAACTATGGTATCGGCCTGGTTGAGGAGACTGTTTACAACAACAACACCTCCCGTGCCATTACCGTTGAGAACGAAGCGGGCACCGACTACGAGGATTACACCGTCACGCTCGTTTGGGAGACCAAGAGCACTGACACTTCCCTGAAGAGCGTCTATGTTGACAACGCGAATGTTGAGATTGCCGGTGGTCGTACCGACGCTGCCAACTGCACGCCTGTCTACCTCGGCGCCAAGGAGAGCTTCACCATCTCCGCTACCGCTAACAGCGCTGCTGCTAAGGTTGAGATGGGTCACGGTGACAGCGTTGCCAACGCCGTTGCTGATCTGCACGCCACCAGCACCCTGACCGTTACCGACACCACTGCCCACAACGGCGGTTATGTCGTCATCCGCGTCACTGCTGAGAGCGGCGCTCAGACCTGCTACGTCTACGCTGCTGCCGAGCATGCCTAATCGGACAATCCAATTAGGTTTTTAAAACTGCATAGTTTTACAGCCCCAAGCCATTTGGCTTGGGGCTGTTTTTTTATGAATTTTCCTTTACTTTGTCATAGCCCAGCACCACATAACAGTAGGATTCGTCGTTGTTGAGCTGCTGGTTGGCATTGGTTGCGGTGGCGTTGTACCAAGAAACGCCCGCGTCCTTCCATACAACGGTCAGGTTAAAGTTTGTGCCGCCCTCGGGGCGGATCGTGCCGCTGGTGCGCCCGCGCACCATGATGCGCGGATTTTTGACCGGCGAATCGTCGAGCGGCGCGACCAGCAGCACCACCGGATAAAAGTCGCACGCAATCGAAACCGCGTTGTTCTGCCCGTAAGTGCCCGTGCCCGTGTAGCTGCCGAACGCAATGCGGCAGTTGTGCCCCGCCGCGCCGAGGTTCTTCGTCAGCGCGACGAGCGCCGCGCTCGTCGCCGCGCCGTCGGCCTTGCTGCCCGCCGCGTTGGCGTTGGCCTTGAGCGCCGCGTCGGTCTTTTGCGTCAGGTCGTTGAAGTCCGACATTTGGATGAAGTCCGATTTTTCCCACGTGGGAAGAGCGTAGTTAGTCGTCCGTTTCATAGCAATCTCCTTAAAAACAGTAAAAATAAAACCCCCGGAAAACCGGGGGTTCATGCTTGTCAAGCATGAAAGGAGTTGTTGGACGAAGGACGGCAACCAACTGAAAATTTTACAAATCGCCGGACATGAAGCCGCCGCGGAGCCAGTTGGCGAGCTCGGCGGGGGTGCCGGGGACGCCGACGGTGGCAAATTCCGTGCGCGAGGGGACCATCTGCGCGTTGTCCGAGCTCTCCGCCCACTGGACGCGCTGCAAAATGTGCTCCGTGCAGTGCTCGAGCGGGCCGTCGGGCGCGGGCTTATATTGGAGGAGGATGGTCACGCAGCGGTTGTCGGACGTCCAGCGGCCGAAGTTCGTCGTGGGCTTGCGCCACTTCCAGAGGCATTTGTCGCCGCGCTGCTTTTTGAGCTTCAAATAGCCGTTTTCGATGTCCTGCGTGCAGCGCATGAGCCAGATGACGTGGTAGCCCGCGCGCTGGAAGTGGGAGCAGACGTCGAAAAAGTGCTCCTCCATGAGTAAGCCGTCCTGGAGCATCATCACGAAATGGTTGATCTGCACGTAGGCGGTGACGGTGCGGCCGTCGACGGTGACGGGGACGTTGCGGCACTCGGGCGGGACGATCGCGCGCCACTGCTCGCGCCACGCGGAGGCGGAGGACTGGACGAGCGGGGGCGTTTTCTTCTTCCAAAACAGCATGGGGGCTCCTTTTCGCAATTTTTGTTCCATTATAGCGAAAACGGGACGAAAAGGCAAGGAATATTGGCATTTTACAGGGATTTGACAGAGTGGGGCGCGACGGGCGCTTGCTATTTTGGCGAAAACATGATATTCTACTGTGATTCTAAGGAAATCGACTTTTCTTTGCAAGGAGAACGGCTATGAAGCTTGACCACAAGCGCACGGTGCTGGTGGGGCTGGCGTTTTTGTCCATCTGCGCGTTCTGGCAGATGTACGACAACATCATCCCGCTGATCTTGACGAACACGTTCCACTTAGACGAGACCATTTCCGGCGCGATCATGGCGGCGGACAATGTGCTGGCGCTGTTTTTGCTGCCGTTCTTCGGCGCGCTGAGCGATCGGACGAACACGAAGATCGGGCGGCGGATGCCGTTTATCCTCGGCGGCACGGCGGCTGCGGTGATCCTGATGAATCTGCTGCCGCTTTTTGACAACGGCTACGCAAATGGCGCGAGCACGGGTAAGCTCGCGATGTTCGTCGTCACGCTGGGGCTGCTGCTCGTGGCGATGGGGACCTACCGCTCGCCCGCGGTGGCGCTGATGCCGGACGTGACACCGAAACCGCTACGCTCGCGCGCGAACGCGATTATCAACCTGATGGGCGCGGTCGGCGGCATTTCGTATCTGATCGTGGCGGCGGTGCTGTATCCGAACAGCAAGACGGCGGGGGCCGCGCATGTGAACTACCAACCGCTTTTTGTCGTCGTGTCGGCGCTGATGGCGGTTTCGGTCATCGTGCTGTACTTCACGACAAACGAGCCGAAGCTCGCGGCGGCGGAGAAGGAATACGAGGCCGAGCATCCCGAGCAGCAGCTCGTGGAGGAGGAGCCGGACGGCAGTGAGGAGCTGCCCAAAGAGGTCAGGCGCAGCCTTGTGATGCTGCTGAACTCGATCGCGCTGTGGTATATCGGCTACAACGGCGTGACGACGTGGTGGACGACGTATGTCGGGCGTGTGATGGGGCAGGGCCTCGGCGGCGCGTCGACGTGTTTGCTCGTCGCGACGGGCGGGGCCATCGTGTCGTACATCCCCGTGGGGCAGCTGGCGTCGAAGATCGGACGCAAGAAGACCATTCAGGGCGGCGTCATCCTGCTTGCGGCGTGCTTTGCGTCGGCGTACTTTTTGACGACGCATTATCAGAGCATCAACGCCGTGATGTTTGTCGTGTTTGCGCTCGTCGGCCTTGCGTGGGCGGCAATCAACGTCAACTCGCTGCCGATGGTCGTTGAAATGTGCAAGGGCAGCGATATCGGCAAGTTCACGGGTTACTACTACACATTTTCGATGGCGGCGCAGGTCGTGACGCCGATTTTGGCGGGCACGCTTTTGAAGCACATCAGCTACAGTGTGCTGTTCCCGTACGCGGCGTTCTTCGTGGCGTGCAGCTTTGTGACGATGTGCTTCGTGCGCCATGGCGACTGCAAGGTGGAGGCCAAGGCCGGCCTTGCGGCGTTTGAGGACATGGATGCGGACTAAATCGAATACAAGAAGTGATCTAAAATGAAAATTTTACGGATCGTTGTCGGAATTTGCCTTATTTTAGCGATTCTGTGGGCGGTTTTGCTGCGCGCGCGGCGCGGGACGGAGTCGATGGCGGCACTGCGGAAATTCCGCTATGCGCACCGCGGGCTCTATGATAAGGCGGCGGGCATTCCCGAAAATTCGCTGCCGGCGTTCTCACGCGCGATCGCGCGGGGCTTCGGCGCGGAGCTCGACGTGCACCTGCTGCGCGACGGGACGCTTGCCGTGTTCCACGACAGCGATGTGAAGCGCATGACGGGCCGCGAGGGATACCTCGAAGACCTGAGCGCGGACGAGCTCAAGGACTACGCGCTGGACGGGACGAAGGAGACTATCCCGCAGTTCAAGGATGTGCTCGCGCTGTTTGCGGGCACGGGGCTACCGCTCATTGTGGAGGTCAAGAGCTTTCGCGACAATTTCGCCGAGCTCACCGAGCGCACGATGGCGGAACTCGACAAATTTGGCGTCAAGTACTGCGTGGAGTCGTTCGACCCGCGGTGCGTGGCGTGGCTGAAAAAGCACCGGCCAGAGGTCATCCGCGGGCAGTTGAGCTGCGACTTTTTGAAAGACCGCGGCAATTTGAGCCTGCCGATGGCGTTTGCGACGACGAACCTGCTGGGCAACATCATGGCACAGCCGGATTTTGTCGCCTACAAATTTGAAGATAAGAAAAACTGGGCGCCGCGTTTATGCCGTAAGCTCTACGGCGCGCAGGGCGTTTACTGGACCATCCGATCGAAAGAAGACTTGGAGACGGCGGAGCGCGAGGGCGCGATCGCCATTTTTGAGCGGTTTATTCCCTAAAGAGGGGTCCCACTTGTGGAAGGGTGGGTGAAAAGAAGCAAAACCGAAAGAAAAGGAAGAAGGTTTTATGGCAGAACAGAAAAGACGCTGGGGCGACCGGCGCGACGCAACACTGCTGCGGGATGTGGATTCGCTGCACTTTATCATGGGCATCATCTATCCCAACCGCGCGGACAACGAGGCGTATATCGCAGAGCGCGTGAATTTAGAGCCCATCAAGGACTACATTGCGACGAAAAACTATGAGGGCATTCCGTTCAAGTACACGTTTTTCCACGTGATTTTGACGGCGCTCGTTAAGACGGTCATTTTACGGCCGAAGCTCAACCGCTTTTACGCGAATGAAAACTACTATCAGCGCAATAAGGTGACAGCGGGCTTTGTCATCAAAAAGGAGTTTGCCGACGGCAGCGAAGAGGCCATGGCTCTGCTGGAGATAAAGCCTGAGAGTACCATCGAAACGATCCACGAGGAGATCCACCAGGAGGTTGCGGCCTGCCGCGAGCAGAAGAAGGTCAACACGACCGACAACAGCATGAATGTGCTCAACAGCCTGCCGCGCTTTTTGTCCAAGGCGGCGGTGCGATTTATCCGCTGGCTCGACAAGCACGGCTGGTGCCCCGATTTCCTGATTGGCAAGGACCCGAACTACAGTTCGGTGTTCATCTCCAACCTCGGTTCCATTCATCTCAAAAGCGGCTACCACCACCTGACGAACTGGGGCACGAGCTCGCTGTTCTGCATCATCGGCGAAAAGAAGTGGACGCCGCTGTACGACGAGCACGGCCTTGTCGAAATGCAGGAGACGGTGGACCTCGGCCTCACCGTGGATGAGCGCATTGCCGACGGCTACTATTACGCAAAGAGCGTGCGCCTTTTCAAATATCTGTTAGAACACCCCACCCTTTTGGAACGACCGCTATCGGAGGAAGTAGAATATGAGTGATTCCATTGTCAGAATGCCCTGGAAGGATTACATGGGCGAGGTGCCGATGCATCTTGAGTATTTCGACGGCTCGATGTTCGAGGCCGTGGAGCAGATCGCTAAGAAATATCCGGGCAACATCGCTTTTACGTTCATGGGAAAGTCGACGACCTACCGCCAGATGATCCGCGAGATCGAGCAGTGCGCCAAGGCGCTCAAGACCATCGGCGTGCGCGAGGGTGACAAGGTGACCATTGCCATGCCGAACTGCCCGCAGGCCATCTATATGTTCTACGCCGTCAACCTCGTCGGCGGCATTGCAAACATGATCCATCCGCTGTCGGCAGAGAAGGAGATCGAATTTTACCTCAACGCTTCGGAAAGCGTGGCGGCGGTAACGCTCGACCAGTTCTACAACAAGTTTGAAAAGGTGCGTGAGCGCACGAAGGTCGTGAACATGATCATCGCAAGCGTGCGCGACGCGCTGTCCCCGACGATCAAGGCGGGTTATATGCTCACCGAGGGACGCAAGATCGAGAAGATTCCCGAGGACGCGCCGGTCATCATGTGGAAGGACTTCATGAAGCTCTCCCGCTCCTGCTACTATAAGACCTATAAGGTCAAGCGCGAGGGCGCGGACCCCGCTGTGATCCTCTATTCCGGCGGTACGACCGGCACGACGAAGGGCATTGTGCTGACGAACAAGAATTTCAACGCCCTCGGCCAGCAGGTCATCGCGGCGAACCCAATGTTCCGTCCCGGCGACCGCATGCTGGCGGCGATGCCGCTGTTCCACGGCTTCGGCCTGGGCGTGTGCGTGCACACGATGCTCTCGCAGGGCGGACGCTGCATCCTGATTCCGCGCTTTACGGCCAAGAGCTACGCCAAGCAGATCGTGAAGTACAAGTGCAACTTCATCGCGGGTGTACCGACGCTCTACGAGGCGCTGCTGCGCCTGCCGAGCATGGACGGGGCGAACCTCAGCTCGCTCAAGGGCGTATTCTCCGGCGGCGACAGCCTGTCGATCGAGCTGAAGAAGAAGTTCGACAAGTTCCTCTACGACCACAAGGCGTCGATCCAGGTGCGCGAGGGCTACGGCACGACCGAGACGGTCACGGCCTGCTGCCTGACACCGCCGCACATGTTCAAGGAGGGCTCCATCGGCCTGCCGTTCCCGGATACCTACATCAAGATTGTCGAGCCGGACACTGACCGGGAGGTTCCCTACGGGCAGGAGGGCGAGATCCTGCTCGCGGGCCCGACCGTGATGAAGGAGTACATGAACAACCCCGAGGAGACGGCGCAGACGCTTCGCACGCACGCCGACGGCCTGACGTGGGTCTACACGGGCGACCTGGGCATGATGGACGAGCAGGGCTTTGTCTACTTCCGCGGCCGTGCCAAGCGCATGATCATTTCTTCCGGCTACAATGTCTATCCCGGCCAGATCGAAAATATCCTCGACGCGCACGAGTACGTGCAGATGAGCTGCGTGATCGGCGTGCCCGATCCCTACAAGATGCAGAAGGTCAAGGCGTTCGTCAAGCTTGCGCAGGGCGTGCCCGCGACCGAGGAGACCAAGCAGGTGCTTCTGGCCTACTGCCGCAAGAATGTGGCGAAGTACGCCATGCCGTATGACATCGAGTTCAAGGAGGATATGCCCAAGACTCTGGTTGGTAAGGTGGCGTATCGCCAGCTGGAGGAAGAAGAACTCGCCAAGATCAAGGCGGCGGAGGAGAAGTAAGTTCTTCTGCGTTGACGCGGGCAATATGTTCCCCTGCACCGTGCAGGGGACGCGGGAAAGGGGGCCATTCTCTCACGTGAGAGAATGGCAGATCG
>JBBNGO010000028.1:0-33624 GCA_040095065.1 Hominicoprocola fusiformis
GAGAGAGGCGGGTTTTCCCGCCTCTCTCCGCGGTTTTGGTGAATAAAAAGAGTAAAGCGTGCGCATATATATTCTTACATTTTCTTTTCTCATGCCACTTGCGAAAACCTAATAGACATGATAAAATCAACTGATCAAACGGACGCCGCAAGGCGCCCGTTTGACAAATGAGAGAAGAGAGATTTTAAGAAGAGAGAGGGAAAACCAATGGAACATCAGCGCAGGGCAGATCTCATGCTGCTGCTGGCGACGAGCTTCTGGGGCATTTCCAACTGCCTGACGGCGATCTGCCTGAGGGATATGCAGCCGTTGACGCTCAACGCCTTCCGCTTTTTGACGGCGTTTGTCGTGCTGGGATTCGTGTTTCGCAAAAACGTCTTCCACGCGAGCCGCGAGACCGTCAAGTACAGCATTGTAGTGGGCCTTTCGCTCGTCGTCGTGTACACGAGCGTGACCTACGGTGTCATTTACACATCCGTGTCGAACGCGGGCTTCATCTGCGCGCTTTCGGTCGTGACGACGCCGATTTTGGAATTTATCGTGTATCGCAAAAAGCCGGAGAAGAAATTCGGCGTTTCGATGATCTTATGTCTTATCGGCTTAGCGCTGATGACGCTGAACGAGACGCTCAAGCCCGCGTTCGGCGATATCATCTGCCTGTTCGCGGCGGTGTTTTACTCCGTCGACCTGATGGTCACGGAAAAGGCCGTGGCGAATGAAAAGGTCGACCCGCTGGCGCTCGGCGTGTGCGACCTTGCCGTCGTCGGCGTGGTGATGCTGATGCTCTCCGTATTTTTGGAGACGCCTGCACTGCCGGGTACGGCAAAGGTCTGGGCGGCGGCGCTGTTTCTCGGCATCGTGTGTTCAGGCGTCTGCCTTGTGATCCAGAGCGTTTATCAAAAGCACACGACGGCGAGCCGCGCGAGTCTCATCTTTACGCTCGAACCCGTGTTTTCGGCGATTTTTGCGTTCTTTCTGCTGGGCGAGCGCATCGGCGTCAAGGGCTACATCGGCGCGGCGCTGATGCTTGCGAGTCTTGTGCTGGTGGAGGTCGACGTGGGCACGCTGTTTGGAAAGAACAAGAAAAAAGCGGACTAAATCCTCTTTGCCACGTTTGGTTGCGGACTTGCAAGCCTTGATTGGTGGCGCTTTTCGCCGCAGTCGGCTATACTGGGCGCATCAAAGCAAACGGAGGACAAATACATGACCCTGGGAGAAAAATTACAGCTGTTGCGCAGATCACGCGGTTTATCGCAGGAGCAGCTCGCCGCGGAGCTGGATGTCTCGCGGCAGGCCATCAGCAAATGGGAATGCGGCGACTCGACGCCCGACCTCGACAAGCTGCGCACCATCTGCACGTACTTCGGTGTGACGACGGATTATCTGATCTGGGAAAACGAAGAGGACGTGCCAACCGGCGGCGCGAACACTGCTGAACCGATGAAGCGAGAAAACGTCCGCGAAACGCTGCGTAAAAACGCCGATTGGGCGGGCTATGCGCTTGCCATCATCGGCGCGGCGCTCCTGCTGCGTCTGCTCGTGAGCATCATCGTGATGCTGAGTTTGGGCGGTTGGGATGCATTTCCCGCGGTGCTGTGGACGTGCCTGCCGCACATCTTGGCCTATGCGGTGCTGATCGCGGGTGGGATCTTTCTTGCCCGCCGGCTCAAAAAGAGGGGAGAAGCATGACGACCTTTGACAAAGTGTACGCGGCGGTGAGGCTCATTCCGCGCGGAAGCGTCGCGACCTACGGCCAGATCGCCGCGGCGATCGGCAACAAGCGCCTCGCCCGCGTCGTGGGCTACGCGCTGCACGTGAATCCAGAGCCAGGCGTCATCCCGTGTCACCGCGTTGTCAAGCGGGACGGGGAGGTGTCAAGTGCTTTTGCTTTCGGCGGTGCGAACCGCCAGGTCGAGCTTTTGAAAGCCGAGGGCGTCGGCTTTTTGGATGACAGCCATGCCGACATGAAGCACTACTGCGTCCGCGCCCTGCCGCTCATTTTGGAAGAGTAAAAAAGAAGCGTTCCATCATTCGATGGAACGCTTCTTTTTGCTTACAGAAATCGGCACAATAGGATCGGCAGGAACACCGCAGGGACGTAGTTCATCACCTTGATCTTCGTCAGGCCCAGCATGTTGAGCGACAGGCCGAGGATGAGAATCGAGCCGACGCACTTCATCTCGAGGATGACCGCTTCTGTGAGATACGGCGCGAGGAACGACGCCCCCAGCGCGATGGCACCCTGATAGAGGAAGATAGGGATAGCTGAAAGCGCGACGCCGATGCCGAGGGTCGAGGCGTAGACGACGGAGATGATGCCGTCGAGCAGCGCCTTGGCGTAGAGCGTCGAATGGTCGCCGGTCAGGCCGGAGTCGAGCGCGCCCATGATGGCCATCGCGCCCACGCAGAAGAGGAGCGAGGCGGTGACAAAGCCCTCGGAAAGCGAGGTTTTCGACCCTTTTCCGCCAAATTTTCGCTCGACCCAGTCGCCGAGCTGATGCATGTGTTCATCGAGCTGTAAAAGTTCGCCGAGGATCGCGCCGATCGCGATCGAAAGGATGGCGACGAGCGTGTTTTCGCCCGCGAGCATGCCGTCCACGCCGATGTAGAGCACGCAGAGCGCCGCGCCCTTTTCCATTGCGTCGCTGAAGCGCTCGGGGATAAACTTGCCGAGCAGAAGTCCGGCGATGCTGCCCGCGACGATCGCGGCGGAATTGACGATAGTACCGGTCAAAATCATTGGCTGCCGCCTTCTTCCTCTTTTTTGCATCCGGCGAGCGTCAGGATGACGTCGCCCGCCATCATCAGTCCCGCGCAGCCGGGGACCCAGACGAGGCTTGCCGGTACGCTGCGGCGGCCCGGCGGGGGCGCTTCCAGTGCTTCGGGCTTGGCGGGCAGCTCAGGGGAGTAGATCACGCGCAGGTGCTTGACGCCGCGCTCGCGCAGCTCTTTTCGCATCACGCGCGCAAGCGAGCAGTTGCGCGTTTTGGAGATGTCCGTGATGCACAGCTGCGAAGCATCCAGCTTGTTTCCCGTGCCCATGGCGGAGAGGATGGGAATGCCTCGAGCCTGCGCCGTCTGGATGAGGTCGAGCTTGCTCGACACCGTGTCGATCGCGTCGAGGATGTAGTCATAGCGCGCGGTGAAGAAGTCCTCGCGGTGTACAGCATCGTAGCGCGCACAGATGAGGTGCAGCCTGACGTCGGGGTTGATATCGCGGCAGCGCGCGGCGAGCGCGTCGGTCTTGTTTTGGCCGACGGTGGAGTGCAGCGCTTCGAGCTGGCGGTTTAAGTTTGTGGGGCTGACAGTGTCATCGTCGATGAGTGTCAGCTCGCCGACGCCCGAGCGCACCAGCGCCTCGACCGCGTAGCTGCCCACGCCGCCAAGGCCGAATACGGCCACATGGCTGTGCCGCAGGGCGTCCATCGCATCGCCGCCGAGGAGCATCTGCGTGCGTAAAAACTGATTGTCCATAGTGTCGCCTCAAAAGTCAGAATCAAAAAGAAATAAGCTGCCGGTCAGAAACCGGCAGCTTATTTTGTCGTAAGTAGGGAGATTTACCCGACGTACTTCATGCCGCTGAGCTGCTCGGCCTCCACACCATCGGTGATGGCAGCGTACCACTCGTTGTAGGCGCTGCTCTTGAGAGAGGTCTCCGCCTGAACGTACCAGTAGGGGTTCTCATTTGTGCTGACAAAGTACATCACGTGATAGCCGTAGCTCGTCTGCACGATGCCGGTGTCGCCCGCCTGACGGGAGGGATCAAAGCACCAATCCTCAAACTCGCTGACCATCTGGCCGCGGTAGATATCGGTGTACAGGCCGCCGGAGGAGGCGTTGGAGTCGGTGGAGTTGGCGACGGCCAGCGCGGCGAAGGCGTCCTCGGTCTTCTCGCCGTCGTTGTACTGCTGCAGGAGCTCGTTGGCCTTCTCCTCGCTGTCAACAAGGATATGACGCACGGAAACCGTGTGATAGTCGTTGCGGCTGCGGGAGTGGAAGAGCACGGCGTAATAACCGGTCTCGCCATAGGTGGCGACGGTGGTGTCGCCCGCCTGACGGGCATCGTCAAATGCCCAGGTCAGCATGTCGGAAGAGCCGTTCGCGGCATAGGCGACATGCGCATAGGAGCCTTCCATATCCTCGCCGATGGCATCGAACGCCTCGCCCTGCGCGTAGCGAGAAAGGGCGGTCTCGGCCTTCTGCTTGGCTTCGTCAAGAAGCTGGGCCTTCTCCTCGTCGGTCGCGTCGCTGTCGGCACCGGAGGTGAAGAGAATGTACTCGATGTCAGCACTCTGGAAGCTCTTGGGGTCGGCGTCGTAAGCGGCCTGCACCTCGTCGGAGGTGTAGGACAGGGAGTCAGAGTAGCTGTTGGAGTAAGCCTGCGCGAGCGCCATCATGCGGATGTTGCGCTCGAAGACCTTCTCGTTGACCAGCGGGCCGCACACGGCCTTGATGTACTGCGCGCGGGTGTAACCGGCGGAAGATGCGGAAGCATCCAGATCGGAGAGCGTCTCCTGCACGGACTGCTCCACTTCCTCGCTGGCGTCAAAGCCTTCAGCCTCAGCCTTCTGCGCGAGAAGCGAATAGGAGGTCATGCTGCTGAGTGCCTGATCGCGGAAATAGTCGTACCAGGTGCCGCCATCGGTCACGGGGCAGTCCTGCTCCTTGAGCGACTTGCTGGTGTCGAGACCGTAAACGCTCAGATAGTAGGAGTTCTGGGAGACGAAGCTGTTGTAGATGGTATTGTAGAAGTAGCTCACGTCGGCGGCCGTGTAGGTCTCGTTGCCGATGGTCACGGCGTCGGCGCTGCGTTCGATCACCTTGGAGTTGGCGACCGTGACGACGATACCGACGATCACGAAGATGACGGCGATGGCGATATACAGGGCATTGCTACGGCGATCCTTCGCCTGCTCGTCCTTTTCGCGCTTCGTCCGGGGATCGACATAACCGCCTGCCAGATTCTCCTGGCGGCTCTTCTTTTCTCTGGATGCACTCATTTGTTTGTTCAGTCCTCTCAATTATTGGGTTTTGCAGATTTGCAAAAGTGCTATTGAAAATGCCCAATCATTATAACGAATGGAACACAATAATGCAATGACAAAATTGTGAAGATTCTTCGTACCATTTTCCGCCCGCAGGCGGAAAACAATTAAAATCGTAATTCCTGACGACATGTGCGTCAGGAATTACTCTTTGCGCAAAGCGAGTGTCGAATTGTCTGCTTGTGCAGACAATGAGGCACAGAGCGACGCGAATCTTTCTCAATGAAAGCGACGTAAGTCGGTTTCATTGAAGTTACTTCGTGCCGAAAATGCGGTCGCCCGCGTCGCCGAGGCCGGGGACGATGTAGCCGTGCTCGTTGAGATGATCATCGAGTGCGCCGGCGTAGATGTTGACGTCGGGGTACTTCTCCTGAACGGCCTTGATGCCCTCGGGAGCGGCGACGAGCACCATGAGCGTGATGTGCTTGCAGCCGCGCTTGACCATCTCGCCGATGGCCTCGCAGGCAGAGCCGCCGGTGGCGAGCATCGGGTCGACGATCATCACGTCGCGCTCGGCAACATCCTTGGGCATCTTGCAGAAGTAGGGGTGGGGCTCGAGCGTCTCTTCATCGCGGTACATGCCGATGTGGCCCACACGGGCGGAGGGCACCATGCGCAGCACGCCGTCGACCAGGCCGAGACCGGCGCGCAGGATGGGGACGACAACGAACTTCTTGCCTGCGAGCGTGGGGGCGTCCATCTCGCAGATGGGGGTCTTGATGTGCTTGGTGGTCAGCGGGAGGTCGCGCGTGGCCTCGTAGGTGATGAGCATGCCGATCTCGGACACGAGCTCGCGGAAATCCTTGACGCTGGTGTTTTCATCGCGCATGATGGTGAGCTTGTGGGCGACGAGGGGGTGGTTCATGATGTGTACTTTCTCGTTGAATTTGGCTTCCATTGCTTTGACCTCCGAAAAAATATATTTTAATGTGTTTTTGCTTACTGGTTCAATTTGGAGCTTCTCAGGCGCTCTGCCTGCGCGGGGCGCAGATAAACGGGGAGAAGCTCCTGCGCGCTCACGGCCTCGCCGCGCGCATAGGCGCGCTCGGCCGCAAGGCCGACGCCCACGGCGCTCTGATAAAGGAGCATACTGGGCGCGAGTGAGCACTTGACGCCGTGCTCTTCTAAATAACGATAGCACAGCACGCCGCCGTCGCCAAGGACGGTGATGGGCTGCTGCTTGCCTTGAAGCTGCGCGCAGAGCTCTTCGAGCGAGATCGCGCGGTCCGGCGTCAGGCGCGTCAATTCGCCGCCCTTTGCCTCGAAAACGGCGTTATAGACCTGCGAGCGGCGCGCGTCCATCGCGCCGACGATAAGCCCGTCGATGTGCGCGGCATTCTGCGCCATCGCCTCGAGCGTCGAAACGCCGAGGCACGGCTTGTCTGCGGCCCAGGCAAGGCCCTTGACCGCCGCAATGCCGATGCGAAGGCCCGTGAACGAGCCCGGTCCCGCCGCGATGGCGATGGCATTGATATCATCGAGCGTCAGATCGGCGTTTTTGAGCATCGCATCCACCATCGGCAGAAGCGTCCGGCTGTGCGTCAGCCCCGTGCACTGATAGGCGGAGGCGAGCGGCGCGCCGTCTTCGACGACGGCGCAGGAAACGCACTTCGCCGATGTTTCCAGAGCGAGAATTTTCATGCGAATCTGCCTCCTGTGACCGTGATGGTGCGCCAGTCTTCGTGCTCGTCTGTGCGCGCGATGTCGACAAAGATCGTGTCCTCCGGCAGCGCGTCGGAGACGCGCTCGCTCCACTCGACGGCGCAGACGCCGCCGCGGGCGAGATAATCGTCCCAGCCGATGTCGAACAGCTCGTCCGACGAGCCGAGGCGGTACATATCAAAATGGAAGAGCGGCGTTCTGCCCTCGTACTCGTTGACGATGGTGAACGTCGGGCTCGTGACGCGTCCGCGGCAGCCAAGGCCGCGCGCAAGACCGCGCGTGAAGGCGGTCTTTCCCATGCCGAGCGAGCCCGTGAAGGCGAGCACATCGCCGCCGCGGAGCTTTTGGGCAAGCTCTTCGCCGATCGCCTCGGTCTCCTGCGTGCTGTGCGACAGAAATTGCATGGTTTCGCCTCCTTGACCCCATTTTCACCCATATTACCAAATAGTATAGCACAGCGCGCCGGCCTTTACAATTCCTTTTCTGCGGAAAGAGGGAGAAATGTGCGTTTACAGACGGGTAAAATTGTGCTAAAATACATCGAAAACTTTGTGCGAAGGGAGCGTGAGGCTGTGAACAGATTCCGCGATTTTTTAAGTGACGTGGTGCGGCAGTCGGATATGGTGCTGCTGTCGCTGTGCACCGTTTCCACGCTCTACGGCATGGTGCTCATCGCGAGCGCCACGCATTTCCGCAATACCTTTAAATATGTTGCCATTCAGGGATTTGGCTTGCTGCTGGGCGTGCTGCTCTACTTCCTGCTCTCCAGCATCGACGTGTCGGAGGTCGGAAAAAAATGGAAGTGGCTGCTGGCGTTCAACTTCGGCTTCATTCTGCTGCTGCGCACGCCCTTTGGCCTGACGCGAAACGGCAACCGCGCCTGGCTCGGCGTGAACGACATCGGCAAAAGGCTCGGTGTCGGATTTTTGGAGAATTTTCCCATCACCGTTCAGCCCGCCGAGATCGTGAAGATCACGTTCATTATCCTCTTGGCGCGCCAGCTTGCGCTGCTGCAGGAGAAGAAGGACCTCACGCGCTTTTCCAATGTCATCCAGCCCACGGCGCACGCGGGGATCATGTTCCTCTTTTATTATGTGATCTCCAAGGATGCGGGCAGCGGCCTTGTGTATCTGTTCGTCTTTGTGTGCATGGCGTTTGCGGGCGGCTTTGCGCTGCGTTGGATCTTCCTCGGCCTTGGCGGCGCGGTGGGCGGATTCCTTGCTGCGTGGAATTTCAATCTCCTGCGCGGCGACTGGTACGACCGCATCAAGGTCATTCTGGACCACAGCTACCAGCCCGAGGGTAAGGGCTGGCAGCAGACGCGCGGAATGCTCGCTCTCGGCTCGGGCAAGCTGACGGGGCAGGGCCTCTTCAACGGCACGCAGACGCAGTCGTTGTACCGGTCGAGTCTTCCCGAGCGGCAGACAGACTTCATCTTCTGCGTCTGCGGCGAGGAATTAGGTTTTATCGGGTGTCTTCTCATTATCGTGCTGCTGCTTGCCATCATCGTCCGCTGCCTCATTGTCGCGCGCGAAGCGCCGAGCCGCATGGAAAGCCTTGTGTGCGTCGGCATGGCGGGCATGCTCATTTTCCAGACGATCGCAAACCTCGGCATGTGCTTATTTCTTCTGCCGGTCATCGGGCTGACGCTGCCGTTTTTCAGCTACGGTGGCTCGTCGATCGTGACGCTGTTCGCTGCGATGGGGGTTGTGTCGGGCATCAAAAAGCGGTCAAGGCCAGAGTGGCTCATAAACTGACGTTTCAAAAGCGGGGATTCTCTCAAAGAGAATCCCCGCTTTTGAGATTATCGGAGAGATGGCGAAGCCGTCTCTCCGATAAAATTGCACTCCGCTTCGTGCCTTGCCGCCCGCAGGGCGGCTGCGACACGCGCGGAGTGAGAGGTATTTTCGCCACGTACACGCCGCGGCGAAAAATGATTGAAATTGATTTGCGCCGTGCGAGGCGCAAAATGGGGCTACTCGCGTTCGATTTTTTCGCCGCTGATGGTGTCTTCGGCGGTACCGTAGGAGATGACGCCGCGGCCGAATTTTTTGCGCAGGGCGTCCATTGCAGATTCGACGGCTTCCTGCTTTTCCTGCTGTGTGTCGTCCGTGCCGAGCAGGTCGAGCTGGCGGTAGGATTGCGCTTCTTCGGTCAGATGCAGTGCCGTGACGGAGAGGAGCCGGATAGGGTCGGGTGCTTTCCACAAGTCCTTTGCAAGGCGGAGCGCGGTATCGTTGATCTCGCGCATCAGGTGCGTGCTGTGGTCGAGCGTCGTCTGGCGCGAAAAGACCTGAAAGCGGCTGTTTTTGATGCCGACCTGTACGCCGCCGCAGTAGAGCCCGTAGCGCCGCAGGCGCATCGCCACACTGTCAGAAAGCAGCGAGATGCCGCTTTGCACCTCATCCCAGCGCGTCAGGTCGCGGCGGAACGTCGTCGAATTGCCAACGGATTTGATCGGCTCTCGGTCCGCCGCTCCGCGGACGGGGGAGTCGTCGAGGCCGTTGGCATAGCGGTAGAGCTGCGAGCCCATTTTGCCCATCAGTGTTTCGAGCATTTCCTCGCTGCATTTTGAGAGTTCGCCAATCGTGCGCACGCCGTAGCGGCCCAGCAACTCCTGTGCACTGCGGCCGACAAACAAAAGGTCGCCGACGGGCAGGGGAAAGACGATGTCACGCCAGTTGTCACGTGCGATGACGGTCGTGGCATTGGGCTTTTTATAGTCGCTGCCGAGCTTGGCAAACACCTTGTTGAACGACACGCCGACCGAGATCGTCAGTCCAAATTCGCGCTTGATGCGCTCGCGCAGCGTGTCGGCGAGCGCTCTGGCGTCCCCGCCGAAGAGGTGGAGGGAATTTGTCACATCGAGCCAGCTCTCGTCGATGCCGAACGGCTCGACTAAGTCAGTGTACTCGCCGTAGACGGCATTGATTTTTTTCGAGTATTCGGCGTAGAGCCGATGGTGCGGCGGCAGCAGGATGAGGCCGGGGCACTTCTGCTTGGCCTTCCAGATGGTCTCCGCCGTTTTGACGCCGCAGCGCTTCGCCGGTTCGTTTTTGGCCAGGATGATGCCGTGGCGCTCCGTTGGATCGCCGCAGACCGCGACGGGAAGCTGGCGCAAATCAGGATGGCTCAAAAGCTCGCAGGAGGCGTAAAAGCAGTTGCAGTCGCAGTGCAGAATGATGCGGTCCATCGCGTTCACCTCGTTTCATGAACAGTGTAGCATAAAATGCGAAATAGAACAAGCGTTTGAAAATAAAAAGTGCCTGCCGAATGGCAGGCACTTTCTTGAATAGTTTTCGTCAATTTTCTCTCACGCTGTACAGTGCCGCGCCGATGGCGGTAGCAAACGTCGCGTTTTCGGGAATAATAAAATTGACATGGTAGAGCTGTTTGAACAGCTCGAACGTCTCCCTTGCCGGCGGCAGCATCGTCAGCGCGCCTGTGAGGACGACCGTGTCCGTGCCGCAGCACTTGCACGCGAGCACCGACATCGTGCCGATGGACTGGAGCACCAGGTTGACGATGCCGAGCATCTTGTCCGACGGCGTCGCGTCGTCGGCGACCTTGGCAAAGTTCGCCGCCGTGGCCTCGGGCGGCAGATCGCCCACCTGCTCGCGCGAGAGGTCGGCCATCGTCAGGTCGATGTGGCTGAGGTCGCCGTCTTGGCAGAGCTTGCGGATCAGCGCGTACTGGTGCACGCCCGTCGTCAGCGAGCTGAGGCCCGCGAGCGTGCCGCCGCCCACGCCGCTGCCGATGAGGTGACGGATCTCTCCGCCCTTGTTGGCCCAGAGAAACGACGTGCCCGTGCCCATGCTGACGACGACCGCGTGCTCCTTGCCCGAAAGGGCGAGGCCGCCCGTGCCGACGGAGGGGAACTCTTCAACCTTGATGGTCTTCACGCCGTAGATATCGCCCTCGACATACGAAGAGCCCACGCCCGTGAGCGCGATGTGGCGGATGTCGGAGAGCTGTAAATTGTGTGTGGAAAGGAAATTGCCCATCGCGCCGTAGAGCGAGGTGAGCGGATCGTCAGCCTTGACGCGCAGCATGTCGATGACGGAAAGATCGGGGGCAAGACCGACGATCTTCGTGCTCGAACCGCCGATGTCAATGCCTAAAATAACACCCATTGTGATGCTCCGTTTCTTTAGAAAGTCCCTTTATCATAGGGGACGCAATGGATAAAGTCAAGTAAAAAGCGGAAAAAGGGCGGAAAGCCTTGCTTTATTTTGGTATGCAGGATATAATGCACCTATTACAAGGCGCGGCACAGTCCGCGCCGTGACACTATGAGGTGACTATGAAAACCGATCAGAAGCTCAATATGACCATGCTCTGCGACTTCTACGAGTTGACTATGGGCAATGGTTACTTGAAAGCAGGGTTCCAGGATCGCATTACCTATTTCGACGTTTATTTCCGCTCGGTGCCGGACGGAGGCGGGTACGCCATTGCCGCCGGTCTTGACCAGCTGATCGACTATATCGAGGATCTGCACTTCGACCAGCAGGACATCGACTACCTGCGCGGAAGAGGTATCTTCTGCGAGGAATTCCTCGACTATCTTGCAAACTTCCACTTCAGCGGCGACATTTACGCCGTGCCCGAGGGCACGCCCGTCTTCCCGAAAGAGCCGATGGTCGTCGTGCGCGCGCCCGCGATCGAGGCGCAGCTGCTTGAAACGTTCGCGCTTTTGACCGTGAACCATCAGAGCTTGATCGCCACCAAGGCCAACCGCATCGTCCGCGCCGCCAAGGGCCGCGCTGTGATGGAGTTCGGTTCCCGCCGCGCGCAGGGCTCCGCCGCCGCCATCGACGGCGCTCGTGCTGCCTATATTGCGGGCTGCTGCGGCACTGCCTGCACCATCTCCGACCAGCTCTACGGCACGCCCGCGCTCGGCACGATGGCCCACGCCTGGGTGCAGATGTTCGACACCGAATATGATGCATTCGCGACCTACTGCAAATACTATCCGCAGAACGCTGTCCTGCTCGTCGACACCTATAATACCTTAAAGTCCGGCATTCCCAACGCCATCAAGGCGTTCAACGATATCTTGAAGCCGCTCGGCATTAAAAAGTGCGGCATCCGCCTGGACAGCGGCGACATCGCCTATCTTTCCCGCAAGGCGCGTAAGATGCTCGACGAGGCGGGCTGGACGGAGTGCACCATCACCGTTTCGAACTCGCTCGACGAGTACCTCATTCAGGACCTCTGGATGCAGGATGCGAGGATCGACGCCTTCGGCGTCGGTGAGCGTCTCATTACCGCCAAGAGCGAGCCGGTCTTCGGCTGCGTCTATAAGCTCGTCGCAGTGGAGGACAAGGACGGCAATATCGTCCCCAAGATCAAGATCAGCGAGAATGTCGGCAAGATCACGACACCGCACTTCAAGAAGCTTTACCGCTTCTACGGCCGCGACACCGGCAAGGCCATCGCCGACTATCTGACGGTCTACGACGAGACCGTGGACGACAGCCAGAATCTTGAGATCTTCGACCCCGACGCCACGTGGAAGCGTAAGGAAGTCTATCACTTCGAAGCGCGCGAGCTGCTCGTGCCCATCTACCAGAAAGGCAAGCTCGTATACAAGCGTCCCGGCATCGAGGAGATCAAAAAATACTGCGCCGAGCAGGTCGATACCCTCTGGGACGAGGTCAAGCGCTTCGATAACCCGCATAACTATTATGTGGACCTCTCGCAGAAGCTCTACGACATCAAGACCGAGCTTTTGAACGAGAAGAACGAGCGCTACGAGAAGAACTGAGGAAAACAAAAAATCAAAAACAGGGAACAGCCAACAGGAGGGGACTGAGACTGCGATGAAGGGATTCCAGATTCAGCAAAAGGGCGAGCGGCGCATTTCTGCGGCGCTGCGGATCATGCTGGTCGTCGTCCTGCTTGCGGTGCAGATCGGCTTTGTTGTCGCCATCTCCTACTTTATGCAGGAGTATCTGGCGCTGGCCTACGGCGTCGTACAGGTCGGCGCGCTGTTCCTTGCGGTGCATATCTACAATGAACCAGGTGAGCTTTCCTATAAGCTCATCTGGTTCATCCTGCTTTTGCTGGCCCCGCCGGTGGGTATGATTCTCTGGTTCCTCTGGGGCGGCGCGGCGCAGAAGCGCCATCTGCCGCAGAACACCAAGCGCTTTCCTGACGAGCCGGAGAGCGTGCGCATGCGCAGTGAGATCGCCGTCGACAAGCTCACGCGCCAGCTGCCCGCTTGGTCGCGCACGGCAAACTACCTCTGCCGCCGCGACTTCCAGCTCTATCAGAATACCTCTGTCACGTACCTGCCCGAGGGTGCGATTTTGCTGCGTAATCTCATCGACCGCGCAGCCAAGGCTGAGCGCTTCATCTTCCTTGAATACTTCATTCTGGCTGAGGGAAAGCTCTGGGATGAGCTTGAAAAGATCCTCTGCGCCAAGGCGCGCGAGGGGGTTGAGGTCAAGATCATCTTCGACGACTTTGGCAACATCAAGCGCTTTTCCGGCGAGACGATCGACCGTCTGCGCGAGGTGGGCGTCGAGGTATTCATCTTCAACCCCGTGCACGAGTATGTGAACCGCCTGCACTTCAACTACCGCGACCACCGCAAGATCGCCTGCATTGACGGTGACGTCGCCTACACCGGCGGCGTGAACATCGCCGACGAGTACGCCAATATCATCGAGCGCTTCGGCTACTGGAAGGACAGCGGCGTATGTCTTGAAGGCGAGGGTGCCTGGGGCCTGACGGCAAGCTTTATCCGCATGTGTGTGAACCTCGGCGGCGTGATGCACAACGAGCACGACTATTACCGCCCCCATACGCCGGTCAAAAGCGAGGGCTTCTGCCAGCCGTTTACCGACGGACCGCAGAACAACCCCGACAATCCGGCCGAGGATGTGTTCCTCCAGATGATCTCCGGCGCGCGGCGCTTCCTCTATATCACGACGCCGTACTTCATCCCCGACGGGAGCGTGATGCGTGCATTGTGCATCGCGGGCGACGGGGGCGTGGACGTGCGGCTGATGCTGCCGGGCAAGCCTGACCACTGGTACGCCGACTGCGTGGCGGAGTCGTACTTTGGCGAGCTCATCAAACACGGCGTAAAGGTATACCGCTATACCCCTGGCTTTCTGCATGGAAAAACCATCATGGTGGACCGCGTAGCGGCCTTTGTCGGCTCGGTGAATATGGACTACCGCAGCTTTGAGCTCGACTATGAGTGCGGCGTGATGGTCTACGGCGCGCCGATGATCGAATCGCTGCTCGAGGATATGGATATGATCGTCGACCACAGCCGTCTCGTCACAAAAGAGGAGTGGGCTAAGCGCAGCGTACTGCGCCGCGTGTTCGAGCCGCTGCTGCGCTTGTTTGCCATCTGGATGTGACAGGAAAGTGGGGAAGAGGCAGGAATTTTCCAAATTTTGATTTTTTAGAAAATTTCCTGTTGACAAATGCAAAGTTCCTGCTATAATAACATTTGTTCGCTGAACGACACAGCGCGGCGAACAACGCAATATAGCGGGATTGTGTAATGGTAGCACAGCGGACTCTGACTCCGTATGTGAGGGTTCGAATCCTTCTCCCGCTGCCAAAGAATCGCAGCCGAAAGGTTGCGGTTCTTTCTTTTTAGCACATGATTTGGGCACTTTTGACGCAGAAAAGTTGCATTTGCATTTTGACAGAATACGTTTTACCCCTAAGTTTACCCAAATTAAAAGTTTTACCCCTTAACGGGGACAAAAGCAGCTCCGCCGATGATGAGATCGACGGAGCTTTTTTCATGCCTTTTTGAGATTTTCAAAATAGCCCTGCATCCGGGCGGCGCTGTCCTCCTTCATGCGCTCTGAGACGTGGCCGTAAACGTCCAACGTAAAAGCGGCGGTCGCATGACCGAGGTTTTCTTGCACGGTCTTCACGTCATCGCCGTTTTGCAGGGAGAGCACGGCGAAGGTGTGGCGCAGATCATGCACACGGGCGTCCGGCGCTCCTGCTTTGGCTGCAATCTTCTTATGATGTGCATAAAGACGCTGTGGGTGCAGGTGGTCGCCGAGCACATTTGTGAAAACAAGCCGACAGGCGGCGTACTGCTTGGCGGGGTCTATCCAGTCCTGCCAAAGATCACCGGCCTGTAAACGCCTTTGCGCCTGCTTAGAGCGAACGGCGCGCAGCATATCCATGACGAAGGGGGCGGGGCGCAGGATGCGCGTCTTGTCGTTTTTGAGGGCGGCAAACTGGAAGCCGCCAGCCTCGGCGGGGCGCTTCTGTAACTGCTTGCAAATCTTGAGCGTGCTTTTCTTGAAGTCGACACAATCCCATGTCAGCCCCAGCGCTTCGGCTTCACGCAGGCCGGTAAAGAGAATTACTTTCAGAATATCTCCATAATCGTTGTCGGTATCCGCTGCGGCGAGATAAGACTTGACCTGTTCGTCGGTAAGCGGCATGATCTGCGCTTTCTCGACGCGGGGAAGGTCTACCATGTCACACGGATTGCGTGCGATGTAGCCCACCTTGACGGCCTGAGAAAGGGCCTTTGTCAGAACGCCGTGAACATTGCGCACAGTCTTTGCGTTGAGCGGTGCGGTCTCCGTGACGGCGACGCCGTCCTTTTTGATAATCTTGCCCTGCTTGTCCCGTTTGGGAACAATGCGGCCATTGGCGAGCAGATCGTTGTAAAAGCCCTGGATGATATGCGGCGTGAGTTTGGTGAGTTTCACCGCGCCGAGGGCGGGCTTGATGTGCCTTGGCGATATCGACCGTGCCACGGAGGAACTCGGCAAGCAATTCGATAACCTGCTGCAGGAGGCGAGCAATGCGGTGAACGCAGAAGAGTATGCTGAACGATTCCGCGCGATCTCCGACATGATAGAAGAGCTGAAACGCCGGAAAGCCAATATCTTGCAGATCCGTCAGGAACAGGAGCAGATCGAGCGCCGCGTGCATGCAGCGACCGCAGTGATGAACACGATCCCTTCTGAACTGACAGAGTGGGATGACAGCATCGTTTATCAGATGCTCGAAAAGGTCAGTGTCCTGTCGAGAGAAAAGATCCGCGTGACATTTCGAGGTGGGACGGAGATTGAGCAGGTGGTCGATCAGCCGAAGAGAAGAAAGTTTGCATGACGCTTGCCCCTTGGGAGCAGATCGTGCAGATCTGCTAAGATCCAGCGGAAAAGGAAGCAAAGGAAAGAGCGGTGCAGCGCCGCATTTTCCTTTGCGGCTTTGTTAATTTATAGATTGTCTTGAGCCCTACGTAAGAAAATAGTATAATAAAATATGTAATATACTGGCAAGAAAGGTGAACAACCGAATCGAATGAGGAGCAAGATTATGTTTTCAGCAATTAAGTCTTTTGCCAAAAGAAACAGAGTCCTTTTTATTTTGTTGATAGTTGCTGTTAGTATAACTTTATCGTATTACATATCATATGACATACCAGAACTGATTTCTGGTATTGAGAAATGGTACAAGCTATTTTCAGATTTGAGCATCGGGGTAATAATCAATTTCATATTTTATGTGTTTCAGGTCTATATACCGAGACGTGAAGAAGAGAAGGCGACTTTGCGAATCATTGATCCTGATTTAACTAAGATATGTCAGGGAATACAGGAAATACTGCTTGTAGCGCAGACCTATTTGCCCGGGTTTGAAAAAGGAAAGATTCATATAGCTGAGAGCTCAGTTTATTATATGAAGATGACGACGGCCGATGCGGGTGAAGGTTGGACACGGCATTTTGACCTATATAAGGATTTTAGTCAGCTAAAAAAGGCGTCGTTGAAACGACGGATAGACTACTATCGTCAGCTTTGCTTCAGGGGTGTGATAAAGAAGTAGTTGAACTTCTGGGGAAACTACAGCGAAACGGCTTTTTGCAAGCACTCGAAGCTGCTGAAAATAATAAGTTTGACCCCGATTGCTACTATACAGATTTTGAAAATTGCTATTCAGATTTTTGCGCAATATTTGAGGGGTTGAAAAGCTATGTTAGCGAGTACAAGGTGCAATATATCAGACCATTAACGCTTGCGGAAATTGCCTTTTTCGAAGCGCGAATGAGCCTTGCAAAACAAGCAAAGGGTGGGATTCCGCATATCTATATGAAAGGGTGCAACTGATAACATCGTAGCTGTATTTTCGAATTAGAGCGATACAAGAGTGAATTTCTCTTTTAGCCGTTTTTTCTTTTTGGGGAACACTATATAATCTGAAAGAGGGTAATTTTATGAAAAGACGAAAACAAACGGCAACATTTATTTTATATGTGATTGTGATTTTTACCATTGCAGCTGGTTGCGGTAAGCAGAAAGAGCCGATTACAGATCAGCCTGCGCTGGAGGCGGTGGAATATTCCAACCTGACCGATGAGGATTCCAGAAAACAGCTTTCCGGGCTTCTCACGGATTCAGGAATCGAAGAATCCCGCATTGCTGCTCTACTGAATCGGGTGGAACAGTTTAACGCCAGCGTCAAGAGCGAGTGGTTGACCGATAGTTTCGAGAGTGCCGCACCGACCGATACCAAGTATGATCCCTATGACATGCAGGATGAATGGGCGGCGGCAAACGGCAGCTTTCCCGGTTATAACTGCCGCATTACAGCATTTGGCCTGTTCAGCGAATTCATCACAGCAGGAGCCGACCAGCCGGAGGTACAGGGCGAGGACTCGCTCTTTACCGATTTAGAGACAGTCGACGCCGATCCTGACGCACTCTGCGGGGACAGCACCGCCAAATTCTGCGCGTTGTTCGCGCCGGTGAATGCCGCGGACAGCACAGAGGTCGAAGCACAGGTCAAAGCGCTTCAGGAGGGCTGGGCAGCCCGCGGCATCGCGTTTGCCGACAGCAAAGCGAGCATGATCTCTGTTGTCTTCCACGATAAATTCTCGGATGAGGACAACACGCTCTTTATTGGTCATGTCGGCGTGCTGCTGCCCGCGGAGGACGGTTCGCTGTACTTCATCGAAAAGGTGGCGTTCCAGGAGCCATACCGTTTAGTGAATCTCCAAAACCGCACGGAATTGAGCGACTACCTGATGGAGAAATACGACACCTCTTGGGGTCAGGATACGACGCACCCCTTCATCATGGAGAACGATACTCTGATGGACGGATACCGACCGAACCCTCTGGAGGAAACAAACCCTTAAAATTGAAACAGCAGCGGGATGGCATTGCCATTCCGCTGCTTCTACTTTACAGAACAGGCACACAGCGCCAGAAAGGAGAAAGCCCATGAATATCCGCAAGCCTACAGATTACAGCATCCTATTTTCCGAACTGGACAGACTTATGGCTGAGCAGCTTTCACAGATGAATTTGTACTGCGAGATTGGTCGGCTGGTCAGCAGCAAAGCAGAGAAAGGCGCGGCTGTTGTAGCCTCTGAACATCTGCGAGCGGCCTATCCTGCGGCTGATGGCTTTTCTCCCCGCAATTTGCGCCGTATGCGCGCGTTTTACGCAGCCTACGAAGAATCCCCTGAAATCATGAGGCTGGCGATGAACCTCGGCTGGACGCAGAATGTGGCGATTTTAGAGCGGTGCAGCAGCAACGAGGAACGGGCGTGGTACATCCGAGCCGCACTGCACTTCGGTTGGAAGAAAGCGAAATTGCTGGAAGCCATAGAATCTCAGGCGTGGCTGTATTCTTCTCTCGACGAGCAAGCGGTTTCCTGCTATACTGGTGAAAAAGAAGTAACACGGGAGAGCGAATGCAATGAAAAAGATACTCTTTGTGTGTCATGGGAATATCTGCCGCAGCCCCATGGCCGAGTTCGTGATGATGGACTTGGTGAAGAAGGCTGGGCTGGCGTCACAGTTCCATATCGAGTCGGCGGCGACCAGTCGAGAGGAGATCGGCAACCCGGTCTATCCCCCGGCGCGGCGCAAGCTGGCGGAGCATGGGATCTCCTGCGACGGCCATGCGGCACGGCAGCTCACCAATGCCGATTACGAGAAGTACGATCTGCTGATAGGGATGGACAGAGACAACCTTCGGGATATGTACCACATCTGCGGCGGCGACCCGGACGGCAAGCTCCGCCTCCTGATGGACTACACCGACCGCCCCGACGATGTTGCCGACCCGTGGTGCACAGGCAATTTCGAGACAACGTGGCAGGATGTGCTGGAGGGGTGTCAAGGACTGCTGCATGAACTGACTGCAAGAGAGGGCAATAGAAATGGATAAACTGGTCGTTCGTGGAACAGAAATCAACGTGCAGTGGGATCTCAAGCGAGATGATTTCCTCAGTTTGACAGACATTGCAAAAATCAAGGATAGTGATAATCCACGCTACATTATTCAAAACTGGCTTCGCAACAGAAACACCATCGAGTTCCTCGGCGTGTGGGAAACACTCTACAATCCGAATTTTAACCGTGTCGAATTCGATGCGTTTAGAAGTCAGGCGGGGTTGAACAGCTTTGTGATGACACCGCAGAAATGGGTAGATGCGACTGATGCCATCGGCATTGTTTCCAAGGCTGGCCGCTATGGCGGGACCTACGCACATAAGGAGATCGCGTTTGAGTTTGCCTCATGGATCTCCGTGGAGTTTAAGCTCTACTTAGTCAAGGAGTTTGAGCGCCTCAAGACCGAGGAGATGAAGCAACTCGGTTGGGACATCAAGCGCAACCTTGCCAAGATCAATTATCGCATTCATACCGATGCCATCAAGGAAAATCTGATTCCGCCGGAGCTGTCTGCGCGGCAGATTTCGCTGGTCTATGCCAACGAAGCCGATGTTTTGAATATGGCACTGTTCGGGATGACGGCAAAAGAGTGGCGCGACACCAATCCAGATCTTAAGGGTAACATCCGTGACTATGCCAATGTTTCGCAGCTCGTGTGCCTGTCTAATCTGGAAAATCTGAACGCGGTTTTCATCAACGAAGGAGTCCCGCAGGCGGAGCGTTTGGCGAAACTCAATGCCATTGCCATCAGTCAGATGAAGGTGCTGACGGAGGATCACAGAATGTTGCAGTTCGATGAGGCGAAAGAAACAAAATCATAAAAATAAAAAATCCCGTGCAATAAATCGTCCTTTCCGTGCATTACATGGATGACAGGAGACGGAAGCCTATGCTCAGCTTGCTGATGACAACCGAATACGCTCCGGCAGAGGATCGACACGAGCTGCAGCAGTTGCTCCTCCACATTGCCGGTGGTGACCGTGACGCTTTGGCGGCGCTGTATCAGCGCACGCGCACGGCGGTGTACGGCTTAGCGCTTTCCTACCTTAAAAACGCGCAGGACGCGCAGGACCTGACGCAGGATGTCTATGTGCAGGTGTGGGACTGCGCGGCGCAGTACCGCCCCACCGGCTCGCCGATGGGGTGGCTTCTGACCGTATGCCGCAACCTCTGTCTGATGCGTCTGCGGCGCGAGGAACGCCATGCCGCCCTCAGCGAGGAGGAATGGGACGCTATTCCCGCGCAGAAATGCGGTTTGGATGCCGACGAGCGTGCGCTGCTGCAAGGCGCGCTGGCAAACCTTGCTGACGAGGAGCGGCGCATTGTGCTGCTCCACGCGGTCACGGGCCTAAAACACAGGGAGATCGCGGCGCTTCTTGCGCTGCCGCTTCCCAACGTCCTGTCGAAATATCACAGAGCATTGAAAAAGATGCGAATTTTTCTGGAAGGAGATGACGCCCGATGACCAATGACAAAATGGAGCAGAGGCTGGCTGCGGCGCTTGAAAAGACCGCGCCGGACGATGTGAGCGGCGTTCTCTCCCGCTGTGAAGCGCGGAAAGGAACGGTAATCAACATGAAAACGAAAAAAGCAGCAAAGAGAAGATGGACATCGCTCATCGCCGCCTGCCTTGCGGTGATGCTGCTCAGCGGCGGGGGACTCTTCTACCAGAGGGCGAACGCGGTTGCGTCCGTGGTGTCACTGGATGTGAACCCGAGCATTGAGCTGAAGGTGAATCGAAGCGAAAAGGTCCTTGTCTGCACACCGCTCAACGAGGACGCGAAAGCTATCCTTGCGGATATGGGCAACGGCGCGGATCTCAAGGGCGCGAAGCTCGATGTGGCGGTGAATGCTATCGTGGGCAGCCTTGTGCGAAACGGCTACCTCAATAGCATTTCCTCCGCCATCATGATCTCGGTGGAGGACAAGGATACCGCTCGCGCGGAAAAACTCCAGCGCGAGCTGACGAGCACCGTGGACGGTGTTTTGCAGACAAGCGAATCGAGGGCGTCCGTCCTGACGCAGACGCTTACGCAGGACGCGGGACTTACGCAGCAGGCGCGGGAAAACAGCATTTCGACCGGAAAGGCGGCGCTGGTGAACCGTGTGCTTGCACTCAACGCCACGCTGAAGTTTGACGCGCTGGCAAAGCTTTCGGTCGAAGAGCTCAAGGACCTCGCCGAAGCGGGCGCACCTGCCATGCCGATTGGTATGGATGCAGCCCGTACCGCTGCGGAGGAGTATGCCGGAACGACGGCGGTGGATTCCGTTACAGCGGAGGTCGATCCCGAACTCGACGAATCCCCTGCACACTACGAAGTAGAGCTGCAAACGGCATGGGGCGAGTTCGAGTATCTAGTGGATGCCTACACAGGGAAGGTGCTCAGCGGGCAGAAAGATTTATTGGCTGCCGTTTCCGCATCGAATGAAACGACGAAGCCCTCTGGTCAAAAGCCCGCGCCGTCCGGAACGGTGCAGGATATCGGCTACGCCAAGGCAAAGTCCATCGCCCTGAACCATGCGGGCTTGAGTGAAAATCAGGCGTATGACATGGACATTGAGCTGGATGATGAGGACGGAAAGCTCGTCTACGAAATCGAGTTCAAATCCGGCAATATGGAATATGACTACGAGATCAACGCCGCCACCGGCGCAATCTTCAAGCACGAGGCGGAGTTGGACGACTAACATCATAGTAGCCGAGAAAACAGGTAATAAGCAATAAGAAAAAGCCTTTACAAAACTCATAAAATCTGATATGTAATACCATCAAGAATTAAAAGAGAGGAGGGGCGCAAGTAGTCTGAGAAATATCCAGATTGTCGCACCCTTCCATGAGAAGTCTGAAACCGTAAGGTTTCGGACTTCTTTTTTTCTGTTTGACCCTTTATTTGACCCTTTAACCGTTTTGCAGCTTCTTCCCACAGATGGCGTGCTGTATAATAGGCTTCCATTCGATTTGCACTGTCCTGTTTCAGCACCAGTGAAAAAAGGGCAAGGGAAAAGTTCCTCAACGCTTTTCCCTTGCCCTTTTGCATCTGTCATGGTGTACAGCTTAGCACCGGTTATTTGAGTGGCTCCTCGCCGCGGTGCAGATCATTCCAATCGCTGACGAATTCGTCGGGGGTCCAGTCGATGTCATCATTTTCGGGATGCGATATCAGATTGTCGGCTGCGGCGGCGATGGCGGCAGCGACGCCGTGCTCATCGGCTTTGATGCCGAGAAGGCCGACGAGCGGTTCCTGCTCGTGGGCGCCGTACTGATCCTGAAGCGTCTCGAAAATATCGCCCGCGTCGCCGCCGTACTTGGTCAGAAGAGAAATGAGGTTCGTTTCGGGAAAAAGCTCCTGAAAGCGCGCGGAAACGGAATTGGTAGGCATAATTGTTCTCCTTGCAAGATCATTTTGTTGCCTATAGTGTCACACAACGGGGCGTAAAAGTCAACATGGATGAAATCACTTACTGCGCGGGCTGCGATTCTGGTCATGCGGCGGTTGACAGTGCTGGTCAACTCATGCTATGATACGAAAACCAACAATCATACTATGTTTGTGGATGTAAAAGGTGTAACGCAGACATTTTTCCAACGTCAGGCGAAGGATCGGCGAGAGCCGATAAGAATAGCTTGACGATCAATCTGCTTGAATTTTTCAAAATCGGGGAGAGAGTATGCTCAATCAGTTTTCAAGAACGCAGCTGCTTTTAGGTCAGGATGGCATGGAGCGGCTGTACAACGCCCGCGTAGCCGTGTTCGGCATCGGCGGCGTGGGCGGCTACACGGTGGAGGCGCTGGTGCGCAGCGGCGTCGGCACGCTGGACCTCATCGACGACGACCGGGTGTGCCTGACGAACGTGAACCGCCAGATCTTCGCCACACGCAAGACCGTGGGGCAGTACAAGGTGGACGTGGCGGAGGAGCGTATCAAGGAGATCAACCCGAACGCAGTCGTCCACACTTACAAGACGTTTTACGCGCCGCAGACGGCGGATCAATTTGACTTCACGCAGTATGACTACATCGTGGACGCCATTGACACCGTGACCGGCAAGCTGGAGCTCATCGAGCAGGTGCAGAGAGCGGGAACGCCCATCATCAGCAGCATGGGCGCGGGGAATAAGATGGACGCGTCCGCGTTCGAGGTGACGGACATCTACAAGACCTCTGTCTGTCCGCTGGCGAGAGTGATGCGCCGCGAGCTCAAAAAGCGCGGCATCAAAAAGCTGAAGGTCGTCTACTCCAAAGAGCCGCCCATTACGCCGCTGGACGATATGTCCATCAGCTGCCGGACACACTGCATCTGCCCGCCGGGCACGGCGCGCAAGTGCACGCAGCGGCGGCAGGTTCCGGGCAGCAACGCCTTTGTGCCCGCCGCGGTCGGCCTGATTGTCGCGGGCGAGGTCGTCAAGGACCTGACCGCGTGGGAGAGACCGTTATGATCTATCTTGATTACTCTGCCAACACACCGGCAGACCCCGCTGTACTGGACGCATTCTGTCAAACGGAGCGGCGCTATATCGGAAACCCAAATTCCACCCATCCCGCGGGGTGGGCAGCGCAGGTGGAAATGGCCCGGGTGACGGACGGCATCGCGGAACTTCTGGGCGCAGCGCCCGAGGAGATCATCTACACCTCCGGCGCGAGCGAATCCAACAACCTTGCGCTCAAGGGCATCGTGCAGGCGTCCCGCCATGTGGGAAAGCACATCATCTCCACGGCGCTGGAGCATTCCTCCGTGGGCGGTGCGCTGTCCTCGCTTCAGCAGCAGGGCTGCGAGGTCGACCTCGTGGACATCCGGCGGGACGGCACCATTGATTTGGAACATCTGCGCGAGCTTTTGCGAAAGGACACAGTGCTCGTCGCCATCTGCGCGGTGGACAGCGAACTCGGCACGGTGCAGCCGATTCGGGAGATCGCGGATATTTTGAAAGACTACCCCAACTGCCGCCTCCATGTGGACGCGACGCAGGCCGTGGGGAAGACCAAGCTGGTGCTCTCCGGTGTGGACACAATGAGCATCGCGCCGCACAAGTTTTACGGCCTGAACGGCAGCGGCCTGCTGGTCAAAAAGAAGGACCTTGTCATCGAGCCGCAGATCCACGGCGGCGGCAGTACCACGCCCTATCGCAGCGGCACGCCCGCACTGGGCATGGCGATGTCGATCGAGAAGGCGCTGCGTTTGGCGCTCGAAAATCAGAACGAGCGCATCGCACACGTTGCGGCGCTGAATCGTCTGCTGCGTGCGGAGCTTGCGAAGTATCCAAAAGTCCGCTTCAACAGTCCGAAAAACGCCGTGCCGCACATTTTGAATCTGAGCGTCAACGGCGTCAAGGGGACGGCTTTTCAGCAGGAGCTTGGAAAAAATGATGTCTGCGTGTCCGTGAAGTCCGCCTGCTCGGTGGAGGGGACGCCGTCCAAGGCGGTCTACGCGGTGAGCCGCGACCGGAAAAACGCGCTATCCTCGTGGCGCATCAGCCTCAGCCACCTGACAACAGAGGCGGAAATCGCGGAATTTCTGCAAATTTTTGACCGCTGCTATCGGGAGCTTGCGCAATGAACGCTCCGCCGCGGCGGAAGCGATTAGAGAAGAGGGAGTGTCATCCATGCCAAGAACGTTAGAGCCCTATCAGATGATCGAGCGGAGCATCATCAAAAAATACCGCGACGAGCTGTGGAAACCGTTTGTCTATGCGGTGAAAAAATATGAACTCATTCAGGCGGGGGACAGGATCGCCGTGTGCATCTCCGGCGGCAAGGACTCGATGCTGATGGCAAAGCTCATGCAGGAGCTGCACCGCCACAGCGACGTGCCGTTTGAGCTGGTGTTCCTCGTCATGGATCCGGGCTACAACGCCATCAACCGCCAGCGCATCGAGAGCAACGCGGCGCTGCTGCACATCCCCATCACGGTATTCGAGACCAATATTTTCGAGGTGGCCAACAGCACGGACAAATCGCCCTGCTACCTCTGCGCCCGCATGCGGCGCGGCCACCTTTACAGCAAGGCCAAGGAGCTCGGCTGCAACAAGATCGCGCTGGGTCATCACTTTAACGATGTGATCGAGACGACAGTGATGGGCATGTTTTATGGCTCGCAGCTGCAGGCCATGCTGCCAAAGCTCCACAGCGACAACTTTGAGGGCATGGAGCTCATCCGCCCGATGTACTGCATCCACGAGGAGAACATCATCGCCTGGCGGCAGTACAACCAGCTTGAGTTTATCCAGTGCGCCTGCCGCTTTACAGAAAACTGCACCATCTGCGACAACGGTGGAGGCGGCTCAAAGCGTCAGGAAATCAAGATGCTGCTGCGAAGATTGAAGCGGGACAACCCCAACATCGAAAAATCCATCTTCAACAGCATCCACACTGTCGCGCTCGACACCTTCCCCGGCTACAAGACAAAGGGAGAAGTGCATTCGTTTTTGGAGCATTACGACCAATGAGCAGGGGAGAGGGGCGGAAATACGGCAAAGGCCGAATTCTCGCCCTGTTTTTGCTTGAATAAAAAGAGGTATTTGCCGCATGCTGCGGCAAATACCTCTTTTTATTATTTTGATTTGAAATTCAACGGAGCGACCGCGTTACGACAGCTCGTCCCCGTCCAGCAGGGCCTCTTTCAGCGTGCGCCAGCCGAGCACCGCGCATTTGACGCGTGCGGGCATGTGGGCAATATCGCGGAGAGCAGAGGCTTCCTCCAGACTGTCGATCTCGTCCTCTGACGCCTCGCCCTGGATCATTTTCAGGAAGATCTCGCCCATTTTCAGCGCGTCTTCCTTCTTTTTGCCGACGATCATGCCGAGCATGATGTCCGCCGACGCCTGCGAGATGGCGCAGCCGTCGCCGACGAATGCGCCGTCCGTGATCACATCGCCGTCAAGCTTCAGCTTGAGGAAGATGTCGTCGCCGCAGCTCGGGTTGACGCCCTCGAGCACGATGTCGGCGTCCGGCAGGTCGTGCTTGAACTCCGGATGCAGGTTATGCTCGGTGAGAATTTCATTGTAAAAGCTTCTATTTTCCATAACCCATTCGCTCCCTTAGCGTGGAAATGCTGTCAAGCAGCCGGTCGACCTCGGCTTCCGTGTTATAAAACGCGAGGCTTGCCCGCGCGGTGGACGGATGCTTCAAATAGGCCAGAAGCGGCTGCGCGCAGTGATGGCCTGCGCGGATGGCGACGCCGTCGCTCGCGAGGATCTCACTGATGTCGTGCGGGTGAACGCCGTCCACCGTAAAGGTGATGATGCCGCAATGCTCCTCGGGCTTTTCCGAGCCCAGCACGTGGACGTGCGGCATCTCGCCGATCGCGTCCATCGCGCGGCGTGTCAGCGCGACCTCTTGCTGATGCATCGCTGTAAAGCCGATGCTCTTGACATAGTCAATGGCCGCATGCAGACCCACGGCGTCTGCCGCGTTGACCGTGCCGGCCTCGAACTTGTGCGGCAGCTCGGCAAAGACCGCACCATCGCGGGTGACAGATTCAATCATTTCGCCGCCTGTGAGGAACGGCGGCATGGCGTTCAGCAATTCTTTACGTCCGTAGAGAACGCCGATGCCCATGGGGCCGTAGACCTTGTGGCCGGAGAAGGCGAAGAAATCCGCGTCCAATGCCTGCACGTCCACCGGAATGTGCGGCGTGCTCTGCGCGCCGTCGACGACCAGCACCGCGCCGGCGCGGTGCGCCAGCGCCGCGAGCTCGCGGATGGGATTCACGCGGCCTAAGACGTTCGAAACGTGCGTGCAGGCGACGATCTTTGTTTTCGGCGTGATGAGGGCTTCGACCTTATTTAAGTCCAGCGTGCCGTCCATTTCGCATTCCATAAATTTGAGCGACGCGCTGGTCTGGCGGCAAACCATCTGCCAGGGGAGAAGGTTGCTGTGGTGCTCCATGATGGAGACGAGCACCTCGTCCCCGGCCTTCACGTGGGAGAGACCGTAGCTGTAAGCCACTAAATTGATGCTCTCGGTGGTGTTGCGGGTGAAGATGATCTCGCGGCTGCTCTTCGCGTTCAGAAAGGACCGAACGGCCTCGCGCGCGTTTTCGTAAGCCTCCGTCGCGGCGATGCTCAGGGGATAGAGGCCGCGCAGCGGATTGGCGTTCTGACTTTTATAAAACTCTGTTACGGCGTTCAGCACACACTGCGGGCGCTGCGCCGTCGCGGCGTTGTCCAGATACGCAACATCCTGACTCTTGAGCAGGGGGAAGTCGTCCCGATATGCATGCGCCATCTTACAGCACCTCCTCAAGCTCGGAGAGGATCGCGGCCTGCGCCGCTTCATCCTCGATCGTGCGGGCCAGCCGCTCGATGGCGGCGCGGGCCATGATGTTTTCCGCCTCCGCTGCGGAAATGCCGCGGCTTTCAAAGTAGAACAGCGTGTCCTCGTCCAGCTCGCCGATGGTCGCGCCGTGGTTGCCGACGACGTTTTCCTCGGCGCACAGGATCAGCGGCACCGTCTTGTTGACGACGCCGTCGCCCAGCATCAAAACCGTCTCCTGCTCGCTGCCGACGGAGCCAGCGGAGCCCTTCTTAAAGTCGATGGTCCCACGGAAGATCTTCTGCGCGTCGTCCTTCAAAGCGCCGGCGGCATTGATTTCGCTCGTGGTCTTCTGGCCCCAGTGGTTCACCACAAGGTTCATGTCCACGGTCTGCTGTTTCTGGCCCAGATACCCGATGCCCGCCGTGAAGCCCGCGCCGTTGCCGTTCAACTCGAACTGGCCATCGCTGTACACATCGCCGCGGCCCAGCAGGACCTGGATCAGCTCTACCTGACCGTTTTCGGCGCACTCGCCGCTCGTCTCCAGACGGAGCAGCGAGCCCTGTGCCGCATTCTGAATCTGCACGAGCCGCACCTTTGCGTCCTTTGCAACGTGGAGCGCCGTGCGCACGAGCAGGCCCTTTTCCGCTCTCAGCGTTTCAAACACCGTGACGGTCTGGCCCGCGGGCACGTGGATGTCGACCGTCTTCTCGCCGCGCTCGCCGGAGCCAGTGATCTCAAGCCGCTCGGTCTGACCGGCGGCGGTGATTTTCTCTTCGCCCAAATCGTCGGCCTGTCCCCAGGTGAGGGCCGTTTCGTTCACACCCAGCCGGTTCCAGGTACGGGTCGGGAGCCGGTTGATCAAAATCGTATCGTTCATGTCCAAACTCCTTTCAGCCAATGCTGCCTTTCATCTCGAGCCGGATGAGGTTGTTCATTTCCACCGCGTACTCCACCGGCAGCTCCTTGGAGACATTGTCGGCAAAGCCGCTGACGATCATCGCGCGCGCGTCCTCCTCGCTCATGCCGCGGCTCATCAGATAGAAGACGGCCTCGTTGCTGATCGCGCCGATCTTTGCCTCGTGGCCGATGGCCGCGTCCTTTG
This sequence comes from Hominicoprocola fusiformis, assembly GCA_040095065.1. Classification (GTDB taxonomy): domain Bacteria; phylum Bacillota; class Clostridia; order Oscillospirales; family Oscillospiraceae; genus Hominicoprocola. The sequence continues at coordinate 28,252 of JBBNGO010000028.1, forward strand.
TGCGGATGTCCATTGCGGGGATGGTGTCGGAGCGGGACTCGGAGTCCAGCATCAGCGACTGGCACGACACGGCGGACTTGGCACCCTTGGCGCCCTTTTCCACGACAACGCTTGAGCGGAACGTGCTGATGCCGCCGCTCTTGCTGATCGAGCGCGTGTTCATATAGGAGCTCGTATTCTTGCCCACATGGACGACCTTTGCGCCGGTATCGAGGTTCTGCCCCGCACCGGCGAACGTAACGCCGGTGAACTCCATGCGGGAATTGTCACCCTTTAAGATGCTCATGGGGTACAGGCAGCCAACATGGGAGCCGAAGGAGCCGGAGATCCATTCGATCGTGCCGCCCTCTTCCACCAGCGCACGCTTGGTATTCAGGTTGTACATGTTCTTCGACCAGTTTTCGATCGTCGAGTAGCGGAGTTTGGCCCCCTTCTTGACGTACAGCTCCACGCAGCCGGCGTGGAGGTTCGCCATGTTGTACTTCGGCGCGGAGCAGCCCTCAATGAAGTGCAGGCTCGCGCCCTCGTCCACGATGATGAGCGTGTGCTCAAACTGGCCGGCGCCCTTGGCGTTCAGTCGGAAGTAGGATTGCAGGGGAATGGAGAGGTGTACGCCCTTGGGCACGTACACGAACGAGCCGCCGGACCACACCGCGCCGTGGAGCGCCGCGAACTTGTGGTCGTGGGGCGTCACGAGCTTCATGAAGTACTTGCGCACCATGTCGGCATATTTGCCCTTTATGGCGCTCTCCATATCGGTGTAAACCACGCCCTCGGCCGCCACGGAATCCTTGACGTTGTGATAGACAAGCTCGGAGTCGTACTGCGCACCCACACCGGCGAGGGATTTTCTCTCCGCCTGCGGGATGCCAAGGCGCTCGAAGGTCTCCTTGATGTCCTCCGGCACGTCCTTCCAGTCGTTGCGCATCTTGGTGTTCGGGCGAACGTAGGTCGCGATATGATCCATATCAAGGCCCTCAATCGACGGGCCCCAGTTGGGGATCTTCATTTCATTGTAGATCTGGAGGGATTCGAGCCGGAACTGCTGCATCCACACGGGATCGTCCTTCTCCTTGGAGAGCTTTTCGACGATCTCCGGCGTCAGGCCGGATTCCATTCGGTACGCATCGTTTTCCGTGTCCCGAATGTCGTAGACACTGCGATCCACATCCTCCACGTAGGTTTTTTCTTTCAAATCTGCCATGTCAAGAGCCTCCCGATTCAGTCTTCCTTCAGGCTGCCGAATCCCTTTTCGTTGATCTCATCCACCAGCTCGGCGCCGCCGTTGCGGACGATGACGCCGTCTTCCATCACGTGGGCCGCGTCCACATGGAGCGCTTCCAGAATGCGCGTGGAGTGGGTGATGATGAGAAGCGAGCCGTGCGTCCGCTCGCGGAACAGGCGCACGCCCTCGCTGACGGTGCGGACCGCGTCGACGTCGAGGCCGGAGTCGGTCTCATCGAGGATCGCGAGCTTGGGCTCAAGCATGAGCATCTGCAAAATTTCGGCTTTCTTCTTCTCGCCGCCGGAGAAGCCCACGTTCAGATCACGTTCGGCATAGCTCTCGTCCATGTTCAAAAGGGCCATGGTCTCTTTGAGCTTTTTCTTGAAGTCCCACAGGCGCAGGCGGTCGCCGGTCTTCTGCTCCAGCGCGCTGCGGATGAATGCGCTCAGCGTTACGCCGGGGACCTCCAGCGGGTTCTGGAAGGACAGGAAAATGCCCTTTTTCGCGCGCTCGTTGACGGGGAGCTCCGTGATGTCCTCGCCGTTAAAAATGATCGAACCGCCGGTTACGCTGTAGGTCGGATTGCCGGTGATGGCATAGCCCAGCGTCGACTTGCCGGTGCCGTTGGGGCCCATCAGCACATGGGTCTCATCCTGTCCCACGGTCAGATCCACACCGTGGAGAATTTCCTTTTCCTCGACCCGCACGTGCAGGTTTTGAATCTCTAAAAGTGCCTTACTCATATTGAACCACCTTATCTTCTTTCCGTGCCGCTCAAAACGGCCGGTGTTTTTTCATTGACTCGCATGAATTGCGCCAGCGTATGATTGTCGACATAGCTGTTGATCTGGTCTTCCAGCCCTTGCCAGAAAAGCCGCGCGTCGCAGTCGCAGGAAGCGCCGCAGCCGGAGCCGTCCTCAGCCTGGCACGCGATCGGCGACAGATTTCCCTCCACCGCCCGCAGAATTTCACCTACGGGGTAATCCTCGGGGGAGCGGGTCAGGCGGTAGCCGCCCGATTTGCCCACGGCGCTCTCGACCAGATTCGCACGGCTCAGCGCGGCCATGATGCTCTCCAGATATTTTTTGGAGAGCTGCTGGCGCTGCGCGACGTCGCTCAAACGATGCCACTCGCCGCCTCCGTGCTCGGCCATATCCAGCATGACCCGCAAAGCGTAGCGCCCTTTTGTTGAGATCATCATGCGGCATGCCTCCTCGCTCATAATTGCCTACCTTGCAGATAGGAATTCTAACGCTTAATTCCTACTGTGTCAATAGGCGTTTACAAAAAATTTGATTTATGATGATAAAAAGCACTGTGCAGCTGTGACAAATGTCTGCCGCGCAGCGCTTGGACGAGGTCTTTGGCCTGCCGGAGGGCTCGGAGGTGTATGTGCTGAATGACTTTAAGTCCTCTGCCTATGACGCGGTGCGCTTTTTTGAAACGTTGGGCCTCAACCAGTTCCGCTATATCCCGTTTTACCCCGGTGCGAAGGATGATGGCGTTGCGCGCCCGCTTATCACGTTTGGCGAATACGACGATCAATGTCACTATTTGCCGCGGTGCATTGAAAAGATCATCGATGTCGGCATCCGCACTATCGATATCAGCACGATCGTCGAGATCATGCTGCGTCTCGGCCTGCCGGACGAGAAAATGCATCAGGTCACGGCGAAGTATGTGAAGGATCTGATCGCGCTCACGCGGGAGATCAACCACCTCAACCACAACAACGAATCCATGCGCCGCGAGATGGAGACGGTCGTGCAGACGGTGGACGAGGGGATCATCACGCTGGATGCCCGCGACAATGTCCTCGTCTTCAACGCGGCAGCGGACTCTACGATTATTATGGAAAGAGGCTTGCGATCTCGCTTTCCGAGGTCAGATTGAATGAGGAACACGCGGAAAAGGTCTATATGATCCGCGAGGTCACAGCGATCCAAAAGCTGAACATGGACGTGAGGCGGCGAGCGACCGCCTCGCCACGATCGAAAGCGGCGACATCCTTGTGACCGCGACCGAGCCGATCATCCACGGCGCGGAGATCAAAAAGGGCGTTTACGTTGCTCACCTTGGCGACAACGAGGTCGACGAGGAGCTGATCCTGCGCGCGGACAAGGTCGTCATCGACGATTGGGAGACCGACAAGCACCGCGTGGGGGACACGATGGCCTACATGTTCCGCGACGGCAAGATCGACGATTCCCGCATCGACGCGAGCGTCTCCGACCTGGTAGCGGGGCGGAAGTCCGGCCGCGACAACGACGACCAGCTCACCTACACCTGCAACGTCGGCCTCGGCCTTTACGACGTGGCGATCGCCGCGCGCGTCTACCAGTATGCCAAGGAAAACGGCATCGGCCAGAAGCTCAAGCTCTGGGACGAGCCCATCATGGTGTGATCGATCCAAACTTGATAGGTACGACCTCTCTTTACCAACCTTTTGGACAGGTCCGCTTTTTAGCGGGCCTGTCCACATTTTTTCGCGGCAGAGCAGCAGGGGAGATGCACCTGAAAAGGGATTTTGCCTTTACAGAGGACGATTTCGTGAATATAATGAATGCAGATAAATTTGGCGGTGCTGCGAAAAAGCGGCGCTGCGGTGAAATCGACAGGAAACGGAGATGTCATTATGCCCTGCACCACTGTACTGGCCGGTAAGCTGGCGACGAATGACCGCTCGACGATGATCGCCCGTACGGACGACGGTCATTTTGATGAGAAAAAGCTGATCGTGGTCGAGCCCGAGCAGCAGCCGAAGATTTATAAAAGCGTAGAGTCCCACGTGGAGATCACACTGCCGGAGAACCCCATGCGCTACACGTCCTGCCCGAGCGTGGACCCGAAGCACGGCATTTGGGCCGCGACCGGCATCAACGCCGAGAACGTCGGCATGACGGCGACGGAAACCACGACCTCGAACCCGCGCGTGCTCGCGGCCGACCCGATGGTCGAGCTGCGCGAGGCGAAGGATGGGGAAGAGGAGCGCTGCGGCGGCATCGGCGAGGAGGACATCGTTGTCCTCGTCCTGCCCTACATCCGCTCCGCGCGCGAGGGCGTGCTGCGCCTCGGTGCGCTTCTGGAGCAATACGGCACCTATGAGTCGAACGGCATCGCCTTCAACGACGAAAACGAGGTCTGGTGGCTCGAGACCATCGGCGGGCACCACTGGATCGCGAAGAAAATTCCCGAGGATCGCGTCATCATCAACCCAAACCAGTTTGGTATGGACTCGTTCGATTTGGGGGACGCCTTCGGTGCACAGGAATCGCACCTTTGCTCGGCGGACCTCAGAGAATTCATCTCGGAAAACCATCTGGATCTGAATCAGGATGGCAAGTTCAACCCGCGGGACGTTTTCGGTTCGCATCGAGACATGGATCACATCTACAACACGCCGCGCGCGTGGTTCATGGGCCGCTGCCTTGCACCGCACACCTACCGCTGGGACGGCGAAAACGCGGACTTCACGCCCGAAAGCGATGACATTCCGTGGTCCTACGTTCCCGAGCGCAAGGTTGCCGCGGAGGATATCCAATACCTGCTCTCGTCCCACTATCAGGGTACACCCTACGATCCCTATGCGGGCCATGCGGAAAAAGGCGGCATTTACCGTCCTATCGGCATCAACCGCACGGGCGTGACGACGATCTGTCAAATTAGAAGCGACGTCCCCGATGCCATTAAGGGTATCGAGTGGGTGTGCTTCGGCTCCACGACATTTTCCGCGTGGCTGCCGGTGTACACAAATGCCCCGCAGATGCCGGACTATTTGAGCAAGGTGACGCTCGACGCCGAGACCGACAACCTCTACTGGGTCAGCCGCTTTGTCGGCGCGCTGGCCGACAAGTGCTACGGCTCGTGCATCCAGAATGTCTGGGGCTATCAGGACACGGTGAATATCCGCGGCAGACAGATCGTCCTCAAATACGACAGGCTGATGCGCGAGAGCGGCGACTTCACGCTCGCCGCGCAGGCGAACGACGAGCTCTGCGCGATGGCGAAAGAGGAGAGCACGCAGATCCTCAACAAGGTCCTGCGCACTGCCAGCGAGCAAATGAAAAACGGCTTCAGCTTTGCTGATACCTGCGTCAACAAGTGAATAAAAAGCGGCTCTCTCCCAAGCGGGAGAGCGCCGCGTTTTT